>JAZKXN010000001.1:0-1050 GCA_045611605.1 Acutalibacteraceae bacterium
TTGCGTGCAATATCTGCAAAAAGATAGGTTTCTTTAAGATTACAATAATTACCATTGACTAAAGCCATTTTTGAGAATCCCCCATTTAAAATAAAATATCTACATTAAAATTATTTAACTACTTCGTCAGGAACTTCTACAACACCAGTGAAAGAGGTTACTGCAGGACCTTCCAAGTATACGTGGTCATTTTTATCAAAAGTTACTTGCAAAGTACCGCCTTTAGCGATAACAGTCAAAGGTTCACCTTTTTTGCCAGCACGACCAATTTGAACAGCAGCTACGCAAACAGCAGATGCGCCGGTACCGCAAGCCCAAGTTTCACCGCTACCACGTTCCCAAACGCGGAATTTAACGGTATTTTTGTCGATAACTTCTACGAATTCAGTGTTAACACCTTCGGGGAACAGCGGATGATGTTCGAATTGAGGACCCAATTCTTCCAAGTTAAGGCTATCAACATCTTTAACGAAGGTTACAAAGTGAGGATTGCCCATAGAAATAGAAGTGCCGTTATAAACAACTTTTTCTTCACCATAGTTATCGCTCAAAACCAAACCTTGGTCAACGAAAATGAAATGGTCACTAATCATCGGGATATCTTTGCATCTAAAAATGGGTTTACCCATATCAACTCTAGCACTCACAACTTTACCCTCCTCAACATTAACATTAATAGTTTTTACACCAGATAAGGTATCAATTTTAATTTCTTCCTTATCAGTTAAGCCATTGTCATAAACATACTTTGCTACGCAACGAATACCATTACCGCACATTTTGCCTTCGGATTGATCAGCGTTGAAGATACGCATTTTGAAATCCGCAACATCGGACGGACAAATCATAATCAAACCGTCGCTACCAACGCCAAAGCGTCTGTGGCTTACATATTCGGAGATTGCACCGGGGTTCGGCAAATCTTCCTTAGTGCAGTCCACATAAACATAGTCATTGCCTGCACCGTGCATTTTTGTAAACTCTATTTTCATAGGCAGAGCCTCCTTTAATAATCATACAATTATTATATCAAAAATGTAGACTTATTAC
>JAZKXN010000002.1:0-24414 GCA_045611605.1 Acutalibacteraceae bacterium
GAAAATCCAGTAGCAAGCTACCATCAAATCAGCGTTTCACTCCGTTCGACTTGCATGTGTTAGGCACGCCGCCAGCGTTCGTCCTGAGCCAGGATCAAACTCTCTAAAAAATTATATCTTAACGCCGAAGCGCTAACATCACTTTTAGATAAGCTTTAAGCTCATTCTTAGACAATACTGACGTATTGTTTTTGTCCTTCATACTTTATAAAGTACTGACATTTTCTCTCGATTTCTCTTAAGAATTGTCGGGTCCTTATTATTGTCGTTGTTTAATTTTCAAGGTCCGTTTTTTGCGCTCTCGTTAGGGCGCTAGAGTATAATACCACACACCACCCCTTTTGTCAACACTTTTTTTCAAAAAAAATTAAAAAAAATTAGCTTTTGCAAAATTTCATAAAAATAGTCAAAAAATGTGACATTTTATGTATATTTTAATCATTTTCACCTATTGTTTGCCGCATTTTTAAGAGTATTCTTTTTTCAGCGCGCGAAACCTGCACCTGTGTCATATTTAAAAGCGCGGCGGTTTTACTTTGAGTTAATAAATCAAAATAACGATATTTAATTATCATTCGTTCGGTATTGTTAAGCCTTTTTGCCGCTGTCTCAATAAGAATTTTATTATTAATTTCTTCCTGATGGTCAATTATAGGTAAATCCATTTCGCTTACACCATCTTCACTTTCGACCGTCAAGGATACCGTCGTTTGCGACGCGCACAACGCTTCACTAACATCTGATACATCTACACCGAGATGCTTTGCAATTTCATTAACTGTCGGCTCACGATTAAGTTGCTGCTGCAAAATTTCATTCGCCCTTAAAATTTTAAAGTTAAGTTCCTTAATACTTCTTGACACTTTAACTGCACCGCCGTCACGAAAAAGTCGACGGACTTCACCCATAATAACGGGCACAGCATAAGTAGAAAACGCATAACCGAGTTCAAAATCGTAAGCATCAACCGCCTTTATAAGTCCCATACATCCCGCTTGATACAAATCGTCATACTCGATACCCCGCCCAGAAAAGCGACGACAGATTGAATGCACAAGCCCGAAATTTTCTTTTATAAATTCTTCACGACTTAGTTTTGTTTCAACCATTGACATTAAAACGCTGACTAATTTTTTTGGTGAGATATACAGTCGTGCCTTTTCCGACTGTTGAGCGCACCTTTATTGTATCCATAAAGCTTTGCATAACCGCAAAGCCAAGTCCTGCCCTTTCACCGCCAACTGTAGTAAACAAAGGCTCCATCGCTTTACTGATATTCTCAATACCACAACCCTTGTCACGGATTTTAATTTTTAAGGTATTGTCATCATAAATTTCGGCTGTTATGTAAATATTACCAAGTTGTTCTTTATAAGCGTGAACTATACAGTTGGTCACCGCTTCACTGACAGCGGTTTTAATGTCACTGATTTCTTCAAGTGTGGGGTCTAACTGTAGTACAAACGCCGAAATGGTTGCTCTCACAAAGCTTTCGTTAAACGAGCGCGACTGTGTGGTTAAAGTAAATTTATTTTTTATCATTTTCTTACCTGCTTTCAAGTTTTGCTAATTTTTCTATTCCCGACAGTCTAAACACCTTATATATATTAGGTGGCGTCTCGGTAATGTGTAAATCTGCTCCCGTTTTTTGAAGCAAACGGTAACGCCCCATTACAAGACCAATGCCTGAACTATCCATAAAAGTAATTCCCTTAAAATCAAGAATAACAAGTGTTGGCATATTAAGTTCGATAGCTGCGTCAATGGCTTCGCGCATTTCCTTTGCGGTATGGTGGTCAAGTTCGCCCGAAAGATAGGCGGTCACAACTTCACCCGTTACATTAATTTCAACCGACATAATTTCACTCCCAAATAAAAAATAGGACAAGTCCTTATACATATAATAAAGACTTGTCCTTGAAAAAATTGTCATATTTAGTTTTTAAAATAAATTTTTATTTTATCACGAATTGTTGACGCTAAATAAAGGGAGCCGAAAACAAAAATAATTTCTTCATTTTTTAGCATTTCGATTGCTTCATCATAGTTTTCGGCAACTACGCATTTGGTATATTTATTCGCAGTTTTTGAAAGCTCATCAGCGGTTAATGTTCTTGGAACATTTTCAACCGTTACCGCAACCGCCTTATATATATAAGGTAGGCACTCACTTAAAACGGTTTCATAATCTTTATCCTTCATCATACCGATTATTGCAGTCGCTTTACCTTTATAGCCTTTCAAAAACTCTGCCAAAGCCACAGCACCGTCGGGATTGTGGGCGCCATCAAGTATAACAAGCGGTTTTTTTGAGATTACTTCGAGCCGCGCGGGAAAATAGGTATTAGCCAAAGCAAATTTTAAATTTTCTTCACTAATATTAATGCCGCAATTTTTAACCGCTTCGATAACGATAAGTGAATTTTCAATTTGATATTCACCGATAAGCGAAGTAGTATATTCCACACCCTTATATATATAGGTGTTGCCCGTTATATCGCTTTTTAAAATTTTGAGTTTATTTTTATCGGGAATTATAGGATTGTATTCACCTAAAACCGACAAAGCCTTTTGGCTTTGATTAAAACTTGTTATAACGGGTGCATTTTTAATGATACCGCATTTTTCTGTGGTGATTTTTTCGATAGTGTCGCCCAAAATCGCGGTATGGTCAAGCCCGATTTTTGCAATAACGCTTGCAATAACATTTGAAAGACTATTAGTTGCATCAAGCCGACCACCAAGACCCGTTTCTATTATGGCAATATTGCACTTTTTATCAGCAAAATACAAAAATGCGATAGCAGTTATAAATTCAAACTCGGTAAGAGCAATATTTGTCGCTTTCACCTTTTGGGCATAATAAACCAAATCGTTTTCACTTATAAATTCGCCGTTTATCTGAATTCTTTCGCGAAAATCAATTATAAAGGGCGATATAAAAAGCGCGGTTTTATAGCCTGCGGTTTCAAATGTTTTAGCAAGCATAGCCGATACCGAGCCCTTGCCGTTTGTACCTGCAATGTGAATTGCTTTAAAACTATTTTGTGGATTCTGAAGCTTTTCTAAAACCGATTTTATACGGTCAAGCGTGGGCGGTAAAGAAAAATTACCGAGAGAATGAATAAAATTTAAAGTTTCCAAATAATTCATATAACACCAAAACTTTACAAGTATTATATTAGAGTAAATACATAATATAGTAAAGGAACAAAAAGCGCAACGAAACAGTGCATAAAGACCTTACGCAGTGCACTGATGATGATTTTTGTTTCCAAAAAACAGATCGTCCCACTAACGATGTATTACTTAATTCCACCTTCCGCTGACGGGGAAGACAAAAAACGGAGTTTATGGTAGAGAAAATATTGTAGTAATTTTAGGAATATTCCGATTTTCTCATTGTGCTTACTCAACAGCACTCTCGTCAGAGAGCGCCGATGAAAAAGCGTTTTCCGTACAGTTGAGTAATTAAGGTTTAGTGAGACGGTCTTTTATTTTTTACATTTGTGCTTCGATATCTTTAATTGAAGCATTAATCATTGCAATTTTATCAAGCGCCTTTGCAAGACCTGCCTTTTGTTGCTCAACAAGGTTTGCGGGCGCCTTTGCCATAAAACCGGGGTTATTAAGCTTTCTTTCAAAGAAATCTTTATCTTCTTCGGCTTTCTTAAGATCTTTCTTAAGGCGTTCAATTTCGGCCGAGAAGTCAACAAGTTCCTTCATAGGCATATAAACGGTAGCGGCATCAGTAATAACACGAACTGCGCCTTCAGCATCAAAACTGTCGCCAACTTCAACTTCACTTGCATAAGCCAAACGGCATATATAAGCAGTACCGCTTTCAAAAACAGCCTTATCAGCAGAAGCGATACAAACCTTTGCTTTTTTGCTTGGCGGAACATTCATTTCTGCGCGGCGGTTACGGATTGCCTTAATAACTGCCATAATCTTTTCAAAGTCGGCTTCTTCCGCCTTAAATGCAAGGTCTTCGCTAAACTTCGGCCATTCGCTAACCATAAGCGCATCACCACTGTGCGGCATTGATTGCCAAATTTCTTCAGTGATAAAAGGTATGAAGGGATGCAAAAGCTTCAATGTATTTGTAAATACATAAACCAATACGCTGCGAGCGGTATTCTTTGCAGCTTCATCATCACCATTAAGACGAGCCTTACAAATTTCAATGTACCAGTCGCAGAAAACATCCCAAACAAAGTCGTAAAGTTTTTGAATAGCAAGGCCAAGCTCGAACTTGTCAAGGTTTTCGGTTACTTCAGATACAATAGTATTGTACTGCGATAAAATCCACTTATCTTCAAGTGCTAATGCATTCAAATCAAGGGGCATTTCGCTATCATTTTCAAGATTCATCAAAATAAATCTTGCAGCGTTCCAAATCTTGTTAGCAAAGTTACGGCTTGCTTCAACGCGTTCGGGAATATAACGCATATCGTTACCGGGGCTATTACCGGTTGCAAGTGAGAATCTTAAAGCATCTGCACCGTAGGTGTCGATAACTTCAAGCGGGTCTACACCGTTGCCAAGAGATTTTGACATTTTTCTGCCCTGTGAGTCACGAACAAGACCGTGAATAAGCACGGTGTCAAAAGGTACTTTGCCTGTATATTCAAGTGCAGAGAAAATCATTCGGGATACCCAGAAGCCGATGATATCGTATCCAGTAACAAGTGTATTTGTGGGATAATAATGCTTAAGGTCAGCTGTTTCTTCGGGCCAACCCAATGTAGAGAAGGGCCAAAGTGCTGATGAGAACCAAGTATCAAGAGTATCCTCATCCTGATGAAGGTGTGTGCCACCGCACTTGGGGCAAACAGTCGCTTCTGTCTTTGAAACGATAGTTTCGCCGCAATCTTGACAGTACCAGGCAGGAATTCTGTGTCCCCACCAGAGCTGACGGGAAATACACCAGTCGCGGGTACCGTTCATCCAGTTAAGATAGTTCTTTGTGAATCTTTCAGGAACGAATTTAATTTCGCCCTTTTCAACTGCTTCAATAGCAGGCTTTGCAAGGGGCACCATTCGAACGAACCACTGTTTTGAAACCATGGGTTCAATAGTGTTGTGGCAACGGTAGCAGGTACCAACTTCATGCTTACGGGGTTCAACTTCCTTAAGATAGCCACCTGCTTCAAGGTCTGCAAGAATAGCTTTTCTTGCTTCCATTGTTGTCATACCCGCATACTTACCGCAGTCGAGAACCTCGGGTTCATTTTCGGTTGCTCTGCCGCTTGCAATAAGCTCGTCAGCAATTCTCTTATCTTCTGCGCCTGTAAGATGTCCGTCATAAGTAAATGTGCGTACTATGGGAAGATTATTTCTTAAACCAACTTCAAAGTCATTGGGGTCGTGAGCAGGAGTAATTTTAACAACACCTGTACCCTTTGTCATATCTGCATGTTCGTCGCATACAATGGGAATTTCTTTATTAAGTAAAGGCAAAATTACATGACAGCCGTGAAGATGCTTATATCTTTCATCAGCCGCATTGATAGCAACAGCAGTATCACCGAGCATTGTTTCAGGACGGGTTGTTGCAAGCTCAAGCTTTTCGCCTGTTTCCTTAACTGTATAAAGAAGATGCCAGAAGTGGCCGTCCTTCTCTTCATATTCAACTTCCGCATCAGAAATTGATGTATTACAGTATGGGCACCAGTTAACCATACGATTACCGCGGTAAATTAAGCCCTTTTCATAAAGGCGAACAAATACTTCGTTAACTGCTTTATTACAACCTTCATCAAGAGTAAAGCGTTCACGGTCCCAGTCACAAGAAGAACCAAGCTTTTTAAGCTGTTCGATAATTCTGCCGCCGTATTGCTTTTTCCAATCCCAAGCGCGTTCTAAGAAACCGTCACGGCCGATGTCTTCTTTAGTAATGCCTTCTTCGCGCATTTTTTCAACGATTTTTGCTTCGGTAGCAATTGAAGCGTGGTCAGTACCGGGGAGCCACAAGGTATCAAAACCTTGCATACGCTTAAAGCGGATAAGAATATCCTGTAAAGTATTGTCAAGCGCGTGACCCATATGGTGCTGACCTGTAATGTTTGGTGGCGGAATTACGATTGTGTAAGTGTCCTTACCTTCTTCGCATTTTGCATGGAAATACTTACCCTTAAGCCACTGAGCATAAACCCTGTCTTCAACATCTTTAGGGTCGTATTGTTTGGCGAGTTCTTTAGCCATTTTTTAACACATCCTAATTGGAAAATAATTACTTTGATATTTTTCAAAATTTTGCAAACTATATTATCGTCGGTAAAAAGCGTTTGCAAAGGTTAAACTTTAAAAGACCGACACCGCCTGATGATTACATCGGGCGGTTTTTTATTTTAGCATAAAAGTTTAAATTATGCAATATAAATATATTTATTATTAATTACCCGATTCCACTTTATGTTTCGGCGGAACGCGGTCGAACAAAAACAGGTCTGCCACATAAGCCAAGCCCGAAAAAGCGAATAATAAAATGAATTGTAACCATTCCGCTTTTGTGAAAGTAGTATTAAGGCTTATACCCACAATCATAAAAATGATAAATCCGTAAATTATTGATGCAATAACTCTTCCGATTCTTACAAAAATAGGCTTTGAGAGAAGCGTTGATGAACTAGACTTTTCTTTAATTCTACTGATATCGCGAAGCCAGTTGATAGCCGTTGCTATTGTGATAATTATGCTGGTAAGTAAATAGAACCACCAAGTATTTGTTGACGCAGTTTCAGGTTTAGTGAATAAATCAATAAATGTGAATGCAAATCCCATTGTCAACATAGTGGTTAATAGGGATACAAAAAATGTGCACAAAGTACCAATGGCAGGTTCTAATCTTGGTATAAAAGATGCCAACCAAATAATACCATAAACAATTACAAATCTAATCAAGAAATTTAAAAAACCATTTTCAAATATCTTAAGGTCAAAAGCAAATAATGTGCCGGTTGAAATTAGCAAAGACATTGCTAATCGTGAAAATGTAACAGACAATGTTGATATTGCAACCCATAACGAAACCGCAAGAACGGTAAGCAATATAGCAAGTCCTGCCACCACTATAATGCTTGCAAAGAAAAGAAAAAACTCTAAACTAACTATAAATACCATTTTATTATTCCCCCTGTTTTACATTTTCGCGATAATCCCTAATAGAGTAATAGTACTCCATAAATTTATAACAATCATCTTCAGATCCAATACTCTCAAGATTTTCTATGATATAAAAATTAGGTTCAATACATTCGAGTGTCATGGTTATTGTACCGTATTGTTTTTGTGCAGAACGACAATGACATTCCAAAGAAAAGTTTGCTATATTTTCCAGCTTTACATACATTGACACCGATTTAGCTGTTTTGTAACATAAAATACCATTTACAGCATCAAGTTGCAAATCCAAGAATGAATGTTTTTTCTCAAATTTTTTACCAAGTTCTTTTGATTCGGCCGATATATAAGAATGCACCTTGCTGTATTGTTCAAAAGTCATAGTGCCATATTTATTTTTAAAATACGAAGGAAGTGCGTTTTGACAATTGACACACAGACATCTGTCATCAAGCAACCATGTCCTTGTTATAATTCCTGTTCTTGCTCCGCAATTAGCACAATAAACATCTTTATCTGATTTTTTGAACAACTTCAAACCTTCAGATATTTTTCCAAACATTCCCATTTTAATACCCCTTTATATTTATTATTCCTTCTCCATAACAACACTGTAATGTGTGCCGAACGGAATTTCAAAAGTTTGTTTTTTTACATCATATTCCAACCAGAAACTCTCAAGAATGCTCTCACCCCAAATGTTTTTTTGAGTTCTTGGTGTTTCTAAAAGAATTTCGTAATATATAACGCCTTTCTTTTCGTATCCGCGACCTGTAAATTGAGAATTATGATCAATCTTACCATCATACGATACCGTAAGGTTTCCACTGATATCCATTTCAGTCATTTTATAAACATTTAGCACGAACTGATGGTTTTGCGTTTTGTTCGCTTTATAAAAACCATCTTTACCAATGCCTGACCAATTCTCATTTTCAAATAAGATCTTTGGTTTTTCTTTAGTATGACGTTCCAACTCTACATCATAATATTGGTTAAATGAAAATTCATCTTCCGACTTATCGTAAGTCACTTCTAATTGTTCATATTTGTATTTTATAGTTGTACCGACCGTCAATGGTGTTTCAAGGTTTAACATATATATAATTTCATCATCATTCTTGACGCCGGTTCCTGTGAAATCAATTTCCCCCGTAATGTCATATAAATACGAAATCTGCAAATGACCGCTAATGTTTGTATCATTCATTTCATCAACGGTTATTTCAAACCTTTTTGTTGTAAGTGCATTTTCTGCTCCATAACCGCACCAAATCATTGGGTCTGGTTCGGGTTTGAGCAAAACGGCAGCTGCAATTCCGCCGGTTACAACCGTCGTGGCGGTTATTACCGCAATAAGTTTTTTTGCAGTAAACTTACTTGCGGCTTTTGCCGCCACCTTGACACCTTGTGCCGTGCCCAAAGAAGAAATATTGAGCGCGGGAGTTGATACAGTAAATATACCCGAAGAAAACGCTTGTCTGATAAGTGGCAAAAACGCAAGTGCAGAAATGCTGTAAAGTTTTGTGCCTTTCTTTTCGTAATCTTCAACCTGTTGTTTAATTTTCTTTTTCGCATACGAAAGGCGACTTTTAACCGTATTTTCCGATACACCTAAAGCTTCCGCGATTTCGGAAATTTTAAGGTCTTGTCCATAATAAAGCACCACACACAACCGTTGGTCTTCCGGCAAGGAATATAAAATATCCTTTACAATTCCTTTTACTTCCTTTTCATCAATCACTTTATCAGGATTATATGTATTCGAAGTATCTACTATTTCACTTTCAAAATCGGTTTCTTCTGTGTCAAACTGTGAAAACAAATCGGGTTTCTTTTTTCTTAAAAAATCTTTACATTTATTAGCCGCAATTTGAACTATCCATTTATCAAATTTATTTATATCTGATAATTTTTCCATTCCTGAGAATGCCGTTAAATATGTATCTTGTGCTAAATCACAAGCATCCTGCTCGTTTTTAACAATACTATATGCGATAGCATAAACACTTGGGTAGGTTTGTTCGTATAATTTTGTTAATTCATCATTACTGTATATTGCCAAACTAACCCACCCACTTTAATATTTTCAAATTTATTTAATCGTTGTAATAGTATACCATTTCTTTAATGATTGATTAACCTTATCAAATGCTTGCTGTTTTGTTGTCTTTTCATATTTTGTAAAGCTTGTATAAAAGGGTAAACCGCTGTCAGCAAATGCGTCTTCGCTTTCGTCCTTTATTTCGTGCACATCATAGAAAGAATAACAAGACTTTTTATAATCGCCGTTTTTATTTACATAATCCACATAGGCAAAAACCGCATTTTCATATTTTTTAGCTTCTACGCTGCCCTGAATCGGGTCACCCCAGAAATAATGTACATTTGCTATTTTCACAACAGCCACATTATCTTGAATTTTTCTTTCGAGATTTTTAATGATTTCATCTGTTAATTGATTGCGCTCAATGGGTTGCCAAAGGTCTTGTACGGTTAATTCTTTTGTTTGTTCTTCGGAAACAGCCATACCAACAGCTAAAAGTTCTTTATTTGTGTCCAAATGATTTTCAACAGTAGCTGTAACGGTGATTTTTTGACCGTTTGACAGCTTTTCATTTACGCTCACGCTATATGTAATATTGTAAAAAGCATTCTTTATGGCATCGTTTTTATAAGACGATTTTTCAGCAAACTCCACTTTTCCGTTTCCGTTTTTGCCTACAAACTTAATATCAGCAAAATCCTTAAAAAGGTCAAGTGTTTTAACTTTCTCAAGACCGGAAACCTTTTTAGTAATAGTTCCACCAACGATTTTTTTATCAAAGCCTTCATCTACTCCAAGCGAAACAACCACTTTTATAATGTCGCCATTAGAAAAACTTCCGTTATTTTCGATATCAACTTTAACCATTTCAGTTAAAACACCTGCACCAAGATAATCGCTTGCCGGATTTTCCGATTTGCGGTCGTCAACAAGTGCTAACGCCAAGGCTTCTTTATCTAACTCATATTCAACATATCCATATCCGTTGCAACCCTTAACATCACTGATTGTAATGTAATCAGTCAACTTAACAGACTTATCTTTGCAACCTGTTAAGCAAGTCACCATACTAACGGCAACTAATACGGTGACAACCACGGTTAAAGTATTTTTAATAGTTTTATTTGTTTTGATTTTTTTAATAATATTTTTCATTTTGTTTTTCTCCCTATTCTTCGTATTATTGTTTGCGTTGTTTTTTGCAATTCTGCATTTCGTGTTCTTTGGAAATTCGAATGTCATTTAAAATTGCATGAATTACTCTTTTTAAAAAATTATCAAATTGGTCCATTTTCTCACCCCGTTCATAGAGTTAGACGAACAAGGTTTTAAAAAAGTTTTAAGTTTTTTGAAAATTTTTTATTTTTTTGCATTTTTTCGAAAAAATGGGTGTATGGTAATGATTTTCGTTACCTTAGTTTTACAAATCAAGCATTGCCTGTTCAGCAGTGCCTGTTGCTTTTTTCTGTCCCGCTGCGGGTAAATTACGGGTACGGTAGCGGTGCTCGTTTTCAAGTGTGCCCTTTTCATAAAGCGACACTTCGCTAATGCGCTGACCCTTCTTTTGTGTCATAACACCAACGCCGCCGTTATCCTTTGTGGTCTTTGCGGGAATAGATGCAGTATTAACAATTAACATTCTTCCGTTTGTGGACTTAAGCAAAATATCGCGATCTTCCAAAACAAACAAAATTGTGTGAATAGGATATTTTTCACTATACGCTTTAATAAGCTTTTTACGGTTGGTTTTAGTTACATAAGATTCAAGCGGCACGCGTGAAATTTTACCGTTTTCAAAAACGAATATCATATGGCCCTTATAGTCAACCGTTTCAACCATATAAATCGCATTTTCGCCTTCATCAAATTCAAGCTTTGACGGGATATAATCACCCAATACACTTGCTTTTGAATCGGCAAAGTCGGCAGTTTTTGATTTATAAACCTGTGCTTTATTACTAAAGAATAGCACTTCAGCCGCGTTGGTCGATTCAATTGTTTGGGTAATTTCGTCCCCTTCTTTAAGCTTTTGTTCACCGCTCATACGAAGGGATTGCGGTGTAATCTTCTTAAAGTAACCGTCTTTTGTAAAGAACAATGTAACCGGCGAATTATCAACTTCAATTTCAACCTTGTCAACTGCTTCGGTTTCAGCACTGATAATCTGAGTTTTACGCTCTCTGCCGTATTTATCAACAACTGTTTCAAGTTCTTTAATAATAATGCGCTTTAGCTTGGTTTTGGAAGCTAGAATGCTTTCCATTTCTTCAATTTCTTTTATAAGATTTTCAATATCGGCTGTGCGCTTTAAAATATATTCGCGGTTTAGGTGGCGAAGCTTAATTTCTGCCACATATTCTGCCTGAATTTCATCAATACCAAAGCCAATCATAAGGTTGGGTACAACTTCGGCTTCCTGCTCGGTTTCCCTTACAATCTTAATTGCTTTATCAATGTCCAATAAAATCTTTTCAAGACCCTTTAAAAGGTGCAAACGGTCTTTCGCCTTTGAAAGCTTAAAATAAACCCTGCGGCGAACACATTCTTCACGGTATGCAACCCATTCGCTTATAATCTCCTTAACACCCATAACACGCGGTGAGCCCGCAATAAGAATGTTAAAGTTACAAGCAAAGCTGTCTTCAAAAGGTGTCATTTTAATGATTTTCTTCATCAACTTATCGGGGTCAATACCGCGCTTTAAGTCAATGGTAATTTTAAGACCCTCCAAGTCTGTTTCGTCACGAATATCATTAATTTCGGTAATTTTTTTAGCCTTTACAAGCTCGACAACCTTTTCAATAATCTGCTCACAAGTGGTTGTGGGCGGAATTTCGGTAATATCAATACAGTTCGCCGCTTTATCGTAGGTATAAACGCCCCTAACCTTAAAGCTGCCGCGACCTGTTTCGTAAATCTTTTCCATATCGCTGCGGTTGTAAAGAAGCTGACCGCCAATCGGGAAATCGGGCGCTAAAAGGGTGTCGGCAACATTAATATCTTCATCCTTAATGAAAGCAATTGTGGTTTCGCAAACTTCCTTTAAGTTAAAGGGACAAATCGAGCTTGCCATACCTGCCGCAATACCCATATTTGCGTTAACAAGTATTGTCGGGAAGGTAACAGGAAACAACACAGGCTCTTTCATCGTGGCATCATAGTTATCCACAAAATCAACTGTGTCCTTATCAATATCCGCAAAAAGTTCAGCCGAAATAGGCGCCAACTTTGCTTCGGTATAACGGGAAGCCGCATAAGCCATATCACGTGAATATGCCTTACCGAATGAACCCTTTGACATTACAAATGGGTGCAAAAGCGCTTCGTGACCTTCGGACAAGCGTACCATTGTTTCGTAAATAGCAGCATCGCCGTGGGGGTTAAGCTGCATTGTACGACCAACGATATTTGCCGATTTTATTGTTTTGCCGTTTAAAAGTCCCATTAAATACATTGTGTAAAGCAATTTGCGGTGTGACGGCTTAAAACCGTCAATTTCGGGAATTGCACGGGACACAATAACGCTCATTGCATAGGGCATAAAGTTAGATGTAATAGTTTCGGTAACGGGACTTTCAACTATTGTACCTGCACCCGCAATATAAGCGTTGGCGCTATTTTTCTTTTTGGGAGCATCTTGCTCTTTCTTTTTTCTCGGTGCCATATTCTCATCCTTTGAATTCGTAATTCGTAATGCGTAATGCGTAATTACACATCACTTTTTTGAGTTTTAGTTATCGACATTAAGATTTTTAGTATTTCTTGGCAATCAGCATAAATGCTTTTAAATGAAACATCATCTATATACTCAGTTTCTTTAAGTATCTCCAACCAATATTCTGTTTCGCTCGCCTCTTTAAGTGCTATATTCATCTTTGCATAAAAATCCGGTTTGCTTTGACCTCTTATAGCCTCTTTTACATTAGCGCCTATACTAGTACCACTTTTTAACAATTGTTTTGATAAAACATATTCTTTTTTATTTTCATTAAGGTATCTATATAACTTTACAATCCTTATTGCAAAATCCTTGCTTTTCACAACTATAATATTTTGCATTTTTACCATCCTTTAATTACGCATTACGAATTACGCATTACGCATTAACTAATGTCGGCTTCGTCAATATAAAGGTAGCCGTTTTCTGAAATGTAATCTTTTCTGCCTTGCAAATTGTCGCCCAAAAGTAAATCGAACATTTCGCTTGTTCTTTCGGCGTCTTCAGGCAAAACTTTTATAAGTCGGCGCGTATCAGGATTCATAGTTGTCAAGTTCATCATATCGGGTTGGTTTTCACCAAGTCCTTTTGAACGCTGTAAATCGTACTTTTCATCCCCGATTTTTTCTAAAATTTCGCGTTTTTCGTTTTCATCATAAGCGAAGTATGTCATTTTCTTAGTGTTGATTTCATAAAGCGGAGTTTCCGCAATATATACCTTGCCTTCACTTATAAGGGTGGGCATTAAACGATAAATCATTGTTAAAATAAGTGTACGAATATGGAAACCGTCAACATCGGCATCAGTACAAATGATAATCTTATTCCAACGCAAATTACCAAGGTCAAAGGTTGAAAGACCCTTATTGGCTTTCGATTTAACTTCAACGCCGCAACCGAGAACCTTTAGTAAATCGGTAATAATTTCACTTTTGAAAATTTTATCGTATTCCGCCTTTAAGCAGTTTAGAATTTTACCGCGCACCGGCATAATTGCCTGGAAAGCAGCATCGCGCGCAAGCTTACAAGAACCTAAAGCCGAGTCACCTTCCACTATATAAAGCTCGCGCTGTGAAACATCGCGACTGCGGCAGTCAACAAACTTTTGAACGCGGTCAACCATTGAGTTGCTTGTGGCAAGTGTCTTTTTAAGGTTGATTCTTTCCTTTTCGCTTCTTTCACGGCTGCGCTTGTTAACAAGCACCTGGTCGGCAATTTTATCGGCTTCTGCCTTGTTTTCAATAAAGTAAACTTCTAGCTGATGCCTGAGAAAATCAACCATTGCTTCATAAATGAACTTGTTGGTAATTGACTTTTTAGTTTGGTTTTCGTAAGAAGTCATGGTAGAGAATGAAGAAATAACTAAAACCAAACATTCTTCAATATCAGAAAAAGTGATTTTGCTTTCATTGTTCTTATACTTGTTAGTTTGCTTTATATAATTGTCAAGCATACTTAAAAATGCGCTTCTTGTTGCCTTTTCGGGAACACCGCCATGTTCAAGCCAACTGGAGTTGTGGTAATATTCGCGCATTGGGTTTTTGTTAGAAAAACTCATTGCAACATTGATTTTTACCTTATACTCAGGCTTGTCTTCACGGTCACGACCTTTTCTTTCGGTCTGCCAGAACTGTATGCCTGCCATTTTATCTTCGCCGACAATTTCGTTTACATAGTCCTTAATACCATCGTTGTAAACAATTTCCTGCTGAATAAAACGGCTTCCCTGCTGTTCGCGGAAAACAAACACAAGCCCATTATTAACGATAGCTTGTCTTTTTAAAGTATCTAAAAAATACTCAACGGGAATATCAATATCGGTGAAAACAGCTAAGTCGGGCTTCCACTTAATTTTTGTGCCGGTATCTCTGCCTGTATATTCTTCCTTTTTAAGACCGCCAATATTAAAGCCCTTTTCAAAATGAAGGTTATATTTATAGCCATCACGCTTAATTTCAACATCCATATATTCCGAAGAAAACTGAGTAGATGCCAAACCCAAACCGTTAAGACCAATTGAATATTCATAATCGCCGCCGCTGTTGGTATCGTACTTACCGCCCGCATACAAACTTTCGAACAGTAAAACATAGTTATACTGTTCTTCCTTTTGGTTATAGTCAACGGGGGCGCCGCGGCCAAAGTCCTGCACTTCAATAGAACCATCAGAATATTTGGTGATAATAATTTTATTACCGTGACCTTCGCGCGCTTCGTCAATTGAGTTCGAAATTATTTCAAATACAGAATGCTGACAACCGTCAAGCCCGTCCGAACCGAAAATAACCGCAGGGCGCAAACGCACCTGGTCAGGGCCTTTAAGTTGTTTAATACTGTCGTTACCGTATTCTTGTTTGGTTTTTGCCATAAAACAATCCCCTATAATAAATTTTAACTTATATATTATATACTATATTTTGTATCGCAGTCAAGCGAAAAACCATAAATATCTATTGATTTTTCCAAAAATATGATATATTATGTTTTTATCCGGAGGCGGTAATAATGGATTTTTTAAAGGAGTTTATGAACTCTCCCGTCGGCACAGTACTTTTAAGCGGTGCGGTCGTAAACTTTTTTCTTGTAATTTTGGGTACACTTTTAGGGCTTTTGTTTAAAAAAGGCTTGCCCGAAAAAATTCAAAATGTTTTAATGACAGGTATGGCATTTTGCGTTTTTTACATCGGTGTTACAGGCATTTTTGATAAGAATGCAAACATTCTTGTAATAATCGGATGTATGGCTATCGGCTCAGTTATTGGTGAGCTTATTGACTTGGACAAGCTTGTTAATAGAATCGGGCAAGGCATAGAAAATAAATTTAACAAAAACGGTGGTAATTTAAGCATTGCCAAAGGCTTTGTTTCGGCAACGCTTTTGTTTTGTGTTGGCGCTATGACTATTGTTGGTTCGATTGACAGCGGCATTAACGGTGACAACGCAACCCTTTACTCAAAATCGGTTATCGACTGTGTTGCCGCAATGGCGCTTACTTCAAGCTTGGGCTTTGGGGTTATATTTGCATCCCTTTCAGTGTTGTTTATTGAAGGCGGTTTAACCATTTTAGCAACAGTAGTCTCCCCCATTTTAACCGAATATATTATTTCACAAATGTCGGTTATCGGCTCACTTCTAATCGTTGCACTTTCATTCAATATGCTAGGCATTACAAAAATCAAGGTTATGAACTTTGTTCCCGCAATTTTATTACCGCTTATTTTGTGTTTGTTTTAAGGAGAAATTATGGCTAAAAGAACAAAAAGACAACAGGCAATTTTTAAACGCCGTATATTTTTATCACTCTGCTCATTAGTACTTATTGCCGCTATCGCGTTATTATCTTTCGTTATCGGCTCAGCCTTAAAGGGTGATAACGGAAGCGGTAACAGTTCGGGCGATAACAGTAGCACCCCAAAACCTGAACCTATACCCGATAAATTTGCAACTGTGGTTTCAATAGGCGATATTATGTGCCATTCCACCCAATATGTCGGCGCAAAAACAGCCGACGGGTACGATTTTTCACACTTTTTCAAAGAACTTTCACCCTATTTTAAATCGGCAGATTTGGCGGTAGGCAATTTAGAGCTCACCTTTGGCGGCACCGAATCGGGCGCGTGGCGCGGTTTTCCCACCTTCAACACCCCCGACCAGCTTGCAAATGCAATCGCTGATAGCGGTATAGGTCTTTTAATGACGGCAAACAATCACACCTATGACACAGGCTTTTTTGGTATGAAGCGCACGCTTGATATTGTAAGAAATCTTGGTATCCAGACTAACGGCAGCCGAAAAGATGAAACCGAGCCAAAATATATCGTCAAAGACCTTAACGGCATAAAGGTTGGTATGGTAAGCTACACTTATGAAACCACATCAGCTACCCAAACCAACAAATATTTAAACGGTCTTCGTTTAAGTGCCGAAGCGGGTCCGCTTGTTAACAGCTTTTGCTATGGAAAAATTGATGCATTTTACACCGAAGCACAAGAAATTATAGCAAAAATGAAACAAGACGGCGCAGATTATATCACATTTTATATGCACTGGGGCAACGAATATCAGCGCACACAAAACACCTGGCAAAAAACAATTGCCCAAAAGCTTTCAAATATGGGCGTTAATATGATTATCGGCGGTCATCCCCATGTAGTACAGCCAATTGAATACATCTATTCAGAAGACGGTCAAACCGAAACAGTTTGCGTTTATTCACTCGGTAACGCGGTATCCAACCAACGCCGTAGCCTTATGCAAACCAACGCGCCAAAAGGTCATACCGAAGATGGCTTAATGGTAAGTTATACTCTTAAAAAGACAGCCGACGGCACAGTTACTTTGGTTGATTTTGAAGCCATTCCCACTTGGGTTGACAGGTACTTAGTTGGCGGTAAGCATAAATACACCATCTACCCAATGGAAAATTTAGAAGAAGCTAAAACCAAATACCCAAACATTGCATCAAAATTAAACGAATCTTACCTTAGAACAAAAGAAATTATGGGCAAGGGCTTAACCGAAGCGCAACAAAAAATCGGTTGCGATGTAACCTTTGCGACAACCGAACAATAAAAAAGTAGAGCCATTATGGCTCTACTTTTTTGCTAATTTATCATAAATTTTCTTGCAAACCTTGTAAACCTTGTTTGCGGTTTTATCTTTTTCCATTAATGTATCACTAATTCTGCGGTAACTGATTTTAAGTTCTTCCGGCAATTTTTGAATTTCGCTTTCGCCTTCACACGCTTTATAGAAATCTTCACCCAAATTCAAAGGCTCGGCATCAAAAAATCCGTTTTCATTAAGAGCATTCAAATCGTTAATAGCCTTTTGGTCAACAATATAAAGCACCGCCTTAGGCTCTGCCGCTATCATTGCCTGAATTTTAGCCATTGCCGCTTGGTTTGTCTGTGAATTTGAATTGGTGTCAATAAAACTGCAGTCAACTACTTCTACACTTACCTTACCGTCGCCATCAATATCTTCGGCGTACTGCTCAAGATATTCTTCAATTTTTTCAATTCTTCCGCTTTCAATGGGTGAATGAGTGTAAAGAATTGTTATAAAATCATATTTTTCGCGTGATACACATTGCGTTATCATAACCGCCAAAATAGCCGTAAGTACCACTGCGCCAATGGTGTGCCATTTAAAATGGTACCAATAATTCTGCCACTTTTCTTTAGGTGTTTTAGGAATGATAACCGCCGTTTCATCCTTGACTTCAGGTTCAATCAAACCCTGACGCATTTGTTTTAGTTTTATTTCCTCTTCTCTTGCCCGTCTTTGTTCTTCAATAATCTTATTAGACATTTTAAGGCTCCTTTTAAAAATTAAGAACATTTTACCACATTAAACTAATCTTTTCAAGTATAATGGCAAGAATATTTATGGTGATAAAATGAAAAACAAAAAAATTTCAACCGCTCTTTTCGGTGTGGCTATTGGTTTTATAAACGGACTTTTAGGGGCAGGTGGCGGAATGCTGGCTGTACCGCTTTTAAAAAAATATGGGTTTACACAAAAATCGGCACAACAAAATGCAATTGCTATTATTTTACCCATAACCGCTGTTTCTGCAGGAATATATTTATATAAAGATTATGTAAACTTAAGCGATAGTTATTCATATCTGCCGACAGGTTTTTTAGGGGCAATAATTGCCACATTTTTAATGAAGAAGCTCAGTAACAATTGGCTTAAACGCATTTTTGCCTTTTTTATGCTTTACGCAGGCATACGCCTGCTTTTAAAATGAATATTAGCGCCCTTTTAGCAGGGCTTTTTTCGGGCATAATTGGCGGAATGGGTATGGGTGGCGGTGCAGTTTTAATAATTTATCTTTCGCTATTCACAGATACACCACAGCTTAAAGCTCAAGGCATAAATTTGTTATTTTTTTTACCTATCGGGCTTACGGCTTTAATAATTTACGCAATAAAAAAACAAATTAAATGGAAACCCGTTTTGCCCCTTGCCGCTTTCGGAATTGTCGGCGCATTTGTTGGCATTATGTTAACCAAATTTATAGGCAACGATTGGCTTTCAAAAATCTTTGGCGGTTTTCTTATTTTAATGGCTTTAAAAGAATTTTTTACCAAAAAAACTAAAACAGTTGAAAAAGATAATAAATAATGCTATACTGAAAACGAATAAATGTTCGCGAGGTATTTTTATGTCTAAAAAACCGCTTACCGAAAAACAAGAATTGGTTTACAATTTCATTTTAAAACAGATGGCAAACGGCTTTCCGCCTACTGTTCGTGAAATTTGCAATAACACAGGTATTAAATCTACTTCGACCGTTCACGCCGTTTTGGGTGTGTTGGAAGAAGAAGGTTACATAGTGCGTGACGCTAAGTATTCCCGTGCAATCAAACCCGCAAGCGATTACAATTCTTCAATGGTGCCCCTTGTTGGTAACATCACCGCGGGCAAACCTATTTTAGCTGTAGAAGAAATTGAAGATTATATTCCCTACCCTTCAAAAGACGCTGACGGTCTTTTTGCCTTGAAGGTTGTTGGTCTTAGTATGAAAAATGCAGGCATTTTAGACGGTGACATTATTGTTGCCGATAAAAACGCTCCCTGCCGCAGCGGTGATATTGTTGTCGGTATGGACGGCGACTCCGCTACCGTTAAGCGTCTTTTAATTAAGGATAAAAAGATTATCTTTATGCCTGAAAACGAAGCCTTCGACCCCATTTACCCCAAAGACCCAATGGTGCTTGGCAAGGTTGTGGGCAGCTACAGAAAGTACTAAGGTGAAAATATGAAACAAATCGAACTTTTTACCGATGGTGCTTGCAGCGGCAACCCGGGTCCCGGCGGTTGGGGCGCAATTTTGCGCTTTAACGGTGTCGAAAAAGAGCTTTCGGGCGGTGAAAAAGACACCACCAACAACCGAATGGAATTAACTGCAGTTATTAAAGGTCTTAAGGCGTTAAAAGAACCTTGCAAAGTGATTTTAACAACCGATTCTAAGTATGTAAGCGATGGCATTTCTAAAGGTTGGGCGCAGTCTTGGAAAAATAACGGTTGGCGCAAAGCCGACAAAAAGCCCGCCTTAAACCCTGATTTATGGGATGAGCTTTTGCACCTTTTGACCATTCACGAAGTTGAAATTAATTGGGTTAAGGGTCACGCAGGCCACCCCGAAAACGAACGCTGTGATAAATTAGCGGTCGCTTATTACCAATCTTTACAGGAGTAAATTTTATATGAATATAGCTTTTTACACGCTTGGCTGTAAGGTTAACCAATATGAAACCGAAGTTATGCGTGAAGCATTTGAAAGTAAGGGACATACTGTTGTAAGCGACAGTATGCCTTTTGATGTAATAATAATAAATTCTTGCACAGTCACTGCCGAGAGTGACCGCAAAACCCGTCAGGCTGTACACCGTTTTAAGCGCCAAAATCCAAATGCGGTTATAGTTCTTACCGGCTGTATGGCTCAGGCATTCAGTGAAGATGCAAAAGCACTTTTGGACGCCGATATAGTTATCGGCAACACCGATGTTTCAAAAATTTATGACACAGTGCAAGAATATTTAGAAAATGAAAAACGCATTTTTTCAGTATTTCCCCATCCCCGTGATGAGCTTTTTAACACGCCGTCTATCAGCAGTTTTGCTGAGCGCACCCGTGCTTATATGAAAATCCAAGACGGTTGCGACCGTTTTTGCACCTATTGTATAATTCCCACCGCACGCGGTTGGTTGCGTTCTAAACCAATTGATGAAATTACCGCAGAAGCTGAAAAATTAGCTAATAACGGATATATCGAAGCTGTGCTTGTTGGTATAAATCTTACTTCTTTCGGCAAGGAAACAGGTGGCGAATTCAATATTTGCGACGCGGTCGAAGCCGTTGCAAAGGTTGACGGTATTAAGCGCATTCGTTTGGGTTCTTTAGAACCTGACCACATTACAGATGAAACGCTGGAACGCTTATCAAAAACTCAAAAATTCTGCCCGCAGTTCCATTTGTCATTACAAAGCGGTTGCGATGCTACCCTTAAACGAATGAACCGCCATTACGATACCGCCTTTTACCGCGATTTGGTACAGCGTATTCGCAAGGTCTTCCCAGATAGTTCAATTACCACCGATATAATGGTAGGCTTTGCGGGTGAAACCGAAGAAGAATTTGAATGTAGCCTTGATTTCGCTAAAGAAATCGGCTTTGCAAAAGCACATGTTTTCGCCTATTCCCGCAGGGCTGGTACCATGGCTTATAATATGCCCAATCAAGTTACTCGCGCCGAAAAATCACGCAGAAGCAAACTCATGATCGAAGCAACTGCCAAAACCGAAGCGGATTTTATAAAAACACATATCGGCAAAACAGTGGAAGTGCTTTTTGAAACAATGGAAAATGATTACGCCGTCGGTTACACCAAGAATTATTTATATGTAAAAGTTAAAAGCAATACCCCCCACACCGGCGAGCTTTTAAAAGTTAAAATCACCGACTGTGAAAAAGAGTTTGCGATTGGTGAAATAATTTGATTTTAAGGAAAAGTTATGCTTTATAAACACGAAAAGTCCACCCCACGCTGGATAAATTTTGAAAATAAAAACGGCATAAAAGGCAAAGCCGCTACCGAAAATTTCGGCGCAAAGGGTCACGCATGGGAGCATTTTTACGAAGCAGAAGAAAAAGTTTTATGCGATATAGAAAATTCGGGTATTGTTAGGCGAATTTGGTTAACACTAAACGACCGTTCGCCCGAGGTTTTACAAAATGTTATAATAAAAATGTATTGGGATAATACGGAAAAGCCACAGGTAGAAGCCCCCATCGGTGACTTTTTCTGTATGGGACTTGGTAAAATGCGTGGTTTTGAAAACGCGCTTTTCTCAACCGCCGAGGGTAGGTCTTTTTGTTGTTTTATCCCAATGCCTTTTAAAACCCATTGTAAAATTACGCTAACCAACAACAGCGGGTGCTTTATAAACAATCTATTTTACGATATAAACATTACTTTGCAAGAAGTTAACGAAGACGATATGTACTTTTTCGCAAGTTTTAACGATATCCCCGAAAACGAGTTGGAAAAAGATATTGAAATTTTACCGAAAACAATCGGCACAGGCCGTTTTTTAGGCACTAATATTGCAGTAATCCCCAACGAAGAATTATACGGCGACGCTTGGTGGGGCGAGGGCGAGATTAAAATTTATCTCGACGGTGACAGCGACTTCCCCACCCTTGCAGGTACTGGGGCGGAAGATTACATCGGCTCTGCTTGGGAACTGGGCGAATTTATAAACCGCAACCAAGGTTGCGTAACGCGTGATAAAAACGCTGTTTCTATGTACCGTTTTCATATCGACGACCCAATTTACTTTGAAAACGATATAAAAGTAACCCTGCAAGCAATGGGCGGCGGTATGTATGAAAGCGTAAAAAATGTTTTAAATAACGGTATTCCCGTAACCTACGACGACGGCGACCTTCATCATATTTACAAAAAAGAAACCCCAAAACTTCGGGGCTATGTAAACTTTTTCAGGCGCGACCACTACCGCGTCGTTGCATATTATTATAAAAAAGAGTTATTATAACTTTTGCGCCTGCTTTTGCGGGCGTTTTTATTTTGCAATTTTTTGTAACAACTGTAAAGAAAAAAACTTGACAGATGTGTTTATTTGTGTTATACTAGCAAAAGTTGAGAAAATGTGGGGTGTATTATGTCTAAAAATTTATATATTTCCGCTCTTCTCGATGTATATGGTGATTTTTTAGGCGAAAAACCCAAGGCTTTTTTGGAATATTATTATAACGATGATTTATCTCTTTCTGAAATTGCCGAAAACGAAGGTATTACCCGTCAAGGTGCGCACGATCAGATTAAACGCGCTGAATCAAAGCTTTTAGAATGGGAAGAAAAATGCCGTTACTGTGAAAAATTTTTAAAACTTAAAGAGCTTTCACAAGATAGTGAAAATTTCACCGAAATCAAGAAAATCATTAACGATTTGTAAGGAGTGTAGTTATGGCTTTTGACAGTTTATCCGATAAATTAGCCGGCGTATTTAAACGCCTACGCTCTAAAGGCAAGTTGAGCGAAAGCGATGTTAAAACCGCAATGCGTGAAGTTCGTCTGGCTTTACTTGAAGCCGATGTTAACTATAAGGTCGCTAAAGATTTTACAAACACCGTTACCGAAAAATGTATCGGTGCAAATGTTATGGAAAGTCTTACCGCTCCGCAAATGGTTATTAAAATTGTTCGCGATGAATTAACTGCCCTTATGGGAAGCGAGCATGCCCGACTTAAAACTTCTAACAAACTGCCCACCGTTATTATGATGTGCGGTTTGCAAGGTTCGGGTAAAACCACACATTCAGCAAAACTCGCAAAGCACTTAAAAAGCCAAGGTCACAGACCTATGCTTGTCGCTTGTGACATCTACCGCCCTGCTGCTATTCAGCAGTTGAAGGTTGTGGGTGAAGCGGTTGGCGCACCTGTTTTTGAAATGGGTACACAATCTCCAGTTCAAACCGTAAAACAAGCACTTAATTTTGCCCGTGACCACGGACACGATTTTATGATTCTTGACACCGCAGGTCGCTTGCACATTGATGAAGAATTAATGGCAGAGCTTAAAAACATTACCGAAGCGATTGAAGTTCACAACATTCTTTTGGTAATTGACTCAATGGTCGGTCAGGATGCCGTTAACATTGCAAAAGCATTTAACGATTTACTCGAAATTGATGGCGTTATTCTCACCAAGCTTGATGGTGACACTCGTGGCGGCGCGGCACTTTCGGTTAAGGCAGTTACAGGCAAACCCATTATGTTTGCAGGTGTGGGCGAAAAGCTTGACCAGCTTCAGGAATTTCACCCCCACCGTATGGCTTCCCGCATTTTGGGTATGGGTGATGTATTATCACTTATTGAAAAGGTAGAAAACGAAATCGATGAAGCCAAGGCAGAAGAAACCGCTAAACGATTGGCTGAAAATAAATTTGATATGAACGATTTATTGGATCAGTTCCAACAAATCAAAAAAATGGGTTCACTTAAAAGCGTTATGTCAATGATTCCGGGTATGGAACGCCAAATTAGGGATGTTGATATTGACGACAGACAACTTTTAAGAATTGAAGCAATCATTACTTCAATGACCAAAAAAGAGCGTCAGAAACCCGAAATTTTGAATGCTTCTCGCCGCAAGCGTATCGCTGCAGGTGCGGGCGTTAAGGTTGAAGATGTTAACCGCCTTGTAAAACAGTATGAGCAAATGAAAAAAATGTTCAAACAAATGAACAATAAAAACGGCAAACGCAATATGTTCCGCGGTATGAGCAATATGGGCGGTATGCCACCCTTCGGTTTTTAAGAGAAATCTTTTAAATAAATTATAAATTATCACATTATGGAGGTGTATTTAAATGGCAGTAAAAATCAGACTTCGTCGTATGGGTGCTAAGCGTGCTCCTTTCTACCGCGTTGTTGTTGCTGATTCAAGATTCCCCCGTGACGGTCGTTTCATCGAAGAAATCGGTAC
>JAZKXN010000003.1:0-1018 GCA_045611605.1 Acutalibacteraceae bacterium
CCATTCCTACGAATTGAGCACCTTGACCTGGAAAAACGTATGCTTTCATAACAATGATTAGTTATTAATAATTAGTTATTAATGAATTTTATGCATTATACATAGTTAACGTGCAAAGATACAAAAAAAGAATGAAACTACAAAATAAAAAAGCGGTAAAACCAATCGATTTTACCGCTTTACAATTATTTAGGTTTTTTTTCGCTTCGCTCAAGAAATTGCTCATGCTCAGTATAATCAAAATAACATTTGCTTCTACTTTCGCTTAATCGCAATTTTCGCTTCGCTCAAGAAAATTGTGTCGCTCGGGAATTTAGAATATCACAAACTAAAATTTTTGTAAATACAAAAATAACAAAACAACCGAACAGAGACATTCAAACAAGTTTGACATCTCTATTCGGTTATTTTATTTATTTGCTATCGCAAATATATTCAGTTTGCGGCATTATATTCCGCTCGCTTATTATAATTTTTCAATAATTTCACCACCTTTCAACATAGCTGCTTCGTTAGCAGGGAGGAGTTTGTGGTGACGTTCTGGCAATGATTTTTTCAAACCAAGCATAACTTTGTCGAGTTCTACAACTGGGTCTACTTTCAAAAGACCACCAAGCACGAACATGTTGAATGTTTTAGCTTGACCAAGAGCAGCAGCTGTGTCAGTTGCAGGGATACGATATACGTTGATATCTTTACGTTCTGGAAGGCGAGTCATATCATTTGGGTCGAAAATCAAGATACCACCTGGTTTAACGCGTGATTCGAATTTGTCCATTGAAGGTTGGTTGAGAACCACTACAATGTCATATTTTTGCAACAATGGAGATGCGATTGGATCATCAGAAAGGATGACAGTAACGTTGGCAGTACCACCACGTTGTTCTGGACCATAAGCAGGCATCCAAGTTACCTCTTTACCTTGCATAAGACCTGCGTAAGCAAGAATCTTACCCATTGAAAGAACACCTTGTCCACCAAATCCAGCTATGATAATTTCTTTTTTCATAATTTTTTA
>JAZKXN010000004.1:0-1084 GCA_045611605.1 Acutalibacteraceae bacterium
CCATTCGGATGATAAAAATTCGTGCTTTTGACTTGCGCGAATACCGTCCGGATGGTATTCGTGTTATTCGCCTCTGATTAAGAAATATTCATCCCGCATGGAGATTGACTTGCGCGACCTTCGGTTCGTGTTATTCGGGAAATTCGTGTTCTCTTAAACATAGAAATACTCGTTTTTTTCGGTTGAATATCTATGAGGGGCTTGTATATGTACAACTATCCATCAAACAAAGAGTTATCTATATTTACCGGACAGCAATAATATTATTACCGATTTATTTGAGGATTTTGTTTTGTCAATATTTTTCGCACAAAAGTCCCTGCGACGTAAAAAAGGCGATTTGCATTTCGCGTCAAAATGTATTATCTTTGCATTGCAGGAAAGGAGGTGTTACCCAATTGGGTTACACCTCCTTTTTAAGTACCTGATTATCAGTATACAATTTTGGTGAACTTGCAAAAAAAAACACCGGTTTTGGCAAAAATTATTCGGCACCTTGTAAAAAATAGGTGCCGAATAATTTTTTTTAGGTGTCGAATATTTTTCTGCAGGTTAGTTGGAATGTTAAATTTTCTTAATAAAAGTTAAAGTTTTACAGACCTTCCAACCCAAAAAATGCGCGATTGGCTTGCTGAGAATGCGTTATTTTCTGCGCATGGTTTGTTTGACTTGAAATAACGCAACCACGGTCCATTATCTCACTTTTTCAAAGGTTTTTGACCTTATTTTTAACGCACAACTTTCACAGAATGAGGAGTCTGCTTTATTTATCCTTAAAATTTCATTTTTGGTAAACTGTAGGAGGACTATTAACGCATAAATCCAGATGTGGCAAAAAAGGATCAAAGGGGCACGAAAGTAACTCCTATAATATTACCAAATTGCTGTATAAGTGTTTTACTTTATCTTCCATCCTTTTTCTGTATACACCATTTGCAGTAGTACTTCTTCGGACGATGATTTATCGTAAAAATGGCGAATGTAGACATTGGCATATTGATTGGTACTGCTCTTATAAACACGCTCTATTTTTATTGAATCAATATTTCCATGCATTTTTAATTGCTCTGCCAATTGTTGTTTG
>JAZKXN010000005.1:0-1487 GCA_045611605.1 Acutalibacteraceae bacterium
TTACGGTATGACACCAGGAGGATTCTCAAACGGTGACAATGACCGCGCATCCTATGAAGACATGGTTCGTTCGGAAGTGCAAAACCCTTGCATACCAAATCTTATCACGGCGTTCAAAGTCTTAGCTGTTACTACGATTGGCGAAATGATGGAAATCGACGCGGACTTCCCACCTTTAACCAAAGAAAAATCTGAATCAGACATAAAAACCAAGACTGAAATTTACAACCTGGGAATCAAGGCATTGACTTATGGTTCTATCACACCTGGACAATTTGCGCGTATTATGAACGAACAAAACGTGTTCTTTGGTGTTGAAGTATCTGACAAGTTACCAATGGCCCCAGACCCGGCACTGACTAAATTTACAACAAACCCACTTATGAATAAAGCATAAGTAAATAAAAGGAGGGGTTGATGATTGTGGTCAAAACAGTATATGCGAAAAGGTTGCCACCAAAAAACGCAAACATCCATTTGACCCCCGCGGTATCGTCTTGTTCGTCCGAAGAAATAAAGAAGCCGCACCCAACCCCCGACCTGCACTACTTTGAAATGTATTGGTATACAAAAGCCGTTGGTGGCGCACAAAAAAATATTTTAAGATTATTATATCCAAGTTACAAAATGGCCGTTGAAGAATACGAAATAATGTATCAACGGCTTTTTGGTAATACGGATGGATGGATAGATGAGTACTATGAACCACAATTCAAAGAAATACAGAAAGAAATCAAAATCTGCAAAGAAAACCGTGAAACATTGGAGCGTTGGAAACAAAAATATGACCAAGGGAGAAAAAATTGAATATTTGCCCAAACATTTTAGTTAAAGAGATAGTCTGCCCACATGTGTATGCAAAATGGGGCAACAAAGCAATACGTTTTATTGACCCAAATCTGCGCGCAGTCATTGATGTTGTTAGAAACCAAATATTAAAATGCCCAATCGTAATAAACAATGGTACCTGGAAACAACGAGGTCTGCGCTGTAATTGTTGCCAGTTAGTAGCTGACAAAACCAAGGCAGGCAAAGTATATCTCTCTGCGCACAACCTTGGAAAAGGGCTTGATTTTAGTTGTTCAAAATATACTGTGCAACAAATACACGATATGATAAAGAAGAACTCTGTTTTATTGCCTTGTAAGATACGCCTTGAAAGTCCAATCGATGCGCCAACGTGGGTTCATATTGATGTTATGACCGAAGACCAACAAGAAGCAGTTTATGTTTTTCGTGCTTGATAAAAAACTAAAAATATGATACACTAATAAAAGAAACAAAAAGGAATTATTATGGCAGGAGATATTTTTACTTTGGACACTGATAATAATGCAGCCGTTCGCACAGTATCTGTTAAAGCTGGGGCTTCCGAAACAAATAGCCCTGTAATATTCACCACTGACGCAGATGGTAACGCAGCCGTTCGTGTAATGGGTGGAGCGGGTTCTATTGATGAAGACCGTATCATAATTAAATCCGCAGAA
>JAZKXN010000006.1:0-16523 GCA_045611605.1 Acutalibacteraceae bacterium
AAGCCACCGATACCGATTAACTTAACTGCTTCGATTGCTTCTTCAACTCTTTCCGCACCACAAACTGAGCATGCCTTATATTTAAGACCTGCAATGCCGGGTTTAGCAGGAGTTTCTACAATCCAGTCGCTAATGGTATGACCCTTAGCTTCGATTACTTCAGTTGAAATGGTTTCACCGCAAGCATCACAAGTAACGGTTGTTGAACCGTCTTTTGCACAGGTTGCATCAACGGTTGTAGTTGTAGTCTTTTCGTGTGTGCAAGGAACTTCAGTTTCGATAACTTCAGCAAGCTTCATATATTCTTGAGCAGCTTGTTCGCCGCCACCTAATTTATAGTATACCTTTAATTCGCCGGTCTTTGCTTCAGCAAATTCAACTGAATATACTTCTTCGCCATCAATATAAACTTTTTCTACGCCGTTAGCATAAACAAGTTTAATATCGTGATATGTGCCGTCACCGCTCCAATTAGCGTGGCCAACCCACTTAGAGCCGCCATCAGTATTGTAAGCAACTAAATTATCACCTACAAACAAGTAACGGTAACCTGTAGGCGAGGTTAATTCAAAACCACGCAAACCTGATAACTTGATATACTGTACGCTTGTTTCAAAGCTATAATAACCAATGTCGCTTGCAAAGGTGTAAGAAGTCCAATGGTTTACGGGTGTAGTAGCACCGCCAAGGGTTGAATTATAAGTGAACGGAATGGATTTGAAATTATCGAAAATTTCGCTGTCGAATGTTGCATCGAATAATACATAAGTATCAGCAACGGTTGCACCATTTAACTTAACATCAGCAATATATTTATCATACTTATCGCTGAACTTAAGTTCCAATTTACCGCCTGTTGCTTCGTCAGCAAGGTCAGCGCTATGCCAAAGAACACCATTTTTATAAATTGCAACACGCTGATTTGACATAACAATCTTGAACTGGGTCCAAACGTTATCACCAATCGCAAATTGGTTGTTACCACCAAAGTTAGGGCCGTTACCGGTAAAGGTTAAGCCGTTAGATTTAACAGTTGCACTGCCCCATTGGTGAATGATAAGCTTATACTTACCGTCACGCATTGAAACGGTTAAAGCTTCAGGGTTAGCGTCGCCTGTGAATACATCGCGATACTTGAATTCAAGAGCGAAATCTTGCATATCGTCACTTAATACAATTGTACCGGACTTGCCATCAAGAATTTCGTAAATAGTCGCACCGTTTGAAAGTGTGGTATTTGTGTTTGTAAGCACATTGCCACCGAAGTCACGAGATGTTCCGCAAGAATTACAATCAAGGTCCATATCATTATCATAGGTATGGCCAAATGCAGGGATTTCTTCGCTATAACTGTCACCGCAAAGTGAGCAGGTATTAGTTATCGAGCCAGCGGTTGTGCAGGTAGCATCAACCTTGGTTTCAACATAATTATGAACGCAGGTCTTAACAAGTTTAAAGTTGTTTTGATACAACTTATTGCCATTTATCAATTCATAAACTACCTTAAAGTCGCTTGAAGCAGCTTCAGCAATTTCAGCTGAATATACTTCGGCACCATCAATATAAACAATTTCAACACCATCGACATAAGCTAGCTTAATGTCGTGGAATTTACCATCATCGCTCCAGCCGGTATGCGCCACCCATTTTGAACCGCCTGCGGTATTATAAGCTATAAGATTGTCGTGAATAAAGTAATACTTATAACCCGTGGGAGAAATAACACGGAAACCACGATAACCATTTACGTTTCCTGCAAATTGTAAAGAGGTTTCAAATTGATAACCAGCGATGTTTTCAGCAATATTATAGGTGGCAGATGTATGGTCATTTACAAGCATTGCATTAACGGTTGAATCATAAGTCATCGCTGTTCCTGCAACATTCTTAATACCCTTAAATCCATTGAAAATATCACTGTCAAAAGAAGCATCAATTACTGCAAAGGTATCTTCAACAGTTGCAGTTGTAAGTTTAACATCAGCGATGTATTTATCATAAGCACTACCCAATACAAGTGATAATTCGCCGCCAACAGCTTCATCGGTAAGGTTTGCGCTATACCAAAGGTTGCCGTTTTTGAAGATTGCAACACGATTACCGGACATTACAACCTTAAACTGTGTCCAAGGATCGTTATTGTCGGTAATCATTTCAAAGTTGCCGCCATAAACAGCACCATTACCTCTAAACTTTAACGAGTGTGATTTTGTTGTAACGCTAGAAGCATCGTGGTGAATCTCTAAAGAATACTTACCACCGCGCATTGAAACAGTAAGACATTCAGGGTTTTTATCTTCGGTAAGAACATCTTTATACTTGAATTCAAGGGCAAAGTTTTGCATATTTTCGTTAAGAACGATTTTACCGCCGTTACCGTCAAGTGCAGAATAAATAACAGCACCATTAGATGATGCTTCGCCTGTGTTAGTCATAACATCGGCAATTAAGTCTTCTAATTCACCGTTTTGTGTGTTTAAAAGAACCGCTTCGCCAGCTTTTACAGAAATAACATTATCTGTAACTACTGCATCATCTGTCTTAACCCAAAGACCATTTTCATCATAAGCACCGATTTCTGCTGAAAGAACTTCATTTCCCGAAACGGTAATTTCACAATCGGTTTTAACCGATGCAACAACATATTGTTTTTCATTTACTCTTAAAGCCATTGCAAGTTTATCAGCATCAGAAGCATCACCTAAAGTAAAGGTGGTATTACCAATTACTTTTGCTTCATTATCAGTAGTAAGAGCAACAAAATTACCAACACTTACAGCACTTGCTATCTTTTGATATGCTTTGTTTATAACTGCATTAAATTCGCGAATGGCAGGAGTAGTGTCGCGTTCTACCCATTCTTTATATTGACGATTATAGGAACCGTCCCCATTTGTTTCTTGAACATACAAGCCGCCGCCTGTTCTATCGGTACGGTGACAGTAAATAAAGTTGCCTATACCCTGTTCGAAAAGTTTAGCAGATGTAATTGAACTGTCATAAGTTGCGTTTGATTCTGCAAGGTGTGTAAGGTTGCCTTCAACCATATTAAAGCGTTCATAAACGCCTTCAAAATCAGTTCTGTAACAGTCAATACCAACAATATCAATACCGTCATAAGCCAAAAGGTCGGTATAATCATCGCTTACCATATCAGGTCTGCAAGAATCTGAAAGATTTACGCGGGTAACACAGCTATAATTGCTATTGTGAACAACATCACCTAAAGCATCCAACTGTGCAAACAAAGCATCTCTCTGACCGAAAGCATAACTATACTTATCGTGAAGTTCTTCGCTATCCCACCAATTTTCAAGGATATTACCATCGGCGTCCTTGGGTAGCCAATAATCTCCGCCTTGGTCGATTTCGTTATTTATCTGAACCATAACACAACGCTTTTCAGTATCACGCTCTGCAATATAGGCCATCATATCAGCCAAAGCTTCCTGTTCAGCCAACATTGTGTCTTCATCGGTAAAATCAAAGAAGGGTGAATCTTCTTCGCTTAAGGTATATGTAAGATTATCAGGGTCAGAAGTGTCCCAAATTATCTTTTTAAGATGTGAATATTTAGCTCTTCTTTCAGCACTAAGTTCACTATCATCAACGCCAACGATAGACCACGGAGCGGTACCGTCGCCGTGACCGCAAACATTAGAACCAAACCAAAGCCATTGAACGGTCATATCATATTTATAGATATAATCGTACATTTTTTCAAGATATGTAGTTGATAAAAGACCGTGGTTTTCCCTTCTCATAAAGCTCCAATAAACGGGAATAGCAACCGAACGGAAGCCGTCCTCATAAGCTTTTTGGAAGTTTTCTTCAACCCAATCCCAATCGGTTGAGCCGTCCGAAAGCTTTTTGTCGGCATACTGTTGATCAACACGAAGCTGTACGCCATACATAAGGTAGGGCTTGCCGTTGTGCTCAACATAGGTGCCATAGTCATTGGTAACAAGCTTTGAAGCTACAACTTTAGTTGTTTCCGCACTAGTAGTAAGCGGAAGAGTAACAAACACAGAAGCAACTAAAACAAAACTTAAAACCAATGCACAAAGTTTTTTCAAGTTTTTCATTTTTGTCAATCTCCTTTAAATTTTATTTGGAAACGCAAAACGCATAATTAGAACTCGCACATTATGCTACTTACATTATAAAATAGTCAACAGTTTTTTTCAATTTCTTAATTTTGATATTTGTTTTGATTTTTTGTCATCTTTGACAATCATCACGCGAAGCATATATAAAAAGCTTTTGCAATAATTATATGCAACACCAGCACTATCGATTTAATATGTAATCGTTCGAACAAATAAGTAAAATAAATGTCATCTGGTTTATACGCCCTTTTCCAATATAATAAAATGCCTTAATTCACACAAAATATCAATAATTGCATTTTTACATTTTATGTGTTATATTTAGTTTACAATCTTTGGAAAAAAAATTACGAAAGGTGTATATTATGAAGCTTAATTACAAACGCGTTTTGCTTGTCGGTATGGCATTTTTCTTAATTTCAGCATTTTGGCAAGCCTACGACGCAATAACACCCCTTATTTTAACTAATCACTTCGGTTTACCACAATCTGTCTCGGGTGCGGTAATGTCAATCGACAATGTTTTGGCGGTATTTTTGCTTCCCATTTTCGGTGCATTATCGGATAAGAAAAATACTCGCTTTGGCCGACGCACACCATTTATTTTCTTTGGCACAATTGCAGCGATAATTTCATTTATCGGTCTTACCTTTGTTGACAATTATCAGCTTGCACAACTTGCTGCAAACGATATTCCGTCTATGGAAAACGCAAGCAAAGCAGCTTTGCAACTTACACTCCAAAACCCATGGCCGCTTATCGGCTTTATTGCAACGCTTTTAGTTGTGCTAATTTCAATGGCGACATTCCGCTCCCCAGCAGTTGCATTAATGCCTGATGTTACAGTTAAGCCGCTCCGTTCAAAAGCGAATGCCATTATCAACCTTACAGGTACTGCCGGCGGTATTATCGTGCTTATTTTGGGTATGGTTTTTGCAACAAGTAAAAACCTTTATATGCAATACACAGGTTATGTTGCCGCAGTTTGCGGTGTTATGCTTTTGGGATTTGTAATTTTCCTTTTAACTGTTAAGGAAAAGAAATGGGCTGCCGAAATGGAAGCTGACACCATTAAATACGGTCTTGACACTCCTGAAGAAACCGTTGCCACTACAAAAAGCGGTCTTACAAAATCAGAACTTACTTCCCTTTTGCTTATCTTAGCGTCGGTTGCTTTGTGGTATATTGGTTATAATTCAATCACAAGTAAATATTCGGTTTATGCCACAAATATTTTAGGCTTCGATTATAACTTCACACTTATAGTCGCACAGGCCGCTGCAGTTATTACCTATATCCCTGTTGGTATGATTGCTTCAAAAATCGGTCGAAGAAAGACTATTTTGGCAGGCGTTTTAATTTTGGCAACAGCCTTTACGATTGGTATATTCATTACTCCAAAAACACCGGAAATTATAATGTATCCTGTATTTTCACTCGCAGGTGTGGGCTGGGCAACTATTAATGTTAACTCATTCCCAATGGTTGTTGAGCTTGCTAAAAAAGGCGACACCGGCAAATACACCGGTTATTATTACACCGCATCAATGGCAGCGCAAATCGTTGCCCCAATTCTTTCAGGCGTGCTTTACGATGCTTTCGGTATGCGCTTCGTATTCTTTACTTTTGGCGCAATTTTCGTATTCTTCTCATTCATAACAATGTTCTTTGTAAAGCATGGCGATTCAAAGCCGATTCAGTCAAAAAGCAAATTAGAACAACTTGATGTTGATTAAAATAAATTCCCCGCATATCGGGGAATTTATTTTTTCTATCTTGAAAACAAAACACCAAAAGCTTATAATGATTACAATATGCTTCTTAAGGTGGGTTATTATGCAAATTATCGGTATAGATATTGGTACAACAAGCATTTGCGGTGTTGCTATTGATACAGAAAACGGTGCTATTTTAAATTCGAAAACCATTAACAGCGAAGCATTTATTGAAAGTGACAAACCTTACGAAAAAATTCAGTCGCCCAAAAAGATAATATCTATTGCAACTGAAATTTTAAATAATTTAATAACCGATGATACAGCCGCTATCGGTGTTACGGGACAAATGCACGGCATTGTTTATACTGATGAAAACGGTAAGTCCGTAAGTCCACTTTACACCTGGCAGGATAAACGCGGTGACGAGCCATTTTTAAATACTACTTACGCAAAACATCTTGGCAGTTTTACGGGTTACGGCTGCGTGACTGATTTTTACAACCGCAAAAATAACCTTGTGCCCAAAAATGCTGTATCTTTTTGTACCATTCACGATTATTTTGTAATGACACTTTGCGGTGTTAATAAACCGATTATACATTCAACAAATGCGGCTTCATTCGGTCTTTATGATATGGAAAACAATCGCTTCTCGAATGGATTTTCGCCTGAAATCACTACCGACTACCGCATTGTCGGCAAATATAAAAACATACCTGTTTCGGTTGCAATCGGCGATAATCAGGCGAGTGTTTTTTCAACGCTTAAACACGAAAATGAACTGTTAATTAATGTTGGCACAGGAAGTCAGGTGTCAATTATTTCCGACCATATAATAAAGGGTGAAAACTTAGAAGTAAGACCCTATTTTGACAATAAATATTTAATTGTCGGTGCGGCGCTTTGTGGTGGCAGAGCATATTCATTACTTAAAGATTTTTATAAAGCAATTTTATCAAAAATCAGCGATATTACTGACCAAAAAGTTTATGAAATAATGAATGATATGCTCAATAGCCAATCCACTGCCATTTCGGTTGACACCCGCTTTGCAGGCACACGGCAAGACACAAATTTAAGTGGTATGATAAGTGGAATTACCACCGAAAACTTTACTCCCGAAGCGCTTACAAAGGGTGTACTTTCGGGTATGTGCGAAGAACTTTATAATATGTTTATAAATATGAAAACCGAAATTTCGGGTATTGTCGGTTCAGGCAACGGTATAAGGAAAAACAACCATCTGATAAAGCTGTGTGAAGAAAAATTCGAAAACGAAATGAAAATTCCCACTCATTTGGAAGAAGCCGCTATCGGTGCTGCACTTTTCAGTGGTATTTGCGCAGGAATTTTTAAAGATTCAAAAGAAGCGCAAAAAAACATTAATTACAGGTGATAAAATGGATATTTTACATTCCGGTAAACTTTATTTGCCAATGGGCGACGACATTATGAAAGAACAGTTTGAATGTCTCGAAAGACTTTATGACTATAACCAAACCCGCCCGTCAGAACAGGAAAAGCGCCAAAAAATGCTTAAAGAAATGTTTGGTGATATAGGCGAAAACTGTTACATCGAACCACCATTCCACGCTAATTGGGGCGGTAAGCATTGTCATTTTGGTGACTTTGTTTATGCAAACTTTAACTTAACAATGGTTGATGATACGCATATATATGTTGGGGATAACACAATGTTTGGGCCAAATGTTACAGTTGCAACTGCAGGCCACCCCATTTTGCCTGAACTTCGCGAACAGGGTTATCAATACAACTTCCCAGTTCATATCGGCAAAAACTGTTGGATAGGCGCGGGGGCAATAATTGTTCCCGGTGTCACAATTGGCGATAATACCGTTATAGGCGCCGGAAGTGTAGTTACAAAGGATATTCCCGCAAATGTTGTAGCGGTGGGCAACCCTTGCCGCGTTATGCGGGAAATAAATGACCACGATAAGGAATTTTATTTTAAAAACCGAAAAATTAGTAAGGAGATTTTAAAATGAAAATTACACAAATTGGTAACATAACCGATGGTCAGGACGGTGCAGTTTTCGGCGGTCTTTTATTCCGCTTTAAAACAAACGGTCTTTGCTATGTTTACGACCTTAAAAACCTTACAATTGAAAAGAAATCACCCATTGTTTCAATCTTTACTTTAGATAAATCGGATATAATCGCACCACACAGCAATTCGGTGGTTTTCGGCAATCAGTATTATAACGAAGATGACGAATTCCCACTGCTTTATACTAACATCTATAACAATTATGCAAAAAGTGAAGATAAACTAACGGGTGTATGCTGTGTTTACCGCATTTGGCGCGAAGATAATGAATTTAAAAACCAACTTGTTGGTCTTATAAAAATTGGTTTTACAGAAGATGATATCTGGTCAACAGGCGATGATGTTCGACCTTTCGGCAACTTCGTTTTAGATAATGAAAAAGGCCTTTACCACGCCTTTACAATGCGCGACAAAGACCAAACTACCCGTTATTTTTCGTTTAAACTTCCCAACATTTCAAACGGTGCAATCGATAAAAAGTTTGGCGTACCAAGCGTTGTGCTGACAAAAGATGATATAATCGACACATTTGATACAGAATATCACCGTTTTATTCAAGGTGCCTGCTATGAAAATGGTAATATTTATTCGCTTGAAGGATTTAGCGGGGACTCGGTTAATCCCCCTGCAATGCGCATAATTTCAGTTAAAGACAAAAAGCAAACCGAGTGCATCTATTTTTCTGATTTTGGATTAAATATTGAACCCGAGTTCATCTATTTTGAAAACGAAGTTTGCTATTATGGTGATAACCACGGCAACCTTTACACAATTGAATTTTAAAGATAAACTATAATTTGAAAATTAATCTATACAAAAACGCGGTGGAAATTCCACCGCGTTTTATTTTAACTATGTTTTATATTATTTTGTTTTTTTCTTTTTGATTACAACAACGGCTACTACCGCACCTGCAACCAAAACAACTGCACCTGCAATAATAGCAATGATTGCCCAAGGTTCTAAAACATATTCTTCGCCGCCGTCGGTTTGTACCTGCTGACCGCCGATATTGTTCGGGTCAAAGGGCTTACCGCCGTTATTGGGCTTATTATCAATACCACCAATATTTCCGTTATCTGTAACTGTGCTGTTATTGCTTGTGGTAGTGTCATTATCGGTTGTTGTATTGCCTGTTGAAGTATTAGTTGAAGTATTTGTTGATGTATTGGTCGATGTGTTAGTAGATGTATTAGTTGAAGTATTGGTCGATGTGTTAGTAGAAGTATTTGTAGATGTGTTGCTGGATGTATTACCACTATTGCCACCTTGGTTACCTTGCTTAGCTTCACCCGAAGGTGTGGTCATATTAGTAGGAACCGCTTGACCGAACAAAAGCCATGCAAGTTCGGGATAGTCGACAAACACATTGCGGTTGCCTGTAATAGACTGAACCGCATCGTTACGGCCCATTTCCCAAGTGTCTACAGGGTCTTCCTTACACCATTTAAGCAAAATGGTAAGGTTTTCCATTACACCACTTGTGCCCCACATTTTAGCTGTGTTACCCCAACGAACATATCCATATAACATCATACGAGCACAGTCGCCCTTTACATCATCGCTAGGAACAAAATATCCACTACTTTCACCGTAAGCTTTACTGCCACGCGAACTGTTTTCACTAGTAATAGTTGGACGAAGCATCATTATATCGTTTTCTTGATTTGGAATGTCCTTTGACTTACTTTTAGGCCAGCAATGTTCACGGTTCCAAGGTGTACTACTGCCGCCAACCCAAGCGCCATTATACAATGTACCCGAATAGAAAGATGAGAATTTTGAAGAATCGCTCATAACACAATCGGTATATTTGTACATATCGCGTGTCTTATCGTAATTATGGGTAAAACTTACCGACATAAGTGTTTTTAAGCTTTGATACAAAGCAGATGAAGGCGCATTACTCTGACTTGTGCCACCCTTTAAATCAGAAAGCTTGTCAAAGGTATTGTTACCTTTATAATAATTTTGAGCGTATGTAGTAAGAAAAACGCAAGTTTCACCGCGTGCACCCCAGTTTTTAACACCGTTGGTAACAGAATAAGTCTTACTGCCGCTGGATTCACTATAAAACACATACTTAACATCACTTGCTTTTGTATAGCCTGTAGTTGCTGCGCTTACATTTGTAAAGCACATTACAACAAGTAACATTAATACAGTTACTACAGAAATTAAACGCTTGGTAAATTGTTTCATCACATAATACCCCATTTTTAAAATTTTACCTAATTATTATAACATAAAAAAGAAAAAAATAAAGCCTTTTTAATAAAAAATAAATATTTTGTCAAAATTAAAAGAACAAACCCGAAGTTTACGCTTCGGGTTTATAAGTCTTTACTATTTAGTTTTGCGCTTTTTAACGATTATTACTGTTATAATAACACCGCTTACAATTACCACAGCCGCTACAATAGCGATAATAATCCAAGGTTCTAAAGCGGGCGCATCGCCATCAGTTTCGACCTGCTGACCGCCAATATTATTAGGGTTAAAGGGCTTACCACCGTTATTGGGCTTACTGGTAATACCACCTTGCGCACCACCGTCGGTCACGGTGCTGTTATTGCTTGTGGTAGTATCCTTATCAGTTGTTGTATTACCTGTAGAAGTATTTATGGATGTGTTAGTCGATGTATTTGTGGAAGTATTTGTAGAAGTGTTTGTAGATGTGTTAGTGGAAGTGTTGGTGGATGTATTAGTTGATGTATTTCCGCCTTGATTGCCGGAATTTCCACTTTCCTTAGCTTCGCCTGACGGTGTAACCATATCGGTAGGCACCTTTTCACCAAACAAAAGCCATGCGTATTCAGGATAATCAATAAACACATTACGATTACCTACAAGGTTTTCGCACTGGTCGTTTCTAGCCATTTCCCAAGTGTCAACGGGGTCCATCTTGCACCACTGTAAAAGTGTTTCGAGACTTTCGATAACCTTTTCGCCATCATTTTGGTTACTACTACCTGCACCGACAACAGGTTTTAGTGTATCCATAAACAAATTAGGCTCTTCCCAACGACAGTAAACATACAAAAGAATACGGGCAACATCACCCTTAATATTATCGTTTACTTCAACCAAAGAATTTGAGTGTTCTAAAACTACCTTGTTTTGGAAGGAGTATTTTGAATATTTAGTGTCAGTAGGTTTAACATTACCCATAAGTTTGTCACCGCGTGACGAGTTAACACCACGAATAGTCGGTCGCAAATGATGTGGGTCTGCGCCGCCATCCTTTTCGTGGAAGGAAGCGTGGCTTTTAGGCCATACATGTTCACGGTTAATTGTTTGTCCGCTCACTGTAACATCAGCATAAAAATAATGATATGTACTTCCACCGTTATTGGCATCTGTCTTTGCCCAATAAGTAGGCAAATCGCTATACTTGACAGTTTTTGTCATAGTTTTGCTCATAAGATCGTGAAGTTCATCAAAAAGTGCGCTGTCAACAGTTGTTAAGCAGTTGTCACTTCCGCTTTTTAACTTTGAAACATCATCGTAATCTGCCTTGTTATCTTTGTAATATTTTTCAGCTTGGTCACTAAGCTCAACACATACGGTATGACGCACACCTGTATTGGTTACAACAGTACCGGTCTTTGCAAAGACTGTAAATTGCGAAAATACAGCGATAATCGTTAATACCGATAGTAACGATACGCTATATTTTTTAAAGTTGTTTTTCATAAGTTAGTACCCCATTTAAAATCTTATGTTTTCATTCTATCATATTTTTTCAAAAAATAAAGAGTTTTTAAGAAAAAATAAACATTTTATCAAAATTAAAAGAATAAACCCAAAGTTTATGCTTCGGGTTTATAAGTCTTTACTATTTAGTTTTGCGCTTTTTAACGATTATTACTGTTATAATAACACCGCATACAATTACTGCACCCACAACAACTGTAACTATTACCCAAGGTTCTAAAACCAATACATCGCTATCAGTTTCAATATACTGACCGCCAATATTATTTGGATCGAAAGGCTTGCCATCGTTATTTGGTTTACTAGTAATACCGCCTTGTGCACCATCTGTTACAGTGCTACTATTGTTACTTGTGGTATTATCTTTATCTGTTGTTGTATCATTGGTAGAAGTATTTGTCGATGTATTAGTTGATGTATTGGTAGAAGTGTTAGTAGAAGTATTTGTAGATGTATTAGTTGATGTGTTTCCACCTTGGTTATTGCCTGACGCTCCCTTTTTGGCTTCACCCGATGGTGTAACCATATCGGTTGGTACTATTTTACCGAACAAAAGCCATGCATATTCGGGATAGTCGATAAACACATTACGGTTACCGACAATATTTTCGCACTCATCATTTCGCGCCATTTCCCAACTGTCAACGGGGTCTAACTTACACCATTCGAGTAATGTTTCAAGACTTTCAATAACCTTTTTGCCATTATTGGCATCATCACCGGGGCCTTTCACAGGGTTTGGTGTATCCATAAACAAATTGGGTTCTTCCCAACGGCAATAAACATAAAGAAAAATTCGTGCAACATCACCCTTGACTTTATCATCAACTTCTACCCTATCACTTACTGAAGAATAGTATATTGAACCGTTTCCGTTTGTTTTGGTTTTATAACCCGAAATTACACCCTGCACATAACCCATACAATAATTGCTTCTGGTAGAATTCATTCCCGAATTTGTCGGTCTTAAATGGTGTGGGTCACAACCGCCGTTCAACTTTTTAAACGATGCACGACTTTTGGGCCACACATGTTCACGATTAAAACTGGATGAATCAATATCACTATAAAAAAGGCGCGGTTTTGATGAATCGTTATTGGCATCGGTATCATACCAATAATCACTTAAACTGCTGTACGAAATCGAACTTGTCATTGTTTCATCCATAAGGTCGTGTAACTTATCAAATAACGCGCTGTCAACTGTAGTAAGGCAGTTATCATTACCACCTTTTAGTTTAGAAACCGAAGAAAAGACAATACCATTAGCCTTATAATATTCAATTGCCTGTGAACTGAGCGAAGTGCATACGGTATGACGCGAAGCATTATTTTTAGCAAATACAGTAACACTTACAACTAAACAAAAAATTGTTATAATCAAAACAGTAGACGCAATATAGTGACAAAACTTCTTCATTTTCTTACTTCCTTTTTAAAAATACCTATACATTTTAACACATATTTTTAAAAAATAAACAACTTTTTGAAAAATTTTCAAGTTTTATTGCATTAGATAAAATTTAGTGCTAAAATATAACTGATTGGAAGGTGCAAAAATGAAAAACAACTCTTGGGGCAAGCTGATAAAACGCTTTTTGCCATATTACAAAAAATACATACCAACCTTGGTTTTCGACTTATTCTGTGCATCACTTACCACAGTGTGCGAAATCGTATTACCACTAATAGTTCGGTACATAACCAACACCGCATTAACCGATATCGCGAAGCTCACTATCGGTAGTATTTTAACTGTCGGTGGTATATATCTTGTACTAAAGCTTATTGATGCTGCAGCGAATTATTATATGGCGTCAGTGGGTCACATAATGGGTACAAAAATCGAAACCGATATGCGTACCGATATGTTCGACCATTTGCAAAAATTGTCCTTTAAATATTACGATAATACGAAAGTCGGCAGTCTTATGTCGCGTATGACAAGCGACTTATTTGACATTACCGAATTTGCACACCACTGCCCCGAAGAATTACTTATTGCAGGTATTAAAATTATCTGCTGCTTTGCAATTTTAAGCAGTATGAACATTTGGCTTACACTTATTATTTTCGTTGCCCTGCCACCAATGATTTTCGTTTTAAGCATTTTCAACCGCAAAATGCGTTCTGGCTTCCGCGAATCCAGAAAACAGGTTGCCGAGCTTAATTCACAAATTGAAGACAGCCTTTTAGGTATTCGTGTTGTTAAATCATTCACAGGCGAAGCCCTTGAAAAAGATAAATTCCAAAAAGGTAACAAAGGTTATCTTGCAATAAAATCAAAGGTTTATCACTATATGGCGGCATTCCACTGCACTACAAGTGTATTAGACGGTGTACTCTATATTTTAGCCGTTGTTGCAGGTGCAATTTTCATTATTTACGACGGCTTAAACCCTGCCGATTTAATTGTTTTCTTAATGTACATAACCACCCTTTTAAGTTCTATCCGCAAGATTGTTCAGTTTGCTGAACAGTTTCAACGCGGTATGACAGGTATCGAACGCTTTGGTGAAATAATGGAAACCGACCCCGACATAACCGATAAGCCCGATGCGGTTGAACTCACAAATGTTAAGGGCGATATCGAATTTAAAAATGTCACCTTTAAATACACCGAAGAAACCGACGATGTGCTTTCACACCTTGATTTGAAAATCCCCACAGGCAAAAACATTGCTTTGGTTGGTGAATCGGGCGGTGGCAAAACCACAATTTGCTCACTTATCCCCCGTTTTTACGAGATTTTGGACGGTTCTTTAACCGTTGATGGCGTTGATATCCGCGATATCAAAATAAAGTCTCTTCGCTCACAAATTGGTGTTGTTCAGCAAGATGTTTACCTATTCTCAGGCAGTGTGCGTGAAAATATTGAATACGGCAAACCGGGGGCAACCGATGAAGAAATTATTGCCGCAGCAAAGCTTGCAGGTGCTGATGAGTTTATAAACACACTTCCCAATGGTTACGATACCTATGTTGGTGAGCGCGGTGTTAAGCTTTCGGGCGGTCAAAAGCAACGCATTAGTATTGCGCGCGTATTTCTTAAAAATCCACCAATTTTACTTCTTGATGAAGCCACAAGCGCACTTGATAACGAAAGTGAACGCTTGGTTCAAAAATCGCTTGAACGCCTTTCGCAAGGCAGAACCACCCTTACCATTGCCCACCGTCTTACAACCATTAAAAACGCCGATAATATTATTGTTTTCGGTAAAAACGGTATTATGGAAACAGGCACTCACGATGAGCTACTAACTAAAAACGGCACCTATGCCGAGCTTTATAACACTTCATTTAAATAAGATTTTAAGCCACTTCCTAAAGGAGTGGCTTTTTTATTTTACCGATAATTTTTCTTGACAGTTGAATAGTTGTTCAATTATAATAGTTGAGCGATAATTCAACTAAGGAGAATAAAAATGCCAAAAAACGAATTTGTTTGTGACTGCCACCCCATTGATGAAGAATTAGTTGTGAAAACCAAAAACTCAATGCCCGAAAACCAAACCTTTAAAAATCTTGCAGATTTTTTCGGTATTATAGGTGATAACACACGCTGTAAAATCTTATTCGCTTTAAAAGAAAACCCCATGTGTGTTTGCGATTTAGCCAATGTACTTTCTATGACAAAATCATCAATTTCACACCAGCTTAATAAAATGAAAACAGCAGGCGTGGTAAGATGCGAAAGAAACGGTAAACAAGTTTTTTATTCACTTGATGACAACCATGTTTTTGAAATTTTTGATATTTCACTTAAACATATAAGCCACAAATCAAAGGAGAAAGAAAATGAAAAGTGAAAAAAATATTTTAATTGCTTTTATACTTAATCTAGCCTTTTCGGTTTTTGAATTCTTTGGCGGTATTTTCACCAACAGCGTTGCAATTATATCCGATTCCATACACGATATCGGCGACGCGACAAGTATCGGCATTTCATATTTTTTAGAAAAGAAAAGCCAAAAACAACCCGATGAAACCTATACCTACGGATATCTTCGTTATTCGGTAATCGGCAGTATTATTACTACACTCATCTTACTTGTTGGTTCAGTTCTAGTTGTAATAAACGCTGTAAACCGTATTTTAAACCCACAGGAAATCAACTATAACGGTATGATAATTTTCGCGGTTATTGGCGTGGCCGTTAACTTTTTAGCAGCATACTTTACTCGCCACGGCGATAGCTTAAACCAAAAAGCCGTTAACCTTCATATGCTTGAAGATGTGCTTGGCTGGGCGGTTGTGCTTATTGGTGCGGTTGTTATGCGATTTACCGATTTTAAACTTATTGACCCAATTTTATCCATAGCGGTTGCGGTTTATATTTTTATTCACGCATTTAGCCACTTAAAAGAAGCGCTTGATTTATTCCTTGTAAAAATTCCAGAAGGGATAAACATTGATGAAATTAAACACCATTTATTAGAAATTGACGGAGTTTTGGGTGTGCATCATATTCATATTTGGAGTATGGACGGGCAGAGCAATTATGCCACAATGCACGTTGTTTGCGAGGGAGAACATAGTGAAATCAAGCGCAAAATACGTGAAGAATTGAAGGAGCACGGCATTTCGCACGTGACATTGGAGCTTGAAAATGAGGGTGAGGAGTGTGGAGAAGAGAACTGCCACGTTGAGCACAATCACGAAGGCGGACATCACCACCATCACCACCATCATCACCATCACGGACATCATCACCATTAAAAATGTATAGAATCAGCCATCGTAAAGTGTTGTTTACGATGGCTTTTTTATGCTTGAAATGTGAAAAAATGAGCGAAAAATGATGAACAAATGTTAATAAAAAGTGAATAATGTGTGAATGGTGGTTTTGGTGGCGAAAAAAGGAGAAAAATGGCAAAAAATGGTAATTTGAGGGCGGTGGGGAGATGGGGG
>JAZKXN010000007.1:0-134731 GCA_045611605.1 Acutalibacteraceae bacterium
TCCTAATTAAATTGATATATCGCGTAAGGGCAAGCGTCCTCGATTGCCCGCTAGCAATCAACCTTAATAAACGGACAGTCCGGGAGGCCTGTCCCTACAATTTTCAACCAATTCAACCGAGCGATAAACTATAATTTGAAACGCAGAAACCCGCGGCTTATACCGCGGGTTTTTTAATATTCTATCTCATATTCAAGGTTTTCAATTAAAATTTTATGTTTTCCGCGATTAACTGCAGTCTTCATATTTTCATCAATATAAATAAAATCTTCTTCGCTTAAAACAAATTCGACCGTTTTCTTCTCCCCTGCTTTTAAATTAACCTTTCTAAAAGCGCGGAGTTTTTTGACAAACGGGGTTATAGGACAATAAAGCATTTTAACAAAAAGCAAAACGCTTTCATCAATTTCATATTTGCCACAGTTTTCAACATCAACCTTTACCAAAACCTTGCCGTTTTCTACCGATGCGGTAAGATTTGAATACTTCATTTCGTTGTAAGAAAGACCGAAACCAAACGGCAACCACGCATCGGGAGTTGAAGTAATATAATCGCGACCCGGTTTTTCTAAACTGCCGGGCATCATATACAGACTGCCACGCGCTGACATTTTGTGGTTATAATAACATGGGATATGCCCGTTGCTTTGCGGGAATGACACCGCAAGTTTTGCAGATGGAGTTTTATCACCAAAAATCAGATTTGCAAAAGCAACACCGCTTTGCTCACCTGCGCCAAATGAATGCATATAGGCATTAACCTTTTCGACTTCATTTTTAATAGTGAACGGTCTACCTGCATACATAATCAAAACAACAGGTTTTCCAAGTTTTACAATTTCATCAAAAAGTTGTTTTTGAGACGGTGGAAAATTAAGGTCAGTTGTGTCATAACCTTCTCCGCAGGTTATCTGTGTGTTTTCAAATCTGCCGCCACCAATACCGCCGCCTTCGACCGCTTCGTCACCCAAAGCCAGAAATACGATATCGGCTTGCTTTGCAACGGCAACCGCTTCATCCAAAAGTTTAAGATTAGGTATTATCGGGTCACAACCCTTGGCGTAAAGCACACGCTCTTCACCAAGGCGCATTTTCATACCATTTAAAAAGTCTATATAATGCTCAGTATGGCCGATATAATCGCCCTTAAAACTTTCAAAACCGTTATTGCCGATAACCGCAACCTTGCCGCACTTAGCTTCACTAAGCGGTAAAATACCATCATTTTTAAGAAGTAAAATTGATTGTTCATCAAGCTTTCTTGCAAGTTCTACCGCTTCTTTTGAATGCATTTGCACTAACAATTCGTGATTATTATATGGGTTTTCAAATAAACCCAATTTAAATTTAAGTGTCAAAACACGAAGCACCGCTTCATCAATAAGCGACATATCAATTTCACCATTTTTAGCGGCGGTTCTAAAATCTTCACCATAACCAACAGGGGTCGGTGCTTCGATATCCACCCCTGCATTAAGCGCCATTTCACCTGCGGTTAAATCATCCTTTGCCGTAAAGTGGAACATTCTGAATTGTCGCACGGCATCCCAGTCAGAAATTGTGATGCCATTAAATCCAAGTTCATCTCTCAAAATACCCCGCAAAAGTTTTTTATTAGCGTGGACCGGAATACCATCAATATCGTTATAAGACGGCATAACCGCCATTGCCCCCGCGTCAACGCACTTTTTAAAGGGTTCGAGCATAACTTCCCTGATTTCGCGTTCGCCAAGATGAGCAGTAGCAAGATTTATACCGCCTTCGGGTACGCCATAACCTGTGTAATGCTTAACAGTTGAAGCAACACCGTTTTTCTGTACACCCCTTACATAAGCAGCACCCATTTCGCCCGACAAATAAGGGTCTTCGCCGTAGGTTTCTTGCATTCTGCCCCAACGGGGATCACGCGGAATATCAACATCGGGCGCAAATACCTGACGCACACCCACTGCGCGCGCTTCTTTGCCGATAACATCAGCCATTTTTTCAATTAATTCAGGATTAAAACTGCAAGCAAGCCCCAATGTTTGGGGAAAAGCTGTACCGTTAGGATGCCAAAAGCCATGAAGTGATTCCCACGCCATTAAAAGCGGTATACCAAGACGAGTTTCCTTAAGAAAATAATCTTGAATTTGATTAATTTCGTCATCTTCAAAAATTTTAAAATTACCGAAAGCACCGCTTCTCGACTGCATTTTCTCCCCATTTAAAAAGTCTTCACGAAGCTTTTTTAAATCAGGAAAATGTATCATTTGGTCAATTTTTTCATCTACCGTCATTTTTGACAGTAAATCTTTTGCTCTGTCTTCTGCCGAAAGCGTAGGATTTTTATACACATCAATCACCATTATTTATAAATGTTATTATTATATGCTTTCATAAAATAATAGTCGCGGTATTCTTCAAAGGCAAACTCAATATAATCGCCATTTTGCTTTAAAATACCCATTTGAATCGCCAATTCAATTCCCTTGTTTGAAGAAAGGTCTATGTGATACTTTTCGATAGCTTCACCACAAATTTCCAACGCGGTATAGTAGTCAATAATTCCCTTTTCATAATCTTCCGCCGCAAGCTTCATCAAAAAGATTTCAAGTTTTTTGGGGGCGGCATTATATTCGCGTTTTTCTTTGAGTTCGCGATTCATAAGCGCTTCAAGATATTCACCTATAAGTTCTGAATAGTCGTTGGGAATATGCTCGCCCAACGATAGTGAAATTATTATTCTATTCACCATAAGTGGTGTATAGTCAAACGTTTTAAAGGCAGACTTATCCAAAAGTTCTTCCAAAAGTGTAAGGGTTTTAGCATCACACTCTGCCTTGGTTTTTGCGTAATTTATAACATCTTCCTTTTCCATTTTCTTAAGATGATAGGTTTTATCAACATTAATGTTTAAAAGAGAATATTCTCTGTCGGTAACCACAACAAAAACATTGGGATAATCGCGGAAAAATCTTTCAAGCGTAAAAATAAACTTTCTACGAAGATCCATATCAGAAGTAAGCTCGTTAAGACCATCAACCATAAGATAAATTGTACCGTTTTTCAACAGTTCTTCACAATACGCCAACGAAATGCTGAGTTTTTCGCATATAATATTCTTAATAGATGCATCAGCACTTTGGTCAATAAGCGCAACATTTACAGGAATCTTATTAGAACTGCCCGATAAATAACTTTTAGCCAACTGATATTCAAGATTTTGGAGCGAAGTTGTTTTACCACAACCGGCTTCTGCAGAAAGTAAAATGTGCTTATCGGCAGAAAGTTGTGCAAATTCTATACGCTTGTATTTACTTTCATCATTAACGCCCGAGCCTTCCCACGAAAGCGGGAAATAAACAAAGCCCTTGCGTTTTTCTGCTTCATAATCTTTAACAATCCGTTCCAACAAAGTAGTAATGCCAAACTGACCTTCGCCGGTGATTTTATTAACCTGATCGCGAATAACTTCACGGTTGCGCCAAACAGCCATAATGGTTACAACCATAATTGCGTTAATGTTTAAAAGCATTTGTGAATTTGCCCAAGCATCGGCGTCGTGTGATATATTATTACGAAGCTGATAGGTAATAACCGTTGCACACTTAGTTGGGGTAGTAAGCAAATTATAATCGTAACGGTCGATTTTTTCTTTAGCTTTTGGCGGAAGAGCATCTAAAAGACCCAATTTTTCCATTGTTTCAAACATACAAAGTTGGTCTTTGCTTTCAATTGCTTTGCTATCAACCGTAAACAAAACCTTTTTAAAGAAACCTTCACTGTTAATAAGAGCGTTATGGTTAGTAACTCTGGTTTCGCCAAATCTGTAAAAAGCTTCAACATTTTCCATCCAATTTTGACGAATGCCTTCTTCGTAACTGGTTTTCATACAAGCGAACTCTTCATAAAGTTCAAGCATATCATCAATGGTGCCATCTTTTACAAAGGTTGTATATTCATCCTTCAAAAACAATTTTAATTCGCTTTTTAATTCATTTTTTAAAAATTCTTTCATTATAATAAGCTCCTTATAATACATTGTTTTTAATATACCGACGATTTGTTTTCATCAGTTGCTCAAACTCTGTCGCCGTATCTTCGCCGAAACGCCCGGTTAGTTGCTCGATCCAAATATCTACTATTCCATTATCTCTAACATAATAGGAATAGTCGGAAAAAATACCCTTTAAGAATCTAAAAATTTCTTCTTTAAAATAACATCTCGCTATAAAGGTTGCTGTTATTTCGCACACGATATTTTCCATTTCAAAAATTGAAACTTTAGTATAATACTTTTTAATTATTTTGGAAACAACTTGCCGTAGTTTCGAGTATTCAATCTGCTTTTTAGCCAAAATTTCAGCAATTTCATTGCGTTCATCTAAAAACGAAATTGCAGAGCCTTGCGGTCTGAAGCCATGCGAATTCACCTTAATAATATGTTGCGACAAACGGTCGGCAAATCGCTTGAGATTGCCAAAATATGTCATACTGGTAATTTCGGAACCATCATTAATTCCTATTGCCTGTATATGCGGCTTAAGGCAGGGTAAAATGTCTTTCACATCCTGCCCCACAAGAGCACAAAACAACGCAGGATAAAGCATTTCAGAATCAGGTAAAATCTCAATCACTTCGGCAGAAACTTCACCGTTCTTAGAAACAGATATTCGACATTTAACCGATTTCAGAGCATAATTAACACCAATATTTACGGCTTTCTCGGGTAATATATACGAAAACAAATTACCGCGGCTGTCAGTAACACAATCAAATTCCCACTTACTAAACATTGATGAAACTTCTTCGCTAAGTTCGGGTCTGCGTTTGCAAACTGTCAAAACAAAATCGCGGATATTCACACAATATTTAAATGTGGTATTTAAATAAATTTCCGCCATATCCAATACCGAACTGGTGTTAAGAACCATTTGCACAATTTGATTATTAAGTGCTGTATTATCTTGATGCTTGTGAAATTTATAAAGATAGAGTGTATCAACCTTTACATCTTGCTGAAAACTGTAAGGGTTTTTGTTTCCAAATATACGCACCAAGCGCAATAATTCCATACCCGATGTACAGCGCAGTTTTATTGCTACCGCCATAAGCGAAAAATTGAATTTTAGTTCGCGGACATCAACATCCTTCGCATCGGGTAAAAGAGCGATTCTTTCACGCTTAACACGATTAATTTTCATATTCTGCGCAACATATCCAAACAATTCACCGCGCGCGGCAGGGGTTATTATTTCTTTCAAAACATTTTCGAAAATAATTTTTCCCAAGCCATCATCGTAAACTTTATAATCAATGCACTTTGCGGGTACTTTTATCCCATCTTCCAACAGATGTGAATTTGCAATAACGCAAACAGGAGCACAATTTATATTCATTAGGCGACACTTGTGACGGCTTTCGCCTTCAAGTAATTTGCAATATATCACTCTATCACTCAATGCAGAAAGCATTTTTTCCTTATCTGTCATTAAGATAAAGACTTCGAAAGGAACAATTGCCTTATAAATACTGCTAAAATACAATTCAAAAATTAAATCAATATCGCAATCTTGGTCGAAAAGTTTTTTAAACAAGGCAACTGCGCTATCTTTGTATTTTTCAAAATCGCCATAGTAATGTCTTGGAAGCGATATATCCTGAACACCGAATATCATATTCCATTCAGCAATTTTTAGAAATTCCAAAATTCTGTCAAGATGATCGCAATTATTAGAAATTAGTTCAGTAAATAATGAAAAATCACAATCATCTATTAAAGAATCACAAACAAAACCCGCTATTGGCAGCGTTTTATATTCGTTATTCTTTTTCAAGACTGTCTTAACCAAAATGCTTTCAAGCTTTTCAATGCCTTCCGCCCATATCTCGGGACTGTTTTCTTGTTCAATTGCAAAATTATCCGCTTTATAAATCCGCACTTGGATTTGGTCCTTATAATATCCCGAAATGTAGTATTCTACCTTTTCATCTTTAAGCTTATCACAGTCGTTTTGACCCGTAGTTCTTAGAACATATTTTAAATCTGAATGAGTAAGAGAAACACTGTGCTGCCAAGAAGTATAGTAATATTCCGAAGTGAACACAAGCATACCAATGTTATATTTCTTAATTGTGCCAACCAATATAATATCCCGAAAAGCGTCCACCATTTGGTCAACCAAATCATATTTCGCCGCAACACGAAACAGATCTTCAATATTAAGGCGCAACTTTAAGAATGTATTAAAGAATATGTAAATTATGGTTTCGCAGTCATTTGTGTTGGTATACAACTGTTCCAGTAAATAAAAGTCGCTTGAAGCGTCAGAAATTTTATCTTTTATAAGCAGCTTTTTACCTTCTCGAATTTCTTTTTTAAAGAATGGATTACAAATTTCGGTTGCCTTCAAAAAAGCACTTAATTCAGCAGGGGTGTGCCAGAAAGGGCGAATATATTCTTCATACAATCTGATATGACGATCCAAAAACCGATTATTTCTTTCAAACAATGCCGCATATTCAAAAATCGGATGCGTCACAGGATATTTGCCAGCGGCATAAAGGAAAAATACCATTGCCGCCAAATCAACAAGTTCGTCATCGGCATTAATTTGTAAAAACCAAAGACCATCATTTAAAAGTTCATCATCCGTGTGAGAAGTGCTGAAAAAGCCTTTAAAATACACATCCCACATTTCCAAGCTTTGGCAACCCGTTTCAATCAATTCGATAATGATGTTTTCAAACCCGTCGCCATAAAGCTCGGCTGCGCGTTCACAGCCCAAAACGGTAATAAGCTTTGAAAGCGGTGTTATAGCACGATTTTCGAACAAAACAGGCAATAAAAGCGATAACTCTTCATCTGCCGAAGAGTCATATCGGTTTAGGAAATTACAAAACAGTTCTTCACACAAAGAATAATGCTTGTTTTCTTGAAATTTTAAAAACATTCGCATAAAACGGCAAACATTTTTTGGTGAAGCATTATCGAAGATAAAACCAATAATATCTTCATTGATATTATAAATGCATTCTTCAAACAAATCATAGCGCTCGTACGCGATAATCGCCAAAAAGGTCTGAGCGGTTATTTTATCAACATTTTTGCAGTTGACCGAAAGTTTTTCAATAATAATATCATTACATTGTACATTAAATTCGGGTGAAATAAGTTCTGCCACCGAGACCGCTTTTGAAATGTCGGCGTCACACAAGGCATTCATCAGAACAACAAAACCTTCGCTATCGGTTTTAGCCAACATATTAACACACATCAAAGCAGATTGTACCGATGTGTTGGGCGAAATTATTCTATTTATAATTAGTTGAAGTTTATTGTCCGGCAAGATATCACCCCTTTGTGATTATAAATCAATTATAGCAAATAGAAACTATTAAAACAACTGTTTTTTAAAAAAGAAAACAGCCCGAATTAATCGGACTGTTTTAATTTTAATTTGTATAATTATCAAAATAACCCTGAATAAGAACAACAGGTGTGCCCTTGTCACCCGAACCGCTTGTTAAGTCGCAAAGTGAACCGATAAGGTCGGTGAGCTGACGGGGGGTTGTGCCTTGAGATGCCATATCACCAACAAGATTGTCTTGCTTTTCTTTAATGCTCTTTGAAATTGCAGACTTCAATTCTTCACCTGATAAATCCTTAAAATCGTTATCGGCGAGATATTTAAGCTTGATTTCATTAGGTGTGCCAATTAGACCGTCAGTAAATGCAGGAGAAACGCAAGGGTCTGCAAGCTCCCAAATTTTACCTTGCGGGTCTTTAAACGCACCATCACCATAAACCATAACTTCAATATGTTTTCCGGTTTTTTCAAGGAATTTCGCCTGAATTTCAAGCACTAGATCCTGACATTCGTTGGGGAAAAGTTTGATTGTATCTTCTGTGGATTTATTCGAACCCAAAAGACCATATTTAGCATTATAACCGCTACCGTCAACAGGTTTATTTAAAACTTCATCAAAACCGTAAACAATTTTTGCACCGTTTTCTTTTAAAATGCGTTTAGTACGGGCACGGGTGTGAATATCACAAACTAAAACACAGTCAGTATATTCCAGAATAGCCTTTGCGTGATTTGCGAATATAATCTCAACATCACAACCGCAGTTTTCAATAAGTTCCTTGTAATAAGCGACATAATCCATACCGGTGAACTCATGAATAGGATAACCAAAAACTTCACGATAACGCTCAAGCGACAATACATCGCTGTAAGGGTTAATACCACTTTCATCTAATTGGTCTAATGTTATAAGAGAATTGCCAACTTCATCTGACGGATAGCTAAGCATTAAAACAATTTTCTTAGCACCTTTAGCAATGCCCTTTAAACAAATTGAAAAGCGGTTACGGGAAAGAATGGGGAAAATAACACCGACAGTATTATCACCAAATTTTTCTTTAATATCTTTCGCAATAGCATCAACAGAAGCATAGTTCCCCTGTGAGCGTGCAACGATAGATTCGGTCATTGCAACAACATCGCGATCACGAAGCTCAAAACCTTCACTTTCGGCAGCTTCAATAACACTGGTGGTTACTATTTCAGCCAAATTATCACCTTTACGAATAATAGGACAACGAATACCGCGAGATATTGTGCCAACTTTTCTTTCCATTAACTTCACCTTAAATCTAAAAAATTATTACGCAATATTATAACATATTCTAAACCTAAAATCTACATTTTTTTATTATTTTTTCAATTTTTTTGTTTAAAAATTCACTTTAACTTGACAAAGTGTATTTTGTGTGGTAAATTGTTGTCAATAAGATAGAGGCGCGATTTGTCATCAGTAGCAGTTAATGTTAATTTCGGCGGAAAAATGTAACTGTAAAAGGGGCGGTCGCCGAAAGTTGCTGTCGGCAGGCAGTTTCTTGGTAATTCGGAATAATATCCGCTTTACTGTCGCATTTGCGGAGTGCTATCAAAATTATAACATTATCTTTGTGTTTTGTTGTGTTTTTTGGTAGTCGAGCAATCGGCTATTTTTTTATTCATTATTTTAAGGATGTGTTTAAAAATGAAAAAAACAGTTTTTGAAGGTATGGCTACCGCCATTATCACCCCAATTACCGAAAACGGTATTGATTATGATGCTTTTGCAAAGCTTATTGACTGGCAAATCGAACAAGGCATTGATGCCATTGTAGTTTGCGGTACAACAGGCGAAGCATCAACCATGACCGACGATGAACACCGTGATGCTATTGCTTTTGCAGTTAAGCATGCAAATAAACGCGTGCCTATTATTGCTGGTGCAGGATCAAACGATACATTATACGCTCTTGATCTTACCCGTTGCGCTTGTGAAGCAGGTGCAGATGCCATTTTGGTTGTTACACCATATTACAACAAGGCAACCCAAAACGGTCTTATTAAGATGTTTACACAGATTGCCGATTATTCTACAGTTCCCGTTATTTTATATGATGTGCCTTCCCGTACAGGTGTTGGTCTTGAACCCCAGACTGTTGCAGTTTTGGCAGACCACCCCAATATTGTAGGTCTTAAAGCCGCAAGCGGAAACATTTCAAAAATTGCTGAAACAATTCACCTTTGCGGTGATAAAATTGATATTTATTCAGGCAATGATGACCAGATTATCCCCATTATGTCACTTGGCGGTAAGGGTTGTATTTCGGTTCTCTCTAACCTTTTACCAAAGGAAAGCGCTTTAATGTGCAAAAAGTTCTTTGATGGTGATATTAAGGGCGCTGCAAAAATGCAACTTGATTATATTCCCCTTATCAATGCCCTTTTCTGCGAAGTTAACCCCATTCCCGTAAAAGCTGCAATGGCAAAAATGGGTTGGTGCGAAGACTATTTGCGTCTTCCTTTAACACCTATGGAAGACAATCACCGCGCAGTTTTATTTGAAGAAATGAAAAAAGCAGGAATTAACATTTAACTTAGGAGTTTTTAAATGATTTGCAACAATGTTACGGTAAATGAAAAAGGTCATCTTTGCTTTGCAGGGTTTGACACAGTGGATTTGGCTACAAAATACGGCACTCCGCTTTACCTTATGGATGAAAATAAAATTCGTCAGCATATAAAAGAATATAAAGCCGCATTTTTGAAATATTTCCCCGAAGGTTCAAACCCCGAATTTGCAAGTAAATCATTTTCCTGTAAGCAAATTTACCGCATTATGAATGAAGAAAATATGTGTATCGATGCTGTTTCTTCAGGCGAAATTTACACCGCAAAATCGGCAGGCTTTGATATGTCGCATTGCTTCTTCCACGGCAATAATAAACCCGACTGTGATATTGCCTTTGCAATTGAATGCGGTGTTGGTTATTTTGTAATTGACAACTTTGAAGAAATTGAAGCTGTAAACCTTATAGCCAAAGAAAAAGGCATTATTCAAAAAGCATTGCTCCGCATAACCCCAGGTATTGACACTCATACCCACCAAAAAATTTCAACCGGGAATGTTGATTCTAAATTCGGCTTTGCAATTGCAACAGGTATGGCTGACGAAGCTGTAGAATCTGTTTTGAAATGTGAAAATATTGCCCTTTGCGGTTTTCATTGCCATATTGGGTCACAGATTTTTGAATCACGCCCGTTTATTACCGCAGCAGAATTAATGCTTGAATTTATTGCTCATACTAAAACCGCTAAGAATTACACCGCTGATATTTTAAATTTAGGCGGCGGTTTTGGTGTTAAGTATCTTGAAAGCCAACCCACGCTTAACCTGGATGAAAAAATCAGCGAAGTTGCCAATGCCATTAATCAAAAGTGCAATGAATTAAAAATTGATGTTCCCAAAATTGCAATGGAACCCGGAAGAAGCATTGTTGCAGATGCAGGTATGACACTTTACACCGTTGGCTCGGTTAAAGAAATTAAGGGTTATAAAAATTATGTATCAATAGACGGCGGTATGCCTGATAACCCGCGTTTTGCACTTTACGAATCACCTTATACCGTAATGCTTGCATCCCGTGCTAATGATAAATCTGACTTTAAAGCAACCATTGCAGGCAGATGTTGTGAATCGGGCGATATTATTCAAAACGATGTTTTAATTCCAAAGCCACAGCGCGGAGAAATCTTAGCCGTACTTACTACAGGCGCATATAATTATTCAATGGCTTCAAACTATAACCGCATTCCCCGTCCACCTGTTGTAATGCTTTCAGACAAAGGCGATTATATTGCAGTTAAACGCGAAACAATAGAAGACCTTTGTTCACTTGATGTATAAAAAAATCCCGCAACTTTTGTTGCGGGATTTTTGTTGTTATTTAGCATTTTGTTTTGCAAGAAATTCATTACGGTTAAAGCCTTCTGTTGTCTTTTCAGTAATGTCGCCTGCTTTGGTAAGAGCAATTTTAGTAAGCATTGGACCGATAAGTTCATAAATCAAAACCGAGAATAAAATTATGTTGCGAACAAGTACGCCCGCTTCGCCCCAGGTTTCGAGAACAATCGCCGACATTCCAATTGCAACGCCAGCCTGCGGCAATAAGGTGATACCTAAATATTTTTGAATATTTTTATCACAGTTAACAAGTTTAGCACTTAAGTACGAGCCTACATATTTACCAAGCGAACGAGTTAAAATATATACAGCGCCAATAATAAGTACCCATACATCCGCCAAAATATCAAGGCGTAATTCTGCACCGCTTAAAACAAAGAACATCACGAATAAAGGCGCTGTCCATTTATCTGCACGGTCCATAATATCGGCAGAAAAATCACACAAATTGCAAAATACTGTACCGAGCATCATACAAACAAGCAGTGAAGAAAAACCGATATGTACTTCGCCAATTTCAATTTTAATCATTGAAATTGCAACAGTTAATAGAACAAAACTGATGGATAAGGACATACGCTTTGAGCCTGAATGGAAAATCTTTTCACAAGCGGTAAATATCCAACCCATAAACGCGCCAAGTGCCAATGATAATGTAACTTCAATAATGGGGTTAACAATCATTGAAATTATGCTTATTTCACCACTTTCAATTGCACGGGCAACGCCGAAAGAAACCGAGAAGATAACAAGTCCAACCGCATCATCCAAAGCAACAATAGGTAACAACAAATCGGTAAGCTTACCTTTTGCTTTATACTGTCTAACAACCATCAAAGTTGCCGCAGGCGCGGTAGCTGATGCAATTGCGCCCAAAATAATTGCATTTGAAATTGATAAAACATTTGGCATTAAAAAATGTAATCCGATAAGAGCAATATCCACCAAAATTGTTGCAGCAACAGCTTGTAGAATGCCTATAATAAACGCTTGTTTACCAATAGCTTTTAAATCACTAACTCTGAATTCGTTTCCGATTGCAAAAGCAATGAAACCAAGCGCAACATTACCTAAAAGTTCTAATGCGCTATTCTTTTCACCGCCCGAAAGACCGAAATCGCCGCCCGAAAATCCAATATGGTCAAAGCCCATTCCTAAAAAAGACAAGTCAATTCTACCCAAAAGATATGGACCTATTATAAGACCGGCAATAAGATATGCCGTAACAGCAGGCAATTTGAAAAGTTTTGTAACACGCGACATTAAAAGTCCCGCAACAATGGCAATTGAAAGAGTAACTAAAATTTGCATATTTTTTGAGCCTCTATTTTTGTAAATTTTGCAAAATTGATTATATACCCACCATTTCAAAAATTCAATAGTAACATATCACAAAAAATAGTAAAAAATAAAAGCCGCTATTGCGACTTTTATTTAAAAAATTATTCAAATGTAACATTAACACCCTTTTTAGCAATACATACCCAAGAATTACCTTGATTAACCTTTAATGGATTACCATTTGTATCAGTAAACTTAAATGAATCGGATGCGCCGCCCTTGCTCCAAAGAATAGGCATATATGTACCGTTTACACAATACCAACCTTCGCCTGCTTCCAAAGCAACCTGTCTGTGATAACCGTCAGGATAGTTTGTAATATCGGTGATAAGCACAAAAACATTCTTAAAGCATTCAGGTGCAGCGGTAAGATAATCAAGACGCTGAGTATCTTTAAAATATCTTACATAGTTTTTATTAACATCATCATATTTAAATACAGTTTTATAACTTGTAGAGAAAGGTACCGAAATATTGGTAGCAACACTTTCAAAAGTTAAACTTTCATCTGCTTTTGCAAAATTTTGCCAAGTTTTAACGGTATCCAAATCTAAATCAAACTTGGTTTTGGTCTGGAACCATTCCCAAAGCTTGGGACCATAACCGTAAAGTGTATGTTCAGTAGCAAGACCATTTTTAATGCGCGCACCTGCGTTGTTTGAAGCAATTGTAAATGCCTGAGTATCCTTAAGGTGGGGTGCGCAGTATGTATTATCCTGACCGTGGTGAACATAAATTGCATTATGACCCATTGCTAAATCAACATAAGGGTATCGCGCAGAACGAACCGTACCAAACTGCTCAACCTTGGTAATATCCTGAAAAACAGCCATAAGACGGGTGATGCCGCCTTCTACTTCGGTTTCATAAACGATATCAGCCTGAGTAAGACCAGTTTGTACCTTTTGTGCAACCGAAATATTATTAATCATAACCGCAACAGGACGGCGATATGTAATTGCTTCATCTTCAATATTTTCAACACCTGTCAAAGGGTTTACAAACACAATAGGTTCGGGTTTTGGTTCAGGTTTTGGTGTGTTATCCACAGGTGAATTTGTATTTTCACTACCGCCACAGCCTGCCATACATAAAAGAGCAAGACTTAAAAATGCGGCTAAGAACTTTTTAATCATAAGATTTGCCTCCGCTTCATATACTATATTTTGTATTATACAACACCCGTTTTACAATTTCAACCACAAAGCATAATTTTTATTGTGTAAATTTTGGAGAACAACAAAAACCGACAAAAACCTATATCTGTCGCACAGTGCCACCTTAACTCTTCACTTTTCACTCTTAACTAAAAAAGCACGGTCGAACCGTGCTTTTTTTATTATTCTTCAGGCATTTCCCAGTTATGCCAAACCGCTTGAACATCATCATTTTCTTCAAGCATATCAATAAGCTTTTCCATTTTAATAACCATATCAGGGTCGTCAATGCTGCTCATAGTTTGGGGAATGTATGAAACTTCAGCAGAAAGGAAATTATAACCTTTTTCTTCAAGTGCATCGCGTACAACACCTAAATCATTAGGTGCAGTAGAAATTTCAAAAATTTCACCATCAAACTCAAAGTCTTCAGCGCCGGCTTCTAAAGCGTCTTCCATAACGGTATCTTCGCTCAAACCTTCGCCTTCTATTACAATAATACCCTTACGGTCGAACATAAACATAACCGAGCCCGACTGACCAAGATTGCCACCACATTTATCAAAATAGTGACGCATTTCACCTGCGGTACGATTACGGTTATCGGTAAGGGTTTCTACTACAACTGCTACACCACAAGGACCGTAGCCTTCATAAATAAGCTCTTCGTAGTTTGCACCATCGCCTTCGCCTGCGGCTTTTTTAATAATTCTTTCAATATTTTCATTCGGCACATTTGCAGCCTTAGCCTTTGCAATAGCATCCTTTAGCTTGCTGTTTTCGGCGGGGTTTGCACCGCCCTGTTTTACGATAACTGCAATTTCACGACCGATTTTGGTGAAAACCTTAGCTTTTGCAGCATCGGTCTTTTCTTTTTTGCGTTTAATATTACTCCATTTAGAATGTCCTGACATTAAAAATCATCCTTTCAACCTTATGATAATATCACATATCGTTGTTTTGTTCAAGTGCTAATTCAATAATTCTTTCAATATCACTTATGCTTGAAATTTCACCGCACATACGGCGAAGATTTGCAGCCCCTTTTAACCCTGTCATATACCACGCAGTGTGCTTTCGCGACTCTAAAATTGCGTTATGTGGGTCTTTGTATTGCATCATTAAATTAACCTGTTCCATTAAAACTTCAAACCGTTTTTTAAGGGTTGGCGGTATGTAATTTTCACCCTTTAAAAAGGCGTTAATTTCGCTAAAAATAAAGGGGTTTCCCTGTGCGGCGCGACCAACCATCAAATAGTCACACCCCGTGATTTTCAGCATATTTTCAGCCGATTTACCATCCGTTATATCACCATTTGCGACAACAGGGATTTTAACCGAATTTTTAACCGCTTTTATGGTGTCATAATCAATGCCCGGGGCATACATCTGCACCCTTGTTCTGCCGTGAACAGTCAGCATTGAAGCCCCCGCATTTTCACATCTTTTTGCAAGCTCAACTGCGGTTAAATTGTCGCTATCCCACCCTGTGCGCATTTTAACAGTTACGGGAATATCCACTGCATTTACAACCGCCTTTACAATTTTTTCGGCCAAAATAGGGTCGCGCATAAGTGCGCTGCCGCCACCGTTTCCCGCCACTTTTGGAGCAGGACAGCCCATATTAATATCAATAAAATCGGGTTTAAAAATAAGTGCTTTTTGTGCCGCATCCGCCATTGTTTCAGGGTCACAGCCGAATAATTGCGAAGCGGTTGGGCGCTCTTTATCCGAACAACTCAAAAGCCCAAAGGATTTTTTGTCGCCCAAAGACACGCCCTTAGAGCTTGTGAGCTCACCTACGGTAAAACCCGCACCGTATTTTACACATATTTCCCTCATTGCTCGATCAGCGACACCCGCCATGGGAGCAAGGGCAGCAAAGCCATTAATTTCTATGTTTTTTATCTTCATAAACGCGATTATACCCCAAAAACTAAAAAGTGTCAATTTTTTTATAAATATATCGTGACTTTTCAGTTAAATAGTGTTATAATCTAAATATATATGTCTTAATTTAAGGGGTAGTGTAATGAAGTTACTTGCAATTGACGGTAACAGCTTAATAAATCGTGCGTTTTACGGCATTAAAATGCTGACCACCAAAAACGGTCAGTACACTAACGCCTTATACGGTTTTATAAATATTTTGCACCGTTTGGAAGAAATGGAAAAACCCGACGGTGTGGTTGTTGCATTTGACCTTAAAGCCCCCACCTTCCGCCATTTAAAATATGAAGCGTACAAAGCAGGTCGCAAGGGTATGCCCGATGAACTTCGTCAGCAAATGCCGCTTTTGAAAGAATGGCTTGATTTGGCAGGTTATGTAAGACTTGAATGTGAAGGTTTTGAAGCTGACGATATTTTAGGCACAGTTGCAAGACTTTGCGAAGAAAGCGGTAACGAGTGTGTTATTTCTACAGGCGACCGTGACTCATTACAACTAATTTCTGACAAAACACGCGTTTTACTTGCTACCACCAAAATGGGCAAGCCCGAAATCATAAATTACACAGTTGACGAACTTGATTTAAAATACGGTCTTACCCCAAATGAAATGATTGAACTCAAAGCACTTATGGGCGATAGTTCGGATAATATCCCAGGTGTTGCGGGTGTTGGTGAAAAAACCGCAAACGATTTAATTTCGCGTTTTCACAGCATTGACTATATTTACGAAAATCTTGAAAAACTAGATATTAAAGACGGTGTTAAGGCAAAACTTTCAGCCGATAAGGAAAATGCCTTTTTAAGCCGCGAACTTGGTACAATTTGTAAAACCGCACCAATTAATGAAAATCTTAACGATTATAAATACAAACCGCAAGACACACAGAATCTTGCCCGCTTTATGACAGGGCTTGAACTCTTTAAAATTATGGAAAAAATGGGGCTTCACGCCGACAGCACACCCACCCCCGAAGTATCCATAGAAGCAAAAAACATCTCACTTGGCGGTTTGCCAATTTGCGGTGCCACCGCCACCCTTTACTGTGAAAACGGTGAATGGGCGGTTATAAGTGATGGCAATGCATTTTCGTGCGATGAAGTTTTTATTAAAGATGTTTTAAAAGACAAAAGTATTGAAAAACGCGTTTACGATTATAAAAATCTTTACAAAGTGTTTAAAGAAACCGAAAATATCACCTTTGACGCACTATTGGCGGCTTATATCTGTAATCCATCAGCATCTAGCTATGACATTGACCGCCTTTGCCAAGAATACGGCGCGGTTATGCCCACCTTTGATGGTGAAGCAGATGAAATTATCAAAAAAGCTGCATTGTTTGATGATTGTTGTGATAAACTTTTAAACGAACTTAACCGCAGCGGTCAGACCGAATTGTTTAAAACAATTGAAATGCCACTTGCAAAAGTGCTTGGCGATATGGAACTTGTTGGCTTTTTGGTCGATGTTAACGGTCTTAAAGCAATGTCAAACGAACTTGCCGACAGAATCGCCATTATTGAAAAAGAAATTCACGATGCTGTAGGTTACGAATTTAACCTTAATTCACCCAAACAATTGGGTGTTGCCCTTTTTGAAAAATTAGGTCTTCCCGCTAAGAAGAAAACCAAAAGCGGTTACAGCACAAATGCTGAAGTTTTAGAAGAATTAAAGCATTTGCACCCCGCTGTTTCGCTTTTGCTTGAATATCGCACACTTGCAAAACTAAAATCAACCTATACCGACGGTTTGCAAGAATGTGTGCATGAAGATGGCAAAATCCATACTACATTTAACCAAACCGAAACCCGTACAGGCAGAATCAGTTCTTTAGAACCTAATTTGCAGAATATACCTGTTAGAACAAACGAAGGTAAGCGTTTGCGCGAATTCTTTGTTGCTGGTGACGGTAAGGTTTTAGTCGATGCCGACTATTCACAGATTGAACTTCGCGTTTTGGCCAGTATGTCGGGCGATGAAAATATGATTAACGCGTTTAACAGCGGTGCCGATATTCATACCGCTACCGCGGCGCAGGTTTTCGGTCTTCCTATTGAAATGGTTACCCCAACTTTAAGAAGCCGCGCTAAAGCAGTTAATTTTGGTATTGTTTACGGTATTGGCGCCTTTTCGCTTGCAAAGGATATTGGCGTAACCCGTAAGGAAGCCGACGATTATATAAAATCATATCTTGCGACATATCCAAAGGTTGCTGCATATATGGAAAACACCATTAATGATGCAAAACAAACCGGTTATGTTACAACCATTTTCGGCAGAAAGCGTTATTTGCCCGAGCTTCAAAACTCTAATGGTATGATACGCGCTTTTGGCGAGCGTGTTGCCCGTAATGCCCCCATTCAAGGCACTGCGGCTGATATTATCAAGCTTGCGATGGTAAAAGTATTTGACCGTTTAGAAAAGGAAGTTCCCACCGCAAAACTTATTTTACAGGTACACGACGAACTTATTGTTGAATGTTTAGAAAAAGATGCCGAAAGGGTTTGCGATATTTTGAAGTTTGAAATGGAAAATGCAACTAAAATGGCAGTTACATTAACCGCCGATGCTGCATTTGGCAAAACTTGGCTTGGGAGCAAACTGTAATGAAAATATTATTTGTTTGCACCGGTAACACCTGTCGTAGCCCTATGGCAGAAGGATATCTAAAATCATTAGGCTTTGACTGTGAAAGCCGCGGTCTTGCTGCTGATGGCAGTAAAGTTAGCGAAAACTCTGCAAAGGCTATGAGCGAAATTAATATTGACATAAGTGGTCATATTTCGAAACAACTGACTAAAACAGATATTGATAATTTTGATACCATTATTTGTATGTCGAAAAGCCACTATGACTATTTAAACTCACTTGGTGTCGAGTGTGAAGTTTTAGGTAACGGCATAAGCGACCCTTCCGGCGGCGATATTGAAACCTACCGCAAGTGTCGTGATGAAATTATTAAAGCGCTTTATAAACGGTTTGACAGGGTTCAGTATATGAATGAAAGCCATATTGACAGTGTTGTAAAAATAGAAAATGCTTGCTTTTCACACCCGTGGACCAAGGAAGGTATAATTGAAGCACTTAATAACCGCACAAAGTTTTTCGTTTTTGAGAAAAACAACGAAGTAATGGGTTATGTAGGCGTTTCGGTCATTTTGGATGAAGGCTATATTACAAACATTGCCGTTTTACCCGAATATCAAGGTTTGGGCATTGGCAAGGCGCTTATGAAAAAACTTGATGATTTAGCCAAACTCGAAAATTTAAGTTTTATTTCTTTAGAAGTAAGGACCACAAATCAAAAAGCAATCTCGCTTTATGAAAAGTTTGGTTATAAAACCGAAGGGGTGCGTAAAAACTTTTATGATAACCCCAAAGAAGATGCACTAATTATGACAAAAAGGTTTTGATATTTTGAAAATTCTAGCAATTGAAAGCTCGTGTGATGAAACATCTGTTGCAATTGTTGAAGACCGCACAGTGCTTTCAAACATTGTTTCAACCCAAATTGAAGAACATAAAATATACGGCGGTGTCGTGCCCGAAATTGCATCCCGCCGCCACACTGAAGCAATCAGCGCCGTATGTGATGAAGCACTAAAGACCGCAGGTCTCACCTACGACGATATTGAAGCTGTTGCCGTAACCTTTGCACCCGGTCTTATCGGTGCCTTACTTGTAGGTGTAAATTTCGCAAAAGGTCTTGCAATGTCGCTTGGTGTTCCGCTTATACCCGTTCATCACTTGCGTTCGCACATTGCGGCAAATTATCTTGCCCACCCCGACCTTAAGCCGCCATTTTTGTGCCTTTTGGTTTCGGGCGGTAACACAGTAATTGCAAAGGTGGAAGATTATACAAAATTCGAAATAATCGGTCAGACCCGTGACGATGCCGCAGGCGAATGCTTTGATAAGGTGGCGCGTCAGATGGGGCTTTCTTACCCCGGCGGTGTAACCTTGGATAAAATCGCAACAACACCCGACCATCAAAAATATCCACTTCCCCACCCCAAGGTGTCAGGCGGTGAATTTGATTTTAGTTTTTCGGGCCTTAAAACTGCGGTTATTAATTTAGTTCATAACGCAAATCAGAAAGACACCGAAATTGATGTTCCGGTTTTATGTGCTACAATCAGAGAGCGTGTTTGCGATTTGCTTATAAAAAACACAATGGCGGCAGCCGAGAAAACCGGTTACACAAAAATCGCCGTTGCGGGCGGAGTTTCGGCTAACAGCGAGCTTCGCCGAAGATTAGATGAGGAGTGCAACAAAAAAGGATATTCACTTTACTACCCACCGCTTAAATATTGCGGTGATAATGCGGCAATGGTAGGTGCCCAAGCAATTTTTGAATATCTTGACGGTAACATTGGGGATGCTTCCCTTAATGCAACTGCAACATTACCAATTGATTATAGGTGATTAAAATGGAAAACAAAAAATTACTGCTCATTGTTAACCCTTGCTCTGGCAGAGCAAAAATGTATACCGAACTTTTAAAGGTTGTGGAAGTTTTTTCCTGTGCTGATTATCTTGTTTCGGTTTATCCCACAAAATCTAAAGGCGATGCCACACAATATGTTGAAAAATTAAAACACGATGATTTTGATTTGCTCGTGGTTTGCGGTGGCGACGGTACTCTTAACGAAGTTATTGAAGGAATTATGACTTCCGGCAACAATATCCCCCTAGGTTATATTCCGTCAGGCACATTAAATGAATGGTCAAGCGGCCTTAACATTTCAAGAAATATTGAAACCGCCGCTAAGGATATCATAAACGGAAAACAAATTCGCCTTGATATTGGTCGCTTTAATAATAAATATTTTTCATACACCGCTTCCTTCGGTGCATTTACAGGCGCTTCGTATTCTACCCCACAGGAAGTTAAAAATGTGCTTGGTCAAAGTGCTTATTTCTTTGAAGGCATTAAAGGACTTGGTGCCATTAAGCCAATTCATATGAAAATTACAACCGAAGACCGTGTTGTGGAAGGCGACTTCTTATTCGGCGCGGTTTCAAACTCGCTTTCAGTTGGCGGTATTGTTAAATATGACAAAACCCCCGTTGGCTTAAATGACGGTATTTTTGAAATTATTTTAATCCGCAATCCTGATAATATTGTAAAACTTCAGCCATTGGTTGACGGTATTTTAAAACACGAATTTGATCGCGAAGGTATTGAATTTTTCCGAAGTGAAAAATTTGTTATTGAAACAAATGAAGAAGTTGCATGGACGCTCGACGGCGAATATGCTAAAGGCGAAAATATTGTTACGGTTGAAAATATCCATGGCGCAATTACATTTATAGTTCCAGAAATTTAAAAAATAGGAGAAAAGTATGTTTACAACAGATATAGGCGTTGACCTTGGCACCGCCAACACACTTGTTTGCCTTAAAGGCAAAGGAATTATTATGAGAGAGCCATCGGTTGTGGCTTATGATATAAGAAATGACGCGGTAAGAGCCGTTGGTCAGGAAGCAAAAGATATGATTGGTCGCACCCCGGGTTCAATTGTTGCGGTTCGCCCACTTAAAAACGGCGTTATTGCAAACTTTGATGTTACCGCCGCAATGCTTAAACGCTTTGTTAAAATAGCCCTTAAAGGTTCTTTCTTTAACAGGGTAAGAATGGTAATATGCGTGCCATCAGGCGTTACCGAAGTGGAAAGTCGCGCGGTTTATGATGCGGCAAAACAGGCAGGTGCTACCGAAGTCGATTTGGTTGAAGAGCCTATGGCCGCAGCAGTTGGCGCAGGTCTTCCCGTTTGGGAAGCCACAGGCAATATGATTGTTGATATCGGCGGTGGTACAAGTGAAGTTGCCGTTATATCGCTTGGTGATATTGTTACCGCGCAATCTATCCGTGTGGCGGGTGACGATTTAGATGAAGCCATCATTACTTATATCCGTAAAAAACATAATCTTTTAATCGGTGAACGCACCGCCGAACAAATTAAAATTGAAATAGGTTCTGCCAAGCCTTACGAAGGTGAGACAAGCATTGAAATTAAGGGTAGAAACCAGGTTGACGGTCTTCCCAAAAATGTTATTATCTCTTCCGAAGAAGTGCGCAACGCAATGTCAGACACCATTACACAGATTATTGACATCATTCGCTCAACCCTTGAAAAAACACCGCCCGAACTTTCGGCAGATATTATCGTCCGCGGCATTACACTTACAGGTGGTGGCGCTATGCTTCGCGGCCTTGCTGAACTTATTGCAGAAGAAACAGGTATGCCTGTAACCGTTGCCGCAAACCCAATTGACTGTGTGGTTTTAGGTACTGCAAAACGCCTTGAAGGTAATTCGGGCTTTGAAAATTATGTTTTCCGCCGCGGAAAACATTTTAGATAATTATTCGGAGGAATTAAAATGCGATTTTTCTTTCGCAGTAGGCAGTTTAAAATTATTTTATCGGTTTTAATTGCCTTGATTGCAGTATCGGTTATATTTTCGATAATCGGTAGCCAATTATCCCCACAAGCAAACATTGTGGGCGCTTTCACAGCGCCTTTCCGTTCGGCCGTTAATGGCATTTGGAACGGACTGGAAGATTTTGTTTCTGCCTATCGTGATGGGAATAAAATTATGCTTGAGAATGCCGAGCTTGAAGCCGAACTTAACGATTTGCGTGAACAACTTGCAGATTATCAGCAAACGCAGGCCGAAAACGAGTTTTATAAAAAATATCTGAAAATCGCCGAAGAACATCCTGATTTTAAATTTAGAGAAGCTACCCTTATTTCACGCGATAACGATGACCCCTATAAAAGCTTTGTTATCAACAAAGGTTCACTTAACGGTGTTGCGGCTTATGACCCCGTTATTACAGATGCAGGTCTTGTGGGTTTTGTTTCACAAGTAGGACTTACCACATCGAAAGTAACTACTGTTTTAAGTCCTGAACTCTCGCTTGGTGCTCTTGATAATCGCACAAACGATTCGGGTATAATTTCGGGCGATCTTGAAATTGCCAAATCAGGCAAAACCAAATTCCACAACCTTGCGCGTTCATGCAGTGTTGCAATCGGTGACTATGTTGTGACTTCGGGTGAAGGCATTTTCCCGAAAGGCTTGCTTATAGGTAAAATTGAAACTATAGGAAACGATAAATACAACACATCAATCTATGCAACTGTTACACCATTTGCAAACATTGATGAACTTCGTCAAGTTATGGTAATTACCGAATTTGACGGTCAGGGCAATGTGCTCGAAAATGTTGGTGAATAAAATGACCAAAAATGTAAAAAAAGCCTTATTATTTGCTTTCGATGTTATGTTATTTTTTGTGGTTTCCCTGCTTCATTATTCTGATTTTTTGAATTTTAAAGTTTTTGGGGCGGGCACAACCATTTTAATCCCTTTGCTTGTTGCATTTTCTATGAATCACTCTCCCTTAACTTCTGCAATGGCCGGTATGTTATCGGGAATTATTATGGATTCATCTGCACACGGCACTTATTGTTTCAACGCAATCTTGCTACTGCTTATCGGCACATTTGTATCGGTATCTTCAAGTACTCTTTTTAATAAAAATCTGCCATCGGCAGTAGTTATTTCACTTATCTGTTCGGTAATCTATTATTTATTACAGTGGGCATTTTTCCACACCTTTTCCGAAGGTGTCACAAACGGGCTTTCCTTCCTTTTGGAAATTTCACTGCCTTCTGCAGTTCTTACCGCATTATTTATTTTTCCTTTTTACTTTTTATATCAATACATCGAAAAAATTAAGCTTAAAATATAACGCAACAGAAAGGACATTTCATCTTGCCTTTTAAAAAGAAAAGCCAAATTGAAATTAATATATTATCCATTTTACTGATAGTTGCAATTGTGTTATTTTCCGCTAGGGTATACTTTTTACAAATTACCGCTGCAGGCAAATTTAAGAAGAGTTTGCCATACGGTGCGGCAAGTTCACACTCGGCGGTTATAAAAGCACCACGCGGCGAAATTCTTGACTGCTATGGCAGACAAATTGCAGTCAACCGCGACGGTTATAACATAATTTTCAACAAAGCCTACGTAAGGGATAATTTAAACACAATAATTTTAACACTAATTAACCTTTCAACAGAGTATGAAACTGAATGGACGGATAAACTGCCCCTTACTTCCGAAGCGCCATACTCTTACAAGGAAGGTGAAAAGACCGACAAGCTTTTAAAAACACTCGACCTTGCCAATTATGCCACTGCACAAAACTGCTTTGACGAAATGGTAAAGCGTTATAAGCTTGAAAACTTTTCCAAAAATGAACAACGCAAGATTATGGGTGTAAGATACAGTATGGAAATTTTAGACTTTTCCATTTCATACCCCTTTACCTTTGCTGAAGATATCCCGACCGAGTTAATGCGTAAAGTGTCCGAATCGGCATTTGTACTGCAAGGCATTTCGATTGATGTTGTGCCATTTCGCGAATATGCCGACACTACCCTGGCTGTAAACCTAATCGGCAGTGTAGGACCAATTTTCGAAGAAGATTGGGAATATTATAAAGAAAAAGGCTATTCCTATAACGACAAGGTTGGCAAAAGCGGTATTGAAAAATGGGGCGAAGACTATCTTCGCGGTACTGATGGCGAAATTACCTATTATCTTGATGCCAAGGGAAGTATAATTGAAAGTGAAATCACTAAAGAGCCTATTGCAGGCAAAACCATTATGCTTTCACTTGATAAAAACATTCAACGCCTTGCGCAGGATTCATTGGCAAAAAAAGTCAAGGATATGCGTTCAAAGGGTAGCAGCTGTAAGGCTGCCACTGCAGTTGTAATGCAGGTTTCTACAGGTAAGGTTTTGGCCGCGGCAAATTACCCAACCTATGACTCTGCCACAATGAATAAGAATTACAATCAGCTTGCTGCAGACCCCACAAAGCCGCTTATGGATCGTGCTTTTCAGGGTATATATCCTATCGGTTCTACCATCAAACCCGGTGTTTCGGTAGCTGCACTTGAAGCGGGTGTTTACCGTAACGGTGAAACCGTTAAATGTGTTAAGACCTATAGTTATTTTAACGACTATAAACCTAAATGCTTGCATTACCACGGCACTATTAACCTTAAAACCGCCATTTCAAAAAGCTGTAACTACTTCTTCTTTGAAATGGGCAAACGCATTGGCGCAACCACACTTACCGACTATTTTAAACAGTTCGGTTTGGGCGTTAAAACAGGCGTTGAAGTTAACGATAGTGCCGGGCTTTTATTACAACCCGACTCTGATAAAGTTGGCGGTACAACCCTGCAGATTTCTATCGGTCAGCTTAACGCTTTTACACCACTTCAGCTTGCAAATTATACTGCAACACTTGCAAACGGCGGCGACCATTATAAAGTCAGCCTAATTGACAAGGTTGTGACTTATGATATGTCTTCAATCATTAAAACTGTACAACCTGAAATTAAAAACACAGTTAAAATGAGCGAAAACACCATTAAAGCCGTAAAGGAAGGTATGCTTTCGGTTACTGAAGAAGGTACAGGTCGTTTAGCACTTAGCGATTATCCCATAAAAGTCGGCGGTAAAACCGGTACATCGCAGGTGAATAATGCTGCCGATAACGGTGTATTCGTTGCTTTTGCACCATTTGATAATCCGCAGATCGCAATTGCTGTTATACTCGAAAACGGCGGTCATGGTTCTAATGCGGGTTCAGTTGTGCGTGACATTCTCGATGCTTACTTCTTTTCGGAAAGCAGTGCCGACGATTATGACACACCTTTTATTGTTTTAGATTAATTGACAAAAAATGTCTGTTATGTTAAAATATTACCTGATTGTGAGGTGCCCTAATGGGTAAAGTTTTTGCCATAACATCCGGTAAGGGTGGTGTGGGTAAATCCACAGTATCTGCCGGACTTTCCTTGGCGTTTGGAAGCCAAGGCTACAAAACTCTGATTGTTGATATGGACGAAGGTCTTCGCTGTCTTGATTTAATGCTTGGCGTCGATGACCAAATTGTGCTTGACCTTTCGGATATTTTGCACGGTCGTGAAATTTCTGATGCGGTTTACAGCATTAACGAAAATCTTTTCCTTATTCCTGCTCCGCAAAAGACAGGAATGATTGATTCCTACCTTTTATCAAATTTTGTAGCAAATGTTAAAGATTTATACGATGTTATAATATTCGACTTCCCCGCAGGGATTGATTTTTCGCTATACGAATCACTACCTACGGACAGTCTGTTTTTAACCGTTGCATTTCCCGATGCGGTAACAGTGCGTGATGCGGCAACGGTTAGCAATCTTTTATCAAAAATGGGGCTTCATTCACGCCTTGTTATAAATCGTTATGATTATAAATTCTTAAAACGCCGATTTTATAAAAATCTTGATGATATTATTGACGAAGCAGGGCTTCAGCTTATCGGGGTTTTACCTGTATCAACAGAACTTCAAGGCCTTTCACACGGTATACAACTGAAGAAAAAAAGTAAACCAATGAAGGCACTTATAAGAATTTCAAAACGCTTAATGGGTGAGCATATTTTGCTCCCTAAAATTAAAAAAATATGAGAGGAAAATGAAAAATGACAATCGCACTTATCGCACACGACGCAAAAAAGGAACTTATGGTACAGTTTTGCATTGCTTATTGCGGAATTTTAAGCCGCTACAACCTTGTTGCCACAGGTGGCACGGGCAAAATTGTTACCGACGCGACAGGGCTTGAGATAACATCATTTTTAAGCGGTTCACAAGGCGGTTCACAGCAGATTGCTTCACGCATTGGCTGTGATGAAATTGACCTTTTGCTTTTGTTCCGCGATCCTCTTAACCCTAAACCCAATGAACCGGACGAGCGTTCACTTTTACGCCTTTGCGATGTTCATAACATACCCGTTGCCACAAATATTGCCACTGCTGAAATGCTTATTCACGGTCTTGAACGCGGTGACCTTGACTGGCGCGATATCGTAAAATCTAACCACTAATTTGGAGCAGTTAAATTATGAGTGAAATTAACCGTGCTGTAAAAGGCACTAACGACATTTTGCCGGGTGACAGTCAAAAATGGCAATTTGTTGAAAACAAAATGATCGAAACCGCGCGTATGTTCGGTTTTGAAGAAATTCGTGTGCCCGTTTTTGAGCATACCGAAGTTTTTAAACGCAGTGTTGGTGATACAACCGATGTTGTTCAAAAAGAAATGTATACCTTTGATGACAAGGGCGGTCGTTCAATAACTCTCCGCCCCGAGCTTACCGCGGGCGTGGTACGCTCTGCTATTGAAAATGGACTTGTTCAAGGCGCGCTTCCTTTAAAGGTTTGCTATATAGGCGGTTGTTATCGTTATGAAAAACCGCAAGCGGGCAGACTTCGCGAATTTCACCAATTCGGTGTTGAATGTTTTGGTGCTGCATCCCCTAATGCAGACGCGGAAGTAATTATGCTTGCAAAACAGGTGCTTGATACTGTAGGTATTGAAAAAATTTCACTTGAAATCAATTCAATCGGTTGTCCCGAATGCCGCAAGAATTATCAGGCAGCATTAAAGCAATATTTTACCGAAAATATTAATACCCTTTGCGGCACTTGTAAGGACAGGCTTGACCGCAACCCCATGCGTATTCTTGACTGTAAATCTCCTGTTTGTTCAGAACTGGGCAAAAACGCACCTGTTGTTATAGATTATCTTTGCGATGACTGTAAAGAGCATTTTGAAGGTGTTAAAAAGCATCTTGATGCCGCAGGTATTAAGTATACAGTTAACCCACATATTGTACGCGGTCTTGACTATTACACCCGCACCGTTTTCGAATTTGTTTCGGGTGATATCGGTGCACAAAGCACAGTTTGCGGTGGTGGTCGATATGATGGTCTTGTAAATCAAATGGGTGGTCCCAATGTTGCGGCACTTGGTTTTGGTATGGGTATTGAAAGATTAATGCTTGTACTCCAAGCACAAAAAACCGAACTTCCCCAAAAAAGCACTTGCGACCTTTATATTGCCACAATGGGCGAAACTGCTTCACTTAAGGCAAGTGAACTTTGCTCACTTTTAAGAAATGATGGCTTCAAGGTACAAACCGATATTATTTCACGCGGTTTAAAAGCACAGATGAAATTTGCCGATAAAATCGGTGCTAGCTTCACAATGGTTTTAGGTGAAAGCGAAATTGAAAGTAGCAATGCAAGGCTTAAAAATATGCAAAACGGTGAAGAAATTACCATTAAACTTTCAGATATAAGCGATGAATTGTTTTCGGCAGTAAATAAGGCGGCACTTGACAGCCTTACCGATGCAATAACAGAATAGGAGTGTTTTTCTTGCAACTTGATAGAATGGAAGGTCTTAAACGCACCCACTATTGCGGCGTTTTAAGACAAGAAGATTTAGACAAAAAGGTTGTTGTATGCGGTTGGGTACAACGCCAGCGCGACCTTGGCGGTCTTATATTTATTGATTTAAGGGACAGAACAGGTATTGTTCAGCTTGCTTTTGATGATAATACCGACAAGGCAATTTTTGAAAAGGCATCTGCTATCAGAAGTGAATATGTGCTTATGGTAGAAGGTAAGGTTAGAATGCGTTCTTCCATAAACCACGATATTCCCACCGGTGATATTGAAATTGAAGTTGAAACCCTTAAGGTTTTAGGTGCAAGCGAAACCACACCTTTTGAAATTTTGGATAAATGCCTTGCAAACGAAGAACTTCGACTTAAATACCGTTATCTTGATTTAAGACGCCCTGTTATTCAAAACAACATCTTGATGCGTCATAAAATCGCAAAGGTTACCCGCGATTATTTCGATGAAAACGGATTTATCGAAATTGAAACCCCAACCTTTATTAAATCTACACCCGAAGGTGCGCGTGACTATCTTGTTCCTTCTCGTGTTCATAAGGGCAGTTTCTTTGCTCTTCCCCAGTCACCCCAGCTTTATAAACAACTTTTAATGCTTTCGGGCTTTGACCGTTATATGCAATTAGCTCGTTGCTACCGCGACGAAGACTTGCGCGCTGACCGTCAACCTGAATTTACCCAAATCGACCTTGAAATGTCGTTCGTGGAAATGGAAGATATCTTCAGCATTGCCGAAGGCTTTGTAAGCCGTTTGTTTAAGGAAGTATTGAATGTTGAAATTCCCACACCGCTTCCCCGCCTTACCTATACTCAGGCAATGAACGATTATGGTAGCGACAAGCCCGACACACGCTTTGAAATGAAGATTAAAGATTTATCGGATATTGTAGAAAACTGTGGCTTTGGTGTTTTTGCTGATACAGTTAAAAACGGTGGTACTGTGCGCGCTATCACCGCTAAGAATGCAGCAGGTGTTTATACCAGAAAAGAAATTGATAAATTAACTGAAGATGCGAAGGGCATCGGCGCTAAGGGTCTTGCTTTCATCCGCTGGGTTGAAGATGTTCCCACCTGCTCTTTCTCAAAGTTTATGACTGAAGAAGAAATGGCGGCAATTATCGAGCGCACAGGCGCCGAAAAAGGCGATGTTGTGCTTATCGTTGCTGATAAGAAAAATATTTGTCTTTCAGTTCTTGGCGCGCTTCGTTTGACCGTTGCAAAGCGTCTTGATATTATCCCCGAAGGCTTTAACTTCCTTTGGATTACCGAATTTCCCTTCTTCGAATACAACGAAGAAACAGGTAACTGGGATGCAATGCACCACCCATTCACTTCACCTTTGGATGAATGTTTGCAGTACCTTGATACCGCACCCGAAAAGGTATTCGCCAAGGCTTATGACCTTGTGCTTAACGGTACTGAACTTTCAAGCGGTTCTATCCGTATTTCTGACCCTGAACTTCAGAAAAAGATGTTTGCAGCACTCGGTCTAACAGACGAAGAAGCGGCTGAAAAATTTGGTTTCCTTGTTGATGCTTACCGTTACGGCGCACCCCCACACGGCGGCATGGGCATCGGTCTTGACAGACTTACAATGATTATGTGCGGTTGTGATTCGCTTCGCGATGTTATCGCCTTCCCCAAGGTTTCCAACACAGGAGAATTGATGTCAGGCGCACCGTCACCCGTTGATGAAAAGCAACTCGAAGAACTTTCAATTGGTATAATTAAAAGTGATAAATAATTTTAAGGCGGTAGAATAATCTACCGCCTTTGTTTTTTGTTGTGCATTTAAAATTTTACTTGATTATTTGAAAACATTGTGATATAATAACTTTTGCTGTAATAAACAGCCCCTTATGCGCTGATAGCTCAGTTGGATAGAGCATCTGCCTTCTAAGCAGAGGGTCGGGGGTTCGAATCCCTTTCAGCGTGCCAATAAAGAAGTTATGACCTTTAGGTTGTAACTTCTTTATTTTTTGTGTGGAGAAAGGGATTCGAAGCCCGAGGGGGCACGAAGCGTTAAGCAAAACAGTCTAAATGACTGTTTTGTAGCTGAGTGGTGCGAAGACGGGTACTGCGAGCATTGCGGAGCGGTCGTCGAGCAAGAAATACGCGCAGCGGATTTATCCCTTTCAGCGTGCCAATAAAAGTCCGATACCTTTTGGTATTGGGCTTTTATTTTTTATATGGAGAAAGGGATTCGAACAAGCCGTTAAGAACAACAGTCCGGGGTGACTGTTGTTTAGGCGCGGCAACGAGCAATGCGAGGCGATAGGCGCGGGCAGCGCCGAGAAAAAATTCCTTTCAGCCTGCCAAATAAGCCATGAAATAACCCCCACCTTTTTAGGCGGGGGTTATCTGTTAATTATTTTTTAGATAATTTTGCCGCATATTCAATAGAGTTAATTAAACTAATAGCATTTGCATCGCCTTTGCCCGCATGGTCAAAGGCGGTACCGTGGTCAACCGAAACCCTGACAATAGGAAGCCCTAAGGTTATATTAACACCTGCAACCGCATTCCAAGCCTGTTTTACTCTATCATAAACAAAACCCTGTACCTTGGTGGGGATATGACCTTGGTCGTGATACATACAAACCACAACATCATACCAGCCGCCGATAGCCTGCGAGAAAACAGAATCTGGCGGACATGGTCCGATAACATCCATTCCATTTGACTTTGCATATTCAATGGCAGGAGTAATTTCTTCAATTTCTTCCCTGCCAAACATGCCATTTTCACCACAATGTGGATTAAGACCCGCAACTGCGATTTTGGGATTTTCAATTCCCATATCTACACAAGCCTTATATGATAACTCGATTACATCAATAATGCGCTCTTTCTTGCAACGGTCACAGGCTTCTCTAAGTGACACATGGGTTGAAACATGGGTGACTCTGAAGTCATTATGTGCAAGCATCATACAGTATTTCTTGGTTTTTGTTAAATCAGAATATATTTCAGTGTGACCCGAATAATGGTAACCCGCCATATTAATAGCTTCTTTGCTTATTGCGTTGGTAACCGTACCATCAACATCACCCGACAAAGCAAGTTCAATTGCAGTTTTAACATATTGAAAAGCTGCATTGCCGCCAACTTCATTTGGGGTGCCGAGTTTTAAAGACTTTTCATCTGATATGCATTTAACATCATAAACATCAATGGTTCCATAATTAAACTTTGCATCAGCAACATTTGTTACGGCGTTCACTTTTAAGGTATTATCAAGACCTGTAAATACTAGTGCCTGCTTCATAACACAAGGATCGCCAATGATTAATGGCTTACATATTTTATAAACACTACTATCCGCACAGGTTTTGGCAGTAATTTCAGGTCCTGCACCGCAAGGGTCACCAAGAGTAATTGCTAAAATAGGTAATTTTTCCATCATTTACTTCCTTTCAAGATAATTCCATAACTATAGCCGCTAAAAGCTTTGCACTGTCCTTTAATGACCTGATTTCGGCCCTTTCATTTTTAGAATGCAGGTTAAAACCAACTATACCCAAACCGTCAGCAGTAGGAATCCCTGCATCGGTGGTATATGCCGCATCTGAGCCGCCAAGACTTTGACGGGGACTCACCTTACCAAAGCCATATCTTTCACTTATATCGTTGATTTTTTGAAGCAAATCAAGATTTTGCTTTGTTTCTTCCATTGGTAATCTGTCAGAAATAATCTCAAATTCGGTTTTAGCACCCTTTATGTATTGCTTTTCAGCAAGTTCGCCGAAAAACTGTAAAACTTTATCATAATCCGCTTTTGTATTCACGCGCGCTTCTACATCAAAACTACAGGTTTCGGGTATAACATTTGATGCGACACCACCGCCAATAACACCGCAGTTGAAAGCGATAGTATCATTCAAATGACTATTTTGTATCTCAACAATTTTATAAGTGGCTTCGTTTATCGCGTTGATCCCCTGCTCTTTTTTAGAAGCATGTGCGCTTTTGCCCGTCACAGTAAACCTTACGGTTATAATACCCGCCCTTTTAACTGTCAAACTACCGGGATACTTGCCTTCTAAATTAAAAAATGCTTTGCAATCTTTAGATTTTTCGCAAATGTATTTAACTGTTTTCTTATTGGATAAACAACTTGAAACTTCTTCATCTGACTGAAGAATTAAACGGATATTAGCGTCAGAAAAACAGCATTTTTTTAGTGCTGCCATTGTTAGCAATGCAACGGCAATGCCGCCTTTACAGTCACAAGCACCGATGCCGTGGATAAATTCATTATCAATTTTTGTTACAACATCGGTAGAATCAAGTGCAGTATCCATGTGAGCAGAAAACACAAACATCGGTTTTTGTTGGTCGCAAATATAATCTATACAAACGCAGTCACCTGCGTGGCCAAAGCTAACTCGCTCTGTTGAATAAACATTCGCACTTTCATAGTCTATAATAAAATCTGCAACTTTATTAACGCCATCTTTATTATGGGAATTGCTTTTGATGTCGCATATATTTTTTAAAAATTCTAAATATTGGGGTGCCAAATCATCAATGCATTTTGAAACATCAAAATATCCCATAAAAGTCCTCCTTTTATTCTTATTGAGTATTTATACCATTCATAACAAAGCGGAAGAAATCTTCATTCATAACATCAAGTGATGCTGTATATCTCGCTTTTGTAACCGCAACACAATAATCAAGGTGCTGTTGCTTTTCTTCATCGGTAAGTTTATCGGCTGCAGGCAACCATTCTGCCTTACCGTTTTGAGCATTGTATTTTACATATTCAGTTACAAAGCTCTTGTTATAAAGCATTGCGATATGGGTATTACTTGCAAAAATATCTGTACCGGGGAGTAAGCGAGAATCATATTCCATACCCCAAAGGTTAAGCACAGTCGGCAAAATATCGACATTACAAACAGGCGCATCAACCTGTGCAGTTTCAATACCTGGGCAGTACATAATACAACTTGATTCATATCTTTCAAAGTTTGCTTCAAGAGTTTTGCCCGCCAAAGAGTTAACATGATTATCGGCAAGATAATAGGGATAATGGTCGCCAATAATAACTATCATTGTATTGTCAAGTTTACCTGCCGCTTCAAGCTTTTCAAGCAAATATGTCATTGCTTTTTCAAGTTCATAATTTGCCGCAAGGTAATATTTTGCACCCCAAGTAAGGTTGCGACCTTCTAAAAGTTTATTAACAGTGTTATAATTTCTAACCGCAATGGGGTTGGCATTAGAATACGGACCATGACCCGAGAAGGTCATATAATAAGCGTGGAACTGTTCTTGGTTAATATAATCATCAATCGACTGCTGCATCATTTCAAGGTCTGAAGATGGCCAAGATGTTGTGAAATTCATACCCTGACCCATAAATTTAAGGTTTGTATAACCTAGATTTGGGTGGGTTTTATTACGCTGATAATAATAACCGCGGAAATTATGGAAAGCGTGGGTTTTAACACCCAATTTTTCAAACATTGTACCAAGTGTGAAAGGCAAAAGTTTGTTTTTAGACTGTACAAAGCTACCCGCAGTTGAGTTTGCATTTGCCACACGCGAAACATCGGGCCAAAGACCTGTCATAAACGCATACTCACCATTTGTTGTAGTGTTTTTAAAGGAGTTATAGAAGTTATTAAGCACAATACCGCCCTGACTCATTTTGTAAAGAGTAGGGGTGACTACAGGGTCGATAGCGTATTTAGAAAACGCTTCTGCAGTAATATAAATTAAATTATAATCCTTCATACTGCCGGTATATTCATTTTTATTGGTGCCGCTAAGAGAATTGAAGTAATCGCAGAGCGCTTGTTTGCCTGTATCTGTTGTAGTAAGTTTTAACTGACTGAAATCAAGTCCTGCAATAACATTGGGGGTTGTATCAATTTGCGGTTCGTCAGGCGCATCGGGAATAACCAAGGTATCCTGCGGTTGTTCGCTACCACCGAAAATTTTATATCCAAGTTCAACAATAGAGTTTGTTAAAACACCCAAACGGCTCGATGCTGTATCGGTGTCAATATAGCTTGAAGTATATGCGTGGTATGGTGAAAAATCACCTTTACCAAATGGCAAAAGCATTAAAACTGCCAAACCCCACAAAACAAACACGCTCAAAAAAGATGCAATATGAATTTTAATACCAAAACCGTTAAATATGCGTTTGGGCGCAGAAAAAGCATAAATTCCTGCCGCCAAAACAGGCAACAAACAAAGAATTATCCAAAGAACAGAATCTTTAATGGTGTCCCACAACGCCCAACCGAAGTCTTTCATAGCGTCGCCGCCGACACCCATCATTGAAACCGAAAAGAGTGAACCGAATATGCGGAAATAAACAAGTTGGCTTACATAAAATGCAAACGGCAAAAGTAATACAAGTGGTGTTACAATACGGTTGCCGTTTAACTTCTTCTTAAACCAACCTGTAAGGGTTGCAAAAAGCATTGATAAGCTTGGTAAAAAGAATATGAAATAAAATGTCATATCTTCAAAACCAATTTGCGAACGAAGCAAAACTTCCCAAAATAAAAGTGCTATAAAATAAATCGCTGCATAGCGAAGATTTGCAAAAACTTCGCCCTTGTTTTCTTCAGTAAAATATAGTTTACTTAAAATCCAATTTGAAAGTCCCCTGATTTTACGGTTCATAACCTACTCCTTTAATATCACAAGCCATAATTAAAATAATTATACCACTTATATATTTAAAAATCAATATTTTTAAACCGCTTGCTCTTTGTGGGCAAAAATGGTATAATATAAAAGTTAAAATTGTACTATTAAAGGGAAAAATATGGAAACAGAACTTTGGGAATATTTAAAAACCGCAAAAAAACCGATTGTGCTTTACGGTATGGGAAACGGTGCGGACAAAATCATAAAGGTTTTAGAAGAAAAAGGCATTGAATTTAAGGGAGTTTTCGCAAGCGACGGCTTTGTAAGGCCTAAGCTTTTTCACGGCCATTACATTTCAAGTTATAGCGATTTAAAAGCAAAATTTGGTGAAATGATTGTGCTTTTATGCTTTGGAAGCAGTCTGCCCGATGTTATAGAAAATATTTTAAAAATTGGGGCTGAGCAAGAGCTTTACGCCCCCGAAGTTCCGGTTATAGGTGACGGACTTTTTGATTATAATTTTCTTCACCAAAGCGCCGAAAACCTAAAATGGGTTTATGACCATTTGGCAGACGATATCTCCAAAAAAACCTTTGAAAATATTTTAAAATACAAGTTGAGCGGAAAAATTGATTACCTTATTGACTGTCAGGTTGATGAAAATGAGCCTTATAATTCATTTTTAAAACTTAGAAATGAACGCTTTTTAGACCTTGGCGCATATAACGGTGACACAGTTTTAGGATTTGTGGAAAAATGCCCTGATTACGAAAGTGTTTGCGCGCTTGAACCCGACCGCAAAACCTTTAAAAAGCTTTTAAATAATACCGAAAACATTAAAGATTTAACAACCATTAATGCTTGTATTTCGGATAAATGCGAAATGGTAAATTTCAAAATGCTTGGTGGCAGAAATTCGGTTTTAGGTGATGGCAAAGACGAAATTCAAGCATTAACTATAGATTCTTTAAACTTTAACCCAACATATATTAAAATGGATGTTGAAGGCGAAGAAATTGCCGCAATAAATGGCGGTAAGGAAACAATTTTAAAGAACAAACCCAAAATGCTTATTTCGGCTTACCACCGCACCGATGATTTTATAACTATCCCAAAAGCCGTTTTTGAAATAAGAGACGATTATAAAATTTACATTCGCCATTTTAAATATCTGCCCGCATGGGACACTAATTTTTACTTTATATAAAAAAACAGCAACACAAATTTGTGTTGCTGTTTTAATTTTGTAAATCAATTTGGATTTGTTTTTTAAGCTCATCAATATTTGAAAATTTCTTTTCATCTCTTAAAAATCTTACAGGAATAACGGTAATCTCTTTACCATACAAATCGCCTGAAAAATTCTTAATAAAGGTTTCACTTATTATAAAATCGGTTTTATAGGTTGGCCTTACACCAATGTCGGTAATAGCATCATATTTTTTGCCGTCGACCAAAACAATCGTTTTATAAACCCCAAAACGAAGTTTTACTAAATCATCGGGATATTTTTGGTTAATTGTCGGAAAACCAATAGTTCTTCCCCTTTGAGCGCCTTTTTCAACCGGCGCAGTGAAGCAAAACGGTCTATACAAAAATTCGTTTGCTTTTTCCACTTCGCCATTTTTTAAAAGCGAACGGATATATGATGACGAAAGTAGGTTACCATCACTTACCAAGTGAGATTTTAAAACCCTAAGTTCTATACCATTTTTACCGCAGAAATCACTTAATAAAGCAACATCACCCGTACCGTTTTTTCCAAAGCGATAATTAAAACCGCAAGTGATATAATCGGCACCAATTTGGTTTTTTAAAAAGCTTAAAAAGTTTTCGGGCGAATCATTTCTGACTTCATTAAAATCAAGTATTATAATTTCGTCAATACCCAATTCCCTTAAGCAACGGTATTTATCCGCTTCACTCAAAAGCAATTCATTTTGACCCGAAATCACCATTTTGGGCGGTATTTTAAAGGTCACTGCAACTTTTTTATAACCGTCGAGCAAATTTAAAACATCGCGGTGAGCGGTATGAAGCCCATCAAAAGTGCCAAGCGCTACTGCGGTTTTCATTACTCACTCACCTCGGGATAATTTATTATACATTTAATTGCAACCTGCTTATTTTCACAGTCTGCGATACCAATGCCTAAAAACTGATTTTTATACTTAATTCTTAAAAGTTCGTTTTCGGCAAAATTTTCGATATTAAGACGCTCAAACGAAAGTTGACCGCCGTTACAAAAACGAATTGCCTGATTTTTGGTAACACTTAATGCGCGTAAATGCTTAACGGCAATTTCTTCATTTAATAAAAAATTGGAAATGGTTTCTTCGTTAAGATTTTCCAAATCAACACACTGTGTAATATCAAACCCTGCAGTTTCAATACGCTGGAGTGCGGTAAGAGTTGCACCACAACCTAACACTTCGCCGATATCACGCGCAAGTGATCTTATATAAGTGCCTTTAGAAACATGGCAAACCACCGAGAAGCATTTTTCATCATTAATGGGTTTTATAACCGATAAATCAAACACTTCAATTTCGCGCGGCTCAATTTCCACCGTTTTACCTTGACGCGCCAAATCGTAAAGGCGAACACCGTCTTTTTTAAGTGCACTGTACATCGGGGGAATCTGACTTATTTTACCTTTGAATTTTTCAAGCACATTCTCGATATCGTTTTGATTTACAGCCACATCGCACTCGGTAAGCACTTCACCCGTTATATCACAAGTGTCAGTAGTAATACCAAGCTTAATTTCGGCAATATACTTTTTATCTGCAGCAAGTACAAGTGACGAAAGCGCGGTAGCTCTGCCGACAAATATCGGCAAAACCCCCGTTGCCATTGGGTCTAAAGTACCTGTGTGCCCTACCCGCTTTTCGTGTGCGGCGCGTTTTACGGCAGATACCGCAGAAAACGATGTTATCCCCTTTGGTTTATTTATTAACAGAAGTCCCTGCATCAGAGTCCACCATATACTTTCCCACAACTTCTAATATCTGTGCTTTCACTTCGCTTAAACTACCGTTTATAACTGCAGCCGCAGCAGATTTATGTCCGCCGCCGCCAAACTCTTTTGCAATTTCAGCCGCATTAAGCTTTTCAAAGGTGCGGAAAGAAACCTTGAAAACATTTTCATCAATTTCTTTTGCGGTAATACCAATATCAATACCTTCAACACTGCGTGAAATAAGGGCAATACCTTCTAAATCAGAACCATAACAACCCGTTGTTTCCTGCATTTCACAAGTAACGCTTAAAATTATGCACTTATCATCAAAGTGATATTCGGCGCCTTCTAATACTCGGCGTTCCATATCCAAAAGATTTTTCGACTTCGTATCAAACATCAAACGGTTAATTTCACCCGCGTTAATGTTGTAATCATAAAGCATTGCCGCAATTATATGAGTTTTAGCCGTTACATTAGAATACTTAAAACAACCCGTATCTGTAGCAATACCCGCATAAATTGCGCGTGCAGTAATATCGTTAATATTAACACGCATAAGAGTTAAAAGTTCAAAAATGCTTTCTGCAGTTGCCGCGGCAGAAGTATTAAGATACAAATTCTTGGCAAAACGGCTGTTGGTGATATGATGATCAATACACAAATCCACAACATCACCAAATTCACTTGCCAAAGCGCCTAAAAGCTTTTTATCCGCAATATCAACTGCAATTACCGTTGCATTTTCGCGATGAACATGGTTTGTAGGTCTGACAAAAAAATCATACTTTTTAGGAATAACATCGGGACATAAAACACAAGCCGATTTTCCGATTTCATTAAGACCATAATAAAGCGCGTAAGCAGAACCCAATGTGTCACCGTCGGGGGAAGCGTGAGTGAGTATTATATAATTATCATGCTTTTTTAAATACCTTGCCGTTTGTTTTAGATTTAACTCACGGCATAAGGTATTATCTTTATTTTTCATCATTACTTTCCTCTTTAAAAGATTCAATAATTTGGGAAATATGCGCGCTGTGAGCAATAGAATCATCTGCTATAAAGCGAAGCTCGGGCACCTTGCGAAGCTTGAGTCTTGCACCCATTTCGCGTCTTAAATAACCCGATGCACCCTTAAGAGCTTTAACCGATGTTACGGTTGCTTCATACCCTTCAATTGCACTGACATAAACAGTAGCGTAAGAAAGGTCCCCCGTAACATCAACCTTTATAATACTTAAAAGCTTGCTTACTCTAGGGTCCTTTACTTCGCGCAACAATTCAGACAGGCATACCCTTATATCAGATGTTATACGGTTAATTTTAAATCCTGCCATTAATCTCTATACTCCTCCATAATAAAGGCTTCGAAAATGTCGCCTTCCTTAATATCGGCAAACTTTTCAAGACCAATACCACATTCATAACCTTGAGCAACTTCCTTAACATCGTCCTTAAAGCGACGGAGTGAGTCAATCTTGTCTTCACAGATTACAATACCGTCACGAACAAGGCGGAGCTGAGCAGAACGAGCTACCTTACCATTTGTGATATAGCAACCCGCAATTGTACCAACATTAGAAATCTTATAAACGCTTCTAACTTCAGCAGTACCGATAATATTTTCACGGAATTTAGGTGCTAACATACCCTTCATAGCTGCCTCAATTTCTTCAATGCAGTCGTAAATAATACGGTACATACGCATATCAACGCCTTCGCGTTCTGCTGTTTCTTTTGCAACAGAATCGGGGCGAACATTAAAGCCAACGATAATAGCACCTGAAGCCTGAGCCAAGGTAACATCAGATTCGTTAATGGCACCAACACCACCGTGAATTACGCATACCTTAACTTCTTCGTTTGTAAGTTTAACAAGGCTTTCGCGTACAGCTTCAACTGAACCCTGAACATCGGCTTTAACAATAATGTTAAGTTCTTTAAGATCACCGGCTGAAAGGTTATCAAAAAGATTATCAAGAGTAACCTTTTGTTTTGCATTGTTAAGCTCATCTTTTGCCTTTTGCTTTCTTTGTTCAACAAGCTGACGAGCAAGGCGTTCATCAGAAACAGCGTCGAAAACATCACCTGCGTTAGGTGTTTCGGCAAGACCTGTAATTTCAACAGGCACAGAAGGACCTGCTTCTTTGAGTTCAACACCCTTTTCGTTAGTCATTACACGAACACGACCAACGGCAGTACCTGCAACAATAATATCGCCTGTTTTAAGTGTACCGTTTTGAACGAGAAGTGAAGCAACAGGACCGCGTCCCTTATCAAGACGGGCTTCAATAACAATACCCTTTGCGCGGCGGTCGGGGTTTGCTTTAAGTTCTTGCATTTCAGCAACCAAAAGGATATTTTCCAAAAGGTTATCAATACCCATATGTGTTTTAGCCGAAACGGGAACGCAAATAATGTCACCGCCCCATTCTTCGGGAACAAGTTCGTGCTCGGTAAGTTGTTGCATAATACGGTCGGGATTTGCTTCAGGCTTATCCATTTTATTGATTGCAACAATAATCTGAACCTTTGCAGCCTTAGCGTGGTTAATTGCTTCAATAGTCTGTGGCATGATACCGTCGTCTGCAGCTACAACAAGCACTGCAATATCAGTAGCCATTGCACCGCGCTGACGCATAGATGTAAATGCTGCGTGACCGGGGGTGTCAAGGAATGTGATATCTTCACCATTACAGTTTACACGGTAAGCACCAATGTGCTGAGTAATACCGCCTGCTTCGGTTGAAGTAACTGCAGTGTCACGGATAGCATCGAGAAGTGAAGTTTTACCGTGGTCAACGTGACCCATTACAACAACAACAGGACTGCGTGGCTTCAAGTTTTCTGCAGTATCTTCGGTGTCGTCCATAATCTTTTCTTCAATGGTAACAACAACAGCTTTCTGAATTTTTGCACCCATTTCAGTAACAACGATTTCAGCGGTATCATAATCAATCACCTGATTAACAGTAGCCATCATACCGAGTTTAAGAAGTTCTTTAATAACTTCGGCTGCAGTCTTCTTCATAGCAGCAGCAAGCTCACCAACGGTGATTTCATCACCAACAGTAACGGTAATAGGGGTCTTCTTAATGCGTTCAAGCTGCATTCTGCGCATCTTATCTGCTTCGGTTTCACGCTTAGCACCTTGTGGGCGCTTATAGTCTTTAGATTTTTGCTTAATCTTTTGTTTGCGTGAATAATTATCCTGCATTGAGTTTGCAGGTGCAATTGTTTCATACTTTTCGTTATACTTATCAATATTTACATTAGATGTACGAGTATCAATATGACGAATTTCAGCGGGACCGCGGTTAGGTGTATCACCCGCCACCTTATCCTTTTTCTTTGAAACAAAGGGTTGGGGATCAGAAACTTTAGGTTCTTTTTTGGGCTCTTCCTTTTTGGGTTCTGCTTTTTTAGGTTCTTCCTTTTTAGGTTCGGCCTTCTTAGGTTCTTCCTTCTTGGGTTCAACCTTTTTAGGTTCTTCCTTTTTAATTTCAACCTTCTTAGGCTCTCCCTTCTTAGAGTCAACTTTTTTCGGTTCTTCTTTCTTAGGTTCAGCCTTAGGAGCCTTTGCAGCATCCTGTGCGGCAGCAGCAGCCTTAAGTTGTTCTAAAATAGCCATTTGTTCCAAAAGTTTTTTGTTCTTTTCTTCTTCACGCGCCTTTTTAGCTTTTTCACGCGCAGCAGCACCTGTTGCAAAATAACCTGTAAAATCCTTTACCGAATTATCCTTGGTAAGTTTATTGAAAAAACGGCCAATTTCTTCTTCGTTAAGTGTTGCGCTTGATTTCTTTTCGCTACCTGATACTTCTGTAGCAATAACTGCAACATCTTTTGAACTCATATTCAAATCCTTAGCAAGATCACTGACTTTATATTTATTGGTCATTAGCATATCCTCCTTTAATTGCATCGGCGAATGATTTATCATTTACCGAAATAATACCGCATTTGCGGCCCACCGCCTTAGATACGGTGTCGATATCTTCATCAGTTAAGATTATAAACGGAACATTTTTATTTTGTGTATGAAAACCAATTTCCTTTTTGCTTTTATCGGATATATCAAAGGCACACACAATCAAAGAGCTTCTACCCGCTTTAAGTGATGCAAGTGACATATCCATACCGAATGAAAGTTTACCGGCTTTTGAAGCAAAACCCAAAAGGGTTAAAATTTTATTATTCACCTTTTGAAATTTCCTTTATAAGCTCTGCATAAACTTCATCGGTTATCTGACACTCAAATGCGCGTGCCAATGCTTTTTGCTTTTGTGCTTTTTCAAAGCATTCTGCATTTTTGCAAATATAAGCACCGCGTCCGTTAAGCTTACCGGTAAAATCAACCTTTATTTCACTTTCGGGGGTTTTAACCACGCGGATAAGTTCTTTTTTGGGCTTCATTTCGTGACAACCCGTGCACATTCGCATTGGAATTTTTTTCATACTCATAATAGCGTTCCTCTAAAAATCAAATTATTCGCCGTAGTAACCGCTTTCGGGATGGATATCAATCTTCCAACCTGTAAGCTTAGCAGCAAGGCGTACATTCTGACCCTTGTTACCGATTGCAAGTGACAACTGTGCATCGGGAACTTTTACTTTACAAGCCTTGGGGTCTTCTGACAAAATTTCAACCGAAGCAACCTTTGCAGGTGACAATGCTTCAGTAATAAAAGCAACAGGATCTTCGCTGTATTTAACAATATCAATCTTTTCGCCGGCAAGTTCTTCAACAATTTTGTTTACGCGTTCACCGCGCGGACCGATACAAGCGCCGATAGGATCAATTTCGGGATTCTGAGAATAAACTGCAATCTTTGTGCGTGAGCCTGCCTGACGCGAAACCGACTTGATTTCGATTGTACCATCAAAAATTTCGGGTACTTCGGTTTCGAAAAGGCGCTTAACAAGACCGGGATGTGTACGAGAAAGCATTACGCGTGCACCGCGTTCGGTTTCCTTAACATCTACAACATAAACCTTGATATGATCTCCTTCTGAAAGAACTTCATCAGGCACCTGTTCAGCCTTGGGAAGGGTTGCATCGCTATGACCGATAGTTAAAATTGCATTACCTGTCTTGGGATCAATTTTCTGAACAACCGCAGTAAGAAGCTCGCGGGTATGGCTTTGGAATTCAGCCAATGTGTGACCGCGTTCTGCTTCACGAACACCCTGACGGAAATTGTTCTTAGAATTCTGTGCGACAACACGACCGAATTTTCTAGGATCAAGTTTAATATCAACAAAACCGTTTTCAATCGAATTTGTATCAATTAAAGCAGCATCTTCTTTAGAAATTTCGGTATAGGGGTCCATAACTTCGTCAACTACTGTCTTGCGAGCAATAACCGAGAAAATTTCCTTATTAACATCAATTGTACAGGTTACGATTTCGTTACCGCCGTAATCTTTACGAGCAGCAACCACGATAGCATCTGCTATTTTTTCTGCGATAAATTCCTTAGGAATCCCTCTTTCCTCTTCCATAAGCTTTAATGCTTCAAAAAATTCAGCATAATTAACTTCGTCTTTTTTAACTTTTTTTGCTCTTGCCATTTTTCCATATTCCTCCATTAAAATATTTTAAGTTTTTTATTCACAATAATAAATGTTTGCTTTAGAAATTTCCTTAAGCGCAAATTCATAAACCTTGCCGTCAACATCTAACTTAACATTACCGTCAAAGCCATTGAGTATACCAATAAATTCCTTCACGCCATCAACAGCTTTATAAAGTTTTATCTTCACGGTTTCGCCTAACATTGCTTCAAAATGGGCGGGGCGGGTAAGCTCACGGTCAATACCGCAGGAACAAACCTCAAGATAATACGATTTATCAATCGGGTCGGCTTCATCAATGATCGGGTCAATAGCATGGGAAACATTAGTACAGTCATCAATATTGATACCGCCATCTTTGTCAATAAACACCCTTAAATACCACGATGCACCTTCTTTTAAAAAGCGAACATCCCAAAGGGTAACGCCCTGCGTTTCAACCGTTTCTTTGATAAGGTCATAAACACGCTCGGCAGCACTTGCCATAAAAATTCATCTCCTTGCAAAACAAAAGTGAGCGGCTGTTAGCCACTCACCTTTCCTTTAGATATTACAAACGGATTATAACATATATATTCAGAAAAATCAAGCATTATTTTATATATTAATAATACTCGTCGCCTTCGTAAGTATTAATGTAAATTTTAATGCCTATATCCGCATTGACTGTTTCACCGGCTGCAGGATACTGCTCAATAATCTGACCCGGAGCATATTCCTCATCATACTTTTCAAGCACTTCAATGTTCTGATACAAGAAGCCTTGTTTCAAAAGCTCAAGCTTTGCTTCATCTTCTGTACGGTTTAAAACGCTTGGCATTTTAAATTCCTTCGGGCCAAGGCTTATAACAACCTGAATTTCAGTATCTTTCTTAACGCTAGAACCCTTAACAACTGACTGACTGCAGATTGTTCCGCGCGGTTCGGTCGAAAATTCCTTACCCTTAATTACAAAAACAAAGTTTGCATTTTCGGGGTCTTCTGTCACCACAGAATAATATTCGCCCACTAAATCGGGTACGGTGAAGAGCTTTTCGGGATCATCATCGCTGGTGTTATTATCGCCGATAATATCCACAACAGGCGAACCGCTTGAAGAATTATCGGGTTGCGAATTATTATCGCCACCACCAGAAAACCAATCGCGGCCTATGGTAAACATTACAATAATACCTAAAATTAAAAACACCAAAATGGTAACAATAGTGGTAACAAGTACAACCTTACCGCTGCCTGTTTTTTCCTTCTTTTCTTTTTCCTTTACGGCGGCCGCACCTTTTTTACCGGACTTCACAACTGCCGCATCAGGAATTTCGCCATAAACCAATTGGTTTTTAAGAGCTTCCATATCGGCAGTACGGTCAGCGGGCTTAACCTGTAAAGCGTTTGCAAGAGAAATGAGCACTTGGCGGGGCAATTCTTCTGCAAATTTTGAAGGAATAGACATTGAGTCGTTTTCAAGTCGTGCAGTTGCCTTTGCGGGAAGGTTACCTATAAGCACATTAAAAAGTGTTGCACAAAAACCGTAAACATCGGTAGCAGTACTAACACGAAATTCTTCTTCAGTTTTATACTGTTCAACAGCGGCAAAACCGTCAAGCACTTCGTACTGAATTTCATCATTTTCAAGGCGCAATTTATTAATTGAATAACCGGTAATGCGAAGCTTACCGTCACGACCAACCAAAATAGTATCGGTCGAAATGCCTTTGTGAATTATGCCAAGGTCATGCATACCTTTGATTGTATCGATAAGTGGCAAGAACAATGCGCGCGCTTGTTCCCACTTAAGTGTACCGCCGCTACGCGAAAGAAAATCACTTAAAGTAACGCCCTGAACATTTTGCATTACTGCAAAAGCAGTACCGTTTTCTTCAAAAACATCCACAACAGGTATAAGCGATGGTAAATCATTCGATTTTATAGTTTTGTTGATTTCCAAAAATTCCAAAAGACCTTCGTTAAAGGTATATTCCTTACCTTTAAGCATTGAAACAGTCTTATCGGGATTACGCTTTGCAACGCCGTCAGGGAAATATTCGCGTATCTGAACAATGGCGTCATTTGCAGTATCCCAACCAATATAAGTAATGCCTTCACCGTTAGAAGAAAGCACACGACCAACAACAAAACGGTCGTTTACCATAGTCTTAATTGAAACTGCATTTTTAGGGTTCTTTTCTTTTGAATCGAAACCGCAGATGGGGCAAATTTGCTCACCGCCGTTATCGTTCATACAACCCATACAAAGTCTGTCGGTGCTTATCATAAACAACCTCCAAGAAAGTTAATTTTTTTCAAACTCTTATAATTATACCATATTTGTCAAGTGTTATCACTATTTTCTATGTTTTTATCGCCTTTAGGTATGGCAATCATATTTCTGAAAACACATGTGTGATGTGGGGTGATTACCCTGTCTTCATGAAGCGAACCAAAGTACCAATGCTTAAATTCGCACGCCGACCCTATTTCTTGAAAATAACCGTTAAGCTTGTTCACGCGGTCGGTATTTCCACTACGCAAAAGTATTGCACTTTTTACAAGTGATGGTGGTTCGTGGGTTATAAAATAATCAACCTTACATCCAACTTCATCAAGTGCCGTTGCGCCTTGTGCCATTTCCAACGCGGTAGGTTCTTCATCGCTCCACCAAGTGCCCTGTTCACGGCGCATTTCACGGTCAGTGCTTTCACCACCGCCAAAGGTAAAAAATGTATTACCGTCAATATTAAAAATCTGTCCGCGCATAAGGTGAATTAAATTACCCTTAATACGGTGAACCATGCCACCGTGCCAATAAGTCACGCGCGAACGATTGATACGGTCAAGGTTATCGTGTGTGCCATCAATAAACGCAGTTACAAAACGGCGGGTTGCGAGATAATCAATAACTTCACGCTCGGTTTTATCGCCCGAAAAAATATAACCAAAGTCACCGCAAACCAAAAGCACATCACCGCTTTTAAGTTTTCGAAAATTTTTATCATAAAGACGCTCAAGTTCACCGTGCATATCGCCTGTTACATAAACCACACCGTATCACCTCATTTTTTAAAAATAACTCTTTATTTTTATATTGTTTATTGGTATAATATCTTTGTTACATAACATTATACTACATTTAAAGGAGAATTTCTATGCCTAAAAGAATTTTTTCCATATTTTTTGTATGTTTTTTAATAATTACATCAGTTTTCACCCCTATTTCGGCATCGGCTTATGAAGTAAACAGCTTTGAAATTACCGCCGAAGCAGGTATGCTTGTATCGCTTGATACGGGTGAAGTGCTTTGGGAAAAGAACGCCGACCAAAAAATGTACCCCGCTTCCATCACTAAAATAATGACCGCTATTATAATGGTTGAAAGCGATATTTGGAATCCGGAAGCCAAGGTTACTTTGACCAAGGCGGCACTTGATAAAACGCTTGGCACAGGTCTTGCAGTTTCTCTTATGAACGAAGGTGAAGAATTTACCCAACTTGACCTTTTATATATGGTGCTTTTATCATCATTTGGTGACTGTGCTTACCTTGCAGCAGATATATATGGCGGAAGCTTGGAAGGCTTTGTAGAAATGATGAACAACAAGGCAAAAGAGTTGGGGCTTAACGGTACACATTATTCTAACCCTGTTGGTCTTCACGAAGAAGAAACATACACCACTGCGCGCGACACTTATAAACTTTGCGTTTACGCTAAAAAGCATGACATTATAAACGAAGTGACATCTAAATCACGCTATAAAATGACAACCACAAAGGGTACAACCCGCACCCTTTCCACCACTAACTTTTTGCTTGACCAATCTACAAATTATTATTACCAATACGCCACAGGCTTTAAAACAGGTTTTACAAACGCGGCAGGACGCTGTTTAGTCAGCACCGCCACACGCAACAGTTATAATTACATGTGCATTTTACTCAAGTGCCCAAACAGACCAAATGTAAAGCGTTACGAATTTGTTGAAAGCCGTGAATTATACCGTTGGGCATTTAACAATTTTTCATTTAAGGAGATTGCAAAATCAAACGAGCCGGTTTGTGAAATTCCCGTAGAGCAATCATTACAAACCGATTTTCTTCCCCTTTATTTTGACAAACCCTTCATTTCGGTTTTGCCTAATGAAGCCGACGATTCCACAATTGTGATTAAAACCTTTTTTGAAAACGAAACTGCTACCGCCCCCATTAAAAAAGGCGATGTGTTAGGCTATGCTGAAATTATGTATGCCGAAAAGGTTATCGGCCGTGTTAATCTGCTTGCAGGTGAAGATGTTAAAGCTAGTGCTCTTTTACAATTTTGGGAACTTGTAAAGGATATTTTTACAAGCAAATATATGAAAGTTGTATATCTTTTAATTGCAGCAGTTATAGTTGGTTTTATCCTTGTTATGATTAAGCTTAACTGGCCACGCAAAAAGCGTAAAGTTAAGTATATTCCTTATAAAGAAAGTGATTATAAAAAAGATGAAGATTAAACTTTCAGCATTTTTGCTTTTTATTTGTCTTTTGTTCTGTCTTTGCGGTTGCGAAAGCGGTTTACCTTATGAAAAGGATGAAAAACTTTACGGTACCCACACCGCAATGATGACAATAAAAGATTTTGGCGAAGTAAAATTGGAACTTTATGGCGATATTGCTCCCGTTACGGTCGCTAATTTTGTAAAGCTTATAAACAACGGTTTTTATAATGGTCTTACCTTCCACCGCGCAATTGAAGGTTATATGATTCAGGGTGGTGACCCCAACGGCGACGGCACAGGAAATACCGCAACGCGAATATACGGTGAATTTAAAAACAATGGCTTTGAAAATAAACTCAGTCATAAAAAAGGTGTTATTTCAATGGCGCGTTCGCGTGATTACAACAGCGCCACCTGTCAGTTTTTTATAATGGTTGGTGATGAAACCCGCCTTGACGGTGATTATGCCGCATTCGGCAAGGTGATTGAAGGTATGGATATTATCGAAAGTGTTATGACATCAATTAAAACAAACGACCCTAACGGTTTGATATCCCCCGAAAAACAACCGATTATTGAAAAAATTGAGATGGTAGAATAAACAAACCCCGCCTTTGAAAGGCGGGGTTTAATATTATTTAATTACCTTTGTTTCGATTTCGTTCATTGCCATATCAATGAAGTTATAAAGCGGCATTGCGCCAAGGTCGCCGTTTTCGCCACGCTGACGAACTGCAACTGCACCGTTTTCTACTTCGCTGTCACCAACAACTAGCATATAAGGCACTTTTTGAAGTCTTGCTTCACGAATCTTATAACCGATTTTTTCATTTCTGTCATCAATTTCAACACGCATACCCTTTGCTTCCAATTGCTTCTTAATATCGTAAGCATAGTCAAAATGTCTGTCAGCAATGGGAAGAATCTTAACCTGTGTGGGAGCAAGCCACATTGGGAACGCACCTGCATATTTTTCAATAAGAAGTGCCAAGGTTCTTTCATAGCAGCCGATAGATGTGCGGTGAATGATGTAAGGATTTTTCTTTTGACCGTCGCGGTCAACATATTCCATACCAAACTTTTCAGCAAGCATTTGGTCGATTTGGATAGTGATAAGTGTATCTTCCTTACCATAAACATTCTTAATTTGAATATCGAGCTTAGGACCGTAGAATGCAGCTTCGCCAACGCCAACCTTGTAAGGAATTTCAAGGTGGTCAAGGATTTTGCCCATCATATCCTGTGCTTCTGCCCACTGTTCGGGGGTAGCGATATACTTTTCTTTATCATCGGGATCCCACTGTGAGAAGCGGTATGAAACATCTTCATAAAGACCCAAAGTTTTAAGCATAAAGATTGCAAGTTCAAGTGATGCCTTAAATTCATCTTCCAACTGTTCGGGAGTACAAATTAAGTGACCTTCAGAAATTGTAAACTGACGAACGCGGATAAGGCCGTGCATTTCGCCTGATTCTTCATTTCTGAAAAGGGTTGAAGTTTCACCATATCTCAAAGGCAAGTCACGGTAAGAACGCGCGCGGTTAAGGTATGCCTGGTATTGGAACGGACAAGTCATAGGACGAAGTGCAAAGCATTCTTTGCTTTCATCATTCGGGTCGCCCATTACAAACATACCATCGCGATAATGATCCCAGTGACCGGAAATTTTATAAAGGTCGCTCTTTGCCATAAGTGGGGTCTTAGTACGGAGCCAACCCCTTCTTTCTTCTTCATCTTCAACGAAACGCTGTAAAATTTGAAGAATTTTTGTGCCCTTAGGAAGCATAATCGGCAAACCTTGACCTATGCAATCAACGGTTGTGAAAATTTCAAGTTCACGACCGAGCTTATTGTGGTCGCGCTTCTTTGCTTCTTCGAGCATTGCAAGATGTGCTTCTAATTCACTTGCTTTCGGGAAAGCAGTACCATAAACACGGCAAAGCATTTTCTTTGAAGAATCGCCACGCCAGTAAGCACCGGTTGCAGAAGTAAGCTTAAACGCTTTAACTGCGCCTGTGCTCATAAGGTGTGCGCCTGCACACAAATCGGTAAAATCACCTTGAGCATAAAAGCTGATTTCTTCACCGTCAGCAATACCTTCTGCAAGTTCAACCTTATAAGGTTCGTTTTCAGCAGTAAACTTTGCAACTGCTTCAGCCTTAGGAAGTGCAAAACGAGTGAGTTCAATATCTTCCTTAACGATTTTCTTCATTTCGTCTTCGATTTTCTTTAAATCGTCAGGTGTGAACTTTTCATCAATATCAAAATCGTAATAAAAACCGTCATCAACTGCAGGACCGATAGCAAGCTTTACATTAGGATAAAGGCGCTTAACTGCCTGTGCCATAATGTGAGAAGCGGTGTGACGGAAGGTCCAACGGCCATATTCATCATCGAAGGTTAAAAGCTCAAGTGTGTCGCCATCATTTAAAACGGTGCGCAAATCGCTGTTTACGCCGTTAATTCTTGCGGCACAAACATTCTTATAAAAACCGCCGCCAAAAGATTTGGCAACTTCATAAGCGTTAATACCGTCGTTAAATTCTTTAACGGTATCTCTTAAAGTAACTTTAATCATTTTATTTCCTCCTAAAAAAACAAAAAACTTCGCCCCAAAAAGGGACGAAGTAAAATAATCTCCGCGGTTCCACCCAAATTCCGAAAAAATCGGCACTCGAATACCCTTAACGCAGGTTAAACGATTCGGGTTTTTGACCCCCGAACAGCTCAAAGGCGGTTTCACTTAAAGTTAGTTTAGTGGGCTTACAGCCGACGACCCACACTCTCTTAAAACATCACAAATAAGCTAATGTCCTTATCAACGCTTTTACAAAAACATAATACAACTTTATTTTATATGTGTCAAGTGTTTTTTACTTGAATAAAGCATATATATATGTTAAAATACTGTCGGTGATTAAATGATTTTTTCAAAAAAACCCACTTATGATTGGCTAATTGTTGGCCTTGGCAACCCCGGGCTTCAATATGAAAACACCCGCCACAATGTTGGCTTTATGACTGCTGACCTTTTGATGCAGCAAAATGATGGTGATTTTTCGAAGCATAAGTTTGATGCTGTTTTTGGTGAATGTAATATTGGCAAAAACCGCGTGCTTGTGGCAAAACCCCAGACTTATATGAACAACTCGGGTCGCGCCGTTACACAAATTGCCGCATTTTATAAAATACCCAAGGATAGAATCATCATTATTTTTGATGATATATCCCTTGATGTAGGCAAAATAAGAATGAGACGAAACGGCAGTCACGGCGGTCACAACGGTATGAAGGATATTATTGAACTTATGGGTGACAGTAATATTGCCCGCATTAAAATCGGTGTAGGTCAAAAACCCCACCCCGATTATAACCTGGCGGATTGGGTACTTTCAAAATTTCCCGAAAGCGATAAGGAAAACCTTGATGCCGCATTGACTAAAGCCACAAAAGCCGCAAAAGAAATTATTACAAAGGGTATTGATTCAGCAATGAATAAATACAACAACTAAAATGAAATTTATAAACGATGTTCTGTCTTGTGACGGCGATTATAAATCTCTTTTAAATGACTGCGAAAAAGGCCGTTTGCCAACCCTTTGCACAGGTCTTTCAAATGTGCATAAGGCTGCAATAATTTCGGCTCTTCACAGTCACACAAAAAAGAAAATTGCTGTCATCACTCCCGATGAAGCATCAGCCGATGCTATACTGCAAGATTTGCTTTCTTTGAAGATTGATGCGGTGAGTTTCCCATCGAGAGATTACTGCCTTTGCAATATGCAAGGCTATTCAAAAGAATATGAACACAAGCGTACTGACACCCTGTCTAAACTTTTAGGCGGGGGTTTTAGCGTGCTTACTTTATCGCTTGACGCCGCTTTACAGTATACTTTACCGTCACAAAAATTAAGTAATGCAAACTTCACCTTAAACAGCGGTGACTGTATTGAAATTTCCACCCTTTGCGAAAAGCTTTTAAACAGCGGATATGTTCGTTGTGAGCTGTGCGACGGTACAGGTCAGTTTTCGGTGCGCGGCGGCATTTTTGATATTTACCCTGTGAATCACAAGGACCCTGTAAGAATTGAATTTTGGGGCGATGAAATCGATAACATTTCATACTTTGATACCGAAACCCAACGCCGTACCGAAAATATCGACAAAATTGAAATAACTCCCGCTTGTGAAGTACTTTATAATGCAGAAGAACTAAAAAATTCACTTGCAAAACTTTTAAAAAGCAAAAGCGTAACCGAAAATCAAGCAAAGCAAATTGAAAAAGACATAAACGCGCTGGAAAACGGCATAACGCTTCAACCCGACCGTTATATCCCCTTACTTTTTAATAATACAATTTTCGATTATTTAGATGATACACTAATCATTTTATCTGACAGTATAAATATTTCAGAAAGACTTAAAAGCATAGCCTTACAAAATGATATGGACACCGAAAACCTTTTGGAAGAAGGTTTTTTAAACAAAAAAACCGCAAAGCTATGGCTTTCAAAATCGGAATTTTATGATAAATGCGCCAATGCGGTTATTATGGACAATTTCAGTAGGGGCAGTTATGAAATTGCGCCCAAAAACATTATTAACTTTAACTTAAAACGCTCAACTGCTTGGGGCGGTGATATTACCGTTTTAGTTGAAGATATTTCCTATATTTTAGAAACCAAAGGCTGTGCCGTTATTTTAGCAGGCGAAAATCGCGCCGCAAAGGTTTTAACATCTTCACTGCAAGAAAAAGGCATTAATGCATTTTTAGCTGATACGCCCGAATTTAAGGCAGGGGCTGTTTATGTTACCACAGGCGGTCTTTCGGACGGGTTTGAAATTCCGTCCCAAAAATTTATACTTATAACCCACCGCTATATCGCCGCTGACCGCAAACGCATTAAAAAGAAGGCTAAAAAGGGGCAAGAAATCGGCTCACTTGACGAGCTTAAAAAAGGCGACTATGTTGTTCACGAAGCACACGGTATTGGTATTTTTGATGGTATAAACCGCATTACAAACGGCGGTGTTACAAAAGATTATATAAAAATCAAATACGCTAAAAGCGATGTATTATATGTCCCTGTAACCCAACTTGACTTGGTTTCGCGTTATATTGGCGCCGCTACCGAAGATTCGCAAATTAAAATCAACCGTCTTGGCGGCAGTGAATGGCAAAAAACCCGTAAACGAGTTAAAGCCGCAGTCAAAGATATGGCAAAGCAATTAACCGCGCTTTACGCCAAACGAATGTCGGTTAAGGGTTATGCATTTTCGCCCGATACAGATTTGCAAAACGACTTTGAGCGTCGGTTTGAATACGATGAAACCGATGACCAATTGCGATGTATTAATGAAATAAAAAATGATATGGAACGCGATGTTCCTATGGACCGCCTTTTGTGCGGGGATGTTGGCTTTGGGAAAACCGAAGTTGCGCTTCGCGCTGCCTTTAAGTGCATTAGTGAAGGCAAACAGTGCGCGCTGTTAGTGCCAACCACTATTCTTGCGCTTCAGCATTACAACACTATTGTTCGCCGTTTTGGCGAAATGCCCGTAACAGTAAAGCTTTTAAACCGTTTCGTCACCCCAAAACAGCAACAAAAAATTATTGCCGACCTTAAGTGCGGTCGCCTTGATATGGTGGTCGGCACCCACCGACTGATATCAAAGGATGTTACTTTTAAGGATTTAGGTCTTGTTATAATTGATGAAGAGCAACGCTTCGGTGTGGCACAAAAGGAAAAATTTAAAGAACTTTACCCATCTGTAGATATACTAACCCTTTCGGCAACACCTATTCCCCGTACCTTAAATATGGCAATGTCGGGTCTTCGCGATATGTCTTCGCTTGATGAAGCCCCAGGAGACCGCCACCCCGTTCAAACCTATGTTTTAGAGCAAAATATGGGTATTTTGACCGACGCCATAAGAAAAGAAATGCGCCGCGGCGGTCAGGTTTATTATCTGCACAACAATATTGACACCATAGACCGTTGTGCTGCGCGTATTAAAGCTAAAATTCCCGAAATTAATATCGGTATTGCGCACGGCAGAATGAGTGAAGATGAACTTTCAAATGTATGGCGGCAACTAATAGACCACGAAATTGATTTGCTTGTTTGCACAACCATTATTGAGACGGGTGTTGATGTTCCAAACGCTAACACACTTATAATTGAAAACGCCGACCGCATGGGGCTTTCACAGCTTCACCAATTACGCGGACGCGTAGGTCGTTCCCCCCGCCGAGCTTATGCTTATTTCTGCTTTACACCCAATAAGCAGTTAAGCGATATTGCTTCTAAACGCCTTGAAGCGATAAGAGAATATACCGAATTTGGTTCGGGCTTTAAAATTGCAATGCGCGACCTTGAAATAAGGGGCGCGGGCAGTATTTTGGGCGGTGAGCAACATGGCAATATGGAATCGGTCGGATATGATATGTATTTGAAGCTTTTATCCGAAGCGGTAAACGAAGAAAATGGCATTATTCCCGATGATGATATTCCCTGTACCGTTGACCTTAATGTTTCGGCGCATATACCCGAAAATTATATTGCTTCCTTGCCTGCCAGACTTGGCATTTACAAACGAATTGCAGCAATCAGAAGTGATGAAGATGCGAGTGATGTTATTGATGAACTGTGCGACCGCTTTGGCGAACCACCAAAAGCCGTTATGGGGCTTATCGATATTGCTATTTTACGCAATAAGGCGGCAGACAATAAAATTGCCGAAATTACCGCTAACGGAAATACTGCAATTTTAAAGATAAATTCAATAGAGCCACAGGTTATGCACAAGCTTTCTGAAAAATACAGTACCCGCTTTATGCTTAATGTTACCGATAAGCCGGTGTATACCATAAAGCTTCTCAAAAATCAAAATTTATCTGATTTTATAAAAGAATTAATAAATGCCTTATAATTTGCAAAATTTTTGTAGACTTTTCAAACAACTTAATATATAATAGGTATGTTGTAAAAAATCTTCGGAGGATTAAAAATGAAGTTAATAAAAAATATTTTATCTATTGCTCTCGTTTTGATTATGGCATTATCAGCAGCTGCTTGCCATAAGAAAGACGAAATTGCCGTTACAGTGAACGGATTTGATTACACTTCTGCTTATTACATGTGCGCTCTCATTAATGCTTACAGTGACGGTCAGAGCGAAGTTCAGACCGCTTTAGGCGACAAATTAACAGCCGATACCGACTACTTTAAACAGAAAATCGGTGACAAGAAGTTTGAAGAATGGGTTAAAAACCGCGCCATTGAAATTTTGGAAGAAATCGGCACATACCAAAAGCTCTGCAAAGATGCTAAAATTGAGATTGATGACAAAATGATGTCTGAAGCTCAAAATATGGCTTACTATATGTGGGCATATTACGGCTATGGTCAACTTTTTGAACCCAACGGCGTAAGCTTTAACACATACTTACAGTTCACTGTTGATTCATATTATGCAGAAGTTTACTTCGACCATATTTACGGCAAAGACGGTAAAAAAGAAATCGCTACTGCCGATGTTGAAGCAAAGCTTTATAAAGATTTCTTGATTGCTGATTTACTTGAAGTAACCTTTGATAAGGAAACTGATAAGGAAAAAGAAGAAATCAAAGCAAAACTTGATGGTTATATTAAAGACCTTCAGAATGGCAAAAAGACCTTTGAAGAAGTTTATAATGACTACAATAAGGTAGAAGAAGACAAAAAAGAAGAAGAGCATGACCACGAGCATGAAGATGCCGAAACAGATAAGGATAAGACCGAAGCTGATAAGGAAGAAGAAAAGGAATTAGAACCCCTTGATAAATATGCTCAGGTTCTTGGTGCTAAGGATACCGGTTATGACCATGACCACTTCGATACCATTTCAAAAATGGCAACTAACGAAGTTAAGCTTATCACCAAGGATAACAAAGCGGGTTATATTTTAGTGGTTAAGAAGGATATTAAGGCAGACCCTTATTACCTTGAAAATTTTGATCCTATTGTTCGTCACCTTTTAAAGGATAAAGAATTTAATAAAGATATGGCTGAACAGTTCAAAACCGCTAAAACCGATATCAGCAAATACGCTGTAAACCGTTTTAAGGTTAAGAAAATTCAACAACCTACCTATTAATTAAAAAGCACCCTGCGGGGTGCTTTTTTAAGTTAGTATTGCCAACAGCAAGTTATGATGCTTCGCAGTTATGTGCTGCTACACATCGTTATGTTGTTTTTAATAACAAATATGACAAATAAAAACCGACTGCGTAAAACTTCAAATTACACAGTCGGTTAAACTATTTCAATATTCATTTTTTAATTTTCTTCTTTCGTTTTTCCGTTTTTAATGCCATACGCGGCACCTACATTTCAAGGGGCGTTCCCCTAGTTAAAAAATTATTTTACGGAGCAAAACCTTTTAAAGTTAAATTGTACATTGGAATCACCCTTACAGTTTATTTAATGGAATAAATTCTTATTTTCATTAAAATCACCGATCTTTTATATATGTTATCTTTTCAGATTAACACTTAACTGTACATTGGTCTCACCTTATCATTTTATTTTTTGATAAAATATTTAACTTTCATAAAGCATCACCGGGGGTTTATAATCTGTTAAATCCTTTTGGAGAAAACTAAACTAAATGAAAACTCTTCCCGCCTTTATTAAAAATTTTTAAAAGACCATATTAACATTTAAAATTTATATTTTTAAAGTCCCTTTCGGGGCCGCTTAAATATCAAAATCAAATTTATGCTTTCAAACCAGGTTTTTCTCGTAACACCCATTTTTAAAGATTTAAAAGCCGACAAACTTAAAATTTTGTTATTTAAGTTTTCTTACTTCATCGGAACCACGCCTTTCAATTTATTTTAGATAACCTTCAGGTGGAGTTAAGTCTTTCATTTTCGACTTCCCCCTTTCTTTTTCTGTCTTCATTATAATTAATAATGCACAAAATGTCAAGCAAAAGTTAATAACTTTTGTAACTTTTTACAAATTGTTCAAAAAATCTATTATTTTTTAGTGACTTATGATAAAATAAAGACTAAGAAAAAGGCAATTTGAAGCCTTTTAAGAATTTTGATAACAAAATTACATAAACTTATTTTAAAGGAGAAAATAAAATGGCAGATATGAATAAGGATTACAATCCAGATTTAATCACCCTTTCAGATGATGACGGCAAGGAATACACCTTTGAAGTGCTCGATGCAATCGAAACTGATGAAGCTAGATACTTGGCTCTTCTCCCCACCTATGAAGACCCAAAGAAAATGCTTGAAGAAAGCGGCGAATTGGTAATCGTTAAGGTTGGCGAAGAAAACGGTGAAGAATTTTTCTATGAAATTGAAGACGATGATGAATATGAAACCGTTGCTGATGCTTTCATCGACCGTTTGGAAGATTTTTTTGAAATTGATAATAAATAATTGGCAATTAAATAAATCAAGATTTTTTGCTTTTGGCGAAATCGAAAAATGAAGTTGTACAAAAGTACTGCAAGGCTTTAAAACATTCATAAATTAAATCTTCAGCGAAAATAAATGAAGATTTTTGCATTTTAAGGAAGTTGAGATGCCGCAGACGTACAACAAGTACTTCAAGGCATCGAAACAAACTTAAAATCAAAAATATACTTTGTTTCCCTGTGTTGTTCGCGGACGCGCGCTTATATAACCCTACACTTTTAATTTTTGGGGCAATACTCTCGTGTGATGGGCTTGCAGACCTCCCGCGGCTGTGCCGAGTTCGGAAGAAGGGAGCGCGAAATCACACGGTGTGCACCCACCTGGCTTTTGGCTAGGTTATCTTTAAGTGCCTTACGGCAACATGGGGAAACCGTTTAAAAAGTTAAAGCACTCAACAAATCGTTGAGTGCTTTTTTATTATTTTATAAACGATATAATGAGCAATATTAAAATACCAATTATCGAAAATATTATGTAGTTAATTATATTTTGTTTTTTATCGACTTTAGGTGATTCTATATATACACCTTCAATTTTTTTGAGTTCGTCAACAGTGAAATGCGCGCGACAGTCGGGGCATTCAAATTCCTTCCAGATGAATTTTACATCACCTTTAATCGTAATATCCGAAAAATCAAAATCAAAATCTTTGGCTTCGGGAGAGTTTGAATTTACCACCTTTGAAACTTTAACTGTTTTAAGTATGTTTGCGCAATGTGGGCATTTATGCTTAGTCATAGAAACATATTTTATATCATTATTAAAATATTGTCTACCATGCAACATATAAAAGCCACCTTTCAAAATACTTCTATATTACACCCCTGAAAAACAAACCGCGAGTATACTTACAATCAGGCTCACTTTGATTTTTATAAGCCCTAATAACTTCAGTTACACGATTGGGTGTTTCGTTAGTAAAATACAGAATCTGAAAATCAATATTTTTAATTTGTTTGTCGGCAAGCCAAACAGGTACCGAATTTAAAAGTTCACTATAACCCATACGGCAGCGAACAGGAAATTCTATTCCCTTTCTGTCGGTAAGAACACCCTTTTTATCACATTCACTACAGTTCTTACCGTTTTTAATTGGACAGTTTTTAAATAGCATAAGTGGAATATTGCCATAGCTTACAATACCTTTATATATAGGTGATGAAAGTGACGCCGCATCGGTTAGAAGCATTTCATTCGAAAGCACCGCTGCGCTACAACCCATATTTGCTAAAACATTAGCAGACTGACTATTATAAACATTAAGTCCGGTATCTGCTATAATTTCAAAACCACAATCTTTTGCAATTTTAACCGCCGATAAATTACCGCAAAGGGCGGCATTAACACCATTTTGCTTAAATTTTTCGAGCCTGTTCATTATTGCTTGCTCGCTGATAATTCCCCTTGGTATTTCAGCAATGCACTTAATACTGTCTATTTTAGGAAAATCATTTTCAAGCGGTAAAATTAATGCCGATATGCCGCTTAAATCATTAGGAATTTGGTCGGCGTTTTCCAAACGGACATATAAATCCGGTTTATTCTTATGAACGCTATCAGTTAAATTATTTTCGTAAGTTAAACCACTTATTTTTCTATTAGATTGACCGCGCTTTTCACTTAGCAGTTCTACTGCCGTTCTTCTTATTTCGTTAAGCTCGCTTGCGCGCAAGAACAAACCGTCATCTAAAATAATTTCTGAATTATTTAAATAGTAAGGTGTACCGCCAAACTTATTTAAGTTTTTAAGTACGCTATCAGCATCTGCTGCTTTGTTTTGGGCGAAATCAGGTACAGACCCCTTAACCGAAACGGTATTTTCACCATCGGTTAAAGTGAGTTCGGTTTCCTGCCCCGCTTTTGCTGTAAACTTCAAATCTACCGCTGCCGACTGTAATTCATTACGGTAAATTTCGTGCAAAACAGGAAACGCCCTATCTGCAGAAACCACATCTTCTTTGGTGCGGATACCAAACATATCACGACCAAGCTTGTTTTCCAAATACCCATTTGTGAAACCTGAGCGAGAAAAAACATTCTGAAGTGTTTTTGAAAGCTCGTAATCAATTACCCCACTATAAAGCGCTTCCTTACAAGCTTTTGTTGCAGCGGCAACATATTCGGGTCGCTTCATTCTGCCTTCAATTTTAAAGGAACGCACACCTATATTATATAAATCGGTAATATTTTCAACCAAGGATAAATCCTTAAGGCTTAAATCATATCCTGTACCGTTTTCAGCTTTAAAGGGTAAACGGCAAGGACCCGCACAAAGACCGCGGTTACCACTACGAGAACCAAGGTAAGCCGATAAAAGACACTGCCCAGACACCGACATACACAACGCACCGTGTACAAACACTTCAACTATCATATCAAGTTCGTTTGCGGTTTTGCAAAGAGCTTTTAAATCGCTAAATGACATTTCGCGCGCCGCTACCACCTGTGTAAAGCCCATTTCCTTTAATAAATATAAAGCAGCAGGGGTATGCACCGACATTTGTGTGGATGCATGCAACGGCAATTCAGGTAAATTTTGATGTAAGTAAGCCGCAAGACCTAAATCCTGTACAATAACTCCATCAATACCAAAATTATACGCATCGCGCGCTAATGCTACGGCGTTTTCAAATTCATCATCTTTAATTAAAATGTTGAGTGTTAAATAGGCTTTAACCCCACGGATATGACAGTACTGTATTGCATCATTAAGCTCGAAACTGCCGAAATTTTCAGCATTTCTGCGTGCTGAAAAATCCTTAGCACCAAAATAAACCGCATCGGCGCCACTTCTTACAGCGGCAATTAACATTTCATTATTACCAACAGGTGATAAAATTTCAGCATTTGTTATATTATTCATTGGGGTCTCACCTACTTTCTTTAACTCTATAATACCATAAAATTAAAAAAATGAAAGTGTTTTTTCTTTACAAAAAAATATATTATTGGTATAATATTCTCAATAACACATGAAGAAGGTACTTTGATGAAATACTTAGTTTTACTTTGTGACGGTATGGCAGATACGCCCTATGAATCACTTGGAAATAAAACCCCAATGGAGCTTGCCAACAAACCCTTAATAGATAAGCTTGCCAAGGTTTCCGAAGTGGGTATGTGCAAAACCGTTGCCAACGGTTTAAAACCCGGTAGCGATGTTGCAAATTTGTCGGTTATGGGTTATGACCCGCTTGTATGCTATACGGGCCGCTCACCTTTAGAAGCCGCATCAATCGGCGTTGATTTAAAGGATACTGATGTTGCTCTTCGTTGCAATATAGTTACCCTTTCAAATGAAGAAAACTATAATGAAAAAACAATGGTTGACTATTGCGCAGGCGATATTTCAACCAAAGAAGCCCACGAAATTATTAAAACCGTGGAAGAAAAGCTTGGTAATGAAATTTATAAATTCTACGGTGGTGTAAGCTACCGCCATTGTCTAGTTGTTGATAACGGCACAACCGATTTGGGCGAAATGACACCGCCACATGACATAAGCGGTCGTGTTATTGGCGATTATTTAAGCAAAAGCGAAAATGCCGCTCCACTTATTGATTTAATGAAAAAAAGTTATAATATACTTAAAGACCACCCCGTTAACCTTAAACGCCGTGAGAAGGGCTTAAACGAAGCTAACTCTATTTGGCTTTGGGGCGAAGGCAGAAAACCCGCACTTCAAAACTTTTATGAAAAGAACGGTGTCAAAGCCGCTGTTATAAGTGCTGTAGACCTTTTAAAGGGTATCGGCATCTGTGCTGATATGCTTACCCCCGAAGTAGAAGGCTCGACAGGCTACCTTGACACCAACTTTGAAGGCAAAGCAAAAGCAACTATTGATGCATTCCAAAATGATTGCGATTTGGTTTACCTTCATATTGAAGCACCAGATGAATGCGGTCACCGCGGAGAAGCCGAAAATAAGGTTAAAGCCATTGAAATTATTGAAGAACGCGCCTTCTCTACAATTTTCGATTATCTAGAAAAATCGGGCGATGATTTTAGAATTTTAATAATGCCTGACCACCCAACCCCCCTTAATACAAAGACCCATTCTTCCGCCCCTGTTCCGTATTTAATTTATGACAGCCGTAATGAAGTTAAGGGTGTAGAAAAACTAACCGAAAAATTTGCTGAAAGCACAGGCAATTTTGTTGAACATGGCCCCGATATTATGAATAAATTGCTCGAGAAAATTTAAACCATTTCGTTTTTCCGTAAAGTAAAAAAATTACATTTTTAACACTTTATGTAAACTAAGACAACCGCAAAAGTTATCCAACTTATCCACCGAAATACTAACATTTTCAAGGCCTTTAGAACGAAAAATTAAGGTTTCGGGGCGTTTTTCGGTGGATAACTGTGTTAATAAGTTGAAAAACTTGCCATTTGTCAATAATTTTCATAAATTATTATGTTAATTAATTTTTCAAGATTCGACATCTTTTTTGTTACACAAAAACAGAATATTATACTAAGGAGCATCAATTTTTGAAACGAACAAAATTAAGAGACAGGGTTTTGCCGCCATACACCCGTGGGGAAGAAATTTTTAATATGGTTTCCCATATATCAGGCGGTGGGTTGGGCGTTATTATGGCCGCCCTTTGCATTGTAAAAGCATTTTTAAATCACGATGCATATCAGATTGTGAGTACTTTTATTTATGGCATTTCAATGGTGATCCTTTACACTATGTCAAGCATATATCACGGGCTTGTGCCCGTAACCGCCAAAAAGGTGTTTCAGATTATTGACCATTGTGCAATTTTTATTTTGATTGCGGGCACATATACACCCATAGCCTTATGTAATTTGCGAGAATATAATCCCTTTTTCGGATGGGGATTGTTTGGCTTTGTGTGGATAATGGCAATTTTAGGCGTCACCTTCAACGCAATTGACCTTAAAAAATACAGCGTTTTTTCAAATATATGCTATATTGCGGTTGGTTGGTGTGTGCTTTTGGTTATAAAAGCACTGCTGAGTTCAATGGCTCTTGCAGGCTTTTGGTGGCTTTTGGCAGGTGGTATCGCTTACACCGTAGGTGCGGTATTTTATGCCGCAGCCGCAGTTAAAAAAACAAAATATATTCATTCGGTTTTCCACCTTTTTGTTGTGGTAGGCAGTGTTTTACAATTTTTTGCAGTTTTCTTTTATGTTTTGAGGTGATTTTATGAGAATGAGAAAAAAGAAATATTTAAACGAAAGATTAGAAGCTGTTCGCAGTAACCTTTTTACGATAAATATTGATGACAGAAACTTTAATACCGCAGTAGAAGAAAAAGAATACATAAACTTTAAAGAAATTTTTAAAAACGATAACCCTATTTATCTTGAAATCGGTTGCGGCAAAGGCAAATTCGCTTGTGAATATGCAAAAAGCCACCCCGAAATCAACCTTATCGCAGTAGAAAAAACTGCAAATGTTATTGTTGGCGCTTGTGAAAACGCACAAAAAGAAAATATAGATAATTTGTATTTTATCGGTGGAAGCGCGGAATATTTACCCCGTTTTATCGCACCCGACACCATTGACCGCATTTTTCTTAACTTTTCCTGCCCGTTCCCCAAAAAAGCGTATGCGGCTCACCGCCTAACCCACAGAAGATTTTTAAAAATTTATAAGGAACTTCTTAAAAAAGGTGCAGAAATTCATCAAAAAACCGACAATATGCACTTTTTTGAATTTTCTATTGAAGAATTTTCGCAGGTCGGCTTTGCACTTAAAAATGTCACCTTTGACCTACACAACAGCGATTTTCAGGGCAATATTGTTACCGAATACGAAGCGCGTTTTTCGAGCCAAGGCTTCCCAATTTACCGCTTAGAAGCATATTTAGGAGAAAATGATGATTAATTTTAACATTGAAAAAATTGCCCCGCTTTGCAGTGAGTTCGGCATAATTTTAGACGAAACAAAAATTAAAAAATTAAATCTTTACGGTAATTTGCTGATTGAGTGGAACGAAAAAATCAATCTTACAGCTATAACCGACCCCGAAGATGTTTTATATAAACATTTTTACGATTGTATTTTGTTTTTTAAACATAACAATGTGCCGCACGGTGCATCACTCATTGATGTTGGTACAGGCGCAGGCTTCCCCGGTCTTGTTTTAAAAATTGTGCGCGAAGATTTAAAGGTAACCTTGCTTGACAGTTTAAATAAACGCATTACTTTTTTAAAAGATGTTATCGACAAATGTGAACTTAAAGACATTGAAGCCATTCATAGCCGCGCCGAAGACGGTGGCAAAAGCCCGCTTTACCGCGAAAAATATGATATTGCCTGCGCAAGAGCAGTTGCAAATATGCCTGTTTTAATGGAATATTGCACACCTTTTGTTAAGGTTGGCGGCAGATTTATCGCTATGAAGGGTCCTTCGGCACAAGACGAAGTTGCACTTTGTGACAATGCAATTAAGGTTTTAAAAATGGAAAAACCGCAAATTATATGCGAAAAACTCCCAAATGATGACCCCAGAACCTTTGTTATAATGAAAAAAATATCGCAAACCCCGCCAAAATATCCCAGAAACAGCGGAAATATTTCAAAACAGCCCTTATAATTGGGCTGTTTTTTGTTTTTTTATGGCGAATTTTAACGATGCGTTTTTCTTTACAAACCTTAGTGGCTTTTTTATACTTAAACATAAGGAGGCGGTAAAATGTACACCCTGTGGGAAAAGAAACTTTTAATGCTCAGACCAAATGAAATAAAGCCTTCAAAAAATCAACCGCGCAAAAACTTTGATGAATATGAATTAAAGCTTCTTGCCGACAGTATTCAGTCAAGCGGAATTATTCAGCCGCTGGTGGTGCGTAAAAGTATTGACGGCAAATATGAAATAATTGCAGGCGAACGCCGTTTTCTTGCGGCTAAAAATGTGGGGCTTCGACGTATACCCTGTGTATTACATAACACCGATGATAAAACCGCTGCAATTTACGCCATAATGGAAAATTTGCAACGCCAGGACCTGACCTTTTTTGAAGAAGCCGAAGCTATAAATCGGCTTATAATTCACTTTGGTATGTCGCAGCTTGAAATCGCATCGCGACTTGGTTTAGCGCAGTCCACCCTTTCAAACAAATTACGCTTATTAAGGCTCGATAATGACCAACGCGAACGGATTATAACCGCTGGGCTTACTGAACGCCACGCGAGAGCGCTGTTACGACTTGAAGGTGAAATCCGCGAAAGCGCGTTAAATTATATTATTGCCAACGCTTTAAATTTGAAAGAAAGCGAAGAATATATTGAAAACATTTTAAACCCCAAGGAAGAAGAAATTCCACCTGAAAAGCCAATAAGAAAATATGCAATAAGTGATGTGCGTATTTTTTATAACAGTCTTTCAAAATTAGTGACCACCCTGCAAAGTGCAGGAGTTAACGCAAAAACACGAAAATACGAAAACGATAAATACATTGAATATAAGGTTCGCATTTCTAAAAATATACCCCAAAAAAGTGACTGCGAACAACTTAAAATTTGCTAGAAATTAAGAAAATATTTTCTTAATTCTCATAATCATCCCCCCTTAAGCATAAAGACCGCATTTAAAAGTGCGGTCTTTATGTATTTACCGTTAAAAACTCTTGCAAAATTGCGTAATATATAGTATTATATATAAGTTAATTTTTAAAAGGAGATTTTGTTATGCCAAGTTATTTGGAAATGACAAAGCCGGAGCTAGAGTCGGAATTTTCCACCGTAAAGGCGGAATATGAAAAACTGCGTTCAATGCATCTATCGCTTGATATGTCACGCGGCAAGCCGGGCTTTGATAATATGGATATAAGTCAAAAAATGTTTGACCTTGTGGGCAACGACACAGGATTTAAAAACATTGACGGTATTGATTGCCGAAATTACGGTGGTCTTGACGGTCTTGTTGAACTTAAAAAACTTTTTGCAGAAATTTTAGAACTTGACGAACATCAGATTATCGTGGGCGGTAACTCATCACTCAATATGATGTTTGACACTATTGCTCAAGCAATGACACACGGTATGGGTGGTGAACCTTGGTTTGATTGCAAAAACCGTAAGTTCTTATGCCCTGCCCCAGGCTATGACAGGCATTTTGCTATAACCGAATATTTTGGTTTCGAGCTTATCCCAATTTCAACCGATGAAAATGGTCCTAATATGGATGAAGTCGAAGAATGGGTTAAGGACCCGTCCGTTAAGGGCATTTGGTGTGTTCCTAAATACTCAAACCCTGTAGGCATCACATATTCTGACGAAGTTGTACGCAGAATGGCTGCTTTAAAACCTGCTGCCCCCGGTTTTAGAATTTTTTGGGATAACGCTTACGTTATTCACGATCTTTACGAAGACGGCGACAAGCTTTTAAACATTTATACCGAATGTGTAAAAGCCGGCAACCCCGATTTACCTTTAATCTTTACATCTTCTTCAAAAATCACCTTCCCGGGTGCAGGTGTAGCAGTTGAAGCCGCAAGCCCCAACAATGTTGAGCTTTTAAAAAGCAGAATGAAATATCAAACTATTGGACCTGATAAATTAAATCAGCTTCGCCACGCTCGTGTATTTGAAAATATGCAGGCAGTTAAAGAGCATATGAAAAAACATGCCGAAATTTTAAGACCGAAGTTTGATGCGGTTTTAAAAGCTCTTGAAACACTTGAAGGTAAGGAAATTGCTGTATGGACCAAGCCCAAGGGCGGTTACTTCATATCTCTTAATGTTATGGATGGCTGTGCTAAGCGTGTTGAACAGCTTTGCGCAAATGCGGGTATGATTTTGACCCCTGCGGGCGCTACCTATCCCTATGGCAACGACCCTAAAAACAGCAACTTGAGAATTGCACCGTCCTACCCATCGGTAGCAGAAATCGAAAAAGCATCATTAGTGCTTTGCACCGCAGTTAAATATGCAGCACTTGAAAAACTTTTAAAAGATTAAATTGATTGACTTTGCGCTTTTAATTTAGTATAATAAACCATATATCACATAAGTGGAGGATTAGTATGAAGTCCAAAAGAAAAGGCATTGTGCCGTTTTTTGTGGTTCTCACCTTAATTTTAGCGTTAACCTTTACCGCTTTCTTTGGTGTTAAGAACTACTACGGCGACAAAGAAATTGTTTATTTTAAGGGTGCCAATGACATTCGTTGGGGTATTGATATCCGCGGCGGTGTTGAAGCGGTTTTCTCACCCGACAAGGAAGGTATTAAAATCACCGATGAAGACATCGATGCTGCTAAAACCATTCTTGAAACCCGTCTTGTAAACCAAAACATTACAGACTATGAAATTTATGCAGACAAAAACAACAAACAGATTATTGTTCGCTTCCCTTGGGCAGCAGAAGAAAGTGATTTCGACGCTGCTGCTGCAGTGCAAGAACTTGGCGAAACTGCGCTTCTGAAGTTCTGCAAGGATCAGGATAAGGATAAAATAATTCTTACAGGTTCTGATGTTAAGCACGCAGAAGGTAATATGTCTCAGGTAGACGGTGGCGCATATCAGTATGTTGTTTCGCTTGAACTTAAAGAAAGCGGCAAAACAAAGTTTGCTGCTGCAACTAAAGAACAGCTTAACAAAACCATCTCTATTTGGATGGATGACACTATGATTTCTGCTCCTACCGTTAACAGCCAGATTACTGACGGTAAAGCAATTATCACAGGTATGGCAAACGCTGAAGAAGCAAAAGCATTGGCTGATAAAATCAATGCCGGTTCTCTTCCTTTTGCTTTGACTGTTGACGACAGCAAGTTGCAGGTTATTTCACCTACTCTTGGTAACGATGCACTTAACGTAATGGTTATTGCAGGTTCAATTGCATTTGCACTTGTTTGCTTACTTATGATTGCCCGCTACCGTCTCAACGGTTTTGTTGCTGCTCTTGCGCTCTTGGGTCAGTTAGCAGGTTCTATCGCTTGCATTTCGGGTTACTTCGCAGGTGTTGAAAGCTTTACCCTTACAATCCCCGGTATTGCAGGTATTATCCTTTCAATCGGTGTGGGCGTTGACTGTAATGTTATTGCTGCTGAACGCATTCGTGACGAATTCGAAAAGGGCAAGACCATCGACGGCGCTATTGATTCGGGTTATAAGAACTCACTCAGCGCTATTATCGACGGTAATGTTACTATCGTAATCGTGTCGGTTGTTCTTATGGGTGCTTTCGGTACACCTGACAGCTTACTTGCTCAGGTATTCTCACCCTTAATGTCACTCTTCGGCACATCTATCACAGGTTCTATCTACTCATTCGGTTATACCTTGTTGGTAGGTACAATCTTCAACCTTATCATGGGCGTTCTTGCTTCCAGAATTATGATCAAGAGCATCTCAAAAGCAAAGTTCTTGAGAAATCCTGCTTTGTACGGAGGTAAGAAAAATGCGTAAATTTAACATTGATTTTAACAAAGCTTTAAAACCCGCTTTAATCATTTACACCGCTATCTTTATTATTGGTATCATCTGGTCAGTAATTTTTGGTGTTAAGCTTGATATCAACTTCTCGGGCGGTGCCAAAGTTTCTTACTCTTACACAGGCGAAATAGCCACAAAAGACATTGAAGCAATCGTTGACAAACACATTAAGAAGGAATATTCTTTAAGCCAGTCAACTTCACTTGCAGGTGACACACAGACATTTGAAATTGCACTTTCAGGTAAAAATGCGCTTTCTGCAAAAACACAGGAAGCTATGACTAAAGATTTAGTTGCAAAATTCAAGGATAACAAAATTGAGCTTTACAACTCTAACTCGGTTAGCCCTACAATTGCAGGCTCATTCTTTGCTAAAAGTTTAGTTGCAGTTTTAATTACCGCTGTATTGGTTGTAATTTATGTAGGTATCCGCTTCAGAAAAATCGGTGGTGTATCTGCAGGTATCACAGCGCTTATCGCACTTGTATTCGATGTGCTTATCACATTCTTCACTTGCGTTATCTTCGGTTTACAAATTGATTCAAACTATATCGCAGTTGTACTTACAATGCTCGGTTACTCACTTAACGATACCATCGTTATTTACGACCGTATCCGTGAAAACCGCAAATATAACCCCGATATGGAAATTGGCGAACTTGTAAACACCAGTGTTAACACCGTTGTTATCCGTAACATTGTAACAACAGTAACAACCCTTTTGGCTGTTACAACCATTATTGTTGTTGCAGAAGTTTACGGTCTTACAAGCCTTCGCACATTTGCAATTCCGATGGCATTCGGTCTTTTGTCGGGTAGTATTTCTTCTCTCTTTGTTTCAGGTCCTATTTGGGTTATCTGGAGAAGACACCGCATTGCAAAAGGCAAGAAATAATTTTAATATTAAGTTTAAACTCGGCAGAATTTTCTGCCGAGTTTTTTTATTTCTAAATAATACCATCCTTATCATATTGACAAAGATAAAACCATATGATATAATACATTTAACAATTTGGTTAAATGTTAAATGAGGTGTACTTATGGCTTTGCAAAAAACATTAAAAGCCCTTGCCGACCCAATACGGCGAGATATACTTAATATGTTAAAAAAAGGTCCGCTTTCAGCCGGTGAAATTGCTGCAAAATTTTCGGTAACTGATGCTTCAATTTCCCGCCATCTTTCCGTACTTAAAGAAGCCGATCTTATTCGTGATACACGCAAAGGCAAATTTATATATTACGAAATAAATGTATCGGTTTTGGAAGAAACTTTATTATGGATTAGCGACTTAAAAGGAGAAAATGAAAATGCTTAAAAAGAATTGGCTTAAAATATTAATTTCATCTTTAGTTACCATATCCCCTATTGCTTTTGGACTTATTATGTGGAATAAACTTCCCGAAACAATGTCAACACATTGGGGCATTAGTGGAGAAGCCGACGGATTTTCATCCCGCACATTTGCGGTATTAGGTTTGCCGCTAATTTTACTTGCGCTTAATTTTATATGCATTGTAACTTCTTTTTTCGACAAAAAGAACCAAGGCACTAAAGCACATAATATGATTTATTATATCGTGCCCGGTATTTCGCTTTTCACAAATGCAATGGTCTATTCAGCAGCATTCGAAAAAACTTGGAATTTTATTGCTATTGTTCCAATACTTTTGGGTCTATTATTTGCGGTAATGGGCAACCTTATGCCGAAGATAAGACAAAACAGCACCCTTGGTTTTAAACTCAAATGGACACTTCAAAGCGAAGAAAATTGGAATGCTACCCACCGCTTTGGCGGCAAGGTTATGGTAATTGCGGGATTTCTAGTTATGCTAACCGCATTTTTACCAATACTTCCTATGTTTTTCACCTTTATGGCAATCATTTTAATTGCGGCATTTATTCCTATGCTTTATTCTTACCTTTATTATAAAAAAGAAGTAAAAAACGGCAAGACCGACTTTAACCATATTTGCCCGAAATTTAATAAAGTAGGCAAAATTATAAGCCTAATCGTTGTACCCGTTATAATAATAGGTATTTGTATTATAATGTTCACAGGCAGTATCAGCATATCCTACACCGACGACGGCTTTACGGTTGACAGCACCTACTATGACCCGCTAACCATAAATTATAGCGATATTGAAGAAATTGAAGTAAAAGAAAATGTTGAAATTGGTGTAAAGGAATTTGCCTTTAATAGCGCAAAATTATCCTTAGGCAAATTTATAAATGACGAATTCGGCTCGCACACACGCTATACCTATAACGCCTGCAAAACTGTTGTGGTTATGAAAATCGACGGCAAAACCCTTGTTATTAACGATAAAAACGATGATATTACAAGAGAAATTTATCTTAAAATTTCAAGCGAAATGAGTGAATAATATGAACGCAATTGAAATAAAGAACCTTACCAAATATTACGGTAAAAACCGCGGTATAGTTAACCTTTCATTCAATGTTGAAAAGGGTGATTTTTTCGGGTTTATCGGTCCTAACGGTGCGGGCAAATCAACCACTATTCGCCTTTTGCTCGGTCTTATTAACGCAACCGGCGGTAATGCGAATATACTTGGATTAGACATTAAAACAAGCAATACAGAAATTTTAAAAAGGGTTGGTTATCTGCCAAGCGATGCCGCTTTTTATAGCGGTATGAAGGTTAAAGAAATTTTAAAACTTTCTGCCGATTTAAGGGGTGTGGACTGCAGCGCCGAAGCCGAAAACCTTTGCCGCCGTCTTGACCTTGACATTAACAAAAAGGTTGAACAATTATCCCTTGGTAACCGAAAAAAAGTAGGCATTGTTTGTGCGTTGCAGCATAGACCTGAACTTTACATTTTAGATGAGCCGACAAGCGGCCTTGACCCACTTATTCAGCACGAATTTTATTCGATTTTACAAGAACGGAATAACGAAGGTGCAACAATATTTTTATCAAGTCACATTTTATCAGAAGTGGCTCGTTACTGTAAAAATGCCGCCATCATACGCGATGGTGAACTGCTTGCCTGTGACAGCGTTTTAAATCTCTCACACAGTGATGTAAAGCGCATTACACTTAAAGGCGTAGATAAAATTATTGCAAACGATAGTATGCGCGATATTAAAACCGAAGACGGTATAACAAGCTTTCTTTATAACGGCAAACCCGATGTTTTAATTAAAGAGCTTGCAAAGCTTAAATTTGATGATATCACCATTACCGACCCTGAACTCAGCGAAGTATTTATGCACTACTATAGAAAGGATGGTGAGCAGTAATGACTCTACTTTTTCATGAACTTAGAAAAAACCGAATTTCACTTTTAATTTGGACTGCCGCCATATCCTTTATGCTTGGTGTTACTATTATAATTTTTCCTGAAATGGCGGGTCAAATGAGTGAAATGGAAAATATGTTTGCCGAAATGGGCGCCTTCACCGAAGCCTTCGGTATGGACCGCATAAACTTCGGCGAATTTATTGGATATTTCGGTATTGAGTGCGGCAATGTGCTTGGTATGGGTGGTGCATTTTTTGCCGCTGTTGCCGGTATTTCGGCGCTTTCATACGAAGAAAGCCACAACACCGCAGAATTTTTACTTTCCCACCCAATTTCACGCAAAAAAGTGGTATTTTTAAAACTTTTATCGGTAATTGCACAAGTAATTATTTTAAACCTTGTGGTTATAGGTATTATAACTTTACTTACCGCAGTTATAATTAATAATCCGCCGTATAAAACAATGTTATTAATCTTTTTGGCATATTTCATTTTGCAGTTGCAAATTGCATTTATTTGCTTTGGCATTTCAGCATTTGTAAAATTCAATGCCATCGGTCTTGGCATTGGTGTTGGCTTCTTCTTTTATATCGCTAATATTCTTTCGAACATTACCGAAGACTTAAAGTTTTTAAAATATTTTACCCCGTTTTCTTATACTGATAGCGCTGATATTATAACAAATAATGAAATCACATTTAAATATCTTATTGTTGGTATAGTTTTTGCAGTTATCGGCATTGTTTTGGCATTTGTAAAGTATACTAAAAAAGATATTTCTTAATTTAAAATTTCGGCTATACTTTCATTTAATTCGCTCACCAGTTTATGTTCCGCTATCATATGGCGTGCACTTTTATAAAAACTATCTGATAGCCGTGGCGAAGCGGCAGAAGTATACACACGCGCACTGCCCGCATAAGCCGATTCTAAAAAATTCAAAAAACTTATATTAAGTTGCTGAAAGTTTTCAAAAATCTTCAGCAACTTATTTTTATTTGTGCTTTTTGGAAGACTTGATAACATAAAGCAAATATTGTTAAAAGCGTTTACAGTATCGCGTAAAAACTCTTTAGAGTAACCGTTTATTGCCCCGGCAAAATCGCTGTTATTAAGTAAAAGTGAAGGATGCATTGAGCCAATAACCGACCAAAAATACATTTGGTTAAATATGCAGTTGTTATTATAAAATGGGGCAAATCTAACCGTAATAAGCGGTGTTTGTTGTGGTACCATTACACCGAAAATTGCATTTATATAATTTTGTTCAAAAATGTAATGATATACCGATTGCTGCAAAATGGGATATCCCGACACCGATTCAAGTTTTATTCTTTCTAAAAGCGCTATAAAACGGGTGTTTGTTTTAAATAAAATGGCTGGACGAGTAGGTAAATTGGTTTTTGAAGAAGAATACTCATCAAAAATACTTTTAAAAATTAGTTCAATTTCCTTAATTTCCCGTAAAAATTCATCATTTAGCACGGCACCACTTCCCCTGAATGCAGACAAAAGAGACCCTATATGCTGTATTGAGTTTTCGCACCAAAAAATAATTGTTTTTCGCATAAGTGCCGGCGAAATATTGTTTTGACAGTTAATATAATTCATAAAATATCTCCTTTTTAATTTTTTGGAAATTTGTGCCTTTGATATTGATATTTTATATATATTTAAGTATAATATATTTATATGCTGAATAAGTATGTCAAAACGGAGGTAGTCTTATGGATTGCAAACAGTTTTTCGAACAGATAAAGGGCAAAAAAATCGCAATGTGTGGTATTGGTGTAAGTAACACCCCCTTAATTTTAGATTTTCTTAAAAAAGGCGCGAAGGTTTACGCTTGTGACCGCAGAAGCCGCGAAATGATTGGCGAAATTGCAAACGAGCTTGAAAATGCAGGTGCAGAATTATGCCTTGGGGATGGTTATCTTGATGATTTGGAAGTTGATATTATCTTCCGCACACCGGGTATGAGCTTTAATTTGCCCGAGCTTGAAGCCGCACGCAAAAAAGGCATTGCCGTTACAAGCGAAATGGAAGTATTTTTTGATTTGTGCCCCGCAACCTTGTTTGCAGTAACAGGCTCTGACGGTAAGACCACCACAACTACACTTATTTCTAAAATGCTTGAAGCAGAAGGCAAAAAGGTTTTTGTTGGCGGCAACATCGGCAAACCCCTACTTCCTGAAATTGAAAATATCACCGCTGACGATTTTGTTGTGGTTGAGCTTTCTTCATTCCAACTTATTTCTATGAGAAAAAGCCCTGATGTTGCGGTTGTCACCAACCTTGCACCCAATCATTTGGATGTGCACAAGGACATGGAAGAATATATTGATGCAAAGAAGAACATTATTCTTCACCAGAACGCATTTTCACGCACGGTTTTAAACCGCGATAACGAAATTACCAACGACTTTAAAAAATATGTGCGCGGTCAGTCGCTTTCATTTTCTATGACCGAGCCGCTTAAAAACGGTGCTTGGCTTGAAAATGACGGTACAATTCATATGACCTATCGCGGTATTGATGCCCCAATTATGCACCGCGATGACATTGCCATTTTAGGCGACCACAATGTTGAAAATTACCTTGCCGCTATCTCCGCTGTGTGGGGCTTCGCAGGTATGGATTCAATAAAAAAGGTTGCAAAGGAATTTATGGGTGTTGAACATCGTATTGAATTTGTACGCGAAGTCGGCGGCGTTAAATATTACAACGATTCAATCGCTTCAAGCCCAACCCGCACAATTGCAGGCCTTAAAGCATTTAACCAAAAGGTTCACCTTATTGCGGGCGGTTATGATAAGCACATTCCTTACGAACCGCTTGTGCCTTATATTTTGGAAAAGGTCGAAAAGCTTTACCTTTGCGGTGCTACTGCCGATAAGATTGAAGCCGCAGTTAAAGCGGATAAAAACTATAACGGTATGCCCGAAATTATAAGATGCGAAAACATTGCCGCCGCCGTTTTAAAGGCTAACGAAATTGCAAAATCGGGCGATGTTGTAACACTTTCACCCGCAAGTGCAAGCTTTGACGCTTACCCCAACTTTGTTGCCCGCGGCAACCATTTTAAAGAATTGGTAAATAAATTATAATGAACATTAAAGATTTACTTTTTAAACTATCTTCTCTTGATGCCGTTGGTAATATAACCGCCGCATCGGACTTTGCTTATGGTATTTTATCAAAATACACCACTGCCGAAAAAATGAACAATCTTACCGTTATTGGCTTTATTGATGGCAAAAACGATTACACCCTTATGCTTGATGCTCATATTGACCAAATTGCTATGGTTGTAACCGATATCGATGAAAACGGCTTTTTGACCGTTTCGAACGCAGGCGGTATTGATATCCGCACCTTGCCTTCGCGAGAAGTTTTGGTTCACGGGAAAGAAAATGTCCCTGCTGTTTTCTGCTCTACCCCACCACACCTTGCAAAGGGTGAAGAAACCTTTGACAGCATTTCTGACATTAAACTTGATACTTCACTAGGTGCAAAAGCAAAAGAAGTTATTTCGATAGGCGATTTTGTTACCTTTTCGGGCAAGTGCGGCGAGCTTCAGAACAATCTTGTTTTTGGCAGAAGTTTTGATGACCGTGCTTCAGTTGCTTGCCTTTTAATGCTTGCCGAAAAGCTTAGCGGTAAAAAACTTCCCATTAATGTTGCTTTTGTTTTATCCGACAGTGAAGAGCTTGGTATGCGTGGTGTGCGCACTGCTGCTTTCCGTGTAAACCCCGATGAAGCAATTGCTTTAGATGTTAGTTTCGGTGACGGTATTGGCATTAGCAGCGAAGAATGTGGAACCCTTTCAAAAGGCGGTATGATTGGTATTTCCCCCGCCCTTTCAAAAGAAGTTTCTAATAAACTTATAGCGGTTGCTAAGGAAAATGAAATACCCTACCAGCTTGAAGTTATGGGTGCTAAAACAGGCACCAATGCCGATATGATAAGCATTAACCGTGAAGGTGTTAAAACCTGCACTTTGTCGATTCCGCTTCGCAATATGCATTCTGATACCGAAATTTTATCAATCGACGACTTGGAAAACATTTGTGAGCTTATTTACCGTTATATTATGGCAGGGGGTGTCTTTAATGCTTGATTTACTTCAAAAACTCTGCCTTTTAGACGGCACTTCGGGTAACGAAGGTGCTGTTCGCGATTTTATAATTAATGAAATTAAAGGTCATTGCGAATACAAGGTGGACAACCTTGGCAATATTATCTGTTTTAAAAAGGGTAAAAAACGCAGTGAAAGACGCCTTATGCTTGATGCCCATATTGACGAAGTAGGTCTTATCATAACTTCCGTTACATCTGACGGTTTTTTAAAGTTTGACACTGTTGGCGGTATGGATGCATCGGTTTTGGCTTTCAAAACAGTTAAAATCGGTGATGTTTTAGGTGTAATAAGCGGTAAACCTGTTCACCTTTTATCCAAAGAAGAACAGAAAAAACCGCAAAAGGCCGGGGCACTTTATATTGACATTGGCGCATCTTCTAAAGAAGAAGCCCTTTCGCTTGTAAGCCTTGGTGATACCGCAATTATTCAAAGTGATTTTACCAGAATGGGTGAAAATATAAAGGCAAAGGCCATTGATGACCGCATTGGTTGTGCTGTGCTTATTACCCTTTTAAAAGAAAAAGCCGAGTATGATTACTACGCAGTTTTTTCAACACAGGAAGAAATTGGCACACGCGGCGCAAAGGTTGCAGCCTTTGCTGTTAACCCCGATTTTGCTTTAATTTTAGAATCCACAACCGCCGCAGATATTGCCGGTGTACCTTACGATAAAACTGTTTGTAATTTAGGTCAGGGTCCTGTGGTTTCATTTATGGACCGCGCCACCGCCTATGACCGTGGATTATATCAATCGGCAATAACCAGCGGTCTTAAAGTGCAGACCAAACGCGCCGTTGCAGGCGGCAACAATGCGGGGGCCGTTCATTTGAGCCGTGAAGGTGTTAGAACACTAGCAATATCACTTCCCTGCCGTTACATTCATTCACCTTCGTGTGTAGCCAACACTAACGATATGTCGGATATGCTAACACTTACAAAATATATGATGAACGGCATTTTAAGTGGCGAAATAAAATGATAAGTCTTATAAATGAATTACCTAAAATCGACCGTCAAACTGCCGAATGGGTTAAAATTTGTTGCCTTTACGACAGTTATAAAAACGACCCGTCTGTTATGTTTTGGGCACAAGACGGTGATAAATGTGTTATAGCCATGACCGACGGCAACATGATAATTCACAACAACTGTGCAGATTTAGAAGAACTTTCTGAATTTGTAGATGTGTTATCACCCGCCTGTGTTTTTAGCGATATTGATACACTTAAAGCAATCAACCGCCTGCCCGATGAAAACATTAATGTCGTTTACAAAAAGGCAGATATTGCGGGTGAAACCCCAAGCGACGACCTAAAAAGCGATGAGCTTTATAAACTTTTGGATGTCCAGGGGTTATCGCTTCCCGATTACCCACACTTTGCGGTTGATTATTGTCGGCGCAAAAATCTTGGGTTTGCAAAATCTTTTGCAATAAAAGATAAATGTGCGGTTATTACCTTTAACAGCGGAAACTGTGCGATAATTAACGGGCTTGCAAGCCACCAAAAAGGATATGGCAGTATTGCCCTTAAAGGAATTTTACAAAAAAATTACGGCAAAGACTTTTTGGCCTGTTGCCGTGACAGTGTTTTGCCGTTTTACCTTAAAAACGGTTTTATAAAACTTTACAATGCAGGATATTGGGTGAAGAACAAGTGAATATTAAAAATTTTTTTGACATTGATGATGAACTCTTAGCGCTTGATAAAGATATTTTAAAAAGCCTTGAAAACCGATTTTTAGAAATTGATGACATTACAGAATATAATCAGTTAAAGGTGCTAAAGGCATTTACTTCTAACGGTGTTAGCGAAGCTACAATGGCTGGTTCAACCGGTTACGGCTATGACGACCGCGGTCGTGAGATTTTGGAACGCGTTATGGCAGACTGTATGGGCGCAGAAGATGCAATAATGCGCCACAACTTTGTTTCGGGCACACACACCTTAACGGTTGCTTTGTTTGGTGTTTTGCGTCCTAATGACAAGGTTTTAGTGCTTACAGGTAGACCCTATGACACTATCACAGGTGTTTTCGGTATTGACAGCAAAAATGACGGTTCTTTAAGCGACTTTGGGGTAGAATATAATGAAGTTGCATTATTACCCGACGGCACACCCGATATAAAAGAAATTAAAAACCGCCTTTCAAAAGATAACTATAAAATGGCGTATATTCAGCGCTCACGCGGTTATTCAACCAGACCAAGCTTGGTTATTGATGACATTAAAAAACTTTGTGACGCCGTAAAAGAAATTTCACCAAACACAATTATAATGGTTGACAACTGTTACGGCGAGTTTGTTGAAAAGCTTGAGCCCTGTGATGTTGGTGCTGATCTTATTGCGGGCTCACTTATTAAAAATCCCGGTGGCGGTATTGCCCGCACAGGCGGTTATATTGCCGGAAGGCGTGACCTTGTTAACAAATGCGCAGACCGTCTCACCTGCCCCGGTGTTGGCAAAGAAGTTGGCGCAACACTTGGTATGAGCCGCGAATTATATTTAGGTCTTTTCCAAGCACCCCATGTGGTAGGCGAAGCGGTTAAAACCGCTGTTTATGCTTCGGCTTTATTTAAAGCAATGGGTTATACAGTTTCTCCCGAGCCGTTTGATAAACGCGGAGATATTGTTCAGTGCGTAACACTTGGCACTGCAGAAGGCCTTATAGCATTCTGTCAAGGTATGCAAAGCGGCGCACCTGTTGATTCATTCGTTTTGCCCGAACCATGGGATATGCCCGGTTATGATGACCCTGTTATAATGGCGGCAGGCGCTTTTACTCTTGGTGCTTCGATTGAGCTTTCTGCTGACGGTCCACTCAGAGAACCTTATGCCGCATGGATGCAGGGCGGTATAAATTTCCACAGTGCAAAAGCAGGTGTGCTTTTGGCTGCACAAAAAATAAGAAACGGAAGATAAATCAATGAAACTAATTTTTGAAGGCACAGTCTTTGATATATTACCAACCCAAAACGGCATCTTATTTTCTTACCACAAGGACACTTTGGAAGATAAAATCGTTATTGGGTATAAAATGCTTTCATTTGATACAGGACGCTTTACCGATGTGGCAAAAAACATCTATTTCGTAACCAAGTTTGGCCACAATTATAAAGCGGTTTTAAAATACTGCAACAACTATATTTTAACAAAGGCCATTGTTTTACCAAACTCAAAAGTTTTTATACTTAAAAACGATGGACAAGCGCTGCTTTTAGATGCTGACGCAACACCAATTTGGGAAGGAAGCCTTTCATACCGTGGCTCGATAGCTAATGATATTATAGTTTATAAAAATGCACTTTGGGCAGCCTACAGTGAATGTAATGTGCTGCTACGCTACAATCTTTTCAATATGCGTGAAGAGCTTCGCATTGGCGGAAACAACTCCCCCTTTAGCAAACCTAAGAGTTTGTTTTTAGATGGCGACACCGCAATAATCAGTAACCAAAATTCACAAAAACTTGTTGCGGTAAATCTTGACAGTTATACCGTAGAAGAATTACAGGAATTCCCCGAGCCTGTTACACAGTATATAGAATCAGGCAAATATCGTTTCGTGCTTTTAAAATCAGGAATATATGCTATATAAACAAAACCCGCCTTTAAGGCGGGTTTTATTTATTAGATTATACCTTTGCGACTAATGAATTTTGCAATATAATATGCAATAACACAAAGTGGAATATCTTTTAATAGATACGGTAGCGATGCAACTAAAAAACTTTCAAAAAATCCGTTAGAAGAAACCAACGAAAACTGTAAAACACCCATTAGGTGACAAATCAGAACGCCAAAAACCCCAAAAGAAATTTTCAATATTTCGAATTTTGATTTTCTAAAAACCCCGCAACATAGCGCTAGCGGTAAAAAACCAAAAATAAAGCCACCGGTAAGTGAAAATAAATGTTGCGCGCCACCCTGAAAGCCATAAAAAACAGGCAACCCAACTGCACCTAATAATATATAACACAAAACCGATAATAGCGAAAATTTGGCACCCAAGAAGTACCCGCTAAGACAAACGCCAAAAACTTGTAAGGTAACAGGCAAAACGGGGGTTAGCACCGCAATTTGCGCGAAAACACAAATTACCGCTGTAAATAATGCCGCAAAAATTAATGCCTTTATGTTTTGCTTAAGTGGCTTTGCCATATATCCCCCACCTTTTCTTTGATATGTAATAAAAATATTATACTTGCCATAAAAATAAAAGTCAATTACCGAATTTCCTTGACAAAAGCCGCTTAAATATATATAATAATATGGCAATCATTTTTACAATTCAAAATGTCGAGGCGTGGCTCAGTTTGGTAGAGCGCTGCGTTCGGGACGCAGAGGCCGCAGGTTCGAATCCTGTCGCCTCGACCAATAAAACAAGGATGGCTTTTGCTGTCCTTGTTTTGTTATTAATACAACATTGCTTTTTAAATGTTAATATGCTATAATCCCCACAAGGAGATGATTTTATGCAAAGCGAGAAAACCAACATATTTGGCATAATTAACATTTTCCCTATGTTGCTTGTAAATATCGCCAACGCTTTTTGGACTTTATGGTTAACTATAGAACAAATTGCAACAGGTTGGGGCTTTCCCACCAATTTAGAATTAGGGGTTTTATACCCTTGGATATTTCAAGTGATTTCCCTTCCATTTGTAATTTTATGCCTTATATTTTTGATAATTTCATTTTTTAAAAAGCCTAACAAGTGGATTTTAATTATTAATATTGTGCTTTTCACAATTACAGTTTTACAGTTTGGGTTAACAAATTTATTTATTTGGTATTAAGAAGGTAATTTTATGAAATTTTTAAAAAACAAAAAAGTTATAACAGCCCTTTGTGTAGTATTGGCTGTTATAATCGCTTCATTTTCAGCATTTGGAATTTATGTGGGCGATTACTACCACGCAGATGCAAAAGCAATCGCGGAATTTCAAGAAGGATGGGGCATTAAAGCCGAACAGCTTTCCAAAAATGTTTTGGTATATAAACCCGAAAATCCCATTGCAGGCTTCATCTTCTACCCCGGCGGTAAGGTTGAGCACACTGCTTATGAACCCTTAATGCAAGCACTCGCAGACCGAAATATTATGTGTGTACTCATTGAAATGCCATTTAACCTTGCGGTACTCGATATTAACGCCGCAAACGGTGTAAAAGAAAAGTTTCCCAAAATTAAAGACTGGTATATCGGGGGTCATTCATTAGGTGGCTCAATGGCGGCAAGTTATATTGCCAAAAACGATTGGCTTAAAGGTCTTGTGCTTTTGGGCGCATATTCTACAGCAGACTTATCTGACAAAGATTTATATGCCCTTTCGCTTTTCGGAAATAACGATAAGGTTATGAATTTTGAAAAGTATGAAAAATATAAAAAGAATATGCCGAACAATTTTATGCAGGTAGAACTTCGCGGTGCCAATCACGCATATTTCGGTATGTATGGCGAGCAAAAAGGTGATGGCAAGGCAGAAATGACAAACGAAGAACAAATCTTACTCGCCGCAGAAGAAATTTTAAGATTTATTGAACTTTCCCTTCAAGGCGCAAATTTATAAGAACCATAAAAAGAAGACCAATGAAAACATCATCGGTCTTCTTTTGTATTTTTATGCACAAATATAGATATCACTATCGCTCAAATCACAATCACTGAGAGAAACTTTAATCATTTCACTACTATCATAGGTTGTGTAATAATAGTCCCCTTTTTCACAGTCTATACAACAGGAATACCGAGTATATTCATATTCGCCGGTCGGGGTTATAACACACCCTTTCGGCATTGCAACACTTCCCAAAATATGAAAGAAGTGATTGATTGCCACATCCCCGCCAATATCTGTTGGTGATTTTTGTTTAACAAAAACTGCTCGCACGAATCTGTCCTGTGAAGAAAATCCGCCGGCAAGCCCCTTGGAATCAAGCCCAACTCCAAAATCTTCCCCGCCGTCATTTTGCGGTGGTTTTTGTAAAAAGACACTGCGATATTTTTCAAGATTTTTCATCTGTTTCAAAAATGGTGGATTATTCGTAAGCACACCCACCATATTTTCGTAAACCTTTAGACCGCCATTAACACTTTCTATCGTTAAAGATTTTTCGCCGTCGCTTACTAGCCAATGAAGTGGTGACAGCGGTAATTTATCGTTAAAACTAATGTTAACAATATTGATTTTTGAAAGCAATTCTTTGGTTTCATCAATGTTTTTACATCTCCCCAGTACATATGGTATAAATTCAAACGGTGTTATATTAATTTTTTCTTTGTTTTCGGGGTGATAAACCGCATTATTCGGAAAATTAAGCCCCGCCATACATAGACCCTTTTCATTTACAGCATCAAAATAAAGCGGGCATCCATCAAAAACTGCTGCCATACCGATAATTGCATAATGCTTTTGCAGTTTCTCGCCACACCGCATTTTAAATTTGAAATTTCGGGGCGTTATAACAACCCTTTCACCATATCCGCGGTCCAAATCCAAGTTTCTACCAAAAAAATGCCCATTTGCATTAAAACTAATTGCTGTGCACATTTTAAAATCAACTCCCAAAATATTATAACCAAAAACCACCTCCGAAGAGGTGGTTCTCATTAAATATATTTCGATAAATCAAACTCTGCCAAGCGGATATGCTGACGAGCAACTGTGTAAGACATTGCAAGACCGCCGTCGCGGTAATACTGAACAAAGGGGTAAAAACAACTGCTTTGCATTTTTGCCTGTAAAACAACTTCGCTTTTAGCAATATCTTCGCAGTTAATTTTAATTACACCGATATGTTCACGGTCAATAGGTGCGTGGAATAAATAAAGCTCGCCGTTATAAACTATCATATCACCGCGCGACTGACAGTCTTCAACTTCAACGGGTGCGTCCCAACTGCCGTCCTTAATATTATATGCAGTCAAGAAACCACACTTATTTTCATTTTGCTGACGAACAAAGTAGAAGATTTTATCATCTATTACATAGGTCGCATTTTCCCACTTTGAATCATTTATAAAATCGGGTTGAGCAACATATTCCCATGTTATTAAATCTTTACTTTTGATAATTGCGGTAAAGTCACCGCTATATGTACCCGAATAATACCAAGTTTCGCCGTTTTCAACTCGGCTTGAAAGCTTCTGCATTATACCGATGTCAACATACATTTTTTTGCAAGGCACACCTTCCTTTGCAAGGGCTTTTTGGATACCCGTAACACTGAAATCGTTAACGGTATCCCCTACTTTAAAACGGTTAACCCCAATTTCACCCAAGGTTTTGGTCGAAATCGTAAACGGCTGATAAAAACGGTAATAGTTACCATCGGTCGATGCCGTCCACATAACATAAATCGTGTCTTCATCCTTCTGCATTAAGATGGTGTCATAAACGCGGTCGATAACTCTGTCGCCAACCTTGTCACCTGTTGTCTGCAAATCAAAAAAGGTAATATCATTAGGTGTGTCAAGCTTGGCATAAGCCAAACGGGCGGTTTGGTCTTTGGGATCTTCAGAAGGCTCCTTCATATTAGCATAATATGACATATAAACCGTGTCACCCACAACCACAAAGGTTGAAACATGCGCCATTTTGTCGCCTTGGCGTTCAAAATTTGCAACAAAGCGGTCTTCGATTTCCTGCGCAAAGACATCGCCCTTTTTAATGGCTTCTTCCCCCACTTCATCTGCCCGAATAACACGAACAGGGTTTTCAATTGGTGCACCGGGGGTTATTATAAGTTCGTTTTCTGTTACACAGTCATTACTGAAAATATTACTCATTTTAATCACCCTTAAATATATTATGTCTTAAGCCATCGTTTATAAAATCATCGTTTCTGACAATACCGCAACCGAATCCCGCCGGTCGGGTGTGTTTCCACTTAATATCCACTTCTTCGGTAATTGAACCGATTTCTTTACCGATATTATTTAAAATTTTACCGTCGGGCGCCACTATCATTGTGTTACCGCCCTTTTCATCGTCGTTCATCGAATAAGAAGAACGAGCAACAAAGGCATTACAGCGAAAAGCGGTGAGTTTTGCCTGTGCTTTAATTATATCGGTTCGTTCGCCGCGCTGATACCCAGGAATTAAGATAACATCAGGCTTAAAGCATGCAATGTGTTCAATCTGTTCATTATAATAAACATCATAACAGGTCATAAACCCAAAACGAATACCATCAATTTCGCAAGTGCAGTTGCCGCCGCCATAATTAACATTAAGCGCCACTTCACTTGGCGGAAGATGAATTTTATCATAAACAAAGGCAATTTCGCCATTTTTATTATATAAATATGTGCTATTCTGAAGCTTGCCATCGCGTTTTTCCAGCACATTAACCGCAACAAAACGACTTTTTTCTTTGGCAGATTTTTGCGCCGCCACAAGCATTTTTTCAGCGCGGGGCAAAGCCGCCATTTCTTTTTCGGGGTCACTTAGTCCCCCCGCGTTTGAATATTCGGGCAGCACCACAAGGTCGGCATCCGATTTATTGAGTTCGCCAATTAAAAAATCAGCAATAAATTCGTCAGGTTTATCCCCCGCAAAATAGGGCGGCTGAATTACAGTAATTTTCACATTTCTTACCCCTTTCGTTTTACTCATTATACCACCTATCCTCCATTTTTCAATAGAATAAAATTGGCTTTATTTCACAAAAATATTTGATTGCAAAAAATGTCGAATTATGTTATAATGATTTGTCAACAAAAAACGAAGGGGGTTGAACTTTTAAAATGGCAAAAATCGGTATTATTTTATCGGGCGCGGCAAGCAAAGGCGCTTATGAATACGGTTTTTTAAAGGCTGTTGATGATTTTTTTCAAAAAGATGAAATTAAGTGTGTAAGTTCGGCTTCTATCGGTATGCTTGCGGCTCAGACATATGGCATCCAGAAACCTTATGAATTTGAACGCATTTGGAAAATGATTGACCCCAAAAAACATGGCAGATTGTTTTTATCCTACGGCGGCGATGGTCCTATTCGCGACGAGATTTGCAATGTATTTGCAAAAGACCACAAACCATTTTTTGAACACTTTGTTGCAGTGTGGAACTTTACTAAAAGCAAGGTTGAATACATCCCCTTTCACAACCTAACCGCCGAGCAAATGCAACAATATATTAAAGGTGCTATCGCTATTCCCGTTTTAACAAGCGGCGAAATTATAAATGGCGACCGCATTTTAGATGGCGCTTTTGTTGATAATATTCCCGCTTATCCTTTAATGGAAAAAGATTTGGATTATATCCTTTGTGTTTATTTTGATAACCATAAATATTTCTTTGAAAACGAAGCGTTCGACAGTAAAATTTTAAAATTTTATGATTTTCCAAATGATAAAATGCTTGAAACACTGGTTTTTACACCTGACACATTCGATGAAATGGCAAAATACGGTTACGATTATACCCTTAAGGTTTTAAATGAAGTTTTTAAAACAGATGACAAAACCGAAATTTTTGCCGCTATCAAGCGGAACAATGATTCCCAACAAGCTGACTACAAACCCCGTTTAACGGTTGATGTTGTGCTTAACAAAATCAATGTAATGACCCGCAAATATGCAAAGCGTATGTCAAATTGGAAAAAAACCGATTAATTTTAACAGCCCTTAGGGGCTGTTTTTTTGTTGTAATTGCATTTAATTACAAATAATGGTATAATAATTATATAAACAAATTTAAAGGGTGAGTTTTTTGGTTTATATCGCAATTGCTATTGTTTTACTTATTGCTTTTTATCTTTTTGCTATTCGCGGCAGAGTGGGAAATAAAAATCTTTCAGATTTACAAGGTTTTGATTACGCTCATCGTGGTCTTCACGGTAACGGTGTTGCCGAAAATTCAATGACGGCTTTCCATCTGGCGAAAGAAAAAGGATATGGCATTGAGCTTGATATTCACCTTTTAAAGGACGGAACTTTGGCGGTTATACACGATAGTGAACTAAAACGCACCACAGGGGCTGACGGCATTATTGAAGATTTAACCGCAGAAGAATTAAAGCTTTATAACCTTGAAAATACTAATGACACTATTCCCACATTCAAAGAAGTACTTGACTTATATGATGGCACGGCACCGATTATTGTGGAACTTAAAGCCCACAAAAATCAAGCCGCCTTAGCAAAAGCTGCGGCAGATATTTTAAAAGATTATAAGGGTGCTTACTGTATTGAAAGCTTTGACCCGCGTTGCATTTTATGGCTAAAGAAAAACCGACCTGAAATTATCCGCGGTCAGTTGGCTCAGAACTTTTTTAAAACCGATGACAAACTAAACTTTTTTATAAAATTTTTGCTTACAAACAACCTTTTAAACTTTATAACAAAGCCCGACTTTGTGGCATATAACTTTGCTCACCGCAAGGTTTTAGCAACCCGCCTTTGCCAAAAGCTTTGGAAAATGCAAATGGTTGGCTGGACCATTCGCACCAAGGAAACACAAAAGCAAGTCAAAAACGAAAATTGGCTTTCTATATTTGAATATTTTTTACCTTAGGGGGAATTAAAAATGAAATGTGAAGTTTGCGGTTATACTTCAAGTACCGATTTTGAGTTTTGTAAAAACTGTGGCGCAAAAGCAGCCAAAGAAGCCTTACCGGACTCCCCAACACCTAAAATTTTTGCCTGTGTAAAGAGCAATTTATATTTAATTTTTTGCATTTTAATTGGCGCAAGTGCAGTTATTTCTAACACTAATATTTTATCACTTGGAACTGTAACAGGAATTTTCAGTATCCCTAAAAATCTTATTCTTTTGCTTACTGCAATTGCTGCGTTGCTTATTTACCTTGACGGAAAGAAAAACCAACTTTCTGCAAAACATTTTAAACTGCTTTCGGTTGGTGTTTTGCTTAAATACATATGGGGCTTTTTCGGTGGCATAGGGATAATACTCATAGGCGCTTTTGCCTGCGCTTTCCCGTTTATTGCCGCGTTTTTCCAAAGCATTGAATACGGTGCAACCTTTAGATTGGAAGAGTTTTTAGAAGGCGGTGGTGCCTTTGCTGTTATTGCATTTATTGTTGTCGGCATTTTAATAATTTTACTTGGCATCATAGCAATAATAATCAATATTATCGGCAGACGCCAAATTCACCGTTTCGTAAAATCTGTTTTTAAAAGTATCGAAAACAACGATGAACAATTTTTATCCCTTAAAACCGTTCAGTTTTGGCTTATTGCATTTACGGTAATCGCACTCGGCGCAGACCTTTTTGCATTTTTGGCAAACCCCGTAACCTTATTTATGTTTTTACAAAAGGGACTTTACTATGCAGCTCTTATTGTTGCTGTAATTATGATTAATAAATATTTCAAAAACGATAATACATAAAAAGGGGAACTAAAAATGAAATGTCCACATTGTGAATATGAACGCGATACTGCATTTTTGTTTTGCCCTATGTGCGGTAAATCGTCTACACATGAAGAAGAGCCCATCGCGGTCTGTCCTACTCCACGCATTTTAAACCTTATTAAAGATAATTTATTTTTAACAATATGTATTCTCTTGACCGTAAGTACAAGTTGTTGGTTGCTTTATGGTGGTTTAAATGTAATATTCATTTTAATCACTATTTTCGCGTGGCTTACCTATGCCGGCGGTAAAAAGAATATTGTTGAACATAAACATATTCGTGTTATAAGCGGCTCGGTTTATGCTATTTATGTAATAAATAATGTTACCGCAATTATCTCTGCCGTTTGCGGTGTGTTTTACATAATTACAATATTTATTCCCACACTCTTAGGCAATATTACCCCTGAAGAACTTTTTAACACAAATAAACTAACCACAGAAGGATACGGTCTGATGGGTTTGATTCCATTGACGACAATGGCATTGCTTTGGGCGCTCGCTATGGTGATTGGCTTTGTTTTGATTATCGTATCAATTGCAATACTTATTTTAAATGTTGCGGGTGTAAAGAAAACACACCGACTTATTAAGTCAATTTACCAAAGCGCCGAAGTTGGCGAAGAGAATATTATCGGCGCAAATAAGGTTGGCGGCTGGCTTATAGTTTTTGCCGTATTTTCAATTCTTTCAGCAATTGTTTGGATAAGTAACGGTAATATTTTTGGTTTTATTACCGAAGGCTGTTTTGCTGCCGTATACATAATTTTCTATATTCTTATAGGTAGATATTTTAAAGATAAATAAAATAAAAAATCGGTAGAAAAAATCTACCGATTTTTTTATATTCTGTTTTCAAATCTCTCTGCAGTTATTACACCATCCGCAACCTTTAATTTACAAATACGCGCAGTGCGGCGCTCGGTATATTCACTTAACTGTTCATAATCTCTGCCGTGATAAACAGCGTAATATTCTCCAACTAACTTTATAACACTATGGTGTCCCGTACCTTCTTCAAAATCGTTTTTAATTACAACAGGATTAAAGCCACCATCTTTTGTTGATTTTATAAAATCAATTTTCGCAAGGTCTTGCTCGTTAGTTTTTGACGCCGAATAACCAATATGATAGGTATCATCACGGTAACATCCACCGCTGTACATTAAATAATGCCAACCATCTTCATAAAAATAAAACGGCCCTTCTATTGTGTACCAATCTCGTTCCTTCGTGCATTGGGGTGTAAATTTTTCTTCAGGAAAGGTTGGCACAACAATTTCTCGCGGTTTGTTTTCAGGTGTTATGGGGTCTAAAAGTCGGTCAACAAAAATTCTCGTCCCCACACGGTCACCTTCAAGATTATTGAGTGCCAAAAACAGAAATAGACCATTGTCATTTTTAACAACATGGGAATCTATTGAAAATCCTTTATATAACCGTTTAATTTTTTTAAAAGGGCCTTTTGGGTTTTCGGCAGTAAAGACATGCATTTCCTGCCAATCATCTTCGTTTTGAAACGAAACATACATATAATAAATTCCGCCAATTTTAATAACCGACGGTGCCCAAAAAACCTTTGTATCGGGATTTTGTTCTGTAACGACACCAATGTATTTCCATTCTCCGAAAACATTATCACTTTCGTAGGCTTCTACGCCATCACGCGCGGTAACATAAATATAAAATTTACCGTCATCTTCAAAAATAAATGGGTCTGGTTGTGATTTGGTTTGTATATCAAATTTCAATTTCATTTGTTCAGCACTCCAATTTCGTGTTCAGTATAGCATAACACCAAATTATTTGCAATAAATAAAAACCATTCATAAACTATAATTTAAACTAAAAGACTGCGGTGTAAATTACCGCAGTCAAATTATATCTATTCTTCAATTATATATGTGCGGGGATGCTCTTCAATATATTCGTCCAGCACATCATACGCCTTTTGACGGAAAATACCGAAGTTTTCAAGTTTATCATATTCCTTACCACATACTGTATAAATATTGGTTTCATAATCATAATCTATATCGTAATAGGTATATTCTATTGCCTGTTCTATATAGTTGCGCGCGTCAACCACAACATCAACATCGTCATCATCTAAAAGCTTAACCAGATAAGGCATACCTTCATCACCAAGCTTGTAAATTGTCTCGACATCAATTGTTTCTAAAACATCATTTTTGTAAGCGTGATAATTATACGCCGCTACCACCTGGTCCACATTTACAACACCAAGCACTAAAAGCACCGTACCGGCTGTCACAAGAGCCACGCGAAGCACCTTAACCTTAGAAACAAATAATCTTAAAATTACACTTAAGAATACAACACCAAGGAAAATCATAAACGCGCTTGTGGTAATGCGAAGGCGTGTCATACCAAAGCCCTGAATATAAAGCACCATTTTTGAAATTGCAGTTGCAATTATAATAAGGGTGAAAACACTTATAAACAAGCAAATAAGCCGCGACGGTATGCATATTTTACCGTTTTTCTTTTTAGAAAGCAAAAGAGAAGCAAATATAATTACAAAGTTAATTGCCGCAATTGCCGACATTTCGAAAAAGCCGCGGCGGGCATAGGTTGAAACATTAAATTCATAGCCTTCGGGCAAAAAGCCTTTGAATGCGCTGAAGAAATATGCCAATTGTGAAAACAAATATGCCAAATAGCAAATTGAAATTGCCGACAAGAATGAAGCAACAATTGTATTATCAATACCACCGAATTTACTTGGTACATATTTTCTTTTTTCGCTGTTTTTAAGGGCAAAGCAATATGCAATTACAAACGGAGTAATTATTAAACCCACAATAACCTTAAAAACAGTAAGTGAAATATTTTCAAAAAAGTTCGTGATAAACCCCGCAAAAGCCACATCGGAAGAAATGAGAAGCGGTATAACAATCATTAAAACAGGGATTGCCAAAAGTATGCCAAGCAGCACCTTACCAAAGCTACTTTTGCGTTCGCTTTTAGCAGCAAAGAGTGATGCTATGCTTTTAGGAAGTTTGCCAAACATTCCACCAAAAATTTGGCTTATAAAGTTGCGCACAAGCTCCAAATCTCCGCCAAACTCACCAAAATCAACCAACGAACCAAACCACACCATTGAAGAAAGTGCGTTTGCCACTAACGACCAAAAACGAACAGAGCCGTTTGATGTTGTAACAAAGACTGCAGGCAAAAGCAAAGACAAAATACCGCAAAGAAGTGGAAAAAATTTAATTTTTGTGCTTTTGTTCCACAAATAGACCGTTCCAACTATCAAACCAAAAATTGCCGAAACGGTATAGCCAACACGAAAACCGCCAAAAAGACCTAACCCCGCAAATAATACCGAAGCAATTGCAAACATTACCGCAAAAGTGGTGTCGCGTTTTGTGAGCGGAAAATACTTATTAGCCTTTGGTTCGGTTTTTACATTTTCCTGATTAACATTTTCATTAACAATATTTTCAGTCATTTTAATCCTCCTCTGGAATGTATTTAATAATATCACCCGGCTGACAGTCAAGCGCCTTGCAAATGCTTTCCAAAGTAGAAAACCTTACCGCCCGCGCCTTACCTGTTTTTAATACCGAAAGATTCGCCTGCGTTATTCCGATTTTTTCAGCAAGCTCAAGTGAAGTCATTCGGCGGGTGGCTAAAACAATATCAAGATTAATTTCAATCATTCTTTTGCCCCCTTAAATTGTTAAATCGTTTTCTTCGCGCATTAGTGCCGCCGACTGCATAACATTTTTAAGTACGCGAAGCATCATACCGACAAAGCCGCTTGCCAATGCAACAAAGCCAAAGGGCATATAGAAAAATGCGCCGATAAAGGTAATAACCGAAATTGCAAAACAACACCAAGAAACAACCCTTAAAAGTGTGGCGTTTTGATTTATAAACACCTGACCGCCCTTAATGTTGAAAAGCAGTTTTAAAAGAGAATAAAGAATTATACCCGCAAAAACTGCAGACGGATAAAAGCACCAAGCAAATGTTAAACTTAAATGTCGCATTGCATCCCCATCGGGTAAAAAGCCGCGGTATGCAGTCATATAAAGTTTAAAAACCATTGGACCAAATATGGCAAGCAACACCAAAACAGCCGACAAAATAAAACAAACAACTATTGATAATTTAACAGACCTTTTACTGTTCCACATAAAAATCAGCCTTTCTGACTTTATTTTCCAATCACACAATAGCACAAAAATTATCGTTTGTCAATAATTATTTTATCGTTTTTCGATAATTTTATAAAAAATCGCCCCGTTGCCCTTTAAAAGGCAACGGGGTTTTGGTATTTATTTTTCTTTGTTTTTCCAAAAATTTAAATTAACGAAAACTGCCGCTATTGGGAAAAACGCCGCAAAAAGCAGAGCAATTTTCATACCAAACTGTTCTGGAGCAAGGCTTAAATTCTGCGCTACTGCAACCGTTTTAGGATTCATAATTACTGCGTCAGTAATGATGCCAACCATCTGTGGTGCCACCGATGCACCAAGATCGCCACCTGCCGCCATTAAAGCGTAGATAAAAACCCCGCCTGTAGGGAAACGATCGGATGCCACAATTAAATTACCCGGCCACAGCATAGAAGTGCAAAAGCCTGTAAATGCACAGGCAATAAGGCCGATAATCGGCAGACTTGACACTGCCGCAATAATATAACAAGCCGATGCTCCAACCGCACCCAATGTTAGGACTTTACCGATATTTTTACCTATTTTAGCATAAAGAGTTCTACCAAGACCAAGCATTACCGAAAACATTGCAACGCCCAATAAGTCGCCCCATATTTTAGGTATTCCTACCGCCTTTTCAAGATAGCCAGAAGCCCATTGAGCCATTGTGCACTCTGCCGCACCACCCAAAAAGATTGCCAAAACACTAAGCCATACACCGCGGTTTTTAAGAAGCTTTACAGCATTTGACGCCCTTTCGGGTGTTGCCATTACAGGAATTTCACTATTTATAAACAACACCGCTGAGATTATGGGGATAGACATAAATCCCAAAACAAGCCATTGCCAATTTTCACCGCCTACGAAAAAAAGATAAACTGTACTTATTATAATTATCCCAACCACACCCCACGCATAACTCGAGTGTAGTTTACTCATTTCTCTGTCGGGATTGTCTGATGGAATTGCTGCAATCACAGGGCTTATAAGCACTTCATTAAGGCCGCTTGCCGCCGAAAAAATTACTGTTCCAATAACCAAACCAATGTAAACACTATTTGGAAATATGAATGGCCATATAGCGTAAACAAAAAATCCCAACGCTGCTATAAACGGTATTGATTTTACAGTTTTTGGAATATTAAACCTGTGCGAGAAAAACGAAAGTATAAGGTCGACCACAAGTTGTGTGAAAAAATTTATAAGTATCAAAGTACCTAAAAGTGAATATGAAATGCCGTAAAGTAAGCGAAAAGTTAAAAACAGCACCGGTGATAAGCTTGCCACCACCGACATTGTAATATTTGCAGTATAGCAGGCGTATTTAAGCCTTTTAATTTTACCTTTTCCCACAATATCACCGCCTTAGCTTTGAGTATAGCACACTACCGACCTTTTTTCAATTAAAAGAAAAAATAATCGGTTTTGTGCAAAAAATAACTGCATTAACTATTGCAAAAGCGCACGGTTTTTGCTTTAATCAATATGGAGTGTGAGATTATGAAATGCTTTAACATAAACTTAAACCAACTTGCCAACATCTCGCTTTTGGGCAAAGAACATCTTACTGCCATTAAACCACATCTAACCCGAAAGACAAATTGTTACATACTTTATATAATTACCGAAGGCGAATTGTCATTACTTCATAACGACACACCACTTATTTTAAAAAGCGGTGATGTTTGCATTTTTGCGCCAAACGACACACATAAGCCGTTAGGTGTTAGTGACTGCAAATATTATTATGTTCATTTTGACGCCAATATTGAAACAGCCCATCTTAATGATACGGTTTTTTCTGACAAAATTCGCCAAAAAAGCCTTGCTTTTGCGGGGCAACGCATATATTCTAAGGACCGCTATTATAATAGAACTCTTCTTTTACCCGAAAAAATAACAATAAGCGAAAAGGTTGATTTTAATTATATTACCAACAAATTAGAACAAGACATTAAGGTTTTTCGCCGTTTAACCATAAGTGAAAATTTATCTTTAAGTTTTGACCTTTTCAAAATTATGCTAAAACTCGAAAGCATTGCTGAACAGATTTACCGCAACAAAATATCACACAACCGCACTATGTATATAACAGCAAACCAAATTTCTGAATTTATAAATTCACACTATCTCGAACCGATTAATAGCATAGTTATTGAAAAAGAGTTTATGATTAATTACGATTACGCTAACCACCTTTTTAAAACAGTAATGGGCGAAAGTATTTTAAAATACCGCAATTCGCTTCGTATAGAGCGTGCAAAGTTTTTGCTTTTAACCACTGATATGCGAGTTGAAGAAATCGCATCTGAATCGGGCTTTGCTGACAAATTTTACTTCACCCGATATTTTACCAAATGCACAGGGATTTCACCCACCCGTTTTAGAGAGGCGGAACGCGGAAATGTATAATAACAAAGTTGCTACTATAATTGAAAATAATAAGAAAATAACCATCTGGTCTTTGGCTTTTCCGTTACTTATACAAACCCTACTTTCCAATTTAATTAACACAACAGGAATAACTGTTCTTTCAGGATATTCCGAAGCGTTTGTTACCGCAACATCTATATCCACCCAAATAATGATTCTTCCAAAAACTATTTTAGATTCGCTGATAACCGGTACAGTTATTCTGTCATCGGTATCACTTGGCAGAAAAGATAAAAATACCGCAGCGTCAATCTGCGGTTGTGGTTTGATAACTATTCTTGCATTGTCGGTTGTGGCGGGCACGGTAATGGGGGTTTTTGCAGAGCCACTTGTGAGTTTTATGAACCTTAAAGGTGAAAGTGCGAAACTTTGCCAGGAGTATCTTCGCCTGATTGCGCCAATAGGTGTACCACTGCAACTAATGGTTTCCGCATTTCAAAAACTGCTTATATGTAACGGACACAGCAAGATTATACCCGTTTCAAGCATAACCACAGGCATATTGAATGTTGGATTAAGTTACTTTGTGCTTTATACGGTTAGACTGCCCATGAGCGATATTGCCGCTTTGGCGCTTAAAACAAATTTCGCATGGGGCGTTGGGCTTGCCATCGTAGTAATTGCATTTTTTAAAATTAAATGCCCATTAAAATTAAGTTTTAATTTAAAAACCGCTTTTAAAATAGCAAAAATCGGTTTACCAGCAGGTATGTGCCTTATTTCTTATAATATCTCAAGCACCATAACAACAAGTTTTTTAGCAGATTTAGGCGATACAGCGGTTAATACAAAGGTTTATATCAACAATATTGTAGGTTATGTGCCGCTGATTATATATTCACTTGCCCAAGCAAATGCAATCATTATGGGTCGACACCGTGGGGCCGGTCGTTTTGACGATATGAAAGCCCTTTACAAACAAAACATCTTGCTTGGCATCACCGTTAACGGCTCGTTATCTTTATTGTGCTTTTTATTCCAAAAACCGTTACTGTCCATTTTCACTGATGATAAGCAAATTTTAGCTATGGCAAGTATAATAATGCTGATTGATATTCCACTTCAGATTTTCCGCTCAATAAACCATCTTTCAGAAAATTCACTAAACCCGAATGGCGATATTAAAGCAACTCTTATAATATCGGTTATAGGCGCGTGGACTTTCGGAGTGTTGTCAGGCTATATTTTATGTGTTGAATTAGGACTTGGATTACTAGGCTTATGGATTGGTTTTGCATGTAACGAAATCTTCAATGCCACTATGTATCTCATCCGTTGGCATTCAAACAAATGGCAAAAAACTAAAATATAACTGATACAAAAAATCACCTGATTTAAAATCAGGTGATTTTTTTGTAAAAAACTACAAATTAACTTTTTTCCTGTTTTGAAGGGCAATTCATACCGCAAGCTCCGCAGTTACCACCGCAACTGCAACCACCCTTGCCCGATTTTTTCTTTTTAATTTCATTAACAATTATTGCAACAAAAATTATTGCAACAATGCTTCCAACGATTATGGTTGGCATTTTATTGCCCCCTTTCTTTATTTTTTAATATATTTATCTTTACGAAATACCATATAAAGCATAAACACAAGCACTGCTGTTGCAGCGATGAGACCGATAATATTTGGTGTGCCGATAAACAACAAACCAAACTGATAAACCATAAGCGAAATTGCATAAGCAAACACGCACATATAAACAATTGTGCCAAGTGACCAGCGCCAATTGTTCATTTCGCGTTTGATAGCACCCATTGCAGCAAAGCAAGGCGCACACAAAAGGTTAAAGAACATAAAAGATATACCTGCTAAACCGCTACCACCAAAAAATTCCTGTGCGATAACCGAATACATTGCGGCATCACCTTCAATTGCCAAATCAGCATTTGCCATTGATGAAAGTGTACCAAATGTACCTACCACCTGTTCTTTAGCCATAAGACCAAGAACCGTTGCAACCGATGCCTGCCAGTTGCCAAATCCCAATGGTTTAAATACCCACGCGAAAAGACCACCAATGCTTTGAAGAATCGATGCGCCGCCTGTTGATTCGGTAATGAAATGTATGCCACCATCTAGTGATAGAGTATTTAAAAACCAAATTATAATATTAGCCGCCACAATAACAGTACCAGCGCGTTTAATGAATGACCAACCGCGTTCCCATGTTGCGCGGAATGTGTTTTTAAGCACAGGTGCATGATATGCGGGAAGTTCCATAACAAAGGGGGCAGGATTGCCTGCAAAGGGCTTGGTTTTCTTTAACATAAGACCTGTAACGATAACTGCGCTTATACCTGCAAAATATGCCAACAATGCAACCCAAGCACTACCACCGAATAACGCACCCGCAATCATACCAACTATAGGCATTTTCGCGCCACAAGGAATAAATCCGGTAGTCATAATGGTCATTTTGCGATCGCGATCCTGTTCAATGGTACGGCTTGCCATTATACCCGGTACGCCGCAACCCGTTGCCACAAGCATTGGTATAAAGGATTTACCTGAAAGACCGAACTTTCTGAAAAGTTTATCCATAATAAATGCAACACGCGACATATAACCGCAATCTTCCAAAAGGGATAGCATTAAAAACAGTATTATCATTTGCGGAACAAAACCGAGTACTGCCCCCGCACCACCGACAATACCGTCAGCGATAAGGCTTACAAGCCAAGATGCCACATTCCATTCAGTTAATAAATTAGTAACCCAAGGAATTATCCACGCACCGAACAAGGTGTCGTTCATAAAGCCTACCGTCCAGTTGCCAATTGAACCAATTGATATGTAATAAATTAGTAACATTATAACCGCAAAAATTGGTAGCGCCAAAAAGCGATTTGTAACAATACGGTCAATTTTGTCTGAAGTACTTAAACGGTTCAATGGCTTTTTCTTATAACAACCACTGAGCACACGCGCGATATATTCATATCTTTCATTAGCAATGACACTTTCGCTGTCATCATCCATTAATTCTTCAACATAAGCAATATCGGTTTCAATGTGACTCAAAACTTCGCTGTCGAGTTCTAATTCCTTTAAAACCTGTTCGTCGCGCTCGAAAATTTTAACTGCATACCAACGCTGTCTTTCATCAGGCATATTATGAACCGCGGCTTCTTCAATATGAGCGAGAGCGTGTTCAACATCACCGCAAAAAACATGGCGTGGTATTTTATTTTTAAGTTCTGCTGCTTCGATTGCCGCCGTAACCGCTTCTTCAATACCCGTGCCACGCAAAGCCGAAATTTCAACAATATTACATTCCAAGCGTTTTGAAAGCAAGGCCGTATCAATATTTTCACCATTTTTGCGCAGAACATCCATCATATTAATAGCTATAACAACAGGTATACCAAGTTCAATAAGCTGTGTTGTAAGATAAAGATTGCGTTCAAGGTTTGTACCATCAACAATATTCAAAATAACATCGGGGCGTTCATTAACCAAATATTCACGCGCCACTACTTCTTCTAAAGTGTAGGGTGAAAGAGAATATATGCCCGGAAGGTCAGTAATAATTACATCATCTCGTTTTTTTAGTTTGCCTTCCTTTTTTTCAACCGTAACCCCGGGCCAGTTACCAACATATTGGTTAGACCCCGTCAGCAGATTGAAAAGTGTGGTTTTTCCGCTGTTTGGATTGCCGGCAAGTGCAATTTTTATATCCATTTTACATTTCCTTTCAAATCGGTTAGCGCACGCTAACCGATGGGTAAAAATTAAAAACTATTCTATTTCTATTATTTCAGCATCTGCCTTGCGGAGCGAAAGCTCATACCCGCGCACAGCAAGTTCCACAGGGTCACCAAGTGGCGCAACCTTACGAACATAAATCTGAACACCTTTTGTAATGCCCATATCCATTATACGGCGCCTAACCGCGCCTTCACCGTGAAGTTTAACAACCTTTGCGGTTTGCCCAACCTTCACATCTTTAAGGGTTTTCATTGTTTATCCACCTATCCTTTTAAATGAGTTAGCCACCGCTAACCATATGACATTATACCATAATTTTCATATTTGTCAAGAATTTTTTTCAAACTAAAAGCACCCCGGATGGGGTGCTTAAACTTTTATCTAACTTTACCCATAAAGAAAATTGCAAGGGTGCCGGGGCCCGAATGTGATGCGATTACGGGGTCAAGACAATTTATTACAACTTCCTTTACACCGTATTTTGTTTTCACTGCTGCCGCAATAAACTTTGCATCTTCATAACTGTCACCGTGGGTAATAAATATTGTTTGGTCTTTAATATTTTCACCTTGAACTTCAAGCGAATTGATAAGATGTTCAATTGCTGCTTTTCTGCCGCGCGCCTTCCCCGTAACATACAATTTACCATCATCTGCTACATGCATAAGCGGTTTTATTCCCAAAACGGTACCCACAACCGCACCCGTACCTGAAAGTCGGCCGCCGCGTTTTAGGAAAAACAAATCATCAAGAGTAAAAATATGGACAAGATTAAGTTTGTTATCTTCTACCCACTGTGCAACTTCTTCGATTGGTTTGCCTTGTTTTTTAAGGTTTACTGCATAATGAACCAAAAGTCCCTGTCCCATTGATGCTGCAAGGGTGTCAACCACAATAATTTTTCTGTCAGGGAATTCTTCCTTATAATCTTCTGCCGCGGTTACAATATTTTGATATGTACCCGAAAGGCCTGAAGAAAACGCCAAAATAAGCACATCTTCACCTTGCTGTAAAAGCGGTATGATTACATTGTCGCAAGCATCTCTGCCGACAAGGCTTGTTGTAACCTTTCCCTTTTCGCGCAAAAATCTGTATGCTTCGGTAAAATCGGGATTTTCGCCCTTTATATAACTGTCATAGCTTTTGCCATTCATATGATACTGAAGTGAAATAACTTCAACACCGTATTTTTCAATAAGCTCACCTGTCAAATTAGCACAGGAATCTGTCACAATTTTAAAACTCATTTTTAAGTGCCCCCAAATATCTGTGATACCGAAATTATACCCACATTGCCATAAATAATACAACCCACTGACAGTTTTTGCTTCTCTAATTTTAAAAATACGGCAGTAGAGTTTTAAAAACTTAACTCTACTGCCGCGAGAATTCCTTTTATTTAAGCGTTTTGTTGAGTATATAATTGTACGCTTTAGTGATGGGGATATATAAAATTGCCGTCAAAACGATATTGCCAATACAATGCGGAATGTCGAAAGGAAAACCGCTTACTATCCACGCAATCCCCATTGAAGCACCACCGGTAATGAAATACGGAATAGAACAAAGCGTACCGAAAAGTATACCAAAAGCCCCCGAAACTGCAGTATACAAAAACACATTGTCAATTTTTCTAAACGGCAAAACCATTAACACTAAAATTACCCAAACATAAAGATACATTATACTCCAAATATGTATGCCGTATGTCATAATTTCCAAAAAAGCGAAAACATAAACCGATACAAACGACTTAAAGCCAAAACGCCTAGCAACAATAATGGTTAGAAAACTAACAAGCTCAATATTAGGAAGTGGCGCCATAATAACCTGCGAAACATACATTAAAACGCCCATAAAAATAAGTATAATAAGTTCGACCAATTTAAGCCGGAGTGTTTGTGATTTCAAATTTATCACCATCTACTATTTTTAAATCGTTTGCGCCAACCATAACGGTTTCGCCGCCTTTAGTAAAACACCACCAACTTTTATCTAGTGTATAATCTGCACGAACACCATCAATATGGTTATAAAAACCCGATTTGTGTTCATCTTCAGTCACAAGGCCTTCTTCAAATAGCGCATCACCAAGTGTTTTCTTATTGGTTTCAATATTAAATACTTTTTCGGTTTTGTCCTTTGCAACAACTGTTACGGTTATGCTGATTGTTTTGGCTTCTACACTACCCGAATCAACATCAGAATTTGTGTCGGCCTTACCGCAAGCAGCAAATGAAAATACCATCATTAAAACGACAAGGGCAAGTGCTAAAATTTTTGTTAAAATTGTTTTGTTTTTCAAAATAAAAAACTCCTTTTGTATTGTTGTCAAAACAATGTCAATACAAAAGGAGATATAAGTACAAAAAGCACACCACAATACAAGGTTACTTCAGCACAATACACCGTCAATTACTCGTGACACATTTGTATTAACCACCAAAAGCCCGTATTCCGACTTATTGCGCGAGTGTTTCGGGTCACTCACCATTTCGCCTTCCCACCATTTGGCAGTGACATAATGAAATGGTTTAACACAAATTACGGCGACGAGTTCGCAGGGGATTTTCACCCCTATTCCAGTTTAAGAAAAGTAAAACTTTTCACTTTTGGGTTTGCTTTGCCCTTGAATTTTAGCACTTAAAATGAAAGTTGTCAAGGGTTAATCAAATAGCCCTTCCCATTCTTCCATAGAAAGCAATAATTCTTCCTGTAGTTCTTCTTGGCGGGCGTTAAGCTCGCCAAGTTTTATATAGTTCGTTAAGTTTTCTTCTTTTAAAAGTTCACCTTCAATTAGGCTGAGTTCTTCTTCAAGCCTTGCAATTTTTTCTTCACACTTTTTAATTGCTTTTTCTTTACGCGCCTTTTCCTTTAAGGGCGTGGTGTAGGTTTTCTTTTCCTTTGGCTTTTCTGAAACTTCTGCCACAACAGGCTTTATGCTTTTTTGCTTTTCAAGATATTGCTGATAGCCAAAACCATAAAACTCGACACCGTTTTCAGTAAAGTTTAAAAGCGAATTTGAAATTTCTTTAATAAAATAACGGTCGTGAGATACAAACAAAAGCGTGCCTTCAAAATTTTTAAGCATTTCTTCAAGCGCTTCCTTTGATGCAATATCCATATGGTTTGTAGGTTCGTCCAATATGAGAAAATTGGGACGCTTTTTAAATATTTTGCAAAGTGCCAAGCGAACCCGCTCGCCGCCCGAAAGCATATCAACCGTTTTGAAAACTTCTTCGCCCGTAAACAAAAATGCACCCAAAGCGCACCGCGCTTCAAAAGGCGTCAATGTTGGATATTCTTTCAAAAAATCATCCAGTACAGTATCGCTTGAAGAATACTGTGCCATTTGTTGGTCAAAATATCCTATTTGCACACGCGGACCAAATTTGAATTCGCCCGAAAGCTTTGAAATCTCGCCCACAAGAGTTTTAATAAAGGTCGATTTACCAAGCCCGTTACCGCCAATGATACCAACCTTGTCGCCACGCTTCATTTCGAGATTTACGGTTGATAGCACTTTATCGTACCCAATTTGTAAATCTTTAACCGAAAGCACATCCTTAACACCTATGTCAAGTGGTGTTAAATCAAAATGAAACACCGAAAGATCTTCTCTTTCAGGCGCATCGATTATATCCATTTTTTCGATTTGTTTAAGCTTTGACTGCGCCATTGTTGCCTTGGTAGCTTTATAACGGAAACGGTCAACCAAATCTTCAAGTCTGCCAATTTCTTTTTGCTGTGCTTCATATTCTTTCTGTTGCTGTGCACGGCGTTCTTTTTTTAGCTCGGCAAAACGGGTATAGTTACCCACATATTTATGGGTTTTACCGTTTTCAATTTCATAAACGGTGTTAACCACATTATCCAAAAACATTCTATCGTGCGAAACCACAACAAATGCTTTTTTATAATTCTTTAAATATTCTTCAAGCCAAAGTGTTGCTTCAATATCAAGATGGTTTGTAGGCTCGTCCAAAAGTAAAATATCGGGTTTAGAAAGCAGCAATTTCAAAAATGCAATTTTGGTACGCTGACCACCCGAAAATTCATACAACTTGCGTTGCTTTTCGCTATCAGAAAAGCCGAACTTTTTGATTGCGGCTTCATATTCCTTTTCAAAATAAAAACCGCCAAGATTAGTAAAGGTATCTAAAAGATTAGTGTATTCTTTAATATCGTTTTCATCGTTCGATAACGACATTTTTTCTTCTGCTTCCGCTACCGCATCCTTTAAAGTTAGAATGTCGCTATAAGCCGAACGCACTTCTTGGAGTAATGTTCGACTATCATCTTCAAAGGTCATTTGCGACAAAAAACCAATAACAGGTTTGCCCGAGACCGCAACAAACGAGTCTTGGTCACTGTCAAGTTTAACGATTTTATGTTCGCCCGATATTAATTTTAACAGTGTGGTTTTACCACAGCCATTTCTGCCCACAACTGCTATTTTAGAATTATCGTTAATTTCAAAATTAATTTTCTTTAAAATCGGCTCGCCTGATAATTCAACAACACCGTTTTGAATTTTATACTGCATACCACACCGCCTTTCTAAAATTTAAGCGGGGTTTTGCCCCGCTTATTGTTTATTAAGAAATTTTTGCGTTTTCAGTTAAATATTTAATTACTTTATCCTGAACATAAACATATTCAAAATAATCTTCACCGTTTTGTTCTTTAAGTGTTTTTTCAGTAATCTTATCGCTCTTATAAGAAGCAACTACCTCTTTGGTTTTCTTTGTAAGTTCTTCCTTATCAATTTTCATACCCGCATCGTCAAAAATTGCATATATAATCATTTCGGTTTGCATAGTAGGCTCAATTTCAGTTGTAATCAACTGCTCATCAAATTCTTCGGCAGTCATATTATAGTATTGAAGATATGCATCAAGACTTGCACCCTGTGCCTTTAAGTTTTCGTCTATCATCTTCTTATAACGGGTAAGAAGAATATTCTTTTCTTCCTTGGGATATTTTTTAACCTTTGATTCGGTTGTAAGCTTGGTCATAAAAATATTATTAATTGTTCTTTCCTTTGTGGTCTCATAATATTCTTCAACCGTTTTGCAGCCAATATCTTTGTAGTATTCTTCAGGTGTTTTTGCCTTTCTTTCTTTAACATAATTAACCTTAACAGTAAACACAACATCTTTACCTGCAAGCTCTGCAGTGTAATTGGTGGGGAATTTTAAATTAAGGTCAACAGTTTCGCCAATTTTAACACCAACGAGTTTTTCTTCAAAACCTTCAATAAACTGACCCGAACCAAGTGTTAAATAATAACCCTTGGCACTGCCGCCGTCGAAAACTTTACCACCGATTTTGCCTTCAAAGTCAATATTTACATTGTCGCCGTTTTTAAGGGTACCTTCTGTGATTTTGTCATAAACCGCAACATAATTAACCTTAACAGTAAACACAACTGCTTTGCCTGCAAGCTCAGTATTACCATAATCTTTAGGGAAGGTAAGGTCTAAATCAACCGTTTTACCGATTTCCACACCTACTAGCTTATCTTCAAAACCGGGGATAAATGTGTTTGAACCCAATTCTAATTCCTGATTATCGGCAGTACCACCGTCAAAAGCAACGCCGTTAAGTTTACCGACATAATTGATATTCGCTACATCACCCTTTTTAAGCTTACCTTCGGTAACCTTAACATACAAATCATAATTTTGAACATCAGAAGCCATCATATCATTATAAATCTTCTTATATTCTTCGCCGTTGGTATCAATTTTAATGCCCTTGTATTCGCCAAGTTCAATAAATTTTTCCATCTTATAGTTATACATAACTCTGCCCCTGTTTGCTTTAGTGCAACCTGCAAACACAAAAATAAGAGTTAATGCCAATACTAAACTAATTACTTTTTTCATCATTCATTTTCTCCGATTTCATTATTTAATTCGCCTTTGGAAGCCGCTTTCAAATAAGCGTTTATAAAGCCGTCTAAATCTCCGTCCATAACGGCATTTATATTACCCGATTCAAACCCTGTGCGATGATCCTTTGCCAAGGTGTAAGGCATAAACACATAAGAGCGTATCTGCGAACCCCAAGCAATTTCCTTTTGAACGCCCTTGATATCATCAATTTTTTCGAGATGCTCGCGTTCTTTAATTTCCAAAAGCTTGGATTTGAGCATTTTTAATGCCTTATCTTTATTTTGGAACTGACTTCTTTCGTTCTGACACGCAACCACGATACCTGTGGGGATATGTGTTAAGCGTACTGCCGATGAAGTTTTATTAATATGCTGACCGCCCGCACCGCTTGAGCGGAACACATCCATTTTAATATCTTCTTCCCTGATTTCGATGTTCATATCATCAGTGATTTCAGGCATTACTTCAAGTGAAGCAAAGGATGTATGGCGTCTGCCCGAAGCATCAAACGGTGACACACGCACAAGGCGGTGAACACCCGATTCACTCTTAAGATAACCGTAAGCGTTCTCACCTGTGATTTCAAGCACTGCGCTCTTAAGACCCGCTTCGTCGCCGTCCAAAAAGTCAAGAAGTGAAACCTTAAAGCCGTGGCGTTCTGTCCAACGGGTGTACATTCTAACAAGCATTGAAACCCAGTCCATCGCTTCGGTACCACCAGCACCCGCGTGGAAGGTTATAACCGCGTTATTTTTATCGTATTCACCTGTTAAAAGGGTGGTAAGGCGAAGTTCGGCAAGACCTTTTTCAAAATCAGTAATACCACTTTCAATTTCTTCTATTAAAGAAAGGTCGCCTTCTTCATTGCCAAGCTCAATCAAAACCGTTAAATCATCATAACTTTGGCAAAGTCCATCATAACGGGCAACAGTATTTTTTAGTTTGCCGGTTTTTTGCAAAACCTTTTGCGAATTTTCGAGATCATCCCAAAAACCGGGAGCCGCCGCTTTAGTTTCAAGTTCTTCAATTTCGCGGCAAAGCGCATTGTAACCCAAAGCATCCTTTAAATCGTGTAGCTCGGTTTCATTAGCTGTTAGCCTTAAACCTAACTGCTCAAATTCAAGCATAAATGTTCTCCTTTATTTGGCTAGCGTGAATGCGCACCAATTATCTTTATAGTTTTCTTCCACTATTTTAAAGCCGTGCGCCGCGGCAGAATTTAAAACATCATCTTTTCTTAAATCAATAATGCCCGAAATGATTAAAACAGCATCATCTTCCATAAAATCAGCAACATTATCAAAAAGTTTGATGATAACATCGGCCACAATATTAGCGCAAATAACATTAAACTTGCCACTGATTTTATCTGCCAAGTCGCCAACGATAAATTCGCACTTGTTTTCCACATTATTAATTTCGGCATTTTCTTTCGCGGTTTTAACCGACTGCGCATCAATATCAACACCGATTGCACTCTCTGCACCCAAAAGAGTAGAAGCAATAGCCAAAATGCCGCTACCTGTGCCGATATCAAGCATTTTAACGCCGTTATTTATATGCTTTTCCAAAAGGGTAAGACAAAGTGAAGTTGTTGCATGCGTGCCCGTGCCGAAAGCTGCGCCCGGATCAATATTCAAAACTGTGCGATTATTTTTATTTTCATATTCTTCCCAACTGGGAACAATAACCAACTTTTCACCAATTTCGCTAACATGGAAATACTTTTTCCAGTTTTCATTCCAGTCAGCATCATTAACACCAATTGCATTAACGGTGAAATCAATATTTGCCGCACGGAAGCGTTCTTTCAAAAATTCAACCGCTTCCATAGCGTTATCGCATTCACTTATGTAAATATGTATAAGCGAAGTTGTGCGGTCCTTTGCGATAAGTTCTTCATCAATTAAATTGATGTGGGCAATTTCTTCCGCTTTTTCTTCCAAATCGGAATAATCTTCAATATAAATACCGTACGGTACTGTCATATTGGCAATTGCTGCCGCTTCGTCAGTATCCTTTTGGGGTACTGTAATTGTAATTTCGGTCCAGTTCATAATTTCTCCTAAAATTAATCTAACTAAAATAGTATAGCATAAATTTGAATTTTTTTAAAGCATTATTTTAACGATATCATCTCGTGTGGCAAAAACTGTGCCCTGCACCATGCTTCCGCGACCGCCGCCACGAATATTAAGGGTGTTTTTCATTTGTTTAAACAGTTCTTGCAAAGGTGCTTCATCACCGACAATTGCAAAGAAATATTCATTACCCTTGCCCGAAAAAACTGCCCTTATACCGCCTGATTTTTTATAAAGTGCGTCGGCATAAAGCTGAAGTTCCTTAATATCCATATCGGTTTCAAATTCGGCAGTGACCTGAGTGTCGCCACTAAACGATTTTACCTTTTCAGCAATTAAACGACGCTTTAAGTCACCTATTTTAAATTTGAGTTCACCTTCGGTTTTAATAAGTTTTTCTACCGCATCGGCGATATTATCCTGTTCAGCGCATAAAAGCGAAGATATTTTAAGCGAATTTTGATATTTTAAATTATAATCTGCCAAAGCATCTATACCGCATTTAACCCAAAGGCGGACACCGCCCTTGTTTTTTTCGAAATCTAAAATTTTAATTATACCAATTTCGCTTGAAGTATTAACATGTGGTGCACAGCAGGCACAACGGTCATAACCTTCAATTTCAACAATGCGCACATCTTCCGACAAATCAAGCTTACTGCGATATTCAAGGTTTTCTAAGCTTTCGGGATAATAGCAATTAAATTTTACATTTTCCCATACTGCCTTATTGGCAAGATATTCAACCCTTAATAAATCTTCTCGGGTTAGCATTCCGCTGAAATCCATTGTCATTTCAGTTTTGCTTAAATGAAAACCCACATTATCGTAACCGAAAAGCGAATGAACAATGCCCGAAATTATATGCTCGCCCGAATGATTTTGCATTTTTCTAAAACGCTCGTCCCAATCCAATTTGCAATTAACGGTTTTACCAATTTCAATATCCTTTTCAAGATGATGATAAATAATGCCGTTTTCAATTTGAACATCTTTTACCTTAACCCCATCGATAACGCCTGTGTCAGATGTTTGTCCGCCACCTTCGGGGAAAAACGCCGTTTTATCTAAAACCGCTACCGCATTTTCACAAGATATAACGGTAGCCGAAAATTCGCTTAAATGCGAATCGCTGTCATAAAGTTTTATAGTCATGAAAGTTTTTCCTTTACGATATAAGCAGCTTTGTAGATATCGCCGCCGCCCATAGTAATTACAATATCGCCATCCTTGGCGGTGTTTATAATTTCATTAGCGATGTTTTCAAAACCGTCAACAATTACACAATCGGGAAGTTCTTTTGCGATATCTTCCGAATAAATGTTGAAGGTGTTTACTTCTCTAGAGCCCATAATTGGAGTTAAAATTACCTTGTAGGCAATAGATAGCGCCTTAATAAAATCATCTTTAAGCAATGCCGTACGTGAGAATGTAAATGGTTGAAAAACTGCAATAACGCGGTTATAGTCAAGGTTTTTAGCCGCGGTTAAAGTTGCTTTAATTTCGGTTGGGTGGTGAGCGTAGTCATCTGCCAACACAAAACCATTAAATTCGCCCAAAAATTCAAAGCGTCTTCCTGCACCTGTAAACTGTTCCAAAGCGGATTTTATACCGTCAGCCGAAACACCCATGTCGTAAGCCACAGCAAAAGCCGACAAAGCGTTTAATATATTATGGTGACCGGGAATTTTAAGGTCAAGCCTTGTTAACACTTCCCCACCTTTTATAACATCAAACGAAAAACCAAATTTACCTGCAGTTTCGTTAGCGGCATAATAATCATTTTTGCTGTCAAAACCAAATGTTACTGTTTTAATATCTAAACCGCTTGTTGCAGAAAGCGCTAATTCATCGTCGCCGTTAACATAGCAAATTTTACCCATACCAATAAACTTTTTAAATGATGCCACCATATTTTCCATTGTTTTAAAATAATCAAGGTGGTCGTTATCAATATTTAAAAGCACAGTAATATCGGGAGAGAGTTGCAAAAATGTATCAACAAATTCACAGCTTTCGCAAACCATAATTTCGCTTTTGCCTGCGATGCCGTTAGAATTTATAAGCGGTAACTTGCCGCCGATAACTGCTGTAGGTTCCATCTTGTTTAAAATTAAAATTTGTGTTATCATAGAAGTAACCGAAGTTTTACCGTGTGTTCCGCACACACCGATAACATTATCGTATTTGCGGGTAATAGCACCCAAAAGGTGTGAACGCTCCATTGTAGGGATACCGCGTTTTTCAGCTTCTTGGATTTCAGGATTCTCCTTAGAAATTGCGGCAGAATAAACAACCAATTCCGCCCCATCAATATTTTCAGCATTATGACCCATAAACACCTTAACACCAAGCGCCTTTACACGCTTTAACGGGTCACTTTCGTTATTGTCAGATCCGGTTAAAATATAACCCTTGCTGTGCAAAATTTCAGCGAGCGGACACATACCGCTACCGCCGATACCAATCATGTGAATTCGTTTTACTTTATCAATAATTTTATCTTCTTCGCGTTGCAGTTTCATAATAAATCTCCTTACAACAATTGTACATCTAATTATTATACTACTATTATAATAAAAAATAAATACTTTTTTGGCAGGTGAACAGAAATAATGTTCAAAATTCCCGAAAAAATTGAATATGTCATTCAAGAACTCACTTTAAACGGGTATGAAGCCTATATTGTGGGCGGTTGTGTGCGTGATATTTTACTTTCAAAAACACCCCACGATTATGATGTGACCACATCCGCCACCCCAAATGAAATTATAAACACTTTTGAACGCACCATACCAACAGGTATAAAACACGGCACAATTACAGTATTGATTGATAATGAGCCGATAGAAGTCACCACCTTCCGTACCGACGGTGAATATACTGACGCCCGCCGCCCCGACAAGGTTCAGTTTGTGCGCAATTTAAAAGACGATCTTTCCCGCCGCGATTTTACGGTTAATGCAATGGCTTATAACCACGAAAACGGGCTTTGCGATTTATTTGGCGGTCAAGAAGATTTGGCATCAAAAACCTTGCGCGCGGTTGGTGATGCTGAAACCCGTTTTAGAGAAGATGCGCTTCGTATTTTACGACTTTTCCGCTTTGCTTCGACACTTAATTTTAAAATTGAAGAAAAAACCTTTAACGCCGCTATAAAATGTGCATCGCTCCTACCAAAAGTAAGTGTCGAACGCGTTATGTGTGAACTTAAAACCGCGATGTTAGGCGAAAACTTTAAAGTTATAAAACCGCTGATTGACTGCGGTGGTCTTGAATTCATCGGCATAACCGACTGCCCCGATTTTGATTTGATTAAAATCCATCGCGAAAGACCGTATTTGTGCTTATATTTACTGCTTTCGGGTAAAATTAAATGCGATTTAAAGCTTTCAAATAAAGAAAAAGCCTATATTGATGGGCTTAATAAATTAATGCATCTGCCAACCGAAACAAAAGCCGATATCAAACAATGTTTGGCGGCAACCAATGAAGAAATTACCCGCGATTTTTTAGCGCTTAAAAACACACCCGATACACTGCTAAATGAAATCTTAGAAAACAAAGAGCCTTACCTTATTGGACACCTTAAAATCACGGGCAACGACTTACTCGAAAAAGGCATTAAGGGTGAAAAAATCGGTGAAATTTTAAGTCAACTACAGCAAAAAGTTATAACCGACCCAACCCTTAACACAAAAGCAAAATTACTTAAAGAAATAATGTAACAAACAAAATAAAAGCGCCATAAACTGTAATGTACAGCACGGCGCTTTTTTATTTTTTATGTTGGGAGCAGGGTTATGAAACGGGTATTAATAATTGGTGGCGATAGTCGATTAAGGGTTGCAAAAACCGAGCTAGATAAAGAAAACTTTTATGTTGAAACCTTAGGGCTTTACCCTGATGATAACGGTGAAATTGAAAACGCAGATGTTATTCTTCTACCCGTTCCCACCACCAAGGACGGCCAGACAGTTTATTGTCCTTTGAGTGACCGCAAAATTTATCTTAATGAAATTAAAGAAAAAGTACAAAATCAATTAATTTTATGTTGCAATTATAAATTTGAAGGCAAAAATTATATAGATTATAACACACTTGACAGTTTTGCACTTTTGAATGCCGTACCCACCGCCGAGGGTGCGATTGCCCTTGCAATTAACGAAACCGATTTTACCCTGTGGAAAAGCAAAGTACTAGTTGTAGGTTATGGCAGAGTTGGTAAAATTGTGGCCGACCGCCTTAAAGCCCTTGGAGCCGATGTAACCGTTAGTGCCCGTAAACACCGCGATTTTGCTACTCTTTCTGCTCTTGGCTTCAAATATATAAACACCGAAACGCTGTGCGATATTTATCTTGATTTTGATGTAATTTTCAATACGGTTGATGCCGAAATTTTAAATGACAGTGCCCTGCAAAACTGCCCCGCTGATTTGATAATTGATTTATCATCTAAAGGTGGATTTAACCTAAGCTTTGCCAAAGCCCTTGGTATCAAAGCATTTAAACCGGGCGGAATACCCGGTATATGTGCCCCGAAAACAGCCGGCAAAATTTTAGCAAAAACCGTAACTGAGTTAACTTAAGGAGATATGCAAATTGGAAAACATAACCTTGGGATATGCTTTTACGGGTTCCTTTTGCACCCTTAAAGCATCCCTTTCGGCTTTGGAAAATCTTTCAAAATTACCCATAAAAATTAAACCCATTATGTCGGAAATGGTCTATAAAACCGACACCCGCTTTTTTAAAGCCGCCGACCTTATCGAAAAAGTTGAAACCCTTTGCGGTGAAAAAATTGTTCACGATATTGTTGGCGCAGAGCCCATTGGTCCCAAAAATTTATTAGATATTTTGGTGGTTGCGCCCGCTACAGGTAACACCCTTTCAAAAACTGCGCTTGGCATTACCGATACATCGGTAACAATGGCAATAAAGGCACATCTTCGCAACAACAAACCTGTTGTTCTTGGTATTGCTTCAAACGACGCCTTGGGTGGCAGTGCAAAAAATATTGGACTTCTTCACAATACCAAAAACATCTACTTTGTCCCCTACCGCCAAGACGACCCACTGGGCAAAAATAACTCCTTAATATGCGATTTTTCACTTATTGAAAAAACTGTGGAAGAAGCGCTTAAAGGTAAACAATTGCAGCCCGTAATTATTTGACAAATGCATCCTTTTGATATATAATATCTTTTGTATTATATTCAAAGGGATGTTTTATTTTTGAGCATTTTTGAACTATTTATTTTAGCCGTCGGTCTTTCGATGGACGCTTTTGCCGTTGCAATTTGCAAAGGTCTTGCCACAACGAAATTGAAAACCCGCCATATGCTTATAACCGGTGCGTGGTTTGGTGGTTTTCAAGCAATAATGCCCCTTATCGGTTACTTTTTAGGCACTGCTTTTGCCAAATATGTTACCGCTATTGACCATTGGATTGCGTTGGTGCTACTTTGCGGCATCGGTGGAAATATGATTAAAGAATCCTTCGAGAAAGAAGAAGAAAACGAATGTGAATGCGACAATTACGGCATTAAAACAATGTTTGTAATGGCAATTGCCACAAGCATTGACGCTTTGGCAGCAGGTATTTCACTTGCAATGGATTTAAAGGGCAACAATACATACGCGTTTATTGCTGTAGCATTTATCGGTGTTATTACCTTTACCCTTTCGGCATTTGGTGTTAAAATCGGTAATATTTATGGCGCTAAATTTAAATCTAAAGCCGAATTTACGGGCGGTTTAATTTTAATTTTACTTGGTATTAAAATACTGCTTGAGCATTTGGGTGTAATTAATTTTTAAACTAAAAAAGAACTTGGCAGAAGCCAAGTTCTTTTTATTTTTACATCTTACCGATAAATTCATCAATAGAATCATCAGACTTAAAGTCAACATCACAAGGTTTTTTGTTAAGTGACCAGAATTCAGTAATTTCATTAGTACCACCGTTTGGCACTTTCTTGATATCCGAAAGGCTTTCGACTTCAATCATAACATTATTGGTATAAGTTTCGAATGAGCAGTCACCATCGGGATAAGGCAATTCGCCGTGCTTTGCGTTGTAACGCTTTGTGAAAACATCATCACCCAAAACATAATGAACAGTACCGTCGTTAAGATCAAAGCCAAGCTTTGCAGGTGTGGTAGCGTTAACATCTTGCTTAACCACAACATACTTTTTACCAAAATGCAAGCGACTATCGCTTAAATCAGTATAAGGCCAAATTGAAATTGCGCGGTTATGTAAAAGGCCTGTATCGTTAGTGTTCATAGGTATTACAAGGTTACCGCCTGCAGCACAAACACTGATTACCCAAACCGCAAATTCTTTTTCCTTACCGCTGATGTTTTGAACTTTGGCATTAACGGTCATATTAGCATCATCGGGGTCCATTTTAATGGTGATTGTTTTTAAAATACCCACTTCTTCATCGGGAAGCGCAGTAAACACAACGCTGTCGGTATTTACTGTAAAAGCAACGGGACGGTCATCTGGTGTGTATGTTTCGGGATAGCCTTCGGGTGTAACCCAAACACGGTAACCGCCAAAACTTTCCCAATGTCTGTTATCACCGAAAAATGCATGATAAGCATCGTCATCTTTCCAACCAAAGTCACTGCGGTTGTCGTTCATAACATTTTGGCCGTCAACATAACCGAAACGAATAATACGCGGACCAATGTCCACAGTAACATAGGCTTCAATAACGCCGTTTGTAATAGCAACAACCTTGCCATAATCTTTGTAGCTTTCAATAATGTTTACATTTACCATAAAATCAACACTCCGTTTTAATTAAATTTGCCTTGTATTCCAGCCCACATTCCTGCGGCTTATTTAAAGATAAAAGATATAAATCGGTAGCTTTGTTTTCGAGTGAAAACATTTTTTGCGCTTTCTCAGATAACTCTTTAATTTCGGTCGCTTTTAAAACAATGGGTATTTCGGATTTTTTTCGACAAACACTTATAATTTCTTCACCCGTTTTGTTGAAGCCGAGCACCCGTACATATTCGGGTTTTTGCATAAAGAACGAATTATCAACACCTAAAAATGCCGACAGAACCATCCGTCTGATTCGTGCCAAAGTATAGCGCTTACTTTTAATATTATTATAAACATCCGTTAGCGAAGTTGCAACCCTTATAGAAGAAAAAAGTTTATTTTCTACCCCTTCGCTAATATCGGGAAGTTTTTTAAGGTCTTCAATGCTTTTCGTACGAAGATTTGCAATAATTGCAGTTTCAATATTAACGATTTTTGAAATTTCTTCAGGGTTGATTAAATCAAACGCTTCTTTGGGCATATATTTTTTTGCAAACTCCACATCGCCCAAATATAGCTTTTCGCGAATTAAGGATGCCGAAGCAAAGCCGCTATCAGTAGTGCTGCTATCGTGCCCGCTTCCCCGCCTTTTAACTGTCAAAAAATTAAAATTTGCGCCAATATTTTTGGCCGCAACAATATACTCAATAGCAAGATTATTATTTGCGCCCTGTAATATACCTGTCGGTGCGCCACATTCTTCTGCAACTGACTGACGCGCCACCGCAAAGGTTACGCCGCTTTTTAGCTTTTTGGCTATTTTTTTTGAAAAATCTTCACTTAAAAGCACTTCGGCAGTTTTTAAAAGTGGTTCGATTTCGCCTGTTTCACTGCCAAACATTAAGCAGTCGCACCCTGCCGCCTTTAATGCCCAAACACCGTGTAATGCAAAGTTTTGCGCGGTAGACATTGAATAACAAACCGGCATTTCTAAAACAAGGTCTGCACCGCAGTTTAATGCCATTTTTGCGCGGGTGCGTTTTTCAAAAATTGCGGTATCGCCACGCTGAACAAAGTTTGAAGAAATCACCGTTACAACCTGTCCAAGCTTTTTGGCTTCTTGTATTAAGTATTTATGCCCTAAATGAAGGGGGTTGAACTCCGCAATAATGCCTATTCTTGCCAAAAAATCACTTCTTTTATAAATAAACTTGAAAATATTAGAAATTTATTGTATTATATATTAGTTAATATAACATATTTTATTTTTTAATTCAATATTTTTTGACGGAGGCATTTTAAAATGAAAATTTTCGTTGTAAACGCAGGCAGTTCTTCTCTTAAATATCAGCTTATTGATATGGAAAACGAACAGGTTTTAGCAAAAGGTCTTTGCGAACGCATTGGTGTAACAGGCGCCATTTCACACAAAGCAGCCGACGGCAGAACCTACTCAGCAGAAACCGCAATGCCCACACACAGTGAAGCATTTGAAGCAGTAGTTTACGCTTTAACCAAATCTGATGCAAAGGTTATTGATTCTTTTGATGAAGTTTCGGCTATCGGTCACCGCATCGTGCAGGGCGGCGCTATCTTCAAAGGTTCTTGCCTTATCACCGAAGACGCTTTAAATAAAATTGATGAACTCGGCGCTTTAGCACCCCTTCACAACCCTGCTCATGTTCTTGCTATTAAGGCTTGCATTAAGACCTTCGGCACCGAAAAGCCACAGGTTGCAGTTTTCGATACATCTTTCCATCAGACAATGCCCGAACATGTTTACATGTTTGCCCTTCCTTACGAATATTATGAAAAATACGGCGTTCGTAAATACGGCGCTCACGGTACAAGCCACCACTTTGTAAGTGACCGTTGCGCTGTTCTTGAAAACAAGGACAAGAAAGACCTTAAAATTATTACCTGCCACCTTGGTAACGGTTGCTCAATCACCGCAGTTAAAGACGGTCTTTGCTATGACACATCAATGGGATTTACTCCCCTTGACGGCTTTATGATGGGTACCCGTACAGGTACACTTGACCCTTCAGCTTTAACCTTTATCGCTGAAAAAGAAAACCTTACCCCCGCTGACATTAACCGCATTTGCAACAAAGAATCTGGCGTGCTTGGTGTTTCGGGCGTTTCTAACGATAACCGCGATGTTGCCGCTGCTGCTGAAAACGGTAACCACCGCGCTCAGCTTGCTATTGATATGCAACGCTATCAGATTCTTAAATTCGTTGGTTCTTATATTGCCGCTATGAATGGTGTTGACGCTATTGTATTTACCGGCGGTATCGGTGAAAACGACGGCGAGCTTCGTAAGTATGTTTGCGAAAACCTTGCATATCTCGGTGTTAAGATTGACGACCAGAAGAATGCTATCCGCGGTGAAGAAGTTAAAATTTCTACCGACGACAGTAAGGTTAATGTTTACATTATCCCCACCAATGAAGAACTTGCAATTGCTCGCGACACTTTGGCTATTATTTCAAAATAATTTAAGGGTGTTTTAAAATGAACATTATTGAAATTAAAAACAAAATTCAAAACGGCGGTTTTGATAATGACTTTTTAATGCTTTACGGCGAAACCGAAAAAGCAAAAGTGCGTTACTTTGACGCTGTTTGCGAATTCGAAAAGCTTTTCCCCACTGAAAATGACGTCCGCCTTTTCTCTGCTCCAGGTAGAACTGAAGTTGGCGGCAACCATACTGACCATCAGCACGGTAAAGTTCTTGCCGGCGGCGTTGATATGGATGTTATTGCAGTTGTAGCACTTAATGGCGAAGATATCGTTCGCGTTAAATCACGCGGTTACGATATGGATACCATTGCCCTTAATGAACTCGAAAAACAGGAAAAAGAAATTGGCCGTGCATCAAGCCTTATTCGTGGTGTTTGCTATAAATTCACTGAACTTGGCATTAATATTAAAGGCTTCAATGCTTACACCACTTCTAATGTATTAAAGGGTTCGGGTCTTTCATCATCTGCCGCATTTGAAGTGCTTATCGGTAACATTTTAAACGGTATGTTTGCCGATAATAAGATTTCCCCCATTGAAATTGCAAAAATCGGTCAGTTTGCCGAACGCGAATATTTTGGTAAGCCCTGCGGTCTTTTGGACCAAATGGCAAGTTCACTTGGCGGCTTTACATACGCTGATTTCAACGACCCCGCAAACCCCATTACCGAAAAGATTGACCTTGATATTAAAAAATACGGTTATACACTTTGCGTTGTTGACACAGGCGGAAACCACGCAAATTTAACACAAGACTATGCCGACATTACCATTGAATGTAAGCAGATAAGCAACGCTTTAGGTGTTGATTTCTTGCGCGATGCTGATGAAAGCGAATTTTATAAAAACATTCAAACCCTTCGCAAAGAGTACGGCGACCGCGCCGTCCTTCGTGCAATTCACTTCTTTAGTGATAACGCCCGCGTTTCAGAACAAAAGGCAGCGTTAAAAGAAGGCCGCTTTGAAGATTTCTTAAAAATGGTTAACGAATCGGGTCAGTCATCTTATGACTGTTTGCAAAACCTTTATTCAACATCTGCGGTTAAAGAACAAGGCTTATCTCTTGCAATTATCTTAACCAAGCAGTTCTTAGGCGATAAGGGTGCTTGCCGTGTTCACGGTGGCGGCTTTGCAGGTACAATTCAGTGCTATATTCCAACCGAAATGCTCGGTGATTATAAAACAATGATTGAATCCGCTTTCGGTCTTGGCTCTTGTAGCGTATTGTCTATTCGACCCGTTGGTGGATATGAAATTAAATAATAAATAAAAAACATCCAACTTCGGTTGGATGTTTTTTTGCTTTTAATTGCCTTAGAAATTGGGGTTTATCGCTGACGCAAAATTCGTAATGCGTAATGCGTAATGCGTAATTATTGTCCTAATTAAATTGATATATCGCGTAAGGGCAAGCGTCCTCGATTGCCCGCTAGCAATCAACCTTAATAAACGGACAGTCCGGGAGGCCTGTCCCTACAATTTTCAACCAATTCAACCGAGCGATAAACTGAAATTTGAAAAGCAAAAAAAGAAGATGCCCGAAGGCATCTTCTTTAAAATTATTCTTCATCTAATTTATTGTACTGTTCATCATAAGATAAAACAGGCGCAACATCTTTATTTTTAATTTTGCGGTCAATATAGTTTTTGGTAATCTTCATAACTAACGGACAGAGAACAAGCACACCGATAAGGTTGGGTACCATCATAAGGCCGTTGAAGGTATCCGAAATATCCCAAGCAAGTGAAGATGTAAGCACCGCACCGAAAATAACAGTGATAACATGAATGATACGGAAAATAACGGTTGTTTTTGCGCCGAAAAGATATTCCCACGCCTTGCTGCCGTAGTGTGACCAACCAAGAACGGTAGTAAATGCGAAAAGGAACATTGCGATTGCAATAAATCTCTGACCGATATCACCCCAAGGGAAAACAGCATTAAATGCACCGCCAACCAAGGTTGCATCGGTAAGGCCTGCAGCAATTTCACCTGTTTCAATATTAAATACACCTGTGGTAAGACCGCCTGAAGTAAGAACTACCAAAGCCGTCATTGTGCAAACAACCATTGTGTCGGCGAATACTTCGAATATACCCCACATACCCTGCTTAACAGGTTCCTTAATGTTAGAGTTTGAGTGAACCATAACAGACGAACCAAGACCTGCTTCGTTTGAGAAAACACCACGCTTGAAGCCGTTTGTCATAGCAACGATAACGCCACCGATACCGCCGCCAACGAATGCTTCGGGACTAATTGCATTAACAAAGATTGCCTTAAACGCAGGTATAATTGCATTATAGTTAACACCGATAATCACAAGTGAGCCCAAAACGAAAAGCACAACCATAAATGGAACGACTTTTTCGGCAACCGCTGCAATTCTCTTAAGACCGCCTAAAGTAATAAGTGCGGTAAGAGCCATAATAACAACGCCGATAAGCACATTATAAAGTGAAATATCACCGAATACCATTATAGAAGAAATTGCCTTAACATCAAAAGCGGCGGCAACATTGGCAACAATTTTGTTTACCTGACCCATTGAACCGATACCGAAAGATGCAAGCATTGTGAAAATACAGAAAAGCACAGCCAAAACTTTACCAATCCATTTGCAACCCTTCTTGCCGCCAAGACCGTCGCGAAGATAGTACATGGCACCGCCCGACCATTCGTCATTGGCATTTTTGCGGCGGAAGTACATACCTAATACATTTTCAGCAAAGTTAGTCATCATACCAAAGAAAGCGGCAACCCACATCCAGAAAACTGCACCTGCACCACCAACACAAATTGCGGCAGCAACACCTGCAATATTACCTGTACCAACAGTAGCAGCCAATGCCGTACAAAGTGCTTGGAATGGTGAAATTGAGCCCTTTTCCTTACTATGACCAATAACATCCTTTTTAAAAAGACTACCTATAGTGTTTTTCCACCAATGTCCTATATGTGACACTTGGAAAAACTTTGTAGAGCAGGTAACAATTATACCTGTACCGATGAGTAGCGCCAAACCAAAAATTCCCCAAACGACACCGTTAATTTCGCCGTTGATGGACGCTACAGTTTCTAAAAACTTCTCCATTTTTAAAACTCCTTTAAAAATAATAAAACCGAACTGAAAAAACAGTTCGGCAAAAGTACAAAAAATCAAAAATACAACCTTTGTCCTTTTGCCTGAGAGATTAACGGGTAAACCCGCCTTGCCCCTTCGGCATCTGATTTAACAGAATTCTCCAAAGTGCTATCAGTTCACAGTCGCAAAGAACTTCTGCAAACATCACATAGCTTATTCAGTTCACAATAAGTATAGCACAAAAATTGTAAATTTCAAGTGTTTTTTAAATTTTTTTGTTGACATATAAAAAAAATGGTAGTATCCTTAAAAAATAAATATATATTATTATGTAAAGGAGATACATATATATGCTTAAATCAGAATACCTTAAAAAAGTATATGCCGATGTTGAAGCACGCAACCCCGGCGAAAAGGAATTCCACCAAACAGTTTATGAAGTTTTATCTTCTATTGAACCTGTTGTTGAATCCAACCCCGAATATCAAAAGTGGGGCATTATTGAAAGAATGGTAGAACCCGAAAGAATGATCACATTCCGCGTTTCTTGGGTTGACGATAAGGGCGAAGTTCATGTAAACCGTGGTTTCCGCGTACAGTTTAACTCTGCTATTGGTCCTTACAAGGGCGGTCTTCGTTTCCATCCGTCAGTTAATGCAAGCATTATCAAGTTCTTAGGTTTTGAACAAACCTTTAAGAACTCACTTACCAGCCTTCCTATGGGCGGCGGTAAGGGCGGTAGTGACTTTGACCCCCGCGGCCGCAGCGACGGTGAAATTATGCGTTTCTGCCAAAGCTTTATGACCGAGCTTTCAAAGCACATTGGTGCTGATACCGACGTTCCCGCAGGTGACCTTGGTGTAGGCGCTCGCGAAATCGGTTATCTCTATGGTCAGTATAAGCGTCTTCGCAACGAATTTACAGGTGTTCTTACCGGTAAGGGTCTTCCCTACGGCGGTTCTCTTATCCGCCCCGAAGCAACCGGTTTCGGCGCTGTTTACTATGTAGATGAAATGCTCAAATCCTTCGGCGATACCATCAAGGGCAAGACCTTTGCAGTTTCAGGCTTCGGTAATGTTGCTTGGGGTACTGTTAAAAAGGTTACCGAGCTTGGCGGTAAGGTTGTTACCATTTCAGGTCCTGACGGTTATGTTTATGACGAAGATGGTATCAACACCGATGAAAAGATTGAATTTATGCTTTCAATGCGTTCTTCAGGCCGTGACAAGGTTAAGGACTATGCTGATAAATTCGGCGTTCCTTATTTTGAAGGTCAGAAGCCCTGGGGCACAAAGGTTGACATCATTATGCCTTGCGCTACCCAGAACGAAGTTGATGTTAAGGAAGCAGAACAGATTATCGCTAACGGCGTAAAATATTATGTTGAAGTTTCTAACATGCCCACCACTAACGAAGCAGTTGCTCTTCTTAAAGCAAACGGTGTTACCGTTGCTCCTTCAAAGGCAGTAAATGCCGGTGGCGTTGCAGTTTCAGGTCTTGAAATGAGCCAGAACTCAATGCGTTACAGCTGGACTGCTGAAGAAGTTGACGCAAAGCTTAAGCAGATTATGAAGAACATCTTCTCAGCTTCACTTAACGCTGCTGAAAAATACGGTATGCCCGGTGACTTGGTTGCAGGCGCAAACATTGCAGGCTTTGAAAAGGTTGCAAATGCTATGCTCGCACAAGGTGTTGCATACTAATTAGGAATTCGTAATTCGAAATGCGTAATTAACGCACCCAACTTTTGTTGGGTGCGTTTTATTTTTACGGACAGTCGGGTTACGGCTTTGCCATTACCCCTTTGTCGCTTTGCGACATTTCCCCTAACAGGGGAATCTCACCTGTCCCTACAAATTATCATTTTAAATTGCGAAAACAATTACGCATTACGCATTACGAATTACGCATTATTTAAAGTTCTATTTTGGACAACCATAACATATCATCTATTGAGGTGATTAATTTGATAACCAACGATGCACTGTCGAATGTGCTTTACGCTTTACCGTCAAGAATAAAGGGGGCACTTTTTAATCTTTCCCCAACTGTTCAGCAGAATGTGGCGGAAATACGGCTACGCAAAAATTTGCCGCTAACCCTTACAGTTTACGGAGAAACGGTGTTTTTAAAAAACGACGGACAAACCTGTTTTAAAAAATGTGACGGGCTTGTTTTCGTTAATGAAGATGAAATTTTGGAATGTTTTAACCTTTTGTGTGATAATTCAGTTTTTGCACACGAAAATGAACTTAAAGACGGTTTTATTATTATGAAAAACGGTTGCCGCGCAGGTGTGTGCGGTCGCCTTAGCGACGGCTCAATTATGCAGGATATTACATCAATAAACATAAGAATAAGCCGTGAAATTAAAGGCTGCGCCAACGAGCTTAGTGCCCTTTATCAAGGCGGCGGACTTTTAATTGCAGGGCCACCCGCAAGTGGTAAAACCACCCTGCTTCGAGATTTAATTCGCCAACTTTCAAACGGACTTGGCGGTCGTATAAACCGCGTTGCGGTCATTGACTCGCGCGGTGAAATTTCGGGCGGTGGCTTGCTAGATTTGGGGTTAGCAACCGATATTTTAAACGCCGAGCAAAAGGCACACGGTGTAGAAATTGCTTTAAGGACAATGTTCCCCGATATTATTGCCTTTGATGAAATTGGCAACACCGACGAGCTTAAAGCCGTAAGTCTTTGCTTTTCATCAGGGGTGAAAATCATAACCACAGCGCATATTGAAAGCCTTTACGACCTTGAAAACCGCGAAATAACCAAACAACTTATTGAAAGCGGAGCAATTGACCAGATTGCCGTTTTGCCAAGAATTACGGGCGATAAAATAACCGTAATAACACCAAAAGAACTTTATGCCAAAGCTGCTATTTAAAATTATCGGTCTGGGGTTTCTGCTTTTATGTTGCACCGCCTTTGGTTTTCTAAAGGCAAACAGCCTTAAGTGCCGACTTGATTCATTACAAAAAATTAAAAACGGATTTTCAACCCTTAAAGAGCGACTGCGCCTTCACAGCGGTGACAAAAATCGGTTAATTAGCAGTTGTTTTGGTGACACAGATAAATTACTCAAAAACTTAACTGACGAAGACAAAAAACTGTGGGATGAATTTTTATCCCAATTTGGTACAAGCGACACAAAAAGCGAATACGAGCGTTGCCTAGCTTTTATTACCCTTTTTGACAATAAAATAACCAATTTATCGTGCGAAATAGGTGAACAACAGCGGCTTTACAAAAGTTTGGGATTTTTTAGCGGAGTTTTCCTTTGCATTTTCTTTCTGTAGGTGAATTAAATGGATGTTGATTTTATTTTTAAAATTGCCGCTATCGGCATTATAGTTACAGTTTTAAATCAAGTACTTATACGGTCAGGGCGTGAAGAACAAGCAATGCTAACCACCCTGGCGGGGCTTGTTGTAGTGCTTTTAATGGTGGTAAATGCCGTTGCCGAGCTGTTCACCACCGTTAAAGATTTATTCGGGCTTTAAAATGGAAATTTTTAAAATTTTAATTATTTTAATTATTACCGCAATATTTGGCGTACTTTTAAGACAATACCGCCCCGAACTTTCGCTTCTGCTAATAATCATATCTGCGGTTTTAACCCTTGTAATTATTTTAACAGCACTAACAAAACCAATTGACACGCTAACACAAAAATTAACCACCCACGGCATTGAGCTATCATATTTTAAAGTAGCTTTAAAAGCATTAGGCATTGGTTATGTCACAAGTTTTTGCGCCGATATTTGCAGAGATGCGGGACAAACCACCCTTGCTTCCCTTGCAGAAACCACAGGAAAGTGCGGTATTTTTATACTATCGCTTCCCCTTGTTTTTAATATTATAGATTTGGCTTTAGGATTTATAAAATGATAAAAAAGATTGTTTTAATAATCGCACTTATTTTCTGTCTTATAATACCTATTTCGGCAGAAGAAACCGAAATTTACAAAGAACAGTTTGATGCATCAGGTATTGATAATATCCAAAACGAAATACCTGACAGTGCAAAAGAATTTTTAACCGACTTTTCAATTGACCTTAGCGAAAGCGATTGGGTTAACTCGCTTAGTAGCGAAAACGCAATAAAACATATTGTCGGCTTTATTAAAAGCGGCGCTTCTGCACCCTTTAAAACACTTGGTGTTATTTTAGCGCTTATAATTTTAAGCACCATAATTACCACTGCGGTTAAGGATAATATGACCGAAACGGTTACCTTTGCCGCCGTTTTAGCAGTGGGGGCAGCTTTGCTCAGCCCGATATACACCGTTATAACTGCAACGGTCGATGCACTTTATGGGTGTAGTATGTTTATGACTGCATTTGTACCGATATTTGCAGGCGTTATTGCCGCAAGTGGCAAACCACTTACTTCAGCATCTATGAGCGGTGTTTTACTTCTTGCAGCCAATTTTGTTTCCTTTATTGCCAACAGCGCAGTTATACCCCTTATGGGCGGACATTTATCCTTAAGCATTGCGGCATCGGTATCGCCCCTTATTCAAAATACAAACCTTGCCGGAACAGTGAAAAAGTTTTCGCTTTGGATAATGGGGTTTATTTCAACAATATTTATCGGAATTTTAAGCATACAAACCGCTGTTAACTCATCTGCCGACAGTTTATCACTTCGTACCGCCAAATTTATTGTCGGTTCGACCATACCTGTGGCAGGCGGGGTTTTATCTGAAGCGCTTTCTACAGTTACCGCATCACTTACCCTTTTAAAATCGAGCGTAGGCATTTGGGGTGTGCTGATTTGCGCCGTAACATTTTTGCCAATTATCATAGAACTTCTGATATGGCGGTTTGGGTTGTGGGGGCTTTCTTTTCTAAGTGATACACTCGGCATACACAAAATTTCCGCTTTACTTAAAAGCGTTGATTCGGTTTTGTCGGTCTTGGTTGGTATTGTGTTACTTTCGGCGGCATTATTTATAATTTCACTTACAGTCGTAATCTTAGGTGGTAAAAGCATATGACCCGTTTGAGTGATTTCTTTATTACCTTTTGCGTATCGGCGATTTTTATAGGCGCACTGCTTATAATCTGCCCTAACGGACAAATGTCAAAGTCAATAAAATATATTTTAAGCCTTGTGTTTACTTTACTTATTATTTCGTCGGCCGTGAAAATTGATTTTAATTTAGATTTCACACCTAATACCAATGTAATTAATTCTCACGCCGAAGTAATCAACACCCATTCAGCCGTATATGTTTACAGTCAGTGCCTTAAAGCCGCAAAAATTGAATTTTCGAAAATTTCAGTTTTGACTAATAAAAGCGATGATGGCAGCATAGTAATTAGTAAGGTTTTAATTTTTTCAAAAGAAGATAAAAATAAAATTTTATTAGCCCTTGGTGAAGTGGCGCAAAATTTCGAGGTTGAAATTATAAATGAATGATTTAATTAAAAAGTATTCAGAAAAGCTTAAAAACCCGCGCATTTTAATAATCATTGGTGTCATGGGCATTGCACTGATTTTTCTTTCATCTTTTATTTCTGAAAAGCCAAAAAGCAACCAAAGTACAGAAGAATTTTCTGCCGAAGAATATAAAGAAACCCTTGAAAAAGATATTGCAAAGCTTGTAAAAAGCATTTCCGGCAGCCGAAAGGTTACAGTTGTTATAACCCTTGAAAGCGGCATGAATTACCAGTACGCTGACAATCTTGAAGAATCAGATGAAAGTAAAAATGATAACCTTAACACCGCAGAAAAAAGTGAAACAAAGCAAAACTACATAACCGTAAAAAACGCCGACGGAAGTGAACAGGCAATTTTAATTTCAAAGCAAATGCCCGAAATTAGGGGTGTTGCTATTGTGTGTGAAGGCGGTGACAACGCCGCTTTAAATGAAAAAATTCAAAATGCCGTTATGTCGGCTTTGAATATAACAAGTAAACGAGTATTTATCGCAGGAGGAAACTGAAATGAAAAAAGGTAAGGTTTTTACTAAAGGTCAAGTTGTTGTTGGGGTAATGGTAATTGCCCTGGCAGGTGCAATTTGGCTTAATACTAAATATTTACCCACAAGCACAAAATATTTGGGCGAATCGACTTATGTTGACAATAAAACCGAAGGTGCTGCTATTGAAACTGGCGCCAAACCCACCGATTACTTTGCTACCGCTAAAAGCGATCGCGAAAAGGTGCGAAAAACAGCTTTAGAAGATGTGGAAGAAATTTTAAAAAGCTCGAAGCTTACCGACAGCGACAAAAAGTCCGCTATGGCTACTCTTGATAAAATTACCAAAAACGCCAATAACGAAGTTAATATTGAAAATCTTTTAAAAGCCAAAGGCTTTCCGCAAGCCCTTGCTGTAATCAGCGATGATGAAATTAATATTATAGTTAAAAGCGATGGTCTTACTACTGCAAACACTTTACAAATACAAGATATCGTCACCAATCAAACCAAAATTTCACTTTCAAAAATTAAAATTATTCCAATTAAATAAAAATTGTGTTGTGTTATGAGAAATTTGTGTTATAATAGGTATAAGGGCAAAGTGTTTATTGCCAACTCATTCCATAAGAAGTTTTATACGGAGGTTACACAAATGGCAGATAATGCAACAAAACTTTCAATAAATACAGAAGTACTTAGAAAGATGGCTGAAATCGCTACACTTGAAATTGACGGTGTGGCTTCTATTGCTAAAAAAAATTATGACCTTAAGGACGCTGTTAAAGCTAAAGGCCCTATGCAGGGTATTAAAATCGAAAGCGTAAACGGCGCACTCGAAATTGGTATTTTCATCACCGTTAAAAAAGAAGCTAAAGTTAAAGATGTTGCCGCAAAGGTACAGGAAAATGTTAAGGACAAAATTCAAACAATGACTAACACCGCTGTTACCCGCGTTAATGTCGTTGTTGCCGATATCGTTTTCGACGATAAAAAGTCTGACGAAGAATAATTAAACTAAAATTAAAACGCTACACTTTTGAAAGTGTAGCGTTTTTTGTTTTATGATTTTGCTCGGCGCTTTTTCCAAACTGATGGTGAAAACAAAATAAGCATTGGGAAAATTTCAAGTCTGCCAAGCAACATTGCAAACGACAAAACAATCTTTGCAAAATATGAATAACAATCATAATTGCCCATTGGACCCGCCATATCAAATGATGGACCAATATTATTAAAACAAGAAGTAACAGTTGCAAAATTCATTTGAAAAGAAAACGGTTCAAACAAAATTATTACAAGTATTACAAAAAAGCAAAGTGTATAAATTGCAAGATAATTTGTAACACCCAAAATTGTTGCATTGTCAACCGATTTACCTTCAAATCTTACTGCCGTTACCGAACGAGAGTGTATCATTTGCTTTACTGTTGCGGTTGCATTTTTAAAGAGCAAAATAACACGGCTTAATTTGAAACCGCCCGCAGTAGAGCCTGCACAACCACCGATAAACATTAATATTATAATTATGCCTTTTGAAAGTGTTGGCCATAAATTAAAATCAGTTGTGGCGTAACCCGTAGTGGAGACAATTGCATTGACCTGAAAAAACGCATGGCGAATCGCATCGCCCACATTATTATAAATACTGTGCGTGTTATATGCAATAAGACCAGATGCAGTTAATATCATTATAATATAAATCCAAAGTTCTTCGCTTTTAATTGCATTAATAACTTTTTTAGTAATTATTAAATAATAAATATTAAAATTTATACCAAAAATCATCATAAAGATTGCAATAACCCATTGTTGGTATGGTGTGTAACTTGCCAAACCATCAGGTCTGATCGCGAAGCCACCTGTACCCGCCGTACCAAGTGAAAGAACAATAGAATCAAAAATTTTCATATTGCCACACAATAAAAGAATAAATTCAACAATTGTTAAAGCAATGTAGATTAAATATAAAATTTTAGCAGTACTTCTGATTTTGGGTACCAATTTACCCACAACAGGGCCGGGAACTTCAGCACGCATTATATGAATTGTTCGGCCACTTTCGGTTGGTAAAATTGCCATTACAAAAACAAGAATACCCATACCGCCAATCCAGTGTGTAAAACTGCGCCACAAAAGCATGCATTTGTCCAATTTCGTAACATCAGTCAAAATAGAAGCGCCTGTGGTTGTAAAACCGCTTACGGTTTCGAAAAAAGCGTTGATATAATTAGGTATTTGACCACTTAAAAAGAAAGGAAGCGCACCCACGGCCGAAATCATTATCCAAGCAAGAGATACAATAACAAAACCTTCTTTGGCAAAAAAGGTTTTGTCTTTAGGTTTTGACAAAGCAGTCATTAAATAGCCAATCAATGCCGCAACTGCCGCAGTAACCAAAAACCAAAGCACACTGCTTTCGCGGTAAATCAAACCACACAAAACAGGTAAACTTAAAAGCCCCGCTTCGACAAGCATAATTTTGCCAAGCATATAGAATATCATTTTACGGTTCATAACATCACCTTGCAATGTCGGAAAGGTCATTTATGCGATGATTTGCCGCAAAAACAATAACCTTATCACCCGAAGTTATCATATCAGAACCGGTTGGAATAATAACCTTGCGGTCACGAACAATACCCGCAATAAGAATGTTTGATTTAAGCTTCAAATCCTTAAACTGAATATCTAATATATCCAAACCGGGTTTAGCAATAAATTCAAGTGCTTCAACCTTATCATCCATAAGTTTATAAAGTGTTTCAACACTGCTGCCTTGCGAATTTTCAATCGCACGCGCATAGCGAACTATTGTGTTGGATATGGTTTTGCGTGGCGAAACAATTGTATCAAGTCCCCAATGTTCTGCTAAAGGAATAAGTTCTTGACGATTAATTTTAGCGATAACCTTTGGCACATTTTGTGAAGAAGCATAGGACGAAATTAAAATATTGAGTTCATCAAGTCCTGTCAAGGCAATAACCGCATCAACCGACCGAATACCTTCTTCGGTTAAAACTTCTTGTGAAGAACCATCACCACACACAATCAACGCTTTTGGCAAATCTTCGGTCAATTCTTCACATTTTTCGCGTTCCTTTTCAACAATAGTTACCGAATTACCAACCGCACACAACTGCTTTGCAAGATAAACTGCAGTTTTACTGCCGCCTAAAATCATAACCTTCTTAGCAGACGACTGTTTCATACCCAGTTCACTGAAAAGATGCACAATTTCAGCGGGCGATGCTGTTACACCAATTTTATCCCCCGACTTAAGTTCAAAATTACCGTCGGGAATGTAGGCATCTTCACCACGCTGCACCGCACAAATAAGGAATTTAGCCTTAAATTTATTGCGAAGTTCATAAATTTTAAGACCGTCTAAAACAGAATCTTCTCTTATCTTAAATTCAACCACTTCAAAATTTCTTACCGAAAAGCTTTCGATTTTTGCAGCAGACGGCAATTTTAAAACATTAAAAAGCTCTTGCGCTGCCATAAGTTCAGGGTTAATTATAAGTGAAATATCAAGTTCCCCGCGCATAAAGCTTAAGCTTTTATCGTTATATTCGGGATTTCTAACACGCGCAACGGTATTTTCAACACCTAATCTTTTTGCAAAAAAGCAAGTAAGCATATTAATTTCGTCAGAAGCAGTTGTAGAAATAAGTAAATCATAACTACCCGCATTTGCTTCTTGCAAAACATCACTATCGGCACCATTGCCACAAACACCGATAACATCATATATATTAGTTAATTTTTCAATTACTTCAGGATTAGTATCAATCGCAGTAACATCATGACCTTCACTTACAAGATTTGCAAGTATTGTAGTACCGATTTTACCACAACCATTAACAATAATTTTCATTAAAGAATACCCCTATTCTTAAATAATGTATATATTTTACCACTATTTTAACAATTTTACAAGAAAAAAAGCACCGGATGTACCGATGCTTTAAGTTTAATCAAAAAAGTCTTTAATTTTATCCATAAAACTTTTTTGAGTTTTATAGTTCTTTTCACTCTGAGTGCTTTGGAAATTCTTTAAAATTTCCTTTTGCTCGCGTGATAAATTCTTGGGGATTTCAACCACAATTTTAACATACTGGTCGCCCTTACCCGAATAGTTAAGGCGCTGTATACCCTTGCCCTTAAGTTTAAATTCATCACCCGGCTGTGTTCCTTCGTGAATGGTGAATTTAACCTTGCCATCAAGTGTGGGTACAGTTATATCGGCGCCCAAAGCCGCTTCGGTAAGGGTAATGGGAATTTCACAAAATACATCATATCCGTTGCGGTGGAAAATAGGATGCGGGCGCACATTAACATTGATGCGCAAATCACCCGAAGGACCGCCGTTAACACCACTGTCACCCTTGCCACGAAGGTTAATAACCTGACCGTCATCAATACCGGCAGGAATTTCAACCGTTTCTTCAACAGTGTGGCGAATTCTACCCTTACCATTACAACGCGTACACGGATTTTCAATAACCTTACCTGTACCATGGCAATGGTTACAAACGGTCTGTGTTTGGAACACTCCAAAAGGTGTGCGCTGAGCAGATGTTACCTGACCGCTACCATGACAAACAGGACAGGTTTTAGATGTAGTGCCTTTTTGAGCACCGCTACCGCCACATTCGTCACAAGTATCTATCTTGGTAACCTTTACAGTTTTAGTGCAACCCTTTGCCGCTTCTTCAAATGAAATATTAACTGCAGCAGAAGCATCGTTACCACGACGGGGCGCGTTAGGGTTAGAACGGCGACCGCCACCACCGAAGCCACCGCCGAAAAACGAGCCAAATATATCGCCCAAATCGCCAAAGTCGCCGAAATCGCCGTTGAAACCGCCACCGCCGGCACCAAAATTGGGGTCAACACCTGCATGACCAAATTGGTCATAACGAGAGCGCTTTTCCTTATCTGACAGCACTTCGTATGCTTCGTTAACTTCTTTAAACGATTTTTCCGCCTGTGCATCACCCGGGTTTAAGTCGGGGTGATATTTTTTCGCCGCTTTTCTATATGCTTTTTTTAGCTCATCTTCAGTTGCCGAACGGTCGACACCCAAGACTTCATAATAATCTCGTTTATTATCAGCCAAAACAATTCTCCTAATATCTACATATGTACGGACGGGATATTTCACCCGTCCTTACAGTTAATTATTTGTTATCGTCAACATCGGTAAAGTCAGCATCATAAACGTTATCAGCATTAGGCTGAGCATTTTCCTGACCCTGTGCTGCCTGTTGCTGTTCAGCAGCTGCCTTATAAAGTTTTTCACTTACTGCAAAAAGTTCTTTCTGAAGTTCTTCTTGCTTTGCTTTGATAAGATCAATATCTTCGCCCTTAACTGCTTCCTTAAGTGCATCCTTAGCAGTGTTGATCTTATTCTTTTCATCTTCGGTAATCTTATCGCCAAGGTCGGTAAGTGTCTTTTCGGTTGTGTAAATCATCTGGTCAGCATTGTTGCGAACATCAACTGCTTCACGACGCTTCTTATCTTCTGCTGCATATTCTTCAGCTTCTTTAACTGCCTTATCAATATCGTCCTTAGACATATTGGTGTTAGAAGTAATGGTAATATTATTTTCTTTACCTGTTCCAAGGTCCTTAGCAGAAACATGAACAATACCGTTAGCGTCGATATCGAAGGTTACTTCAATTTGGGGCACACCGCGGGGAGCAGATGCGATACCGTCAAGATGGAATACACCGAGAGTCTTGTTGTCACGAGCAAATTCGCGTTCACCCTGAAGCACATGTACTTCAACAGATGTCTGACCGTCAGCCGCAGTTGAGAAGATTTGGCTCTTCTTTGCTGGGATAGTGGTGTTGCGGTCAATTACCTTGGTAGAAATGCCGCCCATGGTTTCAATACCGAGTGAAAGGGGTGTAACATCGAGAAGAAGAAGACCCTTAACATCACCGCCAAGAACACCTGCCTGAAGTGCCGCACCAAGTGCTACGCATTCATCGGGGTTGATACCCTTGAAGGGTTCTTTGCCCATAAAGTTTTTAACTGCTTCCTGAACAGCGGGAATTCTTGAAGAACCACCAACCATTAATACCTTGTTAATTTCACCCTTCTGAAGACCCGAGTCAGCAATTGCCTGACGAACAGGAGCCATTGTTGCTTCAACCAAGTCAGCAGTAAGTTCGTTAAACTTAGCACGAGTTAAAGTTGTTTCAAAGTGCTTAGGACCGGTAGAGTCAGCAGTAATAAAGGGAAGGTTAATATCGGTAGAAGTCATACCCGAAAGGTCAATTTTTGCCTTTTCAGCAGCTTCTTTTACACGCTGCATAGCCATTTTATCGTTCGAAAGGTCAATACCCTGTTCTGCCTTAAAGGTAGAAACGATATAATCCATAACGCGCTTATCAAAATCGGCGCCGCCGAGCTTGTTGTTACCTGCGGTTGCGACAACTTCCTGAACACCATCGCCCATTTCAATGATAGAAACGTCGAAGGTACCACCACCAAGGTCATAAACCATAACCTTTTGGTCATCTTCCTTATCAATACTATATGCAAGTGCAGCAGCAGTAGGTTCGTTAATAATACGCTTTACTTCAAGACCTGCAATTTTACCTGCATCCTTAGTTGCCTGACGCTGAGCGTCGGTAAAGTAAGCAGGAACAGTAATAACTGCTTCACTTACAGTATGACCGAGATAGCTTTCGGCATCTGCCTTTAATTTTTGAAGAATGATTGCAGAAATTTCCTGTGGGGTGTAGTTTTTGCCGTCAATAGCAACGGTGTTTGCTGTACCCATATCGCGTTTGATTGAGCTGATAGTTCTGTCGGGGTTGGTGATAGCTTGACGCTTTGCAACCTGACCTACCATTCTTTCACCTGTCTTTGAAAATGCAACAACAGAAGGTGTAGTTCTGCCGCCTTCAGCATTTGCGATTACAACTGCTTCGCCGCCTTCCATAACAGCAACGCAAGAGTTAGTTGTACCTAAGTCAATACCAATAATTTTACCCATAATAATTTTCTCCTTTTAATATATAAATGTTTTAATTAGCTACTTGAACCATTGCAGGTCTTATAACGGTTGATCCGATTTTATAACCTTTTTGTAAAACCTGTGTAATGGTGTTTTCTGCGACGGATTCATCTTCAATGTGCATTACCGCTTCGTGAAACTCGGGGTTAAAGGTGTCGCCAACCTTTGCAATTTCTTCTATCCCTAAATTGCCTGCAGTTGCTTCAAATTGCTTAACAATCATTTCAATACCTTTAATATAATCTTCACTGCCCTTTTCAGAAAGTGCGGCACGGTCGATGTTATCAAGTATTGGCAAAAGCTGTTTTATAAGCCCTGCTTTTGCAAATTCAGCAACGGTAAGTTTTTCGCGTTCGGTACGCTTTTTAAAATTATCAAATTCTGCAGCAGTGCGAAGCAACAAATCGTTTTTCGCATCAAGCTCTGCCTTTAAATTTTCAATTTCTATGTCCTTTTTATTTTTCTTTTTTTCGGTTTTTATGTTTTCCTTATTTTCTTCCACGAAATCAATCCTCCATATCCTTTTCTGCATCTGAAATAAGGTTGTTTGTTTTTTCAGCTATATATTCAATACTTGGAATAATCTGCTCATAGGACATTCTTTTGGGTCCTAATACAGCAATATATCCACGGTATTTGTCAGATGAATTAAAGCTTGCGGCAATTAATGTATCATTCGATAGTTCGTTATAACCGCTTTCACTACCGAAAATCACGCCCGAGCCAACACTTTCAAACATTGAAATTATCGGGTCACGCCGTTCAATAAGTGAAATTATACGATGAGCGGCTTCTTCATTTGAAGTTATATCATAAAGCCTTGGCATACCACTTAAATCAAGCGATACACTATCGATTTCACTAACCGTCTGAAAAACTGCAGTTAAAAGCGGCATCAAACTGAAAGCATCAATCCCTGCATTTGCAATAACACTTTGCATATAACCAAGTGTGAGCTCGGAAATCGGTCTGCGCTTGATTTTTTTATCGATTATATCGCCAAACCGCGCTAAAATTTCGGGTGTTAAATCGCTTGACAACCTTAAAATGCGGTTGCGGGTGCGCCCGTCATTTGTAATAACAAGTAGCATTAGCGAGCTTCGGCTTACCATTAAAAGCTCTACCCTTTTTACCGTTGCTTCACTGTTGGTCATTAAACAACTAATAACGGGATATCCTATCATATCCGAAAGTATTTTGCCCACCGCAGCGGGAATTTTTTCAGGTATTTCGGTAATATTTTCTAGTGCGCTATCAATATAAGCCTTATCGCTTTCGTTGATTTCACCCGACGGCATAAGCTTTTTTACATAAAACTGAAAGCCGCGGCTTGTAGGAATTCTGCCGGCTGATGTGTGGGGTTGTTCTAAAAGTCCAAGCTCACACAGCTCACTCATTTCGTTACGGAGTGTTGCAGATGAAGGAGCATTTTCAATAAGCTCGGTCAAAATTTTAGAACCTACCGGTTCGCCGGTTTCAATATATGCCTTAACAATTGCCTTTAAAACCGCTTGTTTACGGGGCGTAAGTTCCAAAATTTTCACTCCCTTCAACTTTTAGCACTCTCGCCTTTCGAGTGCTAACAACCTTATTATAACCGTATTTTTCCATTTGTCAATAGTTTTTGCAAAAGTTTTTTGACTTTCCCTGACCTTTTAACAATTTGTTCACAAATCTTTGATTTAAAATAGAAAAACCGCGGTGGGAACCACCGCGGTTAAAATCATTTACCAACACAAAACTTTTTAAATATTTCATCGGCTACGGCATTGGTTACACGCTTGCCTGTAAGTTCAAATAACGCGGCTATAGCATCATCAACACAAATACCAACCGCATCCATCGTAAGACCCGAAACTAGCGAATTAATCGCTTCATCTACCGCGTCTAAAGCCCTTGCAGCACAAGCACGCTGACGCTCGCCAATAAGCACTGCACTATCCGGATTAAGATTAGCTGTGCCCGAAATTTCAGCAATTTTATTTGCAAGTTCGGTATATCCCGTTCCCTGCTTTGCCGAAATTTCCACAATCACAAAACCATTAAAAGCCGACATATCAATTCTATTTTCCAAATCGGTTTTATTTATTATTATGATTGTATTTTTACCTTTAATACTTTCAATAAGTTCAAGGTCATTATTATCAAGCGGAGTCGTACAGTCAAACACCGCAAGCACAAGTTCGGCTAAATCAATTCGGTTTTTAGCTTTTTCAATACCAATGCTTTCAACCTTGTCATCGGTTTTGTGAATACCCGCCGTATCAGCAAGGCGAAGCTTAATATCCCCAACCGTAACGGTATCTTCAATAACATCGCGTGTAGTACCCGCGACTTCGGTAACAATCGAACGGTCGGCACCGCTTAACATATTCATTAATGTGCTTTTACCAACATTTGGTTTGCCAACTATTACAGTGTCAATACCTTCGCGAAGAACACGCCCCGAATCATAATTTTTAAGCATTTCTTCAATCTGCATTTTAGCATTTGTCAGCATACTTAAAAAGCTATCATAATCAAGACCTTCAATATCTTCATCAGGATAATCGGAATATGCCGCAATCGAAGCATCAGCAGACACTAAATCTGCTTCAATTTTATCAATTTTTTCACTCACTTTACCGATATGCGCCGCGCGTGACATTCTAAGTTCGGCATCACTTTCGGCACTTATAAGTCCCATAATGCTTTCAGCTTTAGTTAAGTCGAGTTTGCCATTCAAAAAAGCGCGTTTTGTAAATTCACCCGGCTCGGCAGGAAAAGCACCGTTATCCAAAACAGCGCGAAGCACCGCTTTAAGCATTAATCGACCGCCGTGCACCGAAATTTCAACAACATCTTCCCCTGTGTAGCTTTGGGGATTTTTAAAGACAAGCGCAACCGCATCGTCTAAAACCTTATCATTTTCAACTATATTACCATAAAGGGCGGTATAGCCTTTAAGCTCGCAAAGCTGTTTGCCTGACATGCTTTTAAAAACCTTATCGGCAACTGTAATGGCATTTTCACCCGAAATTCTTATAACACCTATTGAACCTTCACCTAAAGGTGTGGCAATAGCCGCAATTGTTCGTGACATTATTTCACTTCCTTTGTTTGCAATTCTAACACATATATAAATGATTTTCAACAATAAAAAAAGAGATGCGACCTTAGTCACATCTCTTTGTGTTGGCATCTACCTATTTTCCCGGGCAGCTTCCCGCCAAGTATCTTCGGCGCAAGCGAGCTTAACTTCCGTGTTCGGTATGGGAACGGGTGGACCCTCGCCGCAATCAACACCAACTGTGTATCGCTCTTCACGACTTTGCTATATTACCACACCTTTTTGCATTTGTCAAGCACTTTTTTAAAATTTTTTTATTTTTCGCAAAATTCACATTGTTATTTTTTTAACATTGTATATATTTATATATAATTTCCTATTTACAAGTGCGAAAAAATTTGGTATAATGGCTTCGTATGAGAATATTTTTAATTTTTGTCTCATTAAAAATTTTTTAGGAGGAATTTTCAATGGCCAGAAAGTTCAAAACTATGGACGGTAATAACGCTGCCGCTTACGTGTCTTATGCTTTCACTGAAGTTGCAGGTATTTACCCCATCACACCTTCTAGCCCTATGGCTGACTATGTTGACCAATGGTCTGCACAAGGTGTTAAAAACATTTTCGGCACAACCGTAAAGGTTTCCGAAATGCAATCTGAAGCAGGTGCTGCAGGTACAGTTCACGGCTCACTTAATGCCGGCGCTCTCACCACCACCTACACCGCTTCACAGGGTCTTTTACTTATGATCCCTAACATGTACAAAATTGCCGGTGAGTTACTCCCCAGCGTGTTCCATGTATCTGCACGTTGCGTAGCTTCTCACGCTCTTAACATTTTCGGCGACCATTCAGACGTTTATGCCTGCCGTCAGACAGGTTTCGCAATGCTCGCTGAAACCAACACTCAGGAAGTTATGGACCTTGGTGCTGTTGCTCACCTTGCAACTATCAAGAGCCGCGTTCCTTTCATTAACTTCTTTGATGGTTTCCGTACTTCTCACGAAATCCAAAAGATTCAGGTTTGGGATTATGAAGACCTTAAAGAAATGTGCGATATGGACGCAGTTGCCGCTTTCCGCAAGCGCGCTCTTAACCCTGAACACCCCGTAATGCGTGGTTCACACGAAAACGGCGACATCTTCTTCCAGCACAGAGAAGCTTGCAACAAGTTCTATGATGCTGTTCCCGCTATCGTTGAAGAATATATGGACAAGGTTAACGCTAAGCTTGGTACCGATTATAAGCTCTTCAACTACTACGGTGCTCCTGATGCTGAAAAGATTATTATCGCTATGGGTTCTATCTGCGACGTTGCAGAAGAAGTTATCGACTACATGACAGCAGCAGGCGAAAAGGTTGGTCTTGTAAAGGTTCGCCTCTATCGTCCTTTCTCTGCTGAAAAGTTAGTTGCAGCTATCCCCGAAACCGTTAAGAAGATTGCTGTTCTTGACAGAACTAAGGAACCCGGCTCACTCGGTGAACCCTTGTTCCTTGATGTTGTAGCTGCTCTTGCTGCTACAGGCCGCAAGATCGACACCGTTACCGGTGGTCGTTACGGTCTTGGTTCTAAGGATACTCCTCCTTCAAGCATTTTCGCTATCTTTAACGAACT
>JAZKXN010000008.1:0-8480 GCA_045611605.1 Acutalibacteraceae bacterium
ACCTAAAGGAAAAGCGCGATTAAGTTCATCAACAAACAATGTTATTTTTGACAAGTGCAATCCGATTTTAAAACCGCTTTGAACATCTCTTAGAAAATTTGAAAGTTCGTCTAAAGCCGCCGCCTCTGCTCCATACGGTGGAACGTATGAAACGCGGAAACCTTTAATATAATTGTTTACAATCCAGCGTTTCAAATTTGAAAGATTATCAAACCTTTTAAATTTTCCAGTAAAATCGTCCAAAACATCAAAAACAACTAATCTATTGCAATTTTTAATAATTTCTAAAGCTTTTGTTGTTTTTCCGCTCCCACTAGCGCCAAAAATACCAACTCGCCGCGCGTCATTATTTACTTTCTTTACCGTCATTTTCACCACCTTTTCCAAAAATTCGAGACATTAAGCTATTTTTTTTAACCTGTTCACCGGATTTTTTTAAAAATTTACGTAAATATCCTGTAATTGGGTTTCCTGTATATTTTTTACAAACAACATTTGCTTTAGCACCAGCAAAACAAGCAATAGCTATCATATCGCCAAACCAACCGCCGGCTGGCTCAATTAAAAAATGTAATATTTTATATTTTTCTGCCATAAAATAAAGTTTTGCCGCTGAAACTTTAGCACCGGCAATTTCAAAAGGTTTATCTTGTTGAATTTTAAATTCTGGCATATCCCATAAATCGCCGACAACATCAAAAATTTCAAAAAAATGTTGTTCAAATTGTTTTTGTGTTAACGTTTTCAAAACTGTTTCCGACTGCTCTACAATATTTTCTTTTTCATTAATTGCTTTTTCAATTGTTTCTGTTATTTTTTCGGCTTGTTTTTCATTAATTGCTTGACCGTCATCAATTATTTGTATGTTTTCATTTTTATTTTCCATGGTATTTCCCCTTTAAATATCTAAATCATTTTCTAAATCATCACGCACAATTTCATTTTTTATAGGTGTGATGACACCGACTTTTTCCATTCTTACACTTTTACCAGCGGCTAAAGCCGCCGATACTAAACGGCTATCTTTACTATTTAACTGCGATTTGCAACCACAATCACAAAAACAATAAAGTTTCCCATTTTTATTTTTTTTCAAATCTTGCGACGGCTCGCCGCAAATTGGGCAAGTGAAACGCCCTACTATTTCAGCCATTACAACTCCTTTCAGATATTAATTTTTAATTCATTTGCGCTATGTACGTTAAAATCTAATATTTCAACCTCGCGACCACATTTTTTTTCAAGAAAATCAATAATTTGACTTTCTAAAACTTCATCTTTACTAAATACAGATAACGGCCTAATGCCTATAGCACCCCCTTTCAATTTTACATATTCATATTGCTTAGATTTTTCGACTTGCTCTCTACATGAACGAACGTCATTTAAATCACCCATTTCTAAAACAAGTTCGTCTTTGTTAAATTTATTTCCTTTTACGCGCGTGCGTGCGCGCGCGCCTTGTATAAATTTTAAATTTATATTATTGTTATATTGATTATTGTTCGATATGACACCTATGTCATCACCCCCCATGACACCTATGTCATCACCCCCCATGACATCTATGTCATCACCTAATGACACGGGTGTCATTAGGTATAAATTAGACGAATATCCCCCATCATCTTTAATTCTATGTTGGCGATTTATAATCTTTAAATCTGATAACTTTTTGATTATTCTAAATATTGTTCTTTTGCTTACGCCGCAAATATCGGCAATTTTAGCGACTGACGGAAAAGAAAAGCCTTGAGAATTAGCGAATCCTTGGATAGTTAAATAAACTCTTAAATCTAATGGGGTTAACTCTTTGTTTTGATATATTTCTTTAGGGCATTGTACGAACATTTAAATATTTCTCACCTCTTAAAAAGAGTTTTTAATCTATCGCTAAAATATTCTAAATAATATATATTATGCGACAAATTATAAAATCCTCTTTTTTATAAAAAATAACCATTTCAACAAGTTATTTATTGATATTAAATTAAATGTTTAAATCATCATCTATTTTATAAAAATAAAAAACTTGACTAAAATTTTTCTTATATACATATATAATAAAAAGATTAAAAAAAGGTAAATAAAAAATGTTATGTAATCAACAAATTTCTTTCATGAAAGAAGATTTTTTTAATACACTTAAAACGTTGTATCATATCGCAAATGATGATTATTTTAAACAGATTTTTGAACAGGCTAAAGAAATATACGAAAAAGAGTATTTTTTTGGATACCTTGAAAGAAACAATACGTGTCAAAGAAATCAAAAAATCAAACAACGCGTTATTCTATATTTAATCAACGGATTTAATCAACAAGACATTAAAAATCTTATATGTACTGAATTTGAAATAGATTATGTTCTAGCGTCTGATTTAGTTAATACTTGTATATATTTGTTTAACAGAACATGTGAACCGCAAAAAATATACGCCGCCCATGCACTTAAAAAAGCTGGCATTACTAACAAAAAAATTGCTATATTGTTACATATTCCTTGCTATAAAGTAGCAAAATTCTTAAATATGAAAATTGATATTGATGATTAATTTTCACAACTAGGTGTTAAATTATAAACTTCTTTATTGTCTGGACGCCACCAATCCCATGAAAAATATTTTTCTGGAACATATAATAAATTAAAAGGATTTAGCAACATAGGCACGTCAAACTCATAACTTGCCTTAATAATTATTGATTTACAACCTTTTTTTCTTCCCTCTAACACGGTATTTTTAATTCCTTTATATGGTAGCTTTATTTGTGTGTGATTTATACCTTGTAATTCATTATTCATATATAAATCTGTATATTTCTCATAACTAATAAGAGTCGCGACATTGCGCGCACTGTCTTTATTATTTGCACAAGCAGAAACAAACAAAAAAGCTAATATAAAACAAATCTTTTTCATAAAATAAACTCCTAGTTAATATAACTAGGAGTTTATGATTATTAAAGGAGAAATCAATATTATTTTTTAATCGTTCCACAAAATATCAAAAAAAGAGCGACGCTTTGCCCGTTTTTTTGACGTGTGGCGCGTTGTTTTATGTTTTCTACTACAAGATGATGTTTTTTTATATTTTGCCGTTGTTTGGCGTTTTTTTCTACGTACTGCCATTTTAACCTCCAATTAGTTTAATAAGTTCTATCATAAAATCGGGCGCGGATATACTTCCACCGATTAAGCCAGCTAAAGCGGTTAAAATACCGGCCCAAAACCCCTTGTTTTTAATTTTTTCTTTAACGTCTATTTTCATTTTTCACCTTTAAGATGTTCTATTTCTGCCTCAATTAATGCACAACGCTTGTCAAATCGCGCGTTTATCAATAAAACCGCAATTAATACAGGACTATTACCAAGCAATTGTAACATTAATGTCTCGAACATTTTATTTTCTCGTAATCAATTTGTAGCCGAAAAATAAAGCGGCCGCGGCAATAATGATTTTACCGATTTTAGCTTCGTTTGCGTCTGCTTGCGCCTCTGCTTTATTGCTTTTGTAGCTATCAACGGCATAATCAAGCCCAACCGTGGCTAAAATAGCGCCGCCCAATTTTACTAAAGCTCCCCACATTTTTTACACTCCTTTTCTATTTAAAAAATTTTTTCCAAACAAAATAAATAATTAAACCCTCGACAATTGCCGCGGTTGCGTTAAATTGAGGCTGACCGGCTTGCTTTTTATCCCATATAGCAAAACCAAGAGCACCGCCTAAAAAACTAACTAAATAACCCATGTTCCCCCTTTTTTTTATACATAGAAATAATGACTACCGATTGTAGCTGTCTTTGTCATTGATTTAGTCCAGTACGGCGCGTTTATTGATTTAGCGTAATAATGAGTCGCGCCGCCTGTAATATCTGGCAATTCGCCGGATATTACTCTTTCCGCTATATCTCGCGCCGTTGCAAGTTGTGCGGCATTTGCATTTTTAATAATAGCGCTGTTCGGGTCGTTATCGTTCCAACATGAAAACTGCCAAGGCTTTAAAACCACGTCTTTTATACTTGCACCATACCAACCGCCCTTTTTAACTCTATTCATAATAACATTTGCAACGGCTTGCATACCTTTAAAGCCCTCGCCGCGCGCCTCGCCATAAATCGTTCTAGCCATATAATCGGCTTGGTCAACTGTACTATCTAAAGCCATTTTAACCCCTCTATATACACCATAAATCGCGCCACTAATTGCTATTGTTTTCAATGCTGACATTCTCGAACCTCGATTCAATTGCTTTTAAGCGCTGTTCAAATTGTTTTGTTTTATATCTTGAATAAGCCGTCTCCATACAAAGACATTCTTCATATCGAATAGAATAGAGGCTTTTTTGCTCGCCTGTGTCTTTGTCTATCCATTCATCATAGCAAAACAACCCATATTTAGACGCGTCTAAGCCGTGTTTAGAGAAAATATCTCTAATTTGTTGCGCAATAACGCCAGTATGAAAACGCGCTTTATTTTCGCCTTTTTCTTCAACCGCGTCTTTAAATTTAAACTGTAAAAAATTAACCTCACCCCATGCATTCAAAACATTTTCCGGTATTTCATCAATATTTTGTTTAACACGTTCGTCTGATGTTGAAATTGTAGACGAACCCGCGAAAACTTGACGCCAGCGCGCCCAAGATGTTCCAAGAAAGACATCATTGTCTGAATTAGGCCTTGTTTCTTTTCCGTCTGCCGAAACACCGACACACAATTCATTTTTTCTATCGTTATATGTTTGCGCAAGCAAGGATTGTGTTATATATCCATTATTATATATGGTTGTTGTATTTAATGTATATGGATGTCCGTCTTTATCTCTGACACCGTCTTGATAGATTGTTATATTATAATCTGGGTCAGAACTTCCGGATATATATTTAAATTGTGTATATTTAGAATATTGCGAAACATCACTAACAATAGGATAATTTGTTGTATTTATTATTTCTTGTATTCCGCCGTCAACTGTTATACTTCCGCCAGAAGTTAATTTTAAATCGGACGCAATTAAATATAAAATTGAATTTTGTATAGCGGCGTTTCTATCTTTCACATATAAACCGTAAACATTAGGTGTTATACCGGATTGATTATAAATATAAATTTGATTATTAAAGGATTTTACCCCCTCAACTTTTTGATTTATATTTGATGTTCTTACTGTATCAATTGAACCGCTAAAAGCCATTTTAACCCCCTTTAATATTCGCCTACTGTATAACTATAACTAGCACCGCTTGCCGGTGTTATAGTTAAAGATGAATTTAAAGCAAGTGAAACGCGCCACATTGCACCGTCTGGCAAAGTCATGCTTGTTACTGCATAACTGCCAGCATTACCACCGGTAACATCAATAACAACATCGCCACCAATTGCCATAATTTCAAAATCGCAAGTGTCAAGCGTTAATGTTTGTGTTAAACTGCTTGTTCCGCCTGTAATAGCTGTATAACCTGAGGTTGCAACTTGTTTTGTATGTACGATACCAGAAACCGTAAGACGGTTGTCTTTAATTTCACCGATACCGACAACAAAATGTACATCTAAATTACTGCCTGACGTGTTCCATAGTTCAATAAATTCTACTGGCTCGGTTAATTTATAACCCATTCCGGCCGTGAAATTCGTTTGAACCATTGTTCCACCAAAAGAAACGCGTAAAACGTTTTGAATAGAACAATCTAAAAGTTGAAAAGAATCAGTTACATAATTGATTTTTCTGTGTTCATTTGCCGCAAGTGTTACAGTCCATTCCATATATGGGGCTTGAACTGAACCTAAATTTATTAATTGAGCTACCATTTTTTATTCCTAAATATAAAGTAAAATACTGCCGCAATCATAGCATACATCGCTATCGGCCTTAAACCGTCTATTGTTCTTCTTAGTTCGTCATCTGATTCTGCATAAGCTTGAGCTGTTGTTTCAATTGCTTTTTCCGCTGTTTTCTGAACACTTGAAACTGAACTATCAAAAGTCTGAGATAAAACAGATTGTGCTTTATTATAAAGACTTTCCGCTGTTCCTAAAATATCGCCGTTTAAGCTTTCAACTGTACCCAAAACACGGTCTAGATTTTCGCCGGTTAAGCCTTGTTCATTGTATGTATAATTGCTTGTATAGTTAGCGTTAGCACCTATTGAAAGATTATCATGAGACAATGAGCCAAACTCTGTAGCGTTTGTTGTATCTTTGGAATTGTCCGTGTAGTTTGTCGTTGTTTTAGAACTCGACCTAGATTTTGAACTGAATAACCCCATGTTAACCCCTTATTTTACGTATTAAATACCAACCAAGCAAACCCAAACCGCCAAACATAGCCACTTGTTTAAATGACAAACTAGCGCCGCCATTCATATTAATTGTGTTATTATGAACCCCCCAATCTCTAGTCGATAATCCGCTACTTGCTGATGATGTACTTTCATTTAAGTGATTTAACACATCTTGAAAAGACGCGGTTAAACTTAAATCTTTAATACCTTGCAAACCTGTAGCGCTCGCTTCGTTTGACATTATAACCCCCTTTAATTATCTACGCTTTACAACGGCCAATAATAAAACGGTTACGATTGCACCTCCAGCAATCCATAAAAGCGTTTTTTTGTGCAAATTATAACCCAAAAAAGACAATGTCTCATTTTGTTGAGCGGCCGCAAGTGTAGCTTTGTCTTGCGCAATTTGTACTTTAGCGCCTAAATTAGCGGCATATAGACCGGCCGCTGTGTTTCCTATCCACTGCCACCAGCTTTGATTTTCTGTATTTTCTGACATTATATCCCCCTTGTTTTTAAAGCGCGCCGCCATAATAACGGCGCGCCCTGCCCTCTGATGAGAAATTAAGCCGAAACAGCCTTAAGAATTGCTTCCGGCACGTTACGAATTGAAACAGCAACAAGGTCATAAGTTCCACCTGTTGGGGCTGTTGTAAATTGAGTTTTTAATCTCAATTCTGTTACGCCAAGCATAGGTAAACAACCTTTTAATGAACCGTCGCTAAAACTATAGTTAAAGCAACCCGAAACATGAGACAAGCCGCGTGCATCAACAATATAATTATTAACGGCTTGCGAAATCGGGTCAAATACATTATTACCATTTACAACACATTCACCAGCAGAAATAACGCCGCCGCCGTTGTGTGCTAAAATTTCAAGATAAGCCTCATTAGAATCACGCGGCAAAGTGTCAACTGTTGATGTACCTGTTGAAGCCATTGTTTGCGGATAGTCAATAACCTTGATAAAAGAACCTAAATTTTGACTTGTTGCGCGTCTAACTGTTGAAACTTGTAAATCGGTTAAACCTGTAACAGTTCCGTTACAATAAACTTGCAACTGGATTGTTTGAATATTATTACAACCCCATGCAAAAAAATCTTCTGTATTAGGGTCTTTGTATAAATAACGGCCAATATTTAAACCCAAGCAATTAACAAGATTTTGTGTTACTTCAACACCCAACGAAGAATAAACATCACATAAACGCGTAAAAGGTACGTTAATTACTTGTTCACCATTGATTGATAATGCAATTTTGCCAATACCTGATTTAATATTCGCTAATGTTGCGGCCGCGCCGCTGTTTGTAAACTCTAAAATAACATCATCAATTGTATCAAAAGACGGTATATTATAGGTTAAAATAGCGCCGCCGGTGATACTTTTATTTTCATGAATTAAAACTTTTTTTAACTGAGACATGAATTTAACTCCTTAAATGATTAATCTTTGGTTGTCATCTGTCTAATATATTGATATACATAAATACCGGCTACAACTCCGGCCATGATTTTTAATAAGCTTTTCATTTCTACCCTCTCCTAAATTAAATAACGAAAAAACCTATGTAAACATTACATAGGCTTTTATTTTTTTACAAATCGCTAGACACTATATACATATATATATATATATAACAAAATTATATCTTACTTTCGATATATTCGCCTTGAATTATAACGTATTGTATAGGATTTACGCGCTTTAAATATAGTTTAACATCTCTAAGAGACGAAAACGAAACAATTTTCATTGCGTATCCGTGCGTATGTACTATATAAATCATTTAATTAACTCCGTTTTCGTTTTTATAAACAAATTGGAAATTTTGCAAATCAAGTATTCTTTGCTTGTTTTGGCTCCCTACAATTGAAACTGCGGCCTTAATATCGTTAAAATCTGCCATGCGATAAAAATATACGTCTGACAAATTAGCTCTAAAAGGCATATCTACTTGACTTACACGTTGCGAAACTCCAACTAAATTTATACCATAATGGCGGCCCTGATTGCATAAAAAACCAAAACCATTTAAAGGCTTGCCGCGTGTAAAACCTAAAGGAAAAGCGCGATTAAGTTCATCAACAAACAATGTTATTTTTGACAAGTGCAATCCGATTTTAAAACCGCTTTGAACATCTCTTAGAAAATTTGAAAGTTCGTCTAAAGCCGCCGCCTCTGCTCCATACGGTGG
>JAZKXN010000009.1:0-34530 GCA_045611605.1 Acutalibacteraceae bacterium
TATAATCAACTACAACACCTACGATAGCTTTTTCTAACTTTTCAGAAAGAACAGCTACCTGCTTTTGTTTTTGTTCTAATACTGCTGCGTTTGGCAATTGGTTTCACCTCACAAAAAATTTAGATTTTGCAATCTAAAAAAAGAAGTCCGTCATTGCATAAAACAAGACGGACGAAAATAAGCATAAATATAACATTTAAGCGCTTACCTCGGTAGGCGATAAAACTTACGGTCGTAAAGACCACCTACTGTCTTTGGATTGCAACAAGGGGATTATACACCAAAAAGCGCTGTTTGTCAAGATGTTTTTTGCTTTTCTTTTTTATTTTCTGCTTTGTCGGTTAAATCGGTAATTTTAACATTTGAATCGTGGGGGATAGGCTTCCATTCAACCTTCATAAACATTGCAACAACAAGGGCAATTTTACCCATAATATCAAAAATTGGGAAGGTTGCGGCAAACCACAATGTTTTGAAAAAGCCAATTTTTTGAATTCGTTTTTGCTCAATGATATAAACATATAAAGCAACAAGTGTGGTTTTTAAATATGTTTCGGCGTTCCACCAAAGCACAGTTAAAGCTGTTGCGCCGATTTTATTTACATTAGGTGCTAAAATTAAGATAACCGAAATTTTAACAATAAGGTAAATTATACGCTTAAAGAAAGTGAAAAGTGCACGGGGATAAACATTTGATAAAATATCAAGGCTCATAAAACGGAGACGAAGGTTGTTGAAAATGCGTTTCCAAATTGAAACCTTGCCCTTTTCGTGTATGCTTGCCACACCGTTTGTTACAAAAATGTGACCGAAAAGTTTAGGACCAATTTCAAAAAATGCCTGTAAATGACCCTTTGCCCAACGGATACGCTGGCGCATAGCAATTCGAAGTGATACGGGTTGTTCATCATAAAAAATTGCATCGTGGTTATATGAAATTTTATAACCCTTTGCAACAGCATCGGCACAGAAAGCGCGGTCTTCAGTTAATGATACCCAGTTCCAACCGTTTTCGATAAGCTCGTGCGCGAACAAAAAGCCTGTACCCTGAATTCTGGTTGCCAAATGAAAAAGGGAACGGGGGCGGTGCTCGTTACGAACGGTTCTAAGCCAATGCACACCATAAGATGCGGCTATCCAGTTATCACCAAAGTTTTTAGTATTGCGATATGAAGTAATAATCTTTTCGCCCGCATCAAAGGCGTTGTTCATCTGCTCCAAATAATCGGGAGCTAAAAGGTTGTCCGCATCGAAAAGAATATAACCTTCGTAAGCGTCAATGCCGTAATCGCGGCGGATACATTCCACCAAATACTGAAGCGCATAACCCTTTGTGCGGTGCTCGTTGTCGAAGCGTTCATAACAAATTGCGCCCATCTCACGCGCGATAGCGGCCGTGTCATCGGTGCAGTTGTCTGCAACAACAAAAATATCAAGCATATCTTCGGGGTAGTTCTGGCGCTTTACGCTGTCAATTAAGTTGCCAATAACAGTGCGTTCATTTCTGGCGGCAACAATAATTGCGTATTTGTGGTATTGTTTGGCGGGTTTAAATTTGCGGGTAGCAACAACACCGACATATTTGAAAATGTTTTTATACCAAAGTGTTTTTGATATTATTTTTGAAATTGTACTTACAACAGTCCATACTGCGTTTAATATAGCAACAACTATCATTTTAATGCGTCACCTTATTTTTGAAGAATCGGGCTAAATTAACCCTTATAAAGCATATCACAAAGCGATATTTTTTTCAATAGGATAATTATAAATAAAAAAGGGAGTGTTTATGAACACTCCCCCAAAAACACCTTATTATTTGAAGTAACGGCCGAGTAAACCTTCGAAAGCTTTACCATGACGAGCCTCGTCGCGAGCCATTTCATGAACGGTGTCGTGAATAGCATCAAGACCAAGTTCTTTAGCAAGCTTTGCAAGTTCAAATTTGCCAAGGGTAGCGCCGTTTTCAGCATCTACGCGCATTTCGAGATTTTTCTTGGTAGAGTCGGTAACAACTTCACCTAAAAGTTCAGCGAATTTTGCTGCGTGTTCAGCTTCTTCATAAGCAGCCTTTTCCCAGTAAAGACCAATTTCGGGGTAACCTTCGCGATGAGCAACGCGAGCCATTGCAAGGTACATACCTACTTCACAGCATTCGCCATTGAAGTTTTCACGAAGACCGTCGATAATTCTTTGGTCAACGCCCTGTGCAACGCCAACTACATGTTCAGCCGCCCAGCTTTTTTCAGCAGACTGTTCCTGGAATTTAGAAGCAGGAGCGTGGCAGATGGGGCATTCGTTGGGAGCAGCGTCACCTTCATGAGTATAACCGCAGATAAGACATACATATTTTTTCATAATAATTTCCTCCAAAAGATAATTTGATTTTTTAATTTGTTGTTTTGCAGTTTTGACAGATACCGTAAGCTACATAAATTGTAGTTTCGGGTGTAAAACCCATTTTTTTCGAAAGCTTTGCTAATGGGTCATTTTCAAGCCTTGCGTCATGTATAGAGCCGCACTTTTTGCAGTGCAGATGTGCGTGTGGGGAAGTGTCATAATCAAAATGTTCAAACCCATCACCGACATTAAGACTTAAAATATCACCGTTTCGGCTAAGCTCTGAAAGGTTTCGGTAAACGGTACCCAAACTTATATTGGGTATTATTTCCCGAACTTGTTCGTAAATCCAATTTGCTGTAGGGTGAGTATCTGTTTGGCTAAGGACGGTTAAAATCGCCTCACGCTGTTTAGAAAAATTTCTCATATTTGTCACCCAAATCAGTAATGATTACTATTTTATTATACCGATTTTTTTTGATTTGTCAATAGTTTTTTAAAAAAATTTTGAAAATTTTTAAAACTTGACAAGTTGGTGGTTTTCATTTATTATTTATATGTAACATACATAATATTTAGGAGTACAAGATGGCTGGAGTAATTTCTGAGTCTGTAATTAAACGGTTGCCGCGTTATTACAGATTTTTAGGCGAACTTAAGACAGAAGGAAGAGAAAGAATCTCTTCAAAAGAACTTTCAACCCGAATGGGTATTACCGCAAGTCAGATAAGACAAGACCTTAACTGCTTTGGCGGTTTTGGTCATCGCGGTTACGGTTATAATATTGAAATATTGCAGGCAGAAATCGGTCAGATATTAAAACTTGATCGCCCCAAAAAAGCAATACTTATTGGTATGGGTAATTTAGGACGCGCAGTTGCAATGCATATGAATTTTGAATCAAAGGGTTTTCATCTCATTGGTCTTTTCGATGCGAAAGAATCAATTGTCGGTCAGATTGTTCGCAATCAACCTGTTCGCAGTACAAATACCCTTGACGAATTTTGTCGCGAAAATTTGCCCGAAGTTGCAATTTTGTGTATTCCAAAAGAAGCGGCTGAAGGTATTTCGGCTCAACTTATTAAACTTGGTGTAAAGGCTTTTTGGAATTTCAGTCATTACGACATAGCAATGCATCATCCCGATGTGGTTGTGCAGAATATTCATTTTAGCGACAGCCTTATGCGACTTTCTTTTAAGATGAATGATTAAATTAAAATGCCGTCACAAGAGTGACGGCATTTTTTTATCTGAATTTAAGACCAACAAATTCAAGTTCTTTATTAAACTCGTCTGCTTTTTGATTTGTTTGATTTTTAAGGTTTCCAAAACGCTTAAAAATATTCTTTGGTGCGGTAAATATTATTTTAAACCATCTGAATACCCACATAAATGGCAAAATAACCGGAGCCTTCTTCATAAAAGGGAATAGACCGACCATTTCGGAAAACGGTGGAAAAATTAAGCGTATGATTCTGAATAAAACAAAGTTTTTCACCTTGCCTTCGGTTTGCACTGATTGGGCGGCAACCGAAATAATGCCCTGTTCTGCGATACCGTAAGACCCGTCGGTAAAAACTTTATGGGTGATATGCTCGGTTATTTTATCGCCTTCACCGTTTTCAAACCAATTTTTTGCGGTTTTAACTATATTGATGTAAAAATCATAAAGGTCAAGCTTATCAAGTTCTTTTTGCAAATAATCAGTATCCATATCCTTGTATGCATTTAAAAGCACCCATATTTCTACAAGGTGACGAACCCCTATACCGCGTTCACGGTAATGCTTAGCAAAGTGTGCAAAAGAAAATACAAAGAAATCTTCATCAGAATAACGATATAGGTGACTGTCTGGTTCACTTTGGACCGCTTTTTCCCAACCAATACCGAAGTAATCGGCATAATCTTTTGATGTGGGGTTATTGGGTACAAGGCGTTTATGAAACTCTACCGTAACAAAGCCTTTATGCCAATGAAGCTCATGGTCGGTTTCTTCGCCTTCGGTATATCCTGAATTTAGCATAAAGTCCCGAATTATCGAATATTTTTCGGTATTAATTAAAATATCCATATCGCACATAATGCGCATTTCAGATTTAGGATATAATTCTTTGGTTATTATGCCCTTAAGGGGTAAGAAATCAATTTTGTTTTCTTCTAAAAAAACGCTGATTTTTTTGTATTCTGCAAGTTGGTTTTGTTCTTGCATAATGCTTTGAATAACCTTATTGAAAAGTTCGCTTTTGACCTTTGCGGGAATATCGGCATTACTATTTTCAATACCATAATAGATTATAGGCGAAATTTGGTGTTCCTTGCAAAGTTGTAAAAACTGTTCCCAATCGGTATCGGCAGGAACGCTAGCCTTTTCACCTGTTAATGCACTTCTTATAAGCGAAATTATAGTTTTGTAAAGTGTGTTCATTTAAAATCTTCCTAAACATAATTTTTGTTTAAATCGAAAATAGTTTAACATATAAAACACGCTGTTGTTAAACGAATAATGATTACTTTTTCTTTTTGTGAATGTTGCGTATGGTTTTTTTCTTTTTCTGCGGTACAGTCTTGTCATTTCTATCGGGTGTAACAAGACAGTTTTTACCTGTGCCGATAAGGTCGTATCTATTAGCTTTTTTAAGCGCCGCAAGTACGATTTGGCGGTTTTCGGGCTTGAAATATTGCAGCAGGGCGCGTTGCTCTGCTTTTTCTTTTGCAGTCTTGGGCACAGAAACCTTTTGCATTGTGTTGGGGTCAAGCTCGGTATAGAACATGCAGGTCGAAATTGTGCCTGGGGTGGGGTAATAGTCCTGCACCTGTTCGGGATGAAGATTATTACGCTTTAAAAATACTGCAAGTTCAATGGCATCTTTCATAGTACTGCCGGGGTGAGATGACATTAAATAAGGCACCAAATACTGTTTTTTGTTTGCCGATTTTGTAAGTTCGTAAAAACGCTTTTCGAATTTATTGTAAACTTCAATCGGTGGTTTGCCCATATATTTTAAAACATTATTCGAGCAATGTTCGGGCGCAACCTTTAACTGACCGCTTACATGGTGGTTAATCAGTTCTTTGAAAAATTCTTCATTTTTATCGGCAATTAAATAGTCAAAGCGTATACCCGAACGGATAAACACCTTTTTAACCTTTGGAAGCGCGCGAAGCTCACGCAAAAGCTTTAAATAATCGGTGTGGTCTACTTCAACTGCGGGACACATTGTGGGGGCAAGACATTTTTTGTCAGCACACGCGCCCTTCTTAAGTTGACCTTTACAAGCGGGCTTTCTGAAATTGGCAGTTGGTCCGCCCACATCGTGAATATATCCTTTAAAATCATCCATTTGGGTGATTTTTTTGGCTTCTTCAATAACCGATTTATGGCTTCGTGAAGTTACAACACGACCTTGGTGGTAAGCCAGGGCACAGAAATTGCAGTTTCCAAAGCAACCACGGTTGTGGATAATTGAAAATTTAACTTCGGCAATACCGGGTATGCCACCTGCGTTTTCATAAGATGGGTGATAGTCACGCATAAAGGGTAGGGAATAAACCTTATCCATTTCACTTTCATTAAGCGGCGGCATTGGTGGGTTTTGCACTAAAATTAAATTGCCGTGCTTTTGAATGAGCGTTTTACCCCTTACTGCATCCATTTCATCTTGCTGAATTTTGCAGCTTATGGCATATTGCTTTTTACCGTTTTCGGTGTTTTCTTTGACCGCTTCATAACTCGGACATTCGCGGCTGCCTGCAATATGTGTAAAATCACTTGTTTTAACGGCATAGCAAGTGCCTAAAATGTCGGTAAGTGAAGAAATGGGCTCGCCATCATTAAGACGGTTTGCAATTTCAACAATGTGTTTTTCGCCCATACCGTACATAAGTAAATCTGCACTGCTGTCAATTAAAATTGAAGGACGAACGGCATCATCCCAATAATCGTAATGGGCAAAACGGCGAAGGGACGCTTCAACACCGCCAATAGCAATTGGAATATCGCCAAAAAGCTCTCGCAGTTTTTTGGTGTAAACAATTGTTGCGCGGTCGGGTCTGGCACCTGCCTTACCGCCTGGAGTATAAGCATCATCGCTGCGGCGTTTTTTGGCTGCGGTGTAGTGTGCTACCATCGAGTCGATATTACCACCGTTAACTAAAAATGCCAAACGGGGCGCACCAAAGCGTTTATAATCGCTGTCACTTCTGGGTTGGGGTATTATGCATACTTTATAACCCGCGTTTTCGAGCACGCGTGAAATAATTGCAGTACCAAATGACGGATGGTCAACATAAGCGTCACCCGTAACTATTATAAAGTCAGGCTTATCCCAACCGTAATTTTTCATTTCTTTAACCGATATAGGTAAAAATGGCATAATATCCCCCCTTTAAATCGTAGATATATAAAGTATAACATATAATTGTTTTTTCGGCAAGGTGATTTAAATGAAATTTTGGGACAACTATATAAAATTGCTTATTATACAGGGGATAATTGCGTTAATTATTGTTTCAAGTGTTTTAATTTTAAAATTTGGTTTTAAAAACACATATAATGAATTTAAAAATTGGTATAAAGAAAATGTTTTAAGTGATACCGATGTATATGAGGTGGTAGAGTGAAATTTTCGTTTTTAGGCACAAAAATTTATGTTTCTTTTTTCTTTATGGCGGCTGTGACAATTATGCTTGCTACCGACCGTACAGGCTATATGCTGCCAACCCTTTTTGCAGTTATAATTCATGAAGCGGCGCATTTGTTTGTGATGTGGGTGCAAGACTGTGCACCACTTTCGGTCAGGCTTATCCCTGCAAGCGTGCAAATAAATAAAAAATTTTCATTCTCACATAAAAATGATATTTTAATTGCCGCTGCAGGGCCTGCTGCAAACTTACTGCTTTGTGGGTGCCTTTATTTTAATTATGCCGCGTTTGGTAATATGACAGTTTTATATTATTCACTTTTAAATTTAATAATTGGTTGTTTTAATTTGTTGCCGGTTAAGGGGCTTGACGGCGGTACAATTTTGTATAATATAATTTGTAAATTTAAAGGTCAGGAAAAAGCCGCACTTATTATGCGAATAATAACTTTGATTTTAGCGGCGGCGGTAATTTTTGTTGCGGTCACCCTTACTTTTCGACATAAATTCAATATTTCAATTTATATTGTGGGAATTTATCTTTTTATAATGTCTTTAATGAAATTTTAGTTGAAAGAAAAGAAAAAGTATTGTATCATAGATTTAATAACTTATTGGAGAAGATTTAATGAATAATAAGGAATTTGAAAGACTGCTTTTGACCGTTCAAAAACCCGGTAGATATTCGGGCGGTGAAATTAATAGCGTTATTAAGGACAAAGAAAAGGTAGATGTTAGGTTTGCGTTTTGCTTTCCCGATACTTATGAAATAGGTATGTCGCATTTGGGTATGAAAATTTTATACTCACAGTTTAATGCGCGTGAAGATATCTGGTGTGAGCGCGTTTTCGCCCCTTGGCTTGATTTTGAAGAAGTTATGCGCCAAAATAACATTCCGCTTTTCGCACTTGAAAGCCGCGACCCGATTAAAGATTTTGACTTTATCGGTTTTACTTTACAGTACGAAATGTCTTACACTAATGTGCTTAATATGCTCGATTTGGCAGGCTTGCCGTTAAGAAGCTGTGACCGTCAGGGTTTGTCGCCCTTAGTGGTTGCGGGCGGTCCTTGTGTTTGCAATGCCGAACCCTTGGCAGATTTTGTTGATATTTTCTTTTTGGGTGAAGGCGAAGAAGTAGATTTAGAAGTTATCGACCTTTATAAAAAGCATAAAGCACTTGGTAGCACTAAGGCTGAATTTTTAAAAGAAGCGGCTCAAATTGATGGCGTTTATGTGCCGTCACTTTATGATGTTTCTTATAATAATGATGGTACAATCAAAGCGGTAACATCTAAAGACAATGCCCCTGCAGTTATTAGAAAACGAATTATTAAAGATTTAAATACCTGCCATTACCCCGAAAATTTTGTTGTGCCTTTTATTCAAATCGTACACGATCGCGCCGTTCAAGAAATTTTCCGTGGTTGTATTCGTGGTTGTCGTTTTTGTCAGGCGGGCTTTATTTACCGTCCTGTGCGCGAAAAATCGGCCGAAGTTATAAACCATCAGGCAAAGTGTCTTTGCGAAAATACAGGCTATGATGAAATTTCGATTTCATCGCTCAGTAGTAGTGACTATACCGAGCTTGAACCCCTTTTAAACGAAATGCTTGACTGGACACAGCAAAACCATATAAGTCTTGCTTTGCCGTCGCTTAGAATTGATAATTTTTCGGAAGAACTTTTGGAAAAAATCAATCATGTTCGCAAAAGCGGGTTAACCTTTGCGCCCGAAGCGGGCACGCAGCGTCTTCGCGATGTTATTAATAAGAATGTAACCGAAGAAGAAATTTTATCTACCTGTAAAATCGCTTTCCAGGGTGGACACACTGCCGTTAAGCTTTACTTTATGATGGGTCTTCCTACCGAAACCGATGCCGATTTAAAGGGTATTGCCGATTTAGGACAAAAAATTGTGGATATGTATTACCAAATGCCTAATAGACCTAAAGGAAAATCGGTTTCAGTTTCAATGAGTGTTGCGGTGTTTGTGCCCAAGCCCTTTACACCTTTCCAGTTTGAGCCGCAAATCAGTAAGGAAGAAATGGAAAGAAAACAGGCATATCTTAAATCGTGTATTACTACACGCAAAATTGATTTAAGTATGCATGATTCTTCAACAAGCTTTCTTGAAGGTGCGTTTGCCCGCGGTGACCGTCGTTTGGGTAATGTTTTAGAATTGGCATTTAAAAAGGGTTGCAAGTTTGACAGTTGGAACGAATGCTTCGATTTGGAAAAATGGAATGAAGCATTCAATGAATGCGGTCTCGACCCCGATTTTTATTCATCTCGTCTTCGTGCTTATGACGAAATTAACCCTTGGGACCACCTTGATTATGCCGTTTCAAAGGGTTTCCTTGTGCGTGAGCATCAAACTGCATTAAGCGAAAAAACCACGCCCAACTGTCGTGAAAAATGCTCGGCTTGCGGTGCTAATTGCTATGGGGAGGGTGTTTGCTTTGAGAAACGTTAGAATTTTTTACGAGAAAAAGGGCAGAATGAAGTTTGTTTCACATCTTGATATGAACCGTTTTATGTCCCGCCTTATTGCAAAGGCTAATATTCCCGTTTGGTTTACCGAAGGTTTTAATCAACACGCTTATATGAACTTTGCCGTACCACTTTCACTAGGCTATGTTGGACTTTATGAAGTGGTTGATGTTAAAATTGTTGATGATAGTTATTCGCTAGAAAGGTTAGTAGATGATTTAAACGCAGTTTCTACACCCGATATTAATTTTGTAAAAGCAAGTGAGAGTGTAATGCACACAAAGGAAATTGCTTTTGCTGAATTTAAGTTGTTTTTTGATAATATTGATTCCCCAAAAATTAATGAATTTTTTGCGCAAGAATCAATAATCACCCAGAAGAAAACAAAAAAAGGCGGTATTAAGGATATTGACATTGCGCCGCTTATTAAAAAGGCGGAACTTTGCGATAATGAACTCACCTTAATTTTAACAGCAGGTAACGAAAACAATTTAAATCCATCGCTTGTAATGACTGCATTTTATGATTTTTGTGGTCGTGACCCCGATTTTTACGATGTTACCCGCACAATGATTTATGATAAAGATTTAAATCAGTTTGTATAATAAAAGCGACCCAAACGGGTCGCTTTTGTTTATGTTTTTGCCATTTTCATAACAAGTGATGTGGGTAAGATTTTTGAAACCACGCGGTAGAATTTATAAAAAATATGGTCACAGAAAACTGCTTTTTTCTTTTTAGATGCTTTTAGTGAGTGTTCTGCTACTTTTTGTGCGTTATCGCGCGGCAGGGTGTCAAAGGTTTTGCTGTCACCTTTGCCAATGCCCGCAAGGGACAAAAATTCGGTCTCCATAGGCCCGGGGCAACCGCTTAAAACATTAATTTTACGACCTTTTAGTTCAGCTCTTAATGCGCGTGAAAAGCTCATAACAAAGGCTTTTGTGGAAGAATAAACCGCCATTCTGCTATTTGGCGCAAAGGATGCGATTGAGCAAGTGTTGATAATTTCGCTGTTTTCTTTCATATAGGGAAGACATACACTTGTCATAACGGTAAGCGCTTCACAGTTAAGGCGAATCATACCAGCGTTATCGCTGGTTGAAATATCGTAAAAATAGCCAAGTTTTCCGAAGCCTGCGTTATTAATAAGCAGTTTAATTTCTGCATTTTCGCTTTTTAAAAGATTGACAAAACTATTCAATTGTTCATCATTGGTAATGTCGCATTTTACCGCGCGTGTTTTTGTGTTTAAAAGCGATGCAACTTCTAAAAGTTTGTCTTCGCGACGGGCTAAAAGCCAAATTTCATCAATATCATTACGCATTTTGTCAACGGCTTTTGCATATTCTATGCCAAGACCTGAAGATGCGCCTGTTATTACTGCAATTTTCATATTTAACACTTCCTTTTATTTGATTATATCATTTAAAAGTGTTTTTTGCAAAACATATCTGTAAATTCATTAAGTTTTTCAAAATTCATAGCATTTATATAATGTTTTTCAAGTTCATCGTGTACTTTTTTTGCTTCAGCTAAAGTAAAATATGCGCTTTGTAGTAATTCATCTGCTAGTCGCTTATTAAATTTTATTCGGTTTTTGCTTTGGTGTAAAAGCCGCATATCATAAAACCGACGCGCGTGTATTCGGCGATTATCGCTTTCAAAATGAACAAATCTGTTTTCGGTCACAACCGCCAAATTAAGCTCGGGTATTATTATATGGTCAATAAGCTCGGGAAAAAACGGGCTTTTAAGGGTTATAATATCATAGCCGTTTGTAATGGCGTTTTGGCGAATGATATTTAAAACAAAAGAAGATACGGCGAAGAACTCATCGTTTATTATTATTTTGTTTTGTGTTATGGTTTTTGGATATGATACAAAGCCTTTTGGGGTTATACCGCCTAAAAATCGTACTGTTTCTTTTGGTGTGCGGTCGCTTTTGGTGAATACACTTTTACAAAGCTTTTCGGCAAAGGTTTTACATTTTTTTACATTACAGCAAGCGGTAGCGGTTTTAAAATTGTCATAAAGCATTTCCCCTGTTGCAGTTATATATCGCGCCGCCGTTTTGTGAAGGGCTTTGTTACGGTTGGTAATTTCAATAATTTGGGCTTTGTTTTTAAGTTTTTCGGTATTCCAAAATTCACCAAAGTTTAAAATTTCCTGACAAACTGCAGGGTATACAGGGTCAACCGTATGGGGTGCGGTGCCGTCGATAATTATAATTTTTTTGTTTTCACAAATAATACCGTCAAGACTGTCGGGGTCGGATGAACAGGGACACAATATTACTGTTTCGCTGCTTTTTTGGGCATAGGCGGCAACCTTTTTCATAAAAGAAGATTTGCCCGTACCCGGTCCGCCTTTAATTATGTATGTTTTATATTCTTCATTGCAGTTAGATAAAAATTCACTAACAAAACCACGGCAGGAATTTGCTGCCAAAAAATAATTTTTAGTATTTTCTTGCATAAAAATGCCTCCAATCAATACATTTTATTCTTTCAAAAAGGTTTTGACACAATGGAGAATTTGTGTTAAAATACCGTTGAGTCGGTTAGACGGTTGCGGGCAGTAATGCCTGAGGAAAGTCCGAGCCCCGCAGGGCAGAATAACGGCTAACGGCCGCCGAGGGTGACCTTAGGGAGAGTGCAACAGAGATATACCGCCGAATTTATTTTCGGTAAGGGTGGAAAGGCGAGGTAAGAGCTCACCGGCTTCATGGGAACATCGAAGTCCTGTAAACCCTATTCGGAGCAACGTAAAGTGTGGCTATACATTTGCCCGATGTGCCACGAAATACGGCTAGAGCGTGGAAGCAATTCCGCGTCGAGATAGATAACCGTCCACGACAGAACTCGGCTTACAGACCGACTCATTTTAAAGCAGTCTTTACGACTGCTTTTTATTGTTTAATATAGAAAATGTTATATTGTTAAAGGCAGATGGTGGTGGTTTATATGGCTTTGAAACAGGTAAGGCGTATCAAATTATTGTTAAATAATTTAAAAACGGTGTTTAACTGCACCATTTTTTTATATTGACTATAAAAAAATAATGTTATATCATATAAATGATAGTTTTTAATAGAATGCGAGGCTAAATATAATGAAAAAAATCACAAAGGTTTTAGCACTTCTTTTAATTATTGCAATGCTTTTTTCAGTTGTGGGTTGTGGTAAAGGCGATAGCAATAAAAACAAGACTGAAAAAATAGTTGCTTCGGTTTTAAAAGAAGTTAACGGTCGTCAGGTTTTATATCATAACGGCAATCCGTATCTCTTTAATGCAGCGCACTTCCGCTATGATTATCTTGTAAAATATCTCGGCGGTGCAATTGCAGATAAAGCATTGGCTGATGGTATGCGCCTTATTAAGCAAAATGGCTACAATACTGTTATTATCTATGTTATGTGGGGAGAAATTTATAACGCAGATAAAAAAGAATATGATTTAACCTGGTTTACAAAGCAGTTTAAAGAAGCTGAAAAAAACGATTTAAAGGTTTTAATTAACTGGTTCGGTAGTAATGTTTGCGGTTTCGGCGGTTTCAGAAGTTGGCAGACCGACCGTGAAAAATACCCGGCACTTAAGGATGCCGCAGGCAAACTTGTTTTAAATGAATCTTCGGGCAAAGAAATTCCCGACTATTCGGCAGAAATTTTCGCTAAGGAAGAAGGCGAAGCTGTTTCTAAAATTTGCGAATGGTTGGCTGAAAATGATAAGGACCACAGAACAGTTGCATTCCAAATTACCGATGAGCCCAACAATACTGAGGGCGGCAACGGTCAATATATGAGTCAGTTTGTAAATTATGCCAATTTTATGGATAAATTGGGTAAGGTTGTCAAAGACAGTAACTATTCAATGGTTACATATACGGTTTTGATGGGTGCTGGCTATAACGATACTCTTGAAGGTTATACATTTGACCAACGCATTAAATATATGATTGATTTGCCTAACCTTGATTTTGTCGGTTACTCAATTTATGATGTAACCTCTTCGCCAAAATTCAAGCCCATTGAACAAAAGGGCAATTTGCCTGTATTTATCGGTCTTAATCCTTCATCTTACTGTACTGCTGCGCAGGCACTTTATACACTGGCTAACGGTTACGGCGGCTATTGCCATTATCAGTTTATTTGTCATAACGGTTATGACGGCGGTTATTACAGCGTTGTTCCGGAATTCGAACCCGATACTATTTTCGGTATTCGTGATGGCACACAGACTCTTGTAGGCAGCGAATTTGATGGAGAGCTTGAGGTTGACCATAAAGAAATTGTTGCTATGAATAAGAGCATTTCTAAAATGGAAGAACTTATTGCAACAAACAAAGAAAAGCTAATGGCTGTGTTTAACAATAAGTCAAAGAACGATTTTGATGGTAAGAAGACCATTGATAACGAAAAGATTTATATGATTTATAAAAACCTTGACAAGAAATACGGCCCTGCAGGCTTTATGCTTAAAGCTGATGACGGCAATTTCTATGGTTTTGCAACCCTTGATGCCACCTTCACTTTCACAAGCGATATTACCGTTACTGAAGGTTATTACGAAGGCGGCAAATGGGTAAGCGAAGGCGAAGTAGAAGTTAAAGACAAGTCATTTACTGCAAAGAGCGGTAAGGCATATCAGGTTGTGACCAAGTAAAATGAAAAGAGTTGCTGAAAAGCAACTCTTTTATATTTTAACCGAAACTTCACCGCTTGAAAGGGTGGTTATTTCGCCATTTGAAAGTTTGACTATCAAATGGCAGTTATCATCAATTTTTAAAACTTTGCCACTGTCTATAATTTTACCTTGCTTTAAGATGTTAACTTGTTTTTCTAAAACAATGTTCTTTTGACGGTACTTATTTAAAAACTCGCGCTTTTCAAGGTTTTTATATTGGTAGAATAAATTATCAATTACTGCAGCAGCAAGTTTTTCGCAAAGGGCAGGGGAGCTTTCGTTAAAAACAGTACCCGCAATGTCTTTTATTTCATTATTAAAGCCGTTTTCGGGTGGGTAAGCGTTAATTCCTATGCCCGCAATAATAAAACCGCTGTCACCCACAAAACCACCTTCGCATAAAATTCCGCAAACCTTTTTGTTATTTATCAAAATGTCGTTAACCCATTTGATTTGGGTGGTTTTGCCTGAAATATTTTCAATCGCATCGCTCGCGGCTACAGCGGTGGCGGCTGTTAAAATTGCGTTGTCGGGTGTGGCGGTGGGTCGGAATAAAATGCTCATATAAATTCCGCCCTTGTCGGAATGAAATTTGCGGTTATATCTTCCGCGCCCTGCAGTTTGAGAAAGGGCGATTATTACTTCGCCTTCACCCTTGCCTTCAAGCGCCATTTGCTTTAAAAGAGAGTTTGTAGAATCAACACTTTCATAAACCGAAAGGCATATATTATTAGTTTTTAAATTAGTTAAAATACCTTTTGCGGTAATTTTGTTGTTCATTAAAATGCCTTCCTTTTAATAAGATTAACCTTGACAATTAACATTTAATTTATTATAATATTTTTTGCCGACAAAGTCGGTGTTTTTATATGGAGACGTATCGAAGTGGTCATAACGGACATGACTCGAAATCATGATGCCCCCTGAGGGACGAGGGTTCGAATCCCTCCGTCTCCGCCAAGTTACAACACACCCGCGGGTGTGTTGTCTTTTATTGCGTAATAAGGAATTCGAACAAGGAGCGATAACAAACAGTCCGGTGGACTGTTTGTGCGACGCGGCAACGAGCGTAGCGAGGCGATAGGTGCGGCAGCACCGAGACAAAATCCCTCTGTCTTCGCCAAAATTAGTAACCGCACTTTATAATTTGGTTACTAATTATTTTTATATGCTAAATTATTTTAAATAAAATGCTGTAAGGTGTAGAGTATGGGGTTTATAGATTCATATAAGCGGCTTGAAAAATTGTGTGGCGAAATATTAAATGATGATAGAAGAATATCTGCATATATTGATGAAATGATTAATAATCCATGCGGACAGTATTGTGTTAGTACTTGGAACGAGGATTTGAAAAAACTAAAGCATTATCGATGGATTCGCAATAAAATCACACACGAGCCAGGATATAATGAAGATAATATGTGCGAGCCTGGAGATACTTGGTGGCTTGATGATTTTTATTTGCGTATTATGAACCAAACCGATCCACTTACTTTATACCACAAAGCGACCAAAAATAATACATATAATACACACACATCATATAATAAGCCTACAAATTACAAATCTGCACCGCCAAATGAGATTGGTTGCGCAACAATAATGGTAATTTCTTTATTATTTGCCATATTAATTGCGGCATTAATCATTGTGTAATTACTGAATCCTTGAAGAATATATCTTCGAGGATTTTTGTTTTTTATCCCAACAAAACATCACTTATAAGCATTACGCAAAAGCCGACAAGCAGAGCGTAGGTTGCACCGCGTTGGTTACCGTGTGCGTGGGTTTCGGGTATCATTTCATCACTTATTACATAAAGCATTGTACCACCAGCAAAAGCAAGTGCAAACGGTAAAATCGCCTGTGATACATTAACGGCAAAATAACCTATAAATGTGCCTATAACTTCTACAACACCGGTAAGCATTGCAAGAATAAAGGTCTTGCGGGGTGAAGCGCCTGCGGCAAGCATTGGACCAATAATTACCATACCTTCGGGAATATTCTGAAGCGCAATACCACCCGCAATTAAAAAGGCCTGTGAAGTATCGCCCGAACCAAAACCGACACCTGCAGCAATACCTTCCGGAAGATTATGTATTGCAATAGCAGTTACAAAAAGCAGAACCTTGCTTAAACTTGCGTTGGGGTGTGATTCGGTATCTGGTCCTATAATTTTGTGTAGGTGCGGCACAAGCTTATCAATAAGGTTAAGGCATAAAGCACCCGTAAAAATTCCTGTAATTGCATATAAAAGCCCGAATTTTCCGCCATATTCAACTGATGGTAATATAAGTCCCAAAACTGCGGCGGCAAGCATAACCCCCGCAGCGAAAGAGATAATAATATCTGAAAATTTGTGTGAGAGTTTTTTGAAAATAAAGCCGATAAGCGCGCCAAAAACAGTTGCACCACCTACGCCTACGGCTGTTAATAATACAAGTTTCATTTATTCACCATTATTTTAAAAATGCCTTGGCAAAAGCCAAGGCGGGATTTTATTCTTCTGAAAATTGATCTTTACCTGCGCCGCAAAGGGGACAAGCAAAATCGTCGGGTAAATCTTCAAATTTGGTGCCGGGGGCAATGCCGCAATCGGGACAGCCTAATTCTTCATCATAAACCCAACCGCAAAGGTCGCAAACATATTTTTTCATTTTAAAAACCTCCAAGTATGTTTTAATAATAGTATAACCGTTTTGTTATGTTTTTTCAATAATATTTCAAAAATTAGCAATATATTCTTCTGCAAAGTGAACAGCGGTCGCTCCGTCACCCACGGCTGTAACAACTTGGCGCAGAGCCTTTGTACGAACATCGCCTATTGCATAAACACCATCTATATTGGTTTTTGTTGTTTCATCAGCAATAATATAGCCGTATTCGTCAAGGTCAAGTATATCTTTAAATAGTTCACTCGCGGGTTTTCTGCCAATGCTTATAAAAACCCCATCAAGTGCTAGCCCACTTATTTCATTGGTCTTTAAATTGTTGATTTGGGCACCGATAACCTTTTGGTCGAAAATAATATTTGTAAGTGTTGTGTTCCACAAAAATTCAATATTTTCTGATTTTTCAAGTGGTGTTTTATAGATGTGGGTTGCCTTTAATGTGTCGCGTCTATGAATAAGATAAACTTTTTTAGCAAGATTTGAAAGGTAAAGTGCATCGCTCACTGCAGAATTACCACCACCAACCACAGCAATAGTTTTATCTTTATAAAATCTGCCATCACAATGGGCGCAGTAATGCACACCGCGTCCTGTAAGGGTTTCTTCGTTTTCAAGACCTAATTTTTTAGGGTTTGCTCCGGTTGCAATTATAACTGCTTTGGCGAAATATTCACCCATAACAGTTTTAATTTGTTTGATTTTTTTTGAAAAATCGACTGCTAAAACTTCATCATATTCAGTTTTTGCACCAAACCGTTCGGCAGATTGCTGCATTTTCATACCTAAAGTAAAACCGTCAATGCCTTCTTCAAATCCGGGGTAATTGTCAATATCGCCCGTAAGCGCCATCTGTCCGCCAACTGCCATTTTTTCGAGCACAAGAGTGCTAAGACCCGCGCGTGCAGAATAAAGCGCTGCAGTATATCCTGCGGGTCCACCGCCGATAATTATAATATCATAAAGGTTGTCCATATTTATTAACCTTCGAGCATAGCAAGAATCTGCGCTTTAGGGCGCGCACCTGCCGACTGATTGATAACCTTACCATCTTTAATTACAACAAGTGTGGGAATACTCATAACCGAAAATTCGCCTGCAAGTTCAGGATTTTCATCAACATTAACTTTAGCCACCAAAAATTCGGGATGTTCTTCGGCTATCTCATCAACAATAGGGGATACCATACGGCAAGGACCACACCAGGTTGCAAAAAAGTCAATTAGTATTTTTTTATCGGTATTTATAACTGTGCTAAAATTATCTTTATTAAGTTCTACAACTGCCATATTTTTTCTTTCCTTTCAGTTTATAAATATATTATACACCATTTAGTGCAAAAATAAAAGCAGCAAATATTTGCTGCTTTTATTTAATATATTAAAGTGCACGGATAGAATCAACAGGTTTCTTTCTAGCGGCGTTGAAAACGGGCAAGAATGTGGCAATAATTGCGGTAACAAGCGCAATTGCAACCATAATAGCGAATGATAAAATACCGAACACAAAGAGTGATGCACCGATATATTTTGCAGTTTCGCTGTTAATAAGACCGCAAACAATTATACTTACAAGAGTAGATAATGTAATACAGATTGCGGTTATTACAAAAGATTCTGAGAAGAAAATTTTGAAAACATCGGTGCCGCGGGCACCAACCGCACGAAGAATGCCGATTTCACGCTTTTTGTTAGAAATTGAAACCGAGATAAAGTTTGAAAGTAAGAGTGCTGCAAACAAAGCAAACACAAGACCGACATAAAGGAAGACCTTTGAAAGACCGTCTACCAAATCGTCAACCATTTGTAAGCTGTAAATAAACGAACTTGAGATTTTAATACGGGTGGCTTTTTCATCGAATTCTTCATTGTTATATATATCCCAATATTCGTTTGCAACGGTTTCGGTATAATTAAATGGGATAATTGCGGTGGTGTAGTATGCGTTTTCGGGTTCAACATAATTAGTTTCGGTTACACCGTAATATTCAATAAAGCCCTTTTGTTCATTCCAAAGTTTGTTGAATGTGGTATCATTTAAAACAATACTGTTTTCACCGCCGTGTTCAGATGCAACAAGCTTGTAAACAACACCCACAACATTAAGTTCATTTTCTGTACCTATTGCAGATTGATTCTGGTCATCAAACGCCTTGACACCAAGCTTTAATGTAACCTTATCGCGCTTAACAGCCTTGAAAAGTTCGTTAATCTTTGCTTTAATTTGTGCTTCGGTAAATGGGGTTAAGTTATCGGTTTTGTTGGCTTCATTCCAACTATAAACACCGCCGTTGCGTATTTGGTCGGCAATTTCGGTCACCTTACGGTATTTTTCCGATAGTTCGTAGTTTTCGTTCATATCGGCATCTTCAATGAGTTTCCAATATGCTTCGCTTACTATTTGAGCTAAAAATTCGCTTGTAATAAATGCCTGATTGTTACCGGGAATGGTTAATCCATCGGGTGAATAGAATTTGTAGCTTTTATCAAGGTCGCTGGGGCGCATATAATTTGCATTGCCCCATTCGGGATAATTATATTTGCCGTTAATTTTCAAAGCGGCAACAACGCGGGTATAGTTTGTAATGCTTTCTTTCCAGGAAATATTTTGTGCGGCTGTTTTTTCTATGCGATCTTTGGTGGTAAAAACTATGCCGTGAAGACTGCTTTCAAAATAAGAAAGCAGTTTGCTTTGAAGGCTATAGTCTTCTTCGGTGGCAGTTTTTAGAGTTTCATATTCCATAGGAACTTCGCCACTCTCTAAAATGCCTGTAATTTTATAGGTTTCGCCTTGAACACTTATCTTCTTTCCAATAAGCTGTGAGCGGTCGGTAACATCAATTACATTCGAATTGTGGTCAATTGCCTGACATTCAATAAACATGTCGGCAATGTAGGAAGTAATTATTATTTCATTGGCGTTTTGTGGATATGTACCTGTTATGTTTTGGCGCAATGAGTTATTTTCGGGCAGGTATGCATAAGCCACTATGGTATTTAACCAATATTTCGAATTGTTAATACGTAAATTAAAGCTGCTGTCAATATTTATGCCACCAAAAGCGTTTTTGCCGAATTTGTCTGCGATTTCTTTGATTTCGGCATCATTAAAATTACCAATATCCCAATCGTCATATTCTCCGCTTTTTTCGCCTTTCTCGTACCAAATGGTTTTTGTGGAATACTCTTTGCGAAGTTGTACATTTGTGATATTTATATCTGAAAGAGTTTCTTTAAAGGTGGCTTCACTGTCATAAAAATTAAGGGTTGAAAGAAGACCTAAAAGTGTAAAGGCAACCGTGCAGAGTAAAATAGTGAAAAGTAAACGGATTGGCTTCAGATGAAGGCTTGAAACACCGATTTTAAAGGCGTGGCGAATAGGAAGACGCGAACGGATGAAACGGCTTTCAGCCTTGCTATACTCTTTCTTTTCGAGTTTAGTTTCGTCTGTTTCGGCAAATATTTCTTTTTGACCGTCATCGTTAATGCGGTTTACCTTTTTGAAGTTTTTAACATCTTTTTCATTTTGTGCAATGATGATATCATTTTTAGATTTCTTTAAAAATGCTTTAATTTTTTCAAATTCATTATCGGTTAAATTGCTGCCGTTTTTAATACAAAGCACATCACCAATGGTATTGATGTTTTCACTTAAACTTTCTTTGCTAACAGTGTCTTTTGTAACATCGGAAATAACCTTGCCGTCTTTGAGTTCGATGATACGGTCACCATAAAGTTCGGCAAATTCACGGTCGTGCGAAACAATAATAACAAGTTTGCTTTCTGAAAGTTTTTTAAGTGTTTCTAAAACCTGTTTGCCTGTGTTAGAATCAAGCGCACCGGTTGGTTCGTCTGCCATAATAATTTCAGGTGACTTGATAAGGGCGCGTGCAATGGCAATACGCTGTTTCTGACCGCCCGAAAGTGTATTGGGTTTACGCTTTGCAAAACCTTGTAAATCGACTTCTTCTAAAAGAGCTTTAATGGCTTTTTTGTCCTTTGATTTACCCTGAAGTTCGAGCGCTAAAGCTATGTTATCTTCAACTGAAAATTCATTAAGTATGTTATATTCTTGGAAAATAAAACCAATAAAGGTGTTGCGATAACTGTCAAAATCGGCTTGTGAAAAGTCCTTACTGCTGCGACCTTTTACAATAATTTCACCGCTTGTGGGGGCGTCAAGACCACCGCAAACATTTAAAAGTGTAGACTTACCGCTACCGCTTTTACCCAAAAGAAAAACCATACCCTTTTCGGGAAATTGCAATGTAACACCGTCAAGCGCGTGAACATCTGCACCTTTCTTGGTTTTGTAAATTTTGGTCAAATTTTCAACTCTTAACATTATTTATCTCCCCTGTGAGTTAAATTTAGTCAATTGCAGTATAACACATACTAAAATTTACCGCAAGAAATATGACATATTTGTAATAAAAACGCGGTAGATACCTGCCGCGTTTTTATTGTTTTTTATTCTTCTGTAATAACCTGTTTTTCTGCAATTATAAGCAGTCGGGCTTTTTTATTTGTGCCATAACAGGTTGAAAGGGTAAGATATTCTTTACCATCTTGCTTTCCATCGAGATTGTGAGTATACCAACTATCATAAATGTCGGTCTTTCTGACTTCAATAATCTTATAATAGTTAAGTCCTTTTAAAGTTTCAAACTCGATGATAGGGTGTTCATTCAAATAATTTTTGTTCAGATACTTTCGAAGACCGCCAAACATAGTAAGGTTCTTCATGTTGTGACCGTAAAGTATAATGTTTGTGCTATTTAAACCGCACCTAACATCAATAAAAGGAACGCCGGAAACGCTATACTTATTGTAAAAATTCCTTTTAAGATACTTTTCGGGGTTTTCAGGTGAATACATAACAGGGTAATTGATTTTTGTATCTTGAATATATACCCAACCGACACATTCCGAATTCATTTCTTTTAAAAGGGGAATATCACGGGTTATAGCAGGTGAAGACGGTTGCGATGGGATAACAGTCTGACTTGGTTCTGATGATGTTGTATCGTTAACATCGCCTGATGGGTTATCAGTAATTTCAACAAGTTCTGCCAAATCTTTAAAGTCGGATTTGGCCTGTTCACGATCAATAACGGTAATAATAAGCATAACTGTCGAAAATGCAAACAAGACGGAAAAAACAGCAATAAGAGCATAGCGTATTTTTTTGTTGTCAAGCATATTATCACCGCCTTAATATAGTAAAAATTTTTAACCGAAAAGGGTCTGCCATACACTTCTGATATATTCAGATGGTGCCATGCCTTCGTTTGTAGATGCTGTGAAAATGCACAAGCATAATGTGATTATAGCTAAAAGTAATATGACAGTAAATATTATAGTGGCGATACTAAGACCAGATTTGCGGTTTTCAAAAATGGTTTCTCTTTCTCCGATAAATTCGCCTTCATCATCTATGAATCGGAACGCATCATCGGGTTTATCGTGCCTTTGGGGTTGGTCATTGTCAGATTCGGCGCCAATTATTAAACTATTGAAGTTTTTTTCGTATTCTTCGGGTAAATCGCCGTTTACAAATTCCTCGCTGTCGAAAACAATATTTGCTTCATCTATCTTTTCGTCAATAGTGCGCGAGGGCTCTTCAAGCTCGGGCGTAGATGGGAATAAATCTTCAAACTTTATATCGCCGTCAGATTCATATTCTTCGGCTTTGGTTTCTTCAGATTCAAAAATAATATCTTCGGGCTTGATGTCGTCATTTATCCACTGTTCTTCATCACTTTCTAAAACAAGCGAAAATTCGTTTTCGGATTCTATATTAGATTCGGTAGTCTCAATTATAAGCTCTGTTTCTACAGAATTATCGGTTTCTTCAAAAACAGGGGTGACTGATTCGTCTGGAAAAGCGGCTTTGTTGTTACCCTGCATTTCTGCAGCGTAAAGTTCGGAAATATAGGGGTGGATAAGGTAAGACATAATGCTTTTGCGAAGGGTTTTGTTGTCAGTAAGTAAAATCATTGTTTGGGGGCCGCTTTCAATGATGCAACCGCCAAATGAACCATCATCTGAAACTAACGGGAGAGAGCCCTTGATTATTTCAATTTCATCGTCACTAGCGATATTGTAAGCTTTGTTATTCACAACTTCGGTTGTTGTGCCGAGTGCTTGCGCTACAATTTCAATGGTGTTATCTTCGCCGAAAAGCGGACCTGTAATTAAGATTACACGGCTGCGTGAAACAGCACGGGCAAGCGAATGAACAAAGGTCTTTTTATTGGAAGGTTTATCTGTTAAAAGACGCATTCTGCAACATCCGCAAAGATTGAATTCAAGTTCAAAATCCGAACCGGATTTGTAATAAACAATGTCAGATCGCAAATTGTAAAGCATTATATTTCCTCCGAATTTAAATAATTTATAAGTAAATTGAAAATTTCCTGTGCGGTGTTTTCTCTTATAAAATCCCGTCCGTTATTTTCAATGTTAAGTTGTTTGGTTATGGTTTCATTTTGACTGCTTAAAGCAATATATACAAGGCCGACGGGTTTATTTTCACTGGGCTCAGGCCCCGCAACACCCGTTACAGAAAGACCAATATCGGCATTGGCTAGCTTTCTGATATTTTCAGCCATTTCTTTTGCTGTAAATTCACTTACCGTACCATATTTTTCAATGGTTGCAGCATTAACGCCAAGTGTGTTGACTTTGGCTTCGGGCGCGTACGAGCACACGCCAAGTCCAAAAACAGATGATGCCCCTGAAACCGATGTGATAAGCGCGGACAAAAGACCGCCCGTGCAGCTTTCTGCTGTGGCAACCGTCATATTTTTTTGTTTTAAAGCAAAAACGGCTTTTTGAGCGTAGCTTTTAAGTGTGGGTGTCAAACTGTTCATTCCTTAATCAATATATGTGTAAGTGGTTTCGCTAATAGCTTTTTCAATTAACTCGTCAATTTTAAGATTAGCTTCAGCTTCTTCACAAGACTGAAGTGTAGGACGGGTTTTGGGGTGCTTGGGGGTAAATACCGTGCAACAGTCTTCATAAGGCAAAATTGAAGTTTCAAAGGTATCAATTTTGCGTGAAATTTCAATAATTTCTTCCTTGTCCATACCTATAAGGGGACGAAGTACAGGCATTTCGCAAACATAGTCGGTGGTAACAAGTGCCGGAAGAGTCTGACTTGCAACCTGACCAAGACTTTCGCCTGTAATAAGGGCAAGACTACCCGAATCTGCAGCAATTTTTTGAGAAATGCGCATCATCATACGGCGCATGATAAGTGTGAAATAGTCTTCGGGGCAATGTTCAGCAATTTGGTCCTGAATTTCGGTAAAGGGAACAATGGCAAGATTAATAGTACCGCTGTAACGCGCAACCTTCGATAAAAGGGTTTTAACCTTTTGTTCAGCACGGGGGCTTGTATAAGGCGGGCTCGCAAAATGAATTGCATTAAGTCTTAAACCGCGTTTTGCCATGCACCATGCAGCGACAGGGCTATCAATACCGCCTGAAATTAAAATTGAAGCATTACCTGCAGTGCCCACAGGAAGACCGCCTGCGCCACTTATTTGTTCACCGCGAACATATGCGTTATAATCGCGTATTTCAACATTTACCACCAAATCGGGTTTGTGAACATCAACCGAAAGGTGTGGAAACTTAGACAACAATACACCGCCTATTTCACGACAGATTTCGGGCGAAGTTAAAGGAAAACGCTTATCTGAACGCTTTGCTTCAACCTTGAAGGTTTTAACTTTTTTAAGGTCTTCGCACAAATAGTCGGGTGATTTTTGGATAATATCAGCCATATCCTTTTCGCAAACACAAGCACGGCTGAAGCCCGCGATACCGAAAACGCGCTTAATTCTTTCAAGCGCTTCAGCAAAATCAAAGCTTTCGTCCTTGGGCTCAATAAAGATTGTTGATTGTGCTTTTTTGATACTGCATTCGCCCAAATCACGAATGCTTTTGCGAATGTTTTTAATTAAAATATCTTCAAAATTGCAACGGTTAAGACCCTTAAGGGTTAATTCACCGTTTTTAATAAGTATAATTTCCTTCATTTTTAAACCTTTCTAATTTGCTTTTTGGCAAGGGTGAGCGATTCACATAATTTGTCAATATCATCCTTACTTGTGGTGCTCGCAAAACTTATTCTGAGCATAGAATCCTGCAGCTTTTCGCTTGCGCCAATTTCTTTTAAAACATAACTTGTGCTGCCTTTAGCACAGGCACTTCCGCTTGAAACAAAAATGCCTTTATTTTCTAAAAAGTGAAGCATTGTTTCACTGCGGTAACCCGGTATAGATATGTTTAAAATATACGGCAGACCATTATCAAACGAATTTATAATAACATCACCGTCTTGGGTGAGTTTTTCTTTTGCGTAATTATAAAGCTCACGCATTTTTAAAAGTGAAGACTGTGGGTTTTCAAGTTCTTCAATCGCACCGTGAAGTGAAGCGATAAGCGGTACAGATTCAGTGCCTGAACGCATACCCGATTCTTGTCCGCCACCCACAATAAATGGAGCAATATGGCATTTTTGATTTTTATACAAAAAGCCAATGCCTTTTGGCGCATGTATTTTGTGACCGCTTGCGGTTAGCATATCTATGCCTAATTTTTGGGTATTTATAGGCATTTTACCAAAGGCTTGTACCGCATCGGTGTGAAAATAAGCAAATGGCGAAAGCTGTTTTGTAAGCTTTGCCGCTTCTTCAATTGGCTGAATACTGCCAATTTCGTTATTGACAAGCATAATGCTTACAAGCAAGGTTTTTTCGTTTAATGCACTTTTTAAATCATCAAGCGAAATAACACCGTTTGGACTTGGTTTTAAATAAATAACTTCAAACCCGAGTGTTTCCATACGCTTTGCTGCTTCCAAAACAGATGGGTGCTCAATGGTTGTAGTAATAATTCTGTTACCGCGGTTTTTGCGGTAAAGGGCAGACATGAAAGCCATATTGTTGGCTTCACTTCCGCAAGAAGTGAAAATAATTTCGTTTTCTTTAGCGTTTAAATTTTTCGCAACAGCTTTACGCGAAGCTATGACAGTATCTTCGGCATTCATACCCAAAATATGCAAAGAAGACGGGTTACCCCAATTTTCTTGAAGGGCAATATTTAAATATTCCACAGCCTTTTTGCAAGGTTTTGTTGTAGCGGAATTGTCAAGATATATCATTACTTCACCACCTAAAAACGGACATATATAAAATATTATAATATATTACAATTAAAAAGACAATAGAAAACATAAAATTTTCAAATTATTCATAAAATGTTGCGGTGATTAGTTTGTTAAGCTTTATTTTCACACTTATATCAGGAGCACTTCCGTTTTGTCTTACAGTATTAATAGGGGGATATTTTACTCTAAAAACAGGCTTTTTTCAAATTAAATATTTTGTACGGTCCTTTGCTGTTTTAAAGGGTGAAAAAAGTGGTAAAATTAATGGTTTTTCAGCAATGTGTAATTCGCTTTCAGCGGCGCTTGGAACAGGTAATATCGTGGGTGTTGCTGCGGCCTTGTCTGTGGGTGGTGCGGGTGCAATTTTTTGGATGTGGGTAAGCGCGTTTTTGGGTATGATTATCAAGTCTGCCGAAATTGCTCTTGGGGTTTTCTACCGCAGTAAAAAAGGTAGAAATTTTACGGGCGGACCGCATGTTTACATAAAAAAAGCAATGCCGCAAAAGCTACATTTTTTGAGCGTTTTATTTGCTTTTATAGGGCTTTTTGCAACGGTTTTCTGTGGCAATATGACCCAAATTAATTCTGCTGTTTCTGGTGTTGCAACAAGCTTTTATATTCGTTTTTTAATAGGTGTTTTATCGGCAATTGTGGTGTTTTTAGTAATTTGTGGCGGAACATCAAAAATTGCTAACTTTTTAAGCAAATTACTGCCATTTATGGCTTTTATATATACATTTTTATGTTTTGGGGTAATTTTTAAAAATTTAAATGCGTTGCCACAGGCTTTTCAAAATATTTTTGTGGGCGCTTTTCTGCCGAGAGCCGTAACCGGCGGCGCTATTGGAAGCATTTTACAGGTGGTATCGGTAGGCGCATCAAAGGGGATTTTTTCAAACGAAGCCGGAGTTGGCACAGCCGCGATTGCGCATTCGCAGGTTTTAGATGCAAAGCCAATTTCACAAAGTCTTTACGGCATTTTCGAAGTGTTTGTCGATACCATTTTTTTATGCACCTTAACAGCATTGACAATTCTCTCAAGCGGGGTTATTATAGATTATAATAAAGCACCGGCATCAAATCTCACAATTTCAGCCCTATCAACCCTTTATGGCAATGCTTCAGGGTATATCTTAACCGCAATGCTACTGCTTTTCGGTATATCAAGTGTTATGGGTTGGGCAACCTATGGTATAAGCTTTAGTGAGTTTTTGTTTGGTAATTTTGGCAAAAAGGCGTTTATTTTAATGTATCCGTTTTTTTGTATTATTGGTGCGGTTTTATCAGCGGGTTTTGTATGGAAAACAGCTGAACTTTTAAACGGTATTTTAGTAATTATAAATCTTTTTGTGTTAATCTTTTTGTCGAAAAATGTTATAGGTCTTTTAAAGGAGAAAGAAAATGATAAATCAGAGAATTTTAAAGCTTCAACAAAACCTTAAAAGTGATGAAGCGTTTATAATTTTTTACAGTCCTAACCGCTTTTATTTAACGGGATTTAATTCGTCAGCGGGGGTAGTAGTTATAACACCTGAAAGTTCCAATTTTATTATAGATTTTCGTTATTATGAAAAAGCTAAAAGGCTTGTTAACAGTTGTAATGTGATTTTAAGCGATAAGCTTTGGCAACAGATTACCGATATCCTTAAAAAGGAAAAAATCAAAACAGTTTATATTGAAACGCGTACCATTCCGCTTTGCGAATTTGCTTCTTTAAAAAAGAATTTAAGTGATTTTAATATCAGTGATGATAAATGTCAAGAAGATTTTTTGTATTCACTTCGCGCAATTAAAAGTGCTGAAGAATTAAACTTTATGCAACAGGCTCAAGTGCTGACAGACGACACCTTTGAATACATTTTAGATTATATTCGCCCCGGCAAAACCGAAAAGGCAATCGCTTTAGAAATGGAATTTTATATGCGAAAGCATGGAAGCGAAGGCGTAGCGTTTGATTTTATTGTTGTAAGTGGTGAAAATTCATCATTACCGCACGGTACTCCTACAGACCGTATTGTCAGAAATGGTGATTTTGTTACCATGGATTTTGGGGCAAGGGTTAACGGATATTGTGCCGATATGACACGCACGATTGCTGTTGGCGAAATATCAAGCAAACAAAAGCTTGTTTATGATACGGTGCTTAACGCTCAACTTTCAGCAATAAACCAAATAAAATCAGGCGCTGTTTGCAAGGATATTGATGCAGTTGCCCGAAACATTATCGACAATGCGGGTTTTAAGGGTTGCTTCGGTCATGGCTTAGGTCATAGCCTTGGTATTGAAGTTCATGAATCACCTTCGTTTAATTTAAGAGATACTACTAAACTTCAAAGCGGTATGGTACTGTCGGTCGAACCCGGTATTTATCTTGAAAATGAATTTGGTGTAAGGATAGAAGATGTTGTTTGTGTAACAGACAATGGGTGTGAAAATCTAACCAAAAGCCCAAAAGAATTAATTGTTTTGTAAAAAGAAAAGCGACGGATTATTCCGTCGCTTCTTTAATTTCCAACTGTTCGGGTGTCGCATCCTTAAGTTCTTTTTCTTTTTGTTTTTTAATGGCTATATAGTCCATCAGTTCCTTTAAAAGTGCGTAAATTACCGCCGCTAAAGGCACACCGATTAATGCGCCCATAACACCGCCGATATTACCGCCGACCAGCACTGCGCTGATAACAATAACACCGGGAAGACCCACTGCCTTGCCAACAACTTTGGGATAAATAAGGTTGCCTTCAAGCTGTTGTAAAATAACCAAAAATACTACAAACAAGATAGCTTTGATCGGGTCTGTTATCAAAATTAAAAACGCACCGATAAATGCACCGACCAAAGCCCCCACAACAGGAACAAGGGCAGTGATACAGATAATAAGCGAAATAATTGCGGCGTTCGGGAAGCCGAAAATTAGCATGCCAATGTAGCAAAGTACGCCTAAAATTATGGCTTCGGTAAGCTGACCGCCGATAAAGCGGGTGAAAGAAAAATAGGTCTGTGCACAAATGTGGTGAATAACGCTTGCGCATTTTTCGGGGAAAAATGAATTAATAACGCGCTTCATAAATGCACCGATTTTTTCTTTTTGTGCCAAAATATAAGCCGAAACGATAATTCCGAAAAGTATGTCAGATAAAACGCCAAAAACAGAACCTGTAATGCTTATTGCTCCATCAACAATACTGCTGCTGTATTTTGGAACCCAACCGGTAATAGTTTTCATAAATGAATCAACATTAATTTCCGGAATATCATCAGTAGGAATATTGAATTCAGTAAGGGTGTTAACAAGCCACTCGCGGCTGTCAACAATAAATGCGGGCAATTTATCAATAATATAAGCGATGGTGTCACTAATATCAGGAATAATAACCAATACAATAAGTGCTAAAAGCCCAATAGCTAAAGCGTATGTAAGAATAAGACATAACGGGCGCTGAAGCTTATTGATTATCTTGTGCTTGGACTTTCGCATAAAGCCAAAAATACGGGTTTCAAAGCCCGTTAAAAAGACATTAAGAACAAACGCAATGCAAAGCGCAATAATTATTGGGGTTATATATCCCATAATTTTGCCCAAGAAGCCAAGCACACCCATAAAGTTAAAAACAAGGGCAAAAATGATGGCCGAGCAAAGCACAATCAGCAGTATTTTTTCAATGTTTTTTAAATTAAGTCCCAATTTTAATCACCGTTTTTAGTATAAGGTTTAGTATGTGTCGAAAATAACTAAATTTTGCCACAAAATTATTATACTTTATTTTTTTCATTTAGTAAATGTTTTTTTTGTGAAAAGTTATCAAACTACATTAAAAAATCAAAACCCTGCAGTAACACTACCGCAGGGTTAACCATATTTATTCAGCTTTTTCTTTATAGATAAGCATTGCTAAAAGCACAGAGCATACGCCCGAAATTAGTTTTGCAACTATCATAGGAGTTACATATTTAGGCTCAAACGCCATTGTTAAAGCAAGGTGACCACCAAAAGTGAAGGCAGCGGAAACCGCGAATGCGGCATTAAGCACGACACCTTTTTTGTTCATTTTTTCCATAAGTCCAATTGTAGGGGCGTTGGTTACAATTGTTGAAAGAAAACACACTGCAGAAGTGCTGTCAATACCGATTTTTGCGCCTAATTTATTAAGCGGTTTATTTAAAAACTTTGAAACGACAAACATAAAAGGCAGTGCGCCAGCAAGAGTAACCGAAGCATTAACACAAATAAATGCGGCGTTTTCTAGTGTGTCAAAATGGGGTGAGATTTTAATCTTGGTAAGGAAAGTGAATATCGCAAAAACAAGACCCAAAATTGAAGCCGAGCGCATAAAAATGCCAAAAATTGAAAAGATTTTTATGCAGATATTGGTGGCAAAAATAAGACCCAAAACAATTAAAATTGAAAGGATTATAAGCGGTAATAGGTTTATAAGGGTTTCAATAACGCTCAAACCGCACATAAGCCCTGCAACAAAACTGCCGACAGGGATGGTAACAATGCCGCAGAGCAAACCAAAGAAGAGTTCTTTGTGCTGTTCTTTTTTTACAATTCCGATTGAAAAAGGAATTGTAAAGGAAATCACACAACCCATCATTGAAGAAACAACAAACGCGTTATAGCTACCAATGTTTTCGTTTTTGCAAATGCCTTGTGCGAGTGTCATACCGCCCATATCATTCGCAAAAAGGGATGCGGGAATAATCGAAGGGTCAATATGTAAGGTGCTATAAAACCATTCAAAAGCGGGGGGAAGCCAAACACCTACTGCGGGGGCGAGTACAAGCATACCTATCATTGAAAGCACCATCGGGGTAAAAAGCTCAAAACCACGCTGAAATTCTTTGCCCAACCCCAGTCTATCGCCGAAAAGCTTGTCAAGTGCACCTATTATTGCAAAAATAAGCACAATTACTGTAATAAAGTTCATAGACTAACCTCTTTAAATCCGTCGTTTGTAAGTATCCAAATTGTTTTAAAGCCAGTACTAATTAAAAGTTCGCGTGCTTCCTTGAAATAACAGTCAAGAAAGTTTTTGTTGTGACAATCAGATGTTATGACTGCACCAAAGCCACAATTTTTAAATTCTTTTAAAAATTCCGGTTGTGGGTATGGGGATGTACGGTATCCGCGAGAAATGGCGCCTGTATTAACTTCAAAGAGCGGAATTTTACCTTTTAAAGAGTGAATTGCTTCAAAACCTGCATTCAAATATTCTTTTGAAGAAGTGTCAATAAAACGACCTTTTTCGTTGTTTTTTGCAATTAAGTCAAAATGCCCTATAATATCGAAATTGTGCTTTTGGGGAAGGGTTATAACTGTTTCAAAATATTTTTTGGCAAATTTCAGTCCGTCTCCGCCGAAATTATCGTTAATATAATCTTGTGTTTGCGCTAGATTACGGTCAAAGCCCAAAAGTTTTTCACCAAACTTAAGGTAGTGCACCGAACCTATCATATAATCTAAATTACTGGTTGGAACTTCGGAAAAAAGCTCATATTCCAGCCCGCAAAAAATATCAATCATATCTTGATATTTTTCTTTAAGCTTGTTTATTTCATTAATATAAGCAGCCATATTTTCGATCTTTAATTGGCTTTGAAAGTCGCTGAAATGCATAAAACTGTGTTCGGAAAAACCAATTGAAGAAAAACCGCGTTTTATAGCTTCAAGCACCAATTCTTCGGGTGTGTCTTTACCGTCGGTATAGGTTGTATGTGTGTGTAAATTTTGCTTATAAATCATAAAATGCGCCCCCATTAAAATGACCAAGTCATTATATCACGGTGAATAGATATATTCAATTTATGTTTTATATAAAATTTACTGCCCGTTTATTATGTTATTTGTAGAATAATGTATTTAATGTGACGAATTAAAAAATATATCACATTTTTGGGGAGCTTTTTTACTATGGTTTGAATTCTTCTAAAATAAAAAAACAGTCCCAACCGAATGGTTAGAACTGTTTTTTAACGGCGTGTGCCTTCTTAAGGTTCAAGCCCTGCCAAAATAAAAAGAAAAATCAGCCCTAACCAAATGGTTAGAACTGATTTTTGGTCTGAGTGACAGGACTTGAACCTGCGGCCTCTACCACCCCAAGGTAGCGCGCTACCAATCTGCGCCACACCCAGATTTTCACTATTGCGCGGTTTTTCGCGCAAATAATATTATAACATTATTTTTTAATTTGTCAATAGAAAAATAACGGGTTGCGCCAATTTTTTTAAATCAGCGCAGCCCACGATTATTTAATCTAAAGAAATTAATCAGCAAAGCCTGATTCTACTAAAGCAACAAGACCTTCAAGAGCTTCCTTTTCGTCGGAACCATCAACAATGATCTTGATAGTAGTGCCGCCAACAATACCGAGAGAAAGAACGCCCAAAAGACTTTTAGCGTTTACTTTTCTATCGTCCTTTTCAACCCAGATAGATGATTTGAATTCATTAGCTTTCTGGATGAAGAAGGTTGCGGGACGAGCATGTAAGCCAACCTGATTTTGAATAACAACGTCTTTAACGCACATTATAAATTCTCCTTATCGGTAAAATGGTGTTTAATAACTACATTGCTATTATACCACAATTAATGCGATAGTCAATTATTTGTGAATAAGTTCTAATATTTATCCAACAAACGAAAAAACGACAAGTTGGTTTTTGTGCAAAATAACAACATTATTTTACAGTTTCAGTATGTTTTTTCAAAAGTTTTTTGTCTTTTTCGGTCAAATCTTCATATTTTAACATATCAGGGCGTTTTTCCATTGTTACAATAAGTGATTCAGCGCGGCGCCAATCATTAATTTTTGCATGATTGCCGGATAGCAAAACTTCAGGAACTTCCTTTTCGTGCCACATAGCAGGGCGTGTGTATTGCGGAAATTCCAAAAGTCCATCAAAATGGCTTTCTTCTTCGAAGCAAATGTCTTCAGATAAAACGCCTGGAAGCATACGACAAACGGCATCAGCCACCGCTAAAGCGGGCAGTTCACCACCCGTTAGTACGAAGTCACCGATTGAAATTTCTTCATCAACAATTTCATCAATAACGCGCTGGTCAATACCCTCGTAATGACCGCAAAGCAACACCAAGCGGTCAAGCTTTGAAAATTCAACAGCTTTTTGTTGATTGAAGGTTGTTCCCTTGGGCGATAGATATACTAAATGCGGCTTGGGCTCGTTTTCGTTAAAAAGACTTTTATAGCAGTCATATATTGGGTTAGCTGCCATTATCATACCCATACCGCCGCCGTAAGGCGTATCATCAACCTTGTTGTGTTTGTTGCCCGCAAAGTCACGGATATTGGTGCAAACAATTTCAACCTTGCCTGCCGCCTGTGCGCGACCGATAATACTCTCTTGCATAACGGCATTACACATATCGGGGAAAAGTGTTAAAATATCAATCCTCATCATCAAAAATCCCTTTCAATGGACGGATAATAACATTATCATTGTCGGTATCAACTTTTACGATAACAGGGGGAATAGCGGGTACAAGGTATTCTTTACTGTCTTTTAAAATATGCCAAACATCATTTGCACCTGTTTCAGAAACTTCGGTAATAACACCGAGCGGTTCGTTAGTATCGGCATCGAAAACATTACATCCGATAAGGTCAGCAATAAAATAATGTCCCTTAGGAAGTTTAATGTCGTTGCGGTCGATGTAAAGAACAGTGCCGCGATATTTTTCAATTTCTTCAATGGTATTAATGCCTTTAAAGGCAACAATACAAACATTGCCGTGTGCCTGTGCTTTTATAATTTCGAGCTTGTTTTCACCGTTTTTATCGGTATAAACACGCTTGAATTTTGAAAGAAAATCCTGTGAATCGGCCCATAACTGAACGCGCGCCATACCTTTAACACCATGTGTGCCGACAACCTTGCCTGTTTCAAGATATCTGTTTTTCATTTTTTCACCTTATATAAATACCCCCAACAATGTGGGGGTAGTAGTAAGCGTTGGGGCTGACTAAATGCCAGCCTTAGTCGATTTCAACCGCAATGTTCATATCGGCCTTGTTAGCAGCGGCGCGCATTACTGTGCGGATAGCCTTAGCAATTCTGCCTTGCTTACCAATAACGCGACCCATATCGCCTTCAGCAACCGAAAGATGAAGTACGGTAACACCGTTTTCATTAGGTTCATCAACTGTTACTTTTACTGCTTCGGGGTTTTGAACCAAACCTGAAGCAATAGAAACTAATAACTCTTCCATAAAATACCTCACACAAAGTTTACAAATTAAAGAACGCCGTTCTTCTTAAGTAAAGCCTTTACGGTATCGGTAGGTTGAGCACCGTTAGCAATCCACTTCTTAGCCTTGTCGCTGTCAATGTTTACTGCTGCGGGATTCTTGGTGGGGTCATAGGTACCGATTTCTTCGATGAAACGACCGTCACGGGGGAATCTTGAATCAGCAACAACAACGCGGTAGAAAGGAGCACGCTTAGCACCCATACGACGAAGTCTGATTTTTACTGCCATTTAAATACACCTCCATAATGTGATA
>JAZKXN010000010.1:0-5399 GCA_045611605.1 Acutalibacteraceae bacterium
GCAAAATTAGCAGGTGCTGATGAATTTATAAACACACTTCCCAACGGTTACGACACCTATGTTGGTGAGCGCGGCGTTAAGCTTTCGGGCGGTCAAAAGCAACGCATTAGTATTGCACGTGTTTTTCTTAAAAATCCGCCTATTTTACTTTTGGACGAAGCAACAAGCGCCTTAGATAACGAAAGCGAACGCTTGGTGCAAAAATCACATGAAAGGCTGTCGCAAGGCAGAACAACCCTTACAATTGCCCACCGATTAACCACCATTAAAAACGCCGACAATATTATTGTTTTCGGTAAAAACGGTATAATGGAAACAGGCACCCACAACGAACTTTTGGCTAAAAACGGCACCTACGCCGAGCTTTATAACACTTCATTTAAATAAGGAAACATTATGAAAAGTGAAAAAAATATTTTGATTGCTTTTTTACTAAATTTAACATTTTCGGTTTTTGAATTTGCAGGCGGTATTTTCACAAACAGCGTTGCAATTATTTCCGATTCTATTCACGACCTTGGTGACGCTGTCAGTATTGGTATTTCATATTTTTTAGAAAAGAAAAGCAAAAAACAACCCGATGAAATTTATACATACGGATATTTAAGGTATTCAGTAATAGGCAGTGTTATCACCACATTGATTTTGCTTGTTGGCTCAGTTTTAGTGGTTATAAATGCCATAAAACGCATTTTAAACCCCGCCGATATCAACTATAATGGGATGATAATTTTCGCCGTTATAGGTGTTGTTGTAAACTTTTGCGCCGCATATTTCACTAGAAATGGCGACTCGCTTAATCAAAAGTCGGTTAATCTTCACATGCTTGAAGATGTGCTTGGCTGGTCGGTTGTGCTTATCGGTGCGGTTGTTATGAAATTTACCGATTTTGCCCTTATCGACCCAATTTTGTCAATAGGTGTTGCGGTTTATATTTTCATTCACGCTTTCACTCATTTAAAGGAAGCGTTAAACCTGTTTTTAGAAAAAACACCCGATGATATTTCAGTTCATGAAATCACCCACCACATAAGCGAAATTGAGGGCGTTTTGGGTGTTCACCATATACATATTTGGAGTATGGACGGCAACCAAAATTATGCCACAATGCACATTGTAACAAACGGCGAGCATTTGGAAATTAAAAAAGCCGTAAAAGAAGAACTTAAAGAACACGGCATTATTCACGCAACGCTCGAGCTTGAAAGCGAAAACGAGCATTGCGAAGATAAACATTGTCATACCCATAACGAATGTGGGCATCATCACCACAAACATCACCATCATTAAAATAAAACTCCGAGCATATTATGTAACAAAAATATGCTTGGAGTTTTTAATATGAATGAAAATGTTTTAAAACCAATTATGAATGAAAACGACCTGGAGTTTTATGGCAACTTTATAAATTCGCCTGACTTTAAGCGAGAAAGAAACGAAACCTTCTTCTCACTGCTAAAAAATTCAGTCAGTAAGAACATTAAAATCTATATGGTCGTCGGCAATCAATTAATCACCCGTCAAGGCAAAATTTTGGGTGTATATTCAGATTATATCACACTTCTTCAAAACCGTGAAAAATTGGCAATTAAATTGTGTGAAATCAAGTTTATTTCAATAACATAAAAGCACCCCGCAGGGTGCTTTTTTTAACATTGCTTCATAAGTCTTACATAAAATTCAGCGGCTTTAAGGGCGGTTTCAACCCTTATTCTTTCATTATTGCCGTGAATTGTTGCGCGTTCTTCGCTTGTTAAATCCATTGCCGAAAAACGGTAAACCTTGTCTGAAATACGCCCGTAATGACGCGAGTCGGAACACTGCATCATTAAATATGGTGCGGCGATACTGCCCTTCCAAGTTGATACAACGCTACTTGCAACCTTGTCATACGCTTCACAATTAGTCTGCGAAATGCGGCTTGGGTTCATACCGTGAATTTTAGTAATTTCAACCTTGTCATCATTGACGGTTTTCTTTAAATATTCCAAAGCCGAATCCATTGTATCCGCAGGGTTTAAACGCATATTTGAAACAAATGATGCTTCGGGCGGAATCACATTAGATGCCGCACTTCCCTTTGCTTGCGTAAAAGCGGTTGTTGTACGCATTAAAGCGTTAAGCTCACCACCCTGTTTTTTGCAAAGCATATTTAAAACGGGTGAAAAACACCAAAGATTTGCAAAAATCATACGATAAATAAAATTAGAATGTCTGCCAAGAGTGTCAAACATCTCTAAAACAGGTTTTGTAAGGTGCATTTTAAACGGCTTGTTTTCGACCTTTAAAATTGCTTTTGAAAGATTAATAATTGGTGAATTGGGCTTTGGTGCTGATGCGTGACCACCGGCAGATTTTGATGTATATAAAACATCCATCAGGCCTTTTTCGGCAATACCGATAAGACCGCAAGGTTTACTGACACCGGGGAAAACATTTTCAACCACAGCGCCGCCTTCATCAACTACAAGCGCAAGATTTATATTGTTGTTTTCGAAATAATCAACAATATTTACGGCACCCTTGCCGTTAATTTCTTCACCGCCCGAAAATGCAAAATAAATATCATTCTTAGGCACAAAGCCATCGGCAATAAGCTTATCAGCAGCAGACAAAATGCCATTTACAGTCACCTTTGTATCAAGGGTTCCGCGCCCCCAAATAACACCATCTTCTAAAATTGCCTGGAAAGGCGGTTTATCCCAAAGTTCTTCATTAACAGGGACAACATCGTAATGCGCCATCATAACCGATGGTGCATCATGCTTTTTTCCCTGCCATAAAATCAGTACTCCCCTATCATCCAAAAGGGTTTGGGTACAGGTTTTATAAACATTGGGATAAAGCTTGGGGAGTTCGTTTAAAAGCGCCTGAAATTCGGCATCATCTTCTAAACTTCCATCCCTGTAAGAGACAGTTTTAAAGCGTATAAGAGTACGCAAGCTTTCAATAATTTTATCACTATTTAAATTTATTTCTTCATCAAAAACTTTAGCGTTTGCCTTTGGCTTAAAGTTTAAAGTGCGGATAATAAGCACCGCTAAAAACAAAGCCACAAGCCCTAAAAATATATAAAGGTAAATCATTTAAAGCATTCCTTTTTTATACATAATTCGTGAACTGATAAGTGTGATAATTACACCAACAGGTGCCATAATTCCAACTTCACCCGAAGTAAGCGGAGTAAAGATGAAAAGCGCTAACATAAGTACCATTGGTATTATTGACATCTTCCAGTTTTTCGAAACAAAAACAACTGCCAAACCGCCGAAAAGTGCAGGTAAAAGTTGGTCAAAAGCAGGCTTTAAAACAGGGCTTTCAAGCAAGGTGCCAATATCGGTAACAAGCATTAAAATTGCACCAATAGCCACAATCAAAGTGGTAACAATACTTGAAACAGCAATAGCAATTGTTGAAATAATTTCGCCTTCTTCGCTATTTGCCTTAACTTCTGCTTTTTCCATAGCATCAAGCGCGCAAGGAAGCTTTAAGTTAGAAATATTACCTGTCACAAAAGAAAGATAAGAACCACCCGCACCAAGCATTGGAATATATGTAAAAATTTCAATAACGCCAACTGCCCAATACATAGGAAGTACTGACAAAATTGCGCGCCCAAAAGCTGACCATTCGGGAACGGCATTAAAAATAATAGATATTGCCAACGGGAAAGCTAAAATAAGGGCTAAAAGCGAAAATCCCCATATTTTACCGTCGCGGTGAACGCTTTCAAGATAAGTTATTTCTTTTTTCATTACCATTCCCCCCTTATCCTAACCAAGAAGTAATCGGGATAGCCATTGCCATACCGCCTACAAGACTTATCGGTAAGGCATAATCGGTTATCCAGCGTGCCTTTAAGACTTTTGTTAAAGCACCGCAAATAATCATTAAAATAGCTGATGAAAGCATTACAAGGGCAGGAATAAGCGCTGATATTTCACCTTTGAATACACTTGCGAAATCCCAAAAAACATAACCCAAAAATGCCGAAATCATACCCAAAAACATAGCGTTTGAGAAGATTTCACTCCACTTTTTGTCCATATTTTCAAGTTTTTTCATACCGCCTTGAATTTTCTTTGAAAGAAGCGGTGTAAGAACGAGCCCTACAATGATGCCAAGAGTCATCACCCATGCAACTGTAGCAAAAGCAGATGCCGAAGTTATGCCTTCGCCCATTTTAAGACCAAGTTCATTTAGTGTGTTACCCGCAGCAATAGTCTCATAAGAAAGTGAGCCGATAATTGAAAGACGAAGCCACGGAAGCGGAAGTCCCAACGACTTAGAAAGTGCCACAACGCCCACAAGAATCGAAATTGCAGGGGCGATTGTAAACAACGCCGCAGAAGTCATTATCTTTTTCAGGCGTTTTTTGCTCATACCGATTTGAACTGCACGACGGTATGCGCGAACCAAAAAATAAACCGATTGTGCAAGCACAACCGCAATCAATACCGCTACCATTATGTATAGTATCGGATGATCTACACGAAATTCCATTTTTACCAAACCTTTCAGTTTATTATGATAATATATTATCATATACCCTACTTTTTAGCAAGAAATTATCGTTTTTTTATGAAAAATTGCAAATTTTGTATATATTTATAGGTATAAATGTCACCATTTTAACGAAATATCAAAAATTACTAAAAAATACTTTATTTTTAATACACAATTTGATATAATGGTTTGGATACTGAAATGAACAGTATCTTTGGTTTGTTTTTTCAAAAATGTATATTTTTTTAGGAGGTTGATTCAACAATGAGTCACAAGTATGTTTACCTTTTCTCTGAAGGCGACGCTTCAATGCGCGAACTTCTCGGCGGTAAGGGTGCTAACCTTGCAGAAATGACCAAAATCGGTCTTCCTGTTCCCCAGGGTTTCACCGTTTCTACCGAAGCCTGCACTCAGTATTATGAGGACGGCAGAAAAATCAACGATGATATCCAGGCACAGATCATGGAATACATCGAAAAAATGGAAGCAGTAGTTGGCAAGAAGTTCGGCGATAAGGAAAATCCCCTTCTCGTTTCAGTTCGTTCAGGTGCCCGCGCTTCTATGCCCGGTATGATGGACACAATCCTTAACCTTGGTCTTAACGAAGAAGTTGTTGAAACCATGGCTGCAAAGTCTGGCAACGCTCGTTGGGCTTATGACTGCTATCGTCGTTTCATTCAAATGTATTCTGACGTAGTTATGGAAGTTGGTAAGAAGTATTTTGAAGAACTTATCGACAAAATGAAGGAAGAAAAAGGCGTTACACAGGACGTTGAACTCACTGCTGACGACCTTAAAGAACTTGCTAACCAGTTTAAAGCTGAATATAAGAGCAAAATCGGCAAGGACTTCCCCACTGATCCTAAGGAACAGTTAATGGGCGCTGTTGAAGC
>JAZKXN010000011.1:0-1501 GCA_045611605.1 Acutalibacteraceae bacterium
GTGAATACCGTACATGATTACGGACATTACGCCAGGGAGTTCGAAACCGTTTTTAGGAATGTTAGCGAGAATACAACCGAATGCGATCGGAGAGAGCAGCAGAGGTTCAAAACCTTTGCCAATTGCCATGTACAGAAGAACCAGACCAACGGTGATCATGATAACATGACCCATAGTCAAAGCGGAGAAGCCAGAGTCATTCCATACAGATGCTAAAGCTACGATAAAAGCCTCAAACATTGTTTAATTTCCTCCTTATTTCCCTTATGGGAATCTAATAATGAATAATAAAACCGCGTTGCCAGATGACAACAAAAAATAAAATTGCTCCATCATTACAAAATCATCCATTCTTCTCTCCCCTTGTTCTTGGTCTCCCCAGCCCACTTACAAGTTGAAAGAACGACTAAACTCCTTTGTGTAGATAGAACAGCTTAAAGCAGTAAACTGCTTATAAACCTATGCTTTTTTCTTGGTCGGATCAATGATTTGCAATACGCTCATCATCATACCTAAAGCGATTAATACACCGAATACAATGGTCATGTTAATCAGTGCAATCAACCAAGGATTAGTAGTTACAGGACCCATCCTTATCACCTCTTCCCAATTTTAGACAGGACTAATTTAAGTAAGTTTCATCTCTAATTATTTAACTTAATTAGCTTTCCTTACTTATGTTAATTATAATTTTACTTATTTTTTCCATATGTTGTTTATGTCACATACGTTACACGCCTACAACTTATACTAATTGCTTTATTATTGTCTTATATTAACTTTATTATTATGATTATTAAGCTTATTGCTTTTTTTATTTTAAAATTTATATTATGTGGCAGATGCAACGGACTTTACTTGTCATTTATTAAAAACATAAAAAAACAGGCCCTACTTTTAAGTAGAGCCTGTAATTTTTGGGGAGCTTGCTAATCTAATTTAAACTTAAATTATTTCGCAACGGGGCCAATCATAGCCAACATGGTACCTGCAGCTACTGCAGTACCGATTACGCCTGCAACGTTGGGGCCCATAGCGTGCATGAGCAAGAAGTTTGCAGGGTTAGCTTTTTGACCAACGATTTGAGATACACGTGCTGCCATCGGAACTGCGGATACACCTGCGGAACCGATAAGCGGGTTGGTAGCACCACCGTCGAATTTGCACATCAATTTACCGAATACTACGCCAGCCCAAGTACCAGCAGCAAATGCTACGAGGCCGAGGCAGATAATCAGGATGGTTTGATAGTTCAAGAAGGATTCAGCGGACATGGTGCAACCAGTACCAGTTGCCAAGAAGATGGTTACGATGTTCATCAAAGCGTTTTGTGCGGTGGCGGAGAGACGATCCAAGCAACCAGCTTCTTTGAACAAGTTACCGAGCATCAACATACCGATCAAAGCGGTTACCGGCGGGAGCAACAAGGAAATAACGATGGTGCACATTACCGGGAATACAACTTTTTCAAATTTGGAAACCGGACGCAATTGTTTCATAA
>JAZKXN010000012.1:0-73747 GCA_045611605.1 Acutalibacteraceae bacterium
AATGCGCTTCGCAGAGCGAATATCATAACCATAGGTGACTTAATTGAACGGCTCAATGAAGGCGGATTAAAAACAGTTCGTAATTTGGGAGCTAAAAGTTTTAGCGAAATTCAAACTAAAATTATGGTTTATGGATTCGAACAACTTTCCGAAAAAGAGAAAGCTGCATTCTTCAACTACTTAGTTGAAAACAATACTACAAATATATAGGAGGCGCCGTATGGATTGGAACGGAGACGGAAAACACGACTGGAAAGATGATGCATTCTTTAATAATGTAATTGACTCGAATAACACAACGAATAATAGCGGTTCTTCAATGAATTCGGGATGGGTAATTACATTTATTGTTATATTGCTCATATTGTTTTTTGGTGGATAAGTTTTAAATAATAAATAGTGAGGTTTATATGAAAGAATTTAATGAATTGCTAAAGTATCGTCAATATTATGAATACGATTATGATTGTGAAGCAATAAAAGTTTTAGGTGGCGAGTTCCACAATGAAGCAACGGAGCTATATTCCCATTTTGTTAAAGATTATTTCATGACAGATAAAGAAAAATGGCCATTTGATATTGCCTTGGATTGTATCAAAAATTTCACCGATGAAGAATGTTCAACAATAAAGAGCCAAGAAGAAATCTTTGATTATCATTTCGGGTATGGAATGTATGTTAGGAATAAATACATACATCCCAGCAAATTTCATTCTTATTATATGGCCGATAATATATCAAGTAGAGTAGCGGCATACATTTACACTATCTTACTTCCTATTTACAATTGTCTTTCTGAAGAATTTATGGAGCTTGTCGCTGATTTCGATTATGATAGTATAAAAAAGCAATACGGAAGCACACAACCAATTATTATGGAAATGGCAGAAAGGTTAGCAAATTTTGAAAAAGACCTAACAGCCAAAGGTGCTATAAAAAAGATTTCGGAAACGATCAGAACTAATCTTGGAACTGAAGAGTTTAAAAATATTCTTTATCCTATTGCTAAAGAACATATCTCAAAACATAAATATATAAATATTGAATGGAATGAACTAATCAACAAGCTTTATAATAAAACTCGAATTTATCAAAAAGAATATAATCAATTTAAAGCAATAAAGGAAATGAATATCATCTCTAGCGTTTCAGGTAGTTTCCCTTCAATAAAAACTATCGAAGAAGCGAGCGATTATATTATGAAAAATATTGGTTTTTCTTGTGAAGATTCTATTTATATGGCTGAATGTGCATTTGAAATCGGAAGAATGCAAGATAAACAAAATAAGCAATAATAAAAAACGGCCACCGAGCAATCGGTGGTCGTTTATTTTAAGAATGTGGTATTATGATCAATACCTCTAAAATGATATCCTTGCTGATTCAAGGTGGCAACCTTCAATGCAACGAGGTTTATATCAGAACCCATTATGCGAGCAATTTGCTCAGCATCATATCCGTTATAGATGTATTCAAGGACCTCGTCATCTGGAAGAAGAATTTGTGAAGCAAGAATATTCGCTTCAAACTCAGGACGAGAATCCATATCATACAAGACAAACTCCATCAAGCCGTCGCCTTTGGCAAGCTCTCTGTGTAGTTGGTCATGCCCAAGCTCATGTGCGCATACAATCCGCTGCATCCGTTCTGGCAAGTTAGAGTTAATGAAAATCCAACGATTTCTCTTGATAACTCGATACACGCCTTTAAGCTTCTCGAATTCATCAACAAACATTACCTTAATACCAAGTTCTTTAGCTATCTTAAACGGATCGCGTGTGTCGTACCGTTTTACGAGTTGGGCGCCTTTGTTAGCAATATATTCTAAAGACACCTTGCATTCTCCTTTACACGCTTTTTCGCAAGCATATTATCTCATAATTAATGTCCCATAAAACGGACTTACTTGCGATACTTTTTAGGCGTGTATTTTTTATTTTCTTTATTAGATTCAAAATAGGCTTTAGAAATAGCTGCCATGTAAGCCTCTTTATCCTCCTTAGGCAAGGTACCACCTGCAAACATACCGACTACTTCTTCAACGAGTTTAGCCATTTCACGCGCAGTTTTAGAGCCGCCTTGATCGGCAGCTTCCGCTACAAGCATACCACTCTGTCCAAGAAGTTCAGGCGAGGAAACCTCTAGCGCTTCGGCTAGTTTATCTACAATACCAAAACGAGGGCTATACGAACCACTTTCATAATTTTGTATTGTACGTACCGAAACCCCGGAACGATCGGATAATTGTTGTTGCGTTAAACATTTCTCTTCTCTGATAGATTTAAGTCTCTCATTGAATTTCATAATCATACCCCTTCGGATGAAATTTAAGAATTTTACAAACACGAAATATATTTCGTAAAAAACTATTGACACGCAAGTTCTTTCGTGCTATAATCATAAACACAACACGCAAGTTCTTTCGTGTTATATAATACTATAAGAAAGTTCTTTCGTCAAGTGTTTTTTGAAAATTTCATATGTTTTTTTAAACAATAATAGTGTTACACATCAAAGGGAGGTATTAAGATGGAGCGGATTTTTGTAAAAGTAGATTATCAAGTGCTTGCAGGTGGAGCAATTAGACCTATACGTATTCATTGGCACGATGGCCGCACATGGGAAATACAAAAAACACTTCATTCTTGCACCTCTGCTGATAGCTTTAAAGGAATTCGCTACACGGTACTTATCGGTAGTGCGGAAAAATATTTATATCGAATTGACGACAAATGGTATGTCGAGTCAGTTCAACCGGAGGTGGACACAGGTTGAGAAGTTATATTTCATACGATGAGTTAGAAGAGCTTGGTGAAACCATCGTAAGAGCATATATGAATAAGACACGTCGTTTTAATGCGCACTGTGTCGATATTGATGGCTTGGTTACAGATTATTTAGGACTAACTGTAATTTATGAAACCATTGCAGAAGATGATCCAAACAAAATAGCTTTTTTATCAAACGGCAAACGTTCCTTAAAAGTAATACGCAATGGAAATATGATTCCTATAGTATTCCCTAAAAACACTGCCGTATTAGATAAGGTACTGTTAAATGAAAACGAAAGCAGCAGAAGAAGATTTACACTAAGTCATGAGGGTGCGCACAGCGTTATTGCTAAGCAAAACCCAATGCAAGATGTTGGGTGTTTTCACAATGAATTTGACCCCCAACGAATTTATACGTTTGAAGAACAAAAAGAACTACTATCTTTCTCAGAAGCCCAGGCAGATAGACTTGGATCAGTTTTTTTGATGCCTCGCTTTATCTTAAAAAGGGTAATGAAAAAATATGATTGCGAGGATGGTTTGAATGTTTACGGTTGGAATGTCTTTGCCCCGGAAGACAAAATAAAACTTCGTAAAATTTCAGACTGTATGGGAGTTTCTTATCAAGCGCTTGTTATTCGCTTAAAAACATTAGGATGGCTTATTCCTCGTGATTTGACTGAGTATTTAGAGAAAGATCTACAACTCGGAGGTGCACTATGATACAAAATCAAGAAATTCTATATGATAGTAGATATGGGCACCTTACTCCGGAGGTGGCGGAGAAAATACGCAAGTCCCGTGAAGAAATAAAGCAACTGAAAGGTCGAGAATTAAAATGTCCGGTTTGTGGATTCAGAATTGAAGAAATCTATGGCATAACGACTGGCATAGTTCAAGTCAAGTGTCGAAAATGCAAATTGGAAGAACCCCTTAATCTTGCTTATTTCAGAAGAATAAAAAAGAAAATAACACTAATAAATCCATTTCACATAAGATTTGTTAGTAGATAAAATCAAAAGTTAATATTTGACTTTAATTCGTGCAAGCAGAACCGGTCAGTGACCGAGATTTCCAAGCGCCGTACAAGGTTGAGATTCAATAGAACACCTATAAGGTGAGTTATATCTATTGGTCTTGATTTGTACGGCGCTTTTTTGCGTTAAAAACCTTGTACGGCGAATGAAGTCCTTTCCTGTTTGTGCGGGAAAGGACTTTTTATGTTGTTGACGCAGTGGCAATCATTTACAGATAAATACCCGTAATCTCCGATTTTGGCAATCAAAACATTTCACAAATCAAATTTAAAGGAGATTACAATAATGGGATTTAATTACGGATTAGAAAGAAAGAAATTTGAAGCAGAATGGGCAAAGCTCAAAAAAGAATATGAAGAAGCTGGAATGAGCGCAGAAGCAATTCAAGAAATGTATAAATATGATTTAGGTGTTTTCAATCGTAAAAGGGCTGATACAAATCACGAACAGCCTATAGATTCCGTGTTTGAGGAAGATAGCGAAAACCACGCCTTAAGCAAATCATCTGTTTTTAAAAAATACACAGAAAAATTAATGGTCAATGACACTTACTCGTTATTACCTAAACGTTATAAGTGGATAGATGAAATTCAAAACGATAAATTATATGAAATTATTGTGGGTTTGCCAAATAGAGATAAAGATTTTTTAACATATCTTGTTGAAGGATATACTCGCGAAGAAATAGCAAAAATGCGTGGAATTAAGGTTCAATCTGTTAACAAGAAAATTGCAAAATTCAAGAATTTACTTGCAGAAGCCGTTTCTAATTCTACAACTGCAAATATATAAACCATTCATTAACCAAGGAGATACTAAAATGATAGATAAAAACATATTGAAACAAATTGAAAAAGATTTTGATGATAAAAATAGAAAACCTCATCCTGGAGAAATTGAATTATGCCTATGTAGTAGATGTGCTTCTGCGTTTTATGCCATGTCAGATCACGGAATCGAAAGAGTGCATAAATTTCAGTTTGAAAATGAACCCTGTTCAATTTGTAATCATCAGATTGGATATGACTTTTATGTTTGGCCAGTATCAAACGTAAAAGGGGTAAAATCGCACATTTGAGGAGATTGTCGAAGATGGATAAAATTAAAAGTGAAAAGCGACAAAACATCTTCGGGGCATTAAAAATGATTGAAAAACTGTATTTGGACAAACAAATACCAGGATATGTTTTTCGCAATATTATCAAGGAATATGGTGGAGATATATCCGTTTCTAATTTTGAATGTCATTCGGATGAGCCACCTCCAGAAAGTGAAGGTGCAAAATAATGTATGGATATGGAGTGAATTCTGATTTCCAAAAAAGAAGTGTTGCCATTTATGCCCGTGTTTCCACAGAACACGAAGCACAGTTATCTGCTTTAGAAAACCAAATGGATTGGTATAAACCAATATTATCTGCTAGACCGGAATGGACATTGGTTGCACAATATGTTGATGAAGGCATAACGGGTACTTCTGCAGAAAAAAGACCCCAATTTATGAAAATGATCGAAGATGCAAAACACAAGAAGTTCGATATGATAATCACTCGCGAAGTTTCTCGTTTTGCTCGAAACACGGTAGATACACTACAGTTTACGCGTAAACTTAAAGAGTATGGTGTTGAAGTTTTTTTCATAAATGACAATATTAAAACATTTGATGGCGATGGCGAATTGCGGCTAACAATTATGGCAACTTTGGCACAAGATGAAAGCCGTAAAACATCTATAAGAGTAAAAGCTGGTCAGCAAACATCAATGGAAAACGGGGTCTTTTACGGTAACGGAAATATTCTTGGTTATGACCGAGTTGGTAAAGAACTTGTTATAAATCCCGAACAAGCACAAACTGTGCGAATGATATACGATATGTACTTAAGTGGTATGGGTGTAACAAAGATTCAATATGAACTTGAGAAGCGTGGAAGACTAACCGCTACAGGAAAGACTAAATGGTTTGCATCTTATATTTCACATATGCTAAAGAATTCTTTTTACTGTGGCATTATTACTTATCATAAAGAATATACACCTGATTATTTAAAACAAAGAAAGATAAAAAATTATGGTGATATAGATTTAGTTCAAGTAAAAGGGACACACACGCCTATTGTTACAGAAGAAGAATACGCACGTGTTCAAGAAATAATCAAAGCAAAAACTTTGCATATGTCAGACTCGCAAAAAGGACAGCGAAAAGTTGGATACAAACCTAGAACTACCGTTTGGGGACGTCTGCTTATATGTAGTTGTGGCAAAAAATTCAATCAACATTTTCACGATAGAAAAGGTCGTGATAGCGGAGTTGATTATCAATGCTATACGGCAGTAAATAGGGGTAGCCCTAATGAAAGAAAAAAAAGAGGATTATCTGTTGAAAACGCCTGTGAGTCTCCTTTTATCCCCGGCTGGAAATTGGATATGATGGCTAAACACATCTTCACTAACTACATTGAAAATGTAGAACAAACAATGGAACTTGCTTATTCAATGTTAGAAAAGCATATTGCTGATCAAGAGGAAGCGCCTGATAATACAGATGTGATAAAGCGTAAGCAAGACGAAATAGAAAAACTTAATAAAAAACGAGCAAACTTGTTTGAGATGCGTGAGGATGGTGATATTGATAGAGAACATTTTAGAACTCGAAAAAATGAACTCGAAGAAAAAATCGAAAAATTAACTGCGGAAATCGAAGCATTACTTCCCAAAGAAGTCAAACAGTCAAATGAGGATTTTGGAACTACCTTAAAAAGACTCAAGAAGAAACTCGAATCACTTTCAAACTGTGACGGTCCCAAGATACCGGATAATATAGTTGAAGGATTTATTGAAAAGATTTGGGTTTCTAAAGATGAGTTTAGATGGTATTTACGAAATCCGAGCCGCAATGGAATTGAATACAATGAAGGTGAACGGATGAAAATAGCTGATTTCGTCATTGATTTGGAGCAGGCCAAGAAATATCAGTATTCTTTTTCAACGAAAAAGCGCGTATATAATTGGGTTGACTTGAATGTTAGCGTTTGGATATGACTTCATTGGTGTTGGTAGTGAATAGCAACACAGGCTGCAATCAAGGATGGCAGGAAATAATCTACTTTAATTTCGCTGAGTTCGCACTAACGTGTAAGGATGCCAAAGAATATCTTTATTCCAAATCAACCAAACACCGCGTGCATAACTTTAAAGATATTAAAGTGAAACTTTATATCTAAAACGACTCCCCGATTACAGAAATGTAGTCGGGGAGTTTTTTCGGCTCAAAATAAATGTTGGGGCAACCGAGTAAAGCCTATTATATTTAGTGGTGGATGTCATAGTACAAATCAAAATTTTCTTTTGAACGTTTTGAATATTGTTCTTGAAGAATGGCAAAATCTCTATTAAGAATATCAACAAGAGTTTTGTCTTCAGGAGCATAATCAATGCCTAATGTGTTATGTATATCATTGAAAATAGTTGTTACAACATAGTAAAGCATTTTTGAAATTTCAAAATATTGTAAAAGTGGATAACATACATGAACTGCACTTCCATGAGTATAACCATGACACATTTTATATAGTACTTCTATATGATTTAATATGTTGTATTGTTCGTCATCTGCATAATCCATTAAATAATCTAAAATCCCATATATTGAATAAGGATTAGTAGATTTAGGGTTATAGCCTTCTATGCTATCGAGCCAACCATAGTGGAGATAATCCACTTTGCTTTTTGCTGAAGAATATTTTCTATGATTATAGAGTTCTATAAATTCTTTTGGGAATTTTTGACTGCAACAAGATTGTTCAATTTCAAAATTACAGAAATATTCGTAATCCTTGTAATTTTCAGGATGCTTTTTGAGAATGAGAACTTTTAGATATTGTTCAATCATTCCACGACATAGAGGATATGCGCTACTTAAAAAATTGTTTTCCATAAGTGTTAATGAAGCTAAAGCATTATTTAGTATATCGCTATATTCCACAAAGAAAGATGGGGCTTTTTCAGATATTAAACATATAGAGCGCATGCACATTACGAACAACTCATAAGGAACAGGAAAATATAAAAACTCATCACCTAAAAGTAATTGCCTTCTTCTAAAAAATACACTTCCAAAATGTCTTACCCGTATTTTTTCAATAACTTCATTAACTATTTGTTCTTGATAGGCTGCATTTCGCTGATTTTCTCTAATTACTTGTTCTGTAAGAAAAATAGAATGGTGGCGGTGTACACCAACAATCATTCTGCAAATATCGTATTCGGGAGTTTCATCAGTGCCGGTTATGATTTTTTTATTGTCAAAATGCAAAGGATAGTATTCAAATAGTTCCAGTGGAATTTTACTCATAACTTCACTTTTGATTTTAATTAAAAAACTACCGTTAATTTTATTTTTAAAAACTTCTTTTAAAGCTTTGTTGTTATCTTCGGTAATTGATTTGGCAAGTTTCATTGGGTTAACATTCATATTTGATAAATGATTCATACGCCATCTCCGTTTAAATAGTAAATATATTATAACACAATTTTTAAACTATCACAACAGCTTATCAAAACTAATACATAGTAAAAATCTACCGATTTCAATTCCGCACATTCGTAAAAATAAACCTCCTTTGCTACAATAAAGGCAAAGGAGGTAATTTTATGGAAAAATTTATTGAACAGTTCTATTTTGGCAATATCGACCCACAAGCACGCAGCACAAGGTGTAGCGAAACGGTCACAAAAGAAATCAGCGTAATCGCCGCTGCGGAGGAATATTTAATCGCCAAGCTTCAAGGCGAAGAGAAAAGCAAATTTCTCGACCACATCAACGCTTGGGGCGTAGTCAACGGCGAATCTAATCTTGACAGTTTCATTATGGGCTTCCGCCTCGGTGCTGGCTTCACATTTGATACCTTTGTATCTACCGACTCACCCTTCACCGATTTATTAAAGGAGGCGCAATGATGGAACGATTTATCTACGACGAAAACAATGGCTTATGGTACGAGCTGCACGGTGACTACTATCTCCCCTGCTTCACCCTGCCCGAAATGGAAACAAAAGAAATTGGTATTTGGGGTATGCGGCATTTGGATTATATAAAGCAACACCGCAAAGCCACCTACAACCGCCTGCAAATTGAAGGCAAGCTCAACGCCTATCTCTACGGCATTAACACCCAAGCCGAAGGTATGTTTAATACCCTAATTGAACAATTTAAAAAATCGGAAGGTATCACCGAACAACTTAAAGCCCAAGACCAAATGCAATGGGTTAGCAAGATGAATAATATCCGCAACAGCGTTAATGAAATTATATATAATGAATTAATATATGCATAACTTAAGGCGGTAGAGAGTTCTCTCTACCGCCTTTCCATTTTTATACTGCTTGACGTCGTTTCATTCGTTGCCAATTAATATACCCGTAAATATCATTAACCAAAAATGCAGCAAAACAAACAACTACCGATATATATTTGGTATCATAAACGCTAGCCATTACCCACAAAATAATTAGAACGATATCATTAGCGGCGTATGCCAACGCAAATGTCGGACACCGACGAAATGTCAAATATACAGCGATAAAACTTGTTGTCACGGATAATGTGCTTGGGACAATATTCGCCGTGTTGAAGTGGTTCAGTATATAGAAGAATACAACCGTGACAATGGCGGTAAGCAGCCACATTAAAACCTGTTCTTTTTTGCTGATGCTATTCACCTTAACCTCTGCTTTGTTCCCGTTATATGGATTTCTAAGCCAAGAAATCAAAGCAAAAAGTGCCATTGGCATCGTCATTCCAAGATATGTAATCATTTCACCATAATAAGCAAAGGTGAAAGAAATAATACCATATAACAAACTGAAAACTATCATAAGTGCTTGCCCTATTGGGTTGCCCTTTGCGTTGAATATCAGCGAAGTTACACCAATCAGAGAAGCCGCCAACGTCAAATAACTTTCTCGGTCAAAAGCACAGAAAGATATTATAATAAAAAGAACGGATACTGACCATAATGCAAGCTCGGTTTTAGAAAAATAGGTGCGTATGGTTTTCATATAGACCTCCAAAAAACAAGCATCCGCATACACATCTTCTAAGACCTAACGATGTGCAAACGAATGCTAATGCATTTCCCTACCCGGTGGCAGTCATATTTGTTTTTAATATTATAGCACAAACACAAAAATAAAACAATATGAAAAATAATCGCCAGCCACTATGGTAGAAATTTAAATAATCATATGGTATAATAAGTTCGATAAATATGAATTCAGCGAGGAGAAAATATGGACAAATTACAATTTAGATTTGCCGAAGAAAAAGATGTTGCTTTAATATTACGTTTTATCAAAGACTTAGCAGAGTATGAAAAAATGCTTAATGAAGTAGTTGCAACGGAAGAACTGCTGAAAGAATGGATTTTTGAGAAAAATAAGGCGGAGGTTATCTTTGTGTTGGAAGATGATATAGAAGTTGGCTTTGCATTATTTTTTCATAACTTTTCCACCTTCCTTGGACGCTCAGGTATTTACTTAGAGGATTTGTATGTAAAGCCGGAGTATAGAGGCAAAGGTTATGGAAAAGGTCTGCTTAAAAAGCTGGCTCAAATCGCTGTTGAACGTGGTTGCGGTAGATTGGAATGGTGGTGCTTGGATTGGAATAAACCGAGCATTGATTTTTATCTTTCGTTGGGAGCCGAACCTATGGAAGACTGGACTGTTTATCGTATTGCCGGTGATACGTTAAAGAGTATGGCTGAATAACAACGTAAAATTTATTGTGATGTTATTATAAATAAGGGCTGACGGTTAATTCCGTCAGCCCTTAATTTTTATTATATTACCTTTATAAATAAGATTATTTAATTTCCTGCTCTATATCATCAAAAATATCATCGTCGAAGAACTCACGCAACGAAATATCTAGTCCATCACACAATTTCTTAAGCGTAACAACACCTGCATTTTTGCTGCCACCGTTAATTATATTCTTTAAAGTTGAAGGAGGAACTGCGGAGAGTCTAGCAAGAGCGTTTACTGATAATCTCTTTTCTTCACAAAGTTGTAATAGTCTATTGGCTACTGCTTTTCTTGTATCCATAATAACACTCCTAAAAAGTTTCTATATATAGTTTATGCTTTTTAGGAAGACAATAGCGACCATATATGGACTTTTTAGACCATATATGGTAAACTTGTCTCAGTGGTGATTTATTATGAAAGAAAAAACTTGCTGTTTCTTCGGTCATAGAACTATAAAAGAAACCGAAGAATTAAAAGAACGATTATCCGAAACTATTGAAAAGCTAATTGTGGATGAAAAAGTTGATACATTCCTTTTTGGGAGCAAGAGCCGATTTAATAGTCTATGCCTTGACCTCGTAACCGAAATAAAAGAAAAATACCCGCACATAAAACGAGTCTATGTACGGGCGGAATATCCATATATAAGTGAGGACTATAAAAACTATTTGTTAAAGAGCTATGAGGATACCTATTATCCTGAACATATTAACGGCTCAGGCCGCGCCGCATACGTGGAACGCAACTACGAAATGATAAATAAAAGCCACTTTTGCGTTGTCTACTACGATGAACCACACTCCCCCACCACCCGCAAAAGCGGCACCAAAATCGCTTTGAAGTATGCTATAAAACAAGGCAAACAAATCACAGTTTTTCCTACAAAAGAGTAGCAAAAAGGTGCAATTTATGGTATAATTATAAGTAATAAGAGGTGAAAAAATTGATTTATTATACAGGCGATATACACGGTTCTGCTTTTGAAATTACATCCTTTTGTATGCGCTTTAAGACAACCAAGAACGATACAATAATACTCCTCGGTGACGTAGGTGCAAACTACTACGGCGATAAACGAGATGTAGCCCTTAAAGAGGAATTATCAAAATTAGAGCCCTCTATTCTCTGCATACACGGCAACCACGAAATGCGCCCTTGGAATATTCCCACATATAAAACCAAGGAATGGAACGGCGGCATCGTTTGGTATGAAGAAGCTTATCCTAATGTTTTATTTGCTAAAGATGGCGAAATTTACGATATTGAAGGCACTAAACATCTTGTAATCGGCGGCGCATATAGCGTGGATAAATTTTACCGACTTAGCTACGGTTACGGTTGGTGGGAAGACGAGCAACCATCAGCCGAAATCAAACAATACGTTGAACAGCAAATAAAAGAAAAAGATTTTGATGTGATTTTATCTCACACCTGTCCGTTCAAATACGAACCGATTGAGACCTTCCTTCCCGGTATCGACCAAAGCACTGTGGACACAAGCACTGAAGAATGGCTCGATAAAATTGAAGAAATGGTGGATTATAAAGCGTGGTACTGCGGCCATTGGCATATCAATAAACGCATCGACAAAATCCACTTCCTCTTCCACAAATTCGAGCATAATTAAATATGTTTAAAACAGCACTCCTCGGTTAAAGTTAGTACTATACTACCATCAACCGAGGTTTTTATTATAACCACAAAGAATAAAAATGCTTCATAAGCATAATTTTAAAAATCTTGCGTTACCTTAATAATGTGATATAATTAATATATCTGGTAAAATAAAGGAGAAACGCAAATGAAGAGCAATGTTGAAAATTTCACATTGAAAGAACCAATTATTGTAGATTTTCAGACACTGCCGAAAGATACTGCAAAAATATATTTGGCATAAAAATTATTTGTTACATTCTAAAGAAATACATAATGAAATCTAGGATGAGCTTTTTTATATTTAACTAGAAGAATAATAAATATGGAGGAATGAAGGATGCCTGATTCTAACAAATTATCAATATATCTTATTAAAGATGAATTTTCTAACGATGATAAACTTATATTAAAAAACTCACCTCAACCATTAACTACTGTGGCTGGATTAGGAACAGCATACTATTGTCCTTCGCAAACCATAACCCCAAAATGGGTTACATCTTTTTTTTGCAATCAAATTAATAACACGAATATATTTACTTCAAATGCACGCGCAGTTCTTATCGCTAGGGTGAAAATCGGTGAAGAATTGAAAACTTTTGCGATTACTATGGGTCAAGGTAAGCATATGTTATCAAATGATGTAACAGAAGATGATTTTGGTTTAAAAATAGTTCTTAACACTATTAAGCCTGATAGCCTTCGTAGAATTAACAAAATCAATATTGGTGGCAACCAAAAAACCAGTAATGAACAATTACCATTGGCATCAGATATTGACGATTTTGGATTTGATATTGATAGGGACCTTATTGGTACTGTTACTGGATATTCTAATGATGATACTCTTGCAATTGGAATCCTTACTGGAGGAGAACTTTTTAATTTAACGGCTCCCGTAGATGTGACTAATTTAAAAGATTTTCTTTGCAAATCGTATCGTAGATATAAATCCACTTCGTATCGTGAAAACTTCGGTTGGATTGACCATATTAAAAAAGTGAAAGACTCACGAATAATTTCTACTCTTGAAACAGAGATAATCCGATTAATTAATGAAGATTCTCCAGCTATTTGGATGGCAGTACCAGATGTCATTGATTGGGAAAATATAACAGGTTTTAAATACAATGGCAAAGAAACTTATGGAGATATTTATATTAAAATAGTGAAAGATTCATTTCGAAACGGTCTATCAAGTTTTGAACAGTTGAAACACAAATCTATTTTAGCAATATCCGCTCAAGATGGAATTTCAACATACACATCCTGGCAAGCCCATAAATGTTTGTATGGCGAAATTGAATATGAAGGAAAAGCATATTGCATAAACAATGGAAGGTGGTTTTGTATTGATAGGGATTTTGTTAGCATAGTGAATAAAGACTATGAACAAATTGCCATATCTGACATGACATTTCTCGATTGTACAAAAGAACACAAATCGGAGAATTCTTATTCAAAGGCTTTTGTAGCATCAAATCAAGAATATCTATTATGCATGGATAAGCAAAACATTAGCCATGGTGGTGGACAAAGCAAAGTGGAACTTTGTGATATCCTAACCACGGACAATAAATACATTCATATTAAACCCTACTCTGGCTCAGCAACATTAAGTCATTTATTTAATCAAGCTGTTATATCAGCAGAACTTGTTCTTGGTGATTCGGAATTTCGCGCAAAAGCAAATATTAAAATCAAAGAACTTACAGATAATCACGACTTTAAAATTGCAGAGGGTAGTCATCCAAATGTGATTTTAGCTATTATTTCAAAAAACGAAAACGAACGCCCACAAATTCCATTTTTTAGCAAGGTTGCATTAAGATATACCAAACGTCGCCTTGAGACTTTTGGATGTCAATTATCAATCAAAAACATACATAAAATTTCATGATTATTATATTAAACTTAGACCATAATATGATGCTGATAATTTAAAGGAAAAATAAAATATGAAATTATACTTCTATACCTCATTAGAAACCGCAAAATTAATAATTGAAAGTGGTACATTGGCTTTATCACCACCGGCAACATTTAATGACCCATTTGATTGTTTGCCACTTGGTAACGATAATGATTTAAATAAAGCTATCAATGTTCTTAATGGTTATATTATTGATGTGGCACTTTTTAAAAATTCAGCCTCTAAGATAAATAATAACAAAAACTTTTTTTACAAAAATAGTTTAAAATCTATCGCACTCGCATATAAAATTTTTCGCAAGTCAGCAGTTAAATCAAATGGACCATATATCCCGCTATACACAGTAAATTCCTTGATGAAATTAGTAGATTTTCTCATTAAAATTAGTAAAAAATCAAAAAAAGAATTAATCAAGTTTAAAGAAGATTTTTCTTCGGGAATTTCAAAACTTGAAACCGAAGAAAAAATTATACTTAATCAAATTTTTCAAATTCGCGACTCGCTTTATGTAGCATGTTTATCAGAAAAAAATGATTCCATACTTATGTGGTCTTATTATGGTGATAAGCATCGTGGTGCATGCATCGAATTCGATATAGATGAAGATAAAGCTCATTTGTTCAAAGTTCAATACAAAAAAATACGGCCGCAGATACAATACAAAAAAGTAATTGAAGAATATTGTGGAAGATTATTTGCCGAAATAAAAAACGAATTGATTTCTAAAGATGAAGTTATAATTAACCTGTTAGCACTCCCATATATAACTAAATCTATTGAATGGAAGCATGAGCATGAATATCGATACATATTTTCTGAAAAAGAGTTGACAGAAAGAGGAATCAAAACATATAAGGACCCAAATGGCATTGAACGATATCTTTACCCAATGCCCAACATAAACAAAGTATTTTTAGGTGCCAACACTTCCGTAGAGGAAAAAGAAGAACTAAAACGTTTTTGTGAAACGCTACATAAAAATATTGAATTTATAACCATGGTGATCTCTGATAAAGAATATCTACTATCCTCGCAATCCCAATAACTGATTATAATTTATTAGCAAGTTAAATCCTTTATACTCATAACAACTCACATAGTAAAACTCGGCTTAAATTGGATGAATTCTAATTTAAGCCGAGTTTTTTCATTTTTTCTTATTTTAATCCCACTTAGGTACGTTATTTGGTACATAAACCATGTTAAACTTTAGATAGTGAAAGAAAACCATTAAGGTAATCATTAGATTCTTTTGGAGGATAAAACAATGTTTAATTGGTGCAAAAATCTTAGAAAAGGAATTAAAAATAGCACTGTATCCGGTCAGGAATATGATTGGAAGTTAAAAGAAAGATGGGAAGATTATCCTGCACCTGATTACAACGCATTACATACATATTGCCAAGTGGCTTTGGATGATAGTGGCAAGACATTTTATTTTAGAACAAGAAATCCCGAATTAAAAGTAGGCGATATGGTTTATGTGCCTGTTGGCTATAAATATGAAAGTAAGATCGGCAAGATTGTTTCAATGAAGGATTATAAAGGTTATAAAGCGCCCTATCCGCTTGAAAAAACAAAGTATATTAAGAGTAAAGCAGAATAAAAATTTGCATTTGTAAGTGTACTATTCTAATAATTAAAAAGGAGTTTTGAAAATGTTTACTTTCTTTGGCTTGTTGTTTTTGTTTTATGCGATTCTTATGTTCTTTGGCATATAAAAAAGGAGAAAAAATTATGTTATTTATCGGAATTATTGCAGTTATCTTGTTTGTTCCATTAGGTGTTATTATTGAATTAGCGAAGAAATATTATTGAATATTAAATATCTATATTTTAAGTGGCAAAGTGATGTAACAAAATTAATAAGGAGAATGATTATGAGTTTTAAGATTGGCTTCACATCAGAAACAGAAAGAAAAGAACAACTATATCATAATACAACAATGCAAAAGGAATTAAAGCCCACCGCTAAAAAATCAATTGTTGATGTGTACTTCCCTACCCGTCACTTAACCTGCTCTTATTATAATGATAAGTTCGACATAAAATGTGGCGACACCGTTTATGTTGAAGGAAAGCTTGAAGGTTTGCGTGGTCGTGTAACCAATGTGAGCTACACATTTAAAATCAAACTTTCGGATTACAAGCGTGTTATCGGTGTAGCAGATACCGATGTCATCGGTGAGTTTCACCTTGCCGGCTCGCACTTTATCACAACCGACGGTGGTGCATTAAAATTTGAACAAATTATCACTTGGTTTAAGGCACCCTCTGACGGCGAGGAAGAATTTGAATCCGGCGATGGTGATGAAGTGTTTAATATTGCAAATCTCAACGATATGAAAATTGAAAAAGCTGTCGCTGACAGGGGTTATAATTATTTTATTGAGAATCGCGTCGCATACATAGAACTCGACCACGGCAAAGGTAGAGCGATTGTACTCGGCACCAAACCATATGAGGTTGAATTTAACTTCGCAAATGGTGATATTAGCGGTCTTGTGTGCGATTGCTTTTGTAGCGGTGCTTGCAAGCACGAATTTGCAGTGATGTTGCAACTAAGAGAAACGCTTGATATAATCGCAGAGAATTATAAGTACATTGACCTTGATGATTATATTGCTGTTATCAGCAAGGCAGTCTTCTTCGAAAACGCAATTGATAGCAAAACAAAGGGTAATTTTACAATTGGGTAAAAGTAATAGCCGATGAGTTTTTCTCATCGGCTATTTTTCATCAAATAGAAATACCATACCTGGAAGTAGTTAAGTCTCTAACAAGTTCTGTGATATCAATACCCATATTAGCTCGAATTATTCTATGAATACTCTCAAAATCAGCAAAACCATCACCTGAATTTGTGCACTCTTTATAACAATAAGCACCTAAATCTTCAGCTTTAACCGTTACAATTTTATGTCCCTGTATGTCATCACTTACACCAGAAGCAAATCTAGGCGCAACCACAATGCAGAATTTTGAACCATGCTTAGCCAAATGTGTTTCGAGTCTTCTTGCGTTAATTTCTTCAAGACCTGCTTTTCTTGTCTTAGCATCAACATTCATCTTGTAAATGTTTTCATTTTCATCTTCCATCGCACACAGTAAATCTGTATTGCCTGCCCCAGCAATGATCTCAACATTACAAGTTTCTCTAAATAATTCGATTACCGGTTTTAATGAATGTTCGAATTCACTGCCATCTCTACTTCCATATCTTGATGCATGAACCATGGTGTTTATGCAGTCTGAAATTTCTTTGACCCTATTGAAGCTATTGTTAATACAATTAAGATATGACAACGGCTCAGTTTCGTATAAGGCGGTCAGCCAGTCTCTATTTGAATTTATGCCCATAGTTTCCATTGTAGTGGGCTCATCAAATGCAGAAAAATTCTCATTTAATTTAATTGCATCTTTAAGTACGGCATCTGTCAATTTAACATATCCTGATATATTTTTTCGTGATGCATACGCATCGGTTCTGTATGTATTCCCCGTTCCGTGTTTGAACCTGAAAATATGACCTTCGTTATGCTTTTCATCTTTAATAATGTCAACTACTCCAAAACCTTTAAAAATTCTTAAAAAGTAGTAATTAAATTCATGAGTAACGTTTGCAAACACATCATGATAATTTTTTACCCCAAAAAACAGTATGGACTTCTGGGCAAAAGTCAATTTTCTATATTCTAATATGCTTTCTACCAGCTCATCGTATTTATTTTGGTCGATAGTTTCAATAAAAGGTAAGAACCAGATTATTTCATCTATATATAGTTTTCTTTCAATTCTATCATCAAGTAGCAGTTTGATTATTAACCTACCCATATAAATTTTAAAATCCGAGTGGGTATCACTGTATGGATGAGGGAATTGTATAGAAAATAAATTTATTAACGAATTACTTTCATTTGAAAATTCACTATTAGGATTTAGCAAGTTTTGTGTCATAGGTGAAGGTACAAAAATATTATTAACTTTATACCCAAACATGTAAAAACACATTTGACTAAATCTAACACCCATTGTACTGAGTGAGCCCTGATAACTTCTTCCCTTGTATATGTTGTTTTCTCTTAATTGTTGTTGCACGGATGCATAATCTATTTCCGAATTGGCGTTTGATAAAACATCAAGATAAGATTGAATTATATCTTTTGAACTGACATTTTTCTGTAAAATCCACTTATGATTTTTTCTTCTATCCAAGATAATCATATTTTAATCCTTTCCTATCATTTTAATTATATTTTTAGAAAACATAGGAGGAATCGCTTCACCAATAACAGTTCTAATTAGATTATCAGTACACCATTCGGGCAAATTCCAATCGGCAGGTAAAGATGATACAATGAATAGTTCTCTTAAAGTAAGAACACGAGCATCTGAACGAGTACCATTGGGTAAAGGTCTGCCGGGATGGACATTGTTATGACCTCCCATATTTCCGTTATTCATCGCTCTTGCCGGACAAGGTTCAGACCATTTCATTCGCTTATAAGTGTTATGAAAGCCTTTTATTCTTTCTCCATTAGGTTTCTTAGGATAATATACCTCGTTTGTCATTGCGGACTTGCCTTCTGGTGTGTGTTTCATCGCTAGAATTTCTCTGTCATTATGTGTTTTAGCATAATGCCATTTAATACCGCTATCCTCACCAGCTTCTAAGCTAGGCAAATGCCCAATTGCATCAAACAGAGTAATCTCAGTCTGTTGTTTTGGCATACCCCACTTCAACCCTTTTTTCCACAATCTTATAAATCCTCTTGGCCTACTTTGAGGAACACCGTAATCTTTTGCATTTAAAACAAAAGAATCTATATTATACTTATTAGAATATTTTGCAGTAAATATATCAATAAGCAGTTTAGCTTCTCCGTTAAAAGGAAAATACAATTGCAAAAATTTCGGAACATTTTCAATCAAGATATAATCGAAATCACATTCATCAATCATATCCATAGCATAGAAAACTAAATAATTTCTTTTGTCATTATCATAATCCTTTTTACCCAAACTGCTCATACCTTGACAAGGAGGCGTAGCCAATAGAAACTTGCAATCATTAACGATAGCGGCTTTTTTTACTCGATTATATACATTCTCATCAGTAATATCCCCACAAACCATATCACATTCGGGATATAACCATTTATGTAATTCTGCTCTTTTTGGCAATAATTCGCATGCGCAAACAGTTTCGATATCACAATCTTTTAAATATGTTTCAGCTATTCCAGCGCTGCTAAACAAAGAAATACCTTTCATTATTTTTCAACCTCTTTAATATTTTTACAAATTGCTTCAATTAATTTTGGAGGAACCGCTTCTCCGATCATAAATCTAACCTGTATATCGCTCGCAAATGAAGGCACATCTAAATCTGGATTTATTGATGATAATATAAACAACTCTCTTAACGTAAGAACACGAGCATCTGAATACAGACCATTAGATAAAAGCCTACCAGGATGAACATTGCTTTGAGATGAAATGGCATCATTTCTCATAGTAATGGTTGGAGCAGGTTTGTCCCAATCAATTCTCTTATATGTAGCAGAATATCCTTTTAGTCTTTTTCCATCTTTATTTTTTGGAAAATATATCTCATTTTCAAAAGCGGAATGTCCTGTTGGTGTATGTTTCATACATAATACATGTGCTTCTGTATGTTCCCTGGCATTATGATTTTTAATGTTGGATGATTGACCTGCTTCTAATGAGGGCAAATCACCAATAGCTTCTCGAACTGTGATAAGTTTTGATTTTTTAGGTTCAGCAAACTCATACTCATCATTACATAATACAATAATTGCTCTTTTTCTGCTTTGGGGGACACCATAATCCTGCGCATTATAAACATTTACGTTGACAGAGTATTTATCACCATATTTTTTTCTGACAATGTATTCAATATTGCGAAGACCATTATCATATGGAAATTTCATTGTTAAGAATCTATCAACATTTTCGATAATAACTACTTTAGGATTAAGCTTATCAATAATATCAAAAGCATGAAAAATCAAAAAATTTCTAGGATCATTTAGCATTTCATCGTTGGTTTTGTTTTTTCCAACAAGCGAAACCCCCTGGCAAGGTGGAGTTGCTAAAACAAAATCCACTTGCTTCTCTAAAGATTTCTCAATTATTTCTTGTTTGATTTTATCGTTTGTGATGTCACCATTAATTACTTCACAACTTTTGTGCCAAAAAGCATGAGTTTTTGCTCTTATTTCAATCAATTCATTTGCAACTACCATATCAATGCCACATTTTTTTAAATTCATTTCTGCAATACCGGCGCTTGCAAACAAAGATAATCCTTTAAATTTAGACATAAATTTTACCTCATTCAAAATCAATTTTTTCTATATCAAAAAAATCTTTAAGGGAAACACGTAAACCCTCACATATCTTTATAAGATTTTCTACTGTTAAATTTTGCTTTCCCGCCTCAACTCGGGATATGTACGCTCTGTCAAACCCTAAGCTGTTTGCGAACTCTTCTTGAGACATATCCGTTGAATTCAATCTTATAAATCTTATTCTGTTTCCTATCGCAGTTAAGTTCATATATCTATCCTTTCATTCAATATAGCAATATTATATCATGGTGTGACTTAAAATACAACTGAAACATTTTATTTTTTTAAAAAAATAGTGCTATAAATTTATATTTTTGTTGTAATTTGTTGAGATATGTTGTTCCGCATGATATAATAAAAGAAAATGGTAAATAATTCTATGTGATTGGTAATATAAAATGAAAGTATGCAGTCTTTTTAGTGGAATAGGTGGTATTGATCTTGGCTTTCAACAAGCCGGGTTTGATATCGTATGGGCAAATGAAATAGATAAAGATGCCGCCGCTACATACCGACACAATTTCGGTTCTGAACACTTAGTAGAAACAAATATTCGCAAGGTTAACCCTAACGATGTTCCCGACTTTGATGTATTAGTTGCCGGATTCCCATGTCAGTCATTTTCAACCGCTGGAAAACAACGAGGTTTTAATGATAGCAGAGGAAACTTGTTTTTTGAAATAGAAAGATTTGTAAAAGCTAAAAAGCCTTCAATTATTTTCTTAGAAAATGTTTCTAATTTGTTAGAACATGATGAAGGAAAAACGTTTTTAACCGTATATAATACATTGGTTCCATACGGCTACTCTTTTAAGTATCAGGTTATGGATTCTGCAAAATTTGGGAACATACCGCAACATCGTTCCAGAATTTTTATAGTAGCATTCTTGGATAACGACCTTTGCGAAAGATTTGTCTTTCCCGATGAAATGCCATTAACAAAAACATTAGATGACATTTTTGACAGAACACAAAAACATAGCGATTGTTATTATTACGATCCTTCAAATAAGTATTATAATGAGTTGGTGGCTATGGTAAAGAGCAAAAAGCACGTATATCGAATATACGATTTTGGAATTTCTAAAAAAGCTTTTGATGTTTGCCCAACCCTAACGGCTTACATGGGACATTGTAAGGAAAGAATTCCTATTATTTTAGATAATTATGGCATAAGAACTGCCACCCCATACGAATGCCTTGCTTTGCAAGGATTTCCAAAAGATTACCGCTTCCCAAAAATTCCAATGGCAAGTGCCTATAAACAATGCGGTAATAGTGTGGTTGTGCCAGTAATTAGGCGAATAGCAGAAAATATTATGAAAGTTTTATCTGAGGAGGACATTAAATGATATTAGGACAATTAAAAGAGATAAAAGATCTTCGCAAAGTATGGCCACACGAAGCATTGGATTTTACCCCGTGGTTAGCGGAGGAAGACAATCTTGCGCTTCTTGCAGATGCAGTAGGATTAGAAATTGCTTTAGATGAAACTGAGTCCAAAGTCGGCGATTTTAATGTTGATATTTATGCAACGGAAACCGGTACCAATCGTAAAATCATTATAGAGAATCAGCTTGAAGATACTAATCATGACCATCTAGGTAAACTGATTACATATGCCTCTGGAAAAGGTGCGGATATTGTTATTTGGATTGTAAAGAGAGCTCGAGAAGAACATCGTGCCGCAATTGAGTGGCTTAATGAACATACAGATGAAAATGTAAGTTTCTTCCTTATTGAAATTAAGCTATACAAAATCGGAGATTCTGATCCTGCTGTTAAGTTTGAGATTATTGAAAAACCTAACAATTGGACAAAGGAAGTTAAAAAACAGAGTTTAAATGCTCCAAGACATCAGTTCCGTTTAGAGTATTGGACTGCATTTAATGAGTATGCGTTTACACAGACTGATTTTGCTAAAAACTTCAATAGACGTAAGCCGAGCACCGATCACTGGATGACACTTAGCTTAGGCTCATCAGCATATCACATAGATATTTTAACATTAAAAAATCGTAATGCTGTGTCAGTAGAATTATATATATCTGATGATAAATCTATATATCATCAATTGTTTCAACATAAACATGAAATTGAAGCTGAACTTGGATTAGAGTTAGACTGGAGAGAATTACCTAATAAGAAAGCTAGTCGCATAATTATCGAAAAACCAGTGAATTTAGACAACCATGATGAGTGGAATCAGCAGTTCGATTGGCTTGTTGATGTTTGCATCAAATTCAAAAAGGTGTTTAAAAAATATTTATAAGACATCTGAACCTTTGAAAAAGTGTAGATATTACAGAAATATAAATTCTGTTTAATTGACGAGGAATATTTGCTTATGATCAATAATATATCTTCTTTGCTACTAACAATCGCAGGTGTGTCAGCAAGTTTTGTTGCCATTTTAGGTGGGTGTATTGCCACAAAATTGATTTCCATTAACCAAGAAAGAGAAAATTGTAGAAATAAACTTTCAGAAATAAGATTCAAAAGGTTTTTATTCACAGAACAACGCAATGTGTATAAACAATCTATGGATGAAGCAGATGCGTTACGTTATATCAAAGAGCATTCAGATGCGTTTATAGACAATTGTGGATTAGAAGATGTTTATGATGAAAACGAACCGCAATTTATAGAGTATGAAGAATTATTACCGTATTGGAATAAGGCTAAGCTATATAAAGAAAAATTTGACGAACAAATACGAAACGGAAATTGTGATTTTAACGATCTTATGATTCCTATTGAATTAGTAGAAGAAGCCACTGAGGATGGTTTTGCATATCATTTTTTGGGTATGTATGCTCGCTGGGGATTTTCGGAATACTTCGAAGAAACTGAATACCCTATTTATGGAGAATGGTATGATAACGCTAAAAAAGAAATCCTAAATGCAAATACCCAAGCTATGATTTTAGATATTGAAGAACAACGTTGCGAGATGGACTTAAATAGTTTAAAGAAACCAGAAGGAATGAAAAGCGGATTAACCATTTTTGCTCTTTTCTCAACTATTAACATTATCGTGCCTTTAGTACTCAGCGCTATTCCACTTACTGACAAATGGTGTTCAATTGTGACATATTGCTCAATAGGAATGTTAGCGTTGGGATTGTTGTCAACACTTATATATCTTTCACAGATGTTAAAATGGAAGGAAAAATATGATTAAAGAAGTAATTCACGACCCGATTTTTCTTGGTGGGAAGTCGGAGTTGGCAACAAAAGAAGATTTGCAAGTGGCGCAGGATTTGTTGGACACGTTAATTGCCAACAATGATGCCTGTGTTGGTATGGCGGCGAATATGATAGGTGTGCGCAAGCGCATTATTGTATTTGATAACGAGGGTACATATATGACAATGTTCAACCCTGAGATTATAAAAAAGTCCGGACCATATAATACCGAGGAAGGTTGTCTTTCCCTACTCGGCGCTCCCCGCCCCTGTAAACGTTATAAGACCATTAAAGTTCAATGGCAGACCGCTGAATTTCAAACTCGCATTAAAACCTTTACCGGTTGGGCCGCACAAATCATTCAACACGAAATCGACCATTGTGATGGAATATTGATATAATTAGTAAACGACAAATTTAATACAAAAACCAATAATTAAATCATATATCCCACAAGAACACAATTTGTATTGAAATATTCACTATATTAGTATCGGAGGAATTATCAATTCGTGGATAATCAAAAGAACAGAATTAAAGAGTTAATTGAATTTGGAGAAGAAAGTGATATTGTTGATTTTAAACAACAGTATTATCACAATGCTAAAAAGCATGATTTAATAAAAGATATTATTAGTTTTGCAAATGCTGCACCTACAGAAGATAAATATATTATTTTTGGTGTTAGCGATGATACTCGTGAAGTTACGGGTATTTCATATGATCAAATTCCAGACATTTCAGATATAAATCAACTCATTAGAACTTATTGTGAACCGTTTATAGAAATTGATGTTAAATGGATTGATATCGATACTCAGAAAGTTGCATCAATTATTATAAAGAGTCAAAATATGCAAAAGCCATATGTTGTTGCAAAAGATTATTCAAGTAATGGCAAGCTTCATTTACAAGCCGGTGATATTTATATTAGAAAGAGTGCAAACAACTTCCGTGCATTAAGAAATGATATTGAAGAAATATATAATACAAGATTATTTGTAGACATACTTTCCGTAGACCATACTATTAAAATCGGAATGGTAGAAATAGCAAGAATCAAGAATAAATTTGTACGTATTCCGATACGCATAATTAACAATACAGACAACTCTTTTGTGTTTGCAAAAGCAATGATAAAATGGATATATCCTAATAGCCAGGTGAAAACGGATGTTAAATATATTGAGGATGATATTAGTTTATTTAAACACAATCTTGTGACTATTGATAAATCACCATTTATTGTATCGACTAAAAGTCAAAATCAAAAGGTTTTGTATTCGGATGTTAGTGATGGTTTTTGTAAGATTGTTAGCGAAAACGAAGCATTACAGCAAAACTTAAAAATAGAAATATCTCTTTTTGATGCAAGAGGAATTGAATATAAAACAAGTTTTTGTGCTGAAAATATTATATGGGAATGACAAGATGAAAAAGGGAGCTTTAGAAATGAATTATTCACCATTAAGATACCCTGGTGGAAAAAGCAAGTTGACACCACTAGTTGAAAAGTTAATGCAAAGTGCTAATATCAATAATGGTGTATATGTCGAGCCGTTCGTAGGTGGCGGAGGCGTTGCATTATCCTTGCTCATTAATAAAAAGGTTAGGAAAATTATTATTAATGATTATGATATTGCAATTTATTCCGTTTGGTATGCGATTCTTAACGAAACAAATAAATTCTTGCAAATGATTGATAATGCGGTACTAACGGTTGACGAATGGAAGAAACAGAAGGATTTTTATTTAAAAAATAAGACAACTTATTCTATTGAATTAGCGTTCGCTACATTTTATTTAAACAGAACGAATCGTTCTGGTATTCTTAAAGCTGGGCCTATTGGTGGATATGAACAAAAAGGAAATTATCCAATATCTGCAAGATTTAATAAGGCAAAATTAAAAGAAAGAGTGCAGTTAATAGCCTCTTACAAAACGCAAATTGAATTATACAACTTAGAAATTAAAAGCTTTATTAAAAATGTTATACCAAAGCTCGATAACGATAGTTTTATTTATTTTGATCCTCCGTACTTCAAAAAAGGAAAAGAATTGTATACTAATTTCTTTAATCCTTGCGATCATGAGGAACTGTCAAAATTGATTTTCGATGTTCCATTAACATGGATGATTACATACGATGATGTTCTGGAAATAGAAAAATTATATACCTCAAAAAGCTTAAAACGATTTGACATAAATTACAGTGTTGCAAATTCAGGAAAGAAAAGCGAGATAATTGCGCTTTCACACAACTATTGGCCTAACGCAACTGAGCTTAAACCACTGAAAATGAACATTCGGTAAAAAAGGAGTAAAAAATGGGAGTTTTATCTAAAATTGATATTAAAAATGATTTGATAGAGTTGGTTCAAGAAGAAAATTTTATTGGGTGGATATACTCAATAAATTATGAAAAAGCTCTTGTTATCTCTAATGATGAATGGAAGCACAAAGTTAGAGGCATACCTCACAATTCATTTCTAATTGCGACTTCTTTTGAACCAAAAAAATTTAATGATGTAGCAGAAGAAGATAAACAAGTTATTCTTTTGAGAGTAAATGGCTCAGCTAAGCTTCCGCAAGATGATGAAATGATAAAAACAAAAATTGACGGTTTTCAAAAGGCAAAATCAACTTTTGATGATGGACAAGAAGAGTATGATGTCTATACTAAAAGTCGTATGCAGTTTAGTGGTATTGATTGCAGAGTTTTGGGAACTTTTTATGTAAAAAATGAAGATTTAGTTTTAGGAAGTGATATAGAGACATTCTATTCTTCATTAAAGCTAAACGTTTATATGCCTAAAGGTAAAGCTTTAGAAAAAATTGTCAACTATGTAGATCCAATAAGAAAAAATGGGGCCAAAGTTGAATTTAAGTCTTTGGGAATAGAAGATGAGGTTGAACCATTTAAAATAGGCACTGTGCGTTATACATCTACAGATAGATTACATAGAGAAAATGCATCAGACTTGGTTCCTTTTTCCATTCAACCATCAGATTTTCTAGCTCGTAGAACTGCCGTGTTAGGAATGACACGAACGGGTAAATCAAATATGATTAAACAGACAATTTCTGTTGTCAAAGGTATCTCTGATTCGTGCAAGCTGCCGATAGGACAATTGATATACGACATTAATGGTGAATACGCAAACGCTAATGATCAAGATAAAGGGTCTATTTCAAACATTTATCAGGGAGAGTGCATCAGGTATCGAATGATAAATTCCCCGGGTTTTAAACCTATTTTAAATAATTTTTACGAGCAGCTATCAGAAGGTCATTCTATTATCTGTGATGTTATAAACGAAGCCAGATCCTCTACCGCCGCTGATATAGTACAGTTTTTAAATTTAAGTTTTGATGAGCCAGAAGAGTTTGGTGACAAACAAAGATGGAAGCAAAAAGTGGCGCTTTATAAAGCTTTATTATTTAAGGCTAAATTTGATGTTAGTGCGAATTATAAGGTGACCTTTGAAGCAAATAAAACAGTAAGACAGATCGTAGATGCAGATGTCGATCCTAAAAACGGTTTAACTTTACAACAAGCACTAAAATGGTTTGAAACGTTAAGAGAACACAAAGATGAACCGGATATTAAGAATTGGATTACAGAAGAATGTAAATGCTTGTTAAATCTTTTGTGTCAAAGAAATGATTCTGGAGCATTTATTACGGGATATCGACTTTTATCTGGAGCTACAAAATATCATACCCCTAATCGAACAGATGATGTAGCAAAGGAAATTTATCAATTTTTAGTAGAAGGTAAAATAGTAATAATAGATTTATCAGTTGGAAATGCAAGTTTAAGAGATAAAATTTCTAAAAAAATTGCATCTTACATTTTTAATGCCTCTATGGATAAATTTACTAACGATGAAAAACCTTCAAATATAGTTATTTATATTGAAGAGGCGCATAACCTAATCGGAAAAGGTATGGATTTAACTGATACATGGCCAAGATTAGCTAAAGAGGGTGCAAAATATAAAATCGCTCTTGTTTATGCTACTCAGGAGGTCTCTTCTGTTCATCCTAATATCTTAGCAAATACGGAAAATTGGTTTGTAACTCACCTTAATAGTGATAAAGAAATTGGAGAATTGGCAAAATTCTATGATTTTGCAGATTTTAAACAATCACTATTAAGAAGCCAAGATGTTGGTTTTGCACGTGTAAAAACCCTTTCAAGTCCATTTGTTATCCCAATCCAAATTGATAAATTTGATCCTGAAAAAATCAAGGTTGGTGGTATTGAATAATGAATAACGATGCAGGAAAAACATCACACATTGAGATAGTTCAAAATCCTGATGTAGTAGAATTCTTGAAAAGTTGTTCCTTTATGCGAGAGCCAACAGGTGATGATGTTGATGAAATAATTAACTCATTTGTTCCCGTTGGAAATTTCGAGAATGAATATTTACCTAAGAATTTAATTACTATTAATTCAAGTAGCTATGAAGCACATGTTAGAAATGATATACCATATACAAACATAGGATATGTTAAACTCGTTACGACGTTACTAAAAAATAATGAACTACTTGAATTGGCGAGAGATAAGTTTGTTGATCCATTTCGTGTTGCAAAAGTAATGGATGAAAAAGAAACTATTTCGTTTGTATTGCCAAGTAGTAATATTAAATATGAAGACTGTGATACTACCGTAGAAAGTTTTCGTAGAGCCTTAGATAACTTTTTTGAGAACACACGGGACAAAAAGCAAGAAAAAAACACTAGTTTAAAATCAACGCTATATTGGTTGGCATCTTATGCGGACAACAACGATGTTGATAAGATTGTTCTCCCCAAATGCCCTTATGATGATTGTAGTGGGGAAAATATTATAGTATACGATATCGAAGAATCACAATTTTGTCCGCATTGTGGAAAACGCATTTATGCAACTGACCGGTTGAGATTGTATGAGGAAGTGGATGATTTTGCGCCCAGTAATCAAGGTGTCTTAGGAAGATTTGAAAAACTTATGCGTCATATTTATTTAGCGCATTTGCTAAGACTTATCAGATTAAATAATAAAGAAACATCTCTTAAAGTTTTGAACGACCTAGCAATTATTATTAACGGTCCGCTTGCAGTTATGGGAACTGCTGCTTGGGTTCATGGATGTCTAATGAAAATAATTAACGAAATCAATGTAGAGTTGCGCAGTAAAGGATATAACGATTTGTTGATTATTGGCATTATTAACGAGGGACAGACGATTTGGTCGTATGCCAAGCTAATTCAGAAACATATTCCCAAACAAACTATACTATGTGTATCTGATGAGTTTAGAGATAAATACATTAATTATAATAGAAAAGCTTCTAGTACAACATTCGGCGCAGAAACATACTATGGGCAGGATTTTATTTGGAAGACTCAGAATGATAATATAATGATTTTTGATTTACCGTATTTTACGAAGGATAAATCAAGTAAAAACTCTTTTAAAACAGAAAAAAGTGATTATACAAAGTATAATAATCTGAATCGCGCATTGCGTTTGTTACAAGATATGCATAGCGATATGGACGATTCTTCTATTACACCACTGGTAGTTTCAAAGCAATATACCGCTATAAGCATGGAACCCGGTTCAAAGGTTTTGGATTTATTATCTAAAAATCTTATAATAGAATAAAAACGAACGACCTTATGCTAAAAAGGTATGAGGTCGTTTTAATTCAAAAGAGGTAAAGTCCGTTTTATAGGACACTGCTTATGAGATAATGTATTTGTAAAATACAAAGGAGTGTGAATAAGATGGCAAAAACATTACTTGATATGGATAGGTTGCCGACGATGGAAGAGTTGAAGCAGCTTTTCAAAGAAAACGACTGGACGAACATGAAGATTGATGACCCGGCTAAGAGAACGGCGGAGCAAAAAGAAGAAATTGCGTACGTTGCCGGAGTGATGGATAAGAAGTTTGAAGAGCTTGCAAAAAAGAAGGGCCGTAAATCTGCCAAGAAATATTATGGCAAAGACAATCCTTTAATCGCCTTGCAGGAAAACACCGAGGATTTAGTTGCGAGCGCGGTTGTAAAAATTGCAAATGATGATGAATTGTTAGAAAGCGCGCTTGCTCCGTTTGACTTTACCGACCCTGACATCCACAAAAAAGCGGATGATTTTTTCCATAACGCAATCAACACAATGCTCGATGTTATGGAATACGATAAACTAGCTGCGCTTATGCACGAAAACTCAAGCGAGGAAGATTTCAATACAAACATCGAAAATAACTTCCGCTACAAAGACCACGTTCGCCGTGTTCAACATACTGATGCTAAAACTGAAAATATCCTCTGCCCTGACCCCGAAGCTAAACTAAGGGATGCTGCACCATCGGTTGAGGATGAAGCACTTCAAAACGTTTTGGCCGAGCAGTTTATGAGTACTCTTGATGAAACCGATAAGAAAATTTTTACTCTTCGTCGCCTTGGTTACACACAATCTGAGATAGCAAAAGAGCTCGGTTATAATGGCAACGCTGCCGTTTCGAAAAGGCTTGCTATTATGAAAGAAAACTTTAAAGAAATGATAAAATAAAAAATTTTTTTAATTTTAGGAATAATTTATACCTCCTCACCGCGTATAAGGGTAGAGGCTAATTGTCCCGCACTTTTAAAAGTGCGGGATTTTTTGTTGCCCAAATCTAATTCAGGAGGTAGAAAATGCGTATTACTGACCGGCTTAAAGAGCCTTAGCAAATGTTATTAGGACAAAGTATGTCCTATACCGTAACGAGCAGGGCATTTGTATGCCAAATGCCCAACAGTTTAGGGGGTCCCCTTCCCCTAAACCACAAAAAATTAAAAGAAATTAGGAGAAAAAACATGAATAAAAATAATATAAGAATTGTTGCTCGTGTGAGCGAAAAGGAACACGAATTAATTAAGAAAAAAGCAGAAAAGCTTAGGCTTTCGGTATCGGAATTTATCCGTAAACGAGTTTTAGATTATGAGTTAAAGCCCTTCCCTTCTAATGCTTATTTTACTCTTTGCGAGAAAGTAGAAGGTCTAATTGCTAACCCGAATTCACCTCGGTTTAAGCAAGAGGTTATTGATTGCTTAGACATAATAAGCGAAGAACTTTGGAGGTGATGCGATTGGCGACAACAGGTTTTTGGCCGGTTAAAGGAAGGCTAAAAGATATTATTGATTACGCTGAGAATCCCGAGAAAACCACTAACCTTAGTGCAGCACTTGATTACGCCACAAGTTCATACAAGACCGACAAGCAAATGTTTGTTTCGGGTATTAATTGTTCAAGGTATACGGCATATAAGGATATGGTGTTGGTCAAACGGCATTATGGTGAACGTGGCAAGAATATCGCGTACCATGGATTTCAAAGCTTTTCTGAAGGTGAGGTCACACCACAAGAAGCCCACGAAATTGGATTAGAAACAGCACGGCGAATGTGGGGTGATGGATTTCAAGTAATAGTTGCTACTCACCTAAACACCGAAAACATACATAACCATTTTGTTATAAACAGTGTATCCTTCAAGGATGGCAAAAAGTTTCGCAACCAAATTGGTGACCATATGGAGCTTCGCAAAATATCTGATGCGGTTTGCAAAGAAAAGAACAAATCAGTTTTAGAAAACGCTCCATTTTATGGCGGTGAAAAGGATGGCTATTGGTTACATAAGAAGGGCTGTAAAACCCACCGAGATATTCTCAAGGAAGACGTTGAATACTGCTTACAATACTCTGATACACCCGAAAGATTTATTATGCAGCTTAAAGGACTTGGTTACGAGTTCGATATAGATCGAATGAGTGTACGTGCAAAGAGTTGGAAAAAGTCAGTACGTTTGAAATCACTAGGCTTTGATACCGTATTTATTAACCAATGCCTTGACAAAAACTATAACGATTTACAATTTTGGCGCACATGGAATGAGCATTTACCTTATAGACCTAAAAAATTTCCACTCGAAGGTGTTTTAAGGCAATTAGAGTTTTCGATAGAGCATTCCTACAAAACCGAAACCGTTTTAGTTGACACTACGCTTTATATCCTACTTGTCATAATTGACCTTGCAATGAGAACAAGCGACTGGATGCTTCTATCCCCCGACCTTAGAGCCGCCGTTAAGGACTTTAACACATATCAAAAGCATTACGACTTTCTAAAAAGCAACAACATTAAAACACGCAAAGAACTACTAACCGAAATCCGCTCGGCTGAAACCGAGCTTAAAGCATTAGAAGAAAGGCGCGACAAGCTTTCAAACAAAATTCGCAGAACCACTAACAACATTGATAAAGCTGAATATAAGGAACTGCGCAAGGACATTTCACGGCAAATAAAACCTGTCCGCGAAAGATTGCATAAGTTAATAACAATAGATGAAAAAGCCGAATTTGCATACGGCTTATTACAAAACGAACACCGCCTTGAAAAAGCGGCATTAGTACGAGAAAGATACCGATAAGGAGGAAAAATTATATGAGTAAACCAATCCCAAAAGAATATTTTACAAGCTTAGAAAGTTTATTTACTACACAAGAAGAAAGAGATGATATGTTAAAGCCAAAGGTTGAGGAAATAGACCTTAAGTTAATTGACGGTTTTGAAAACCACCCATTTTCAATAAAGGATGATGAGGATATGCAAAACCTTATAAGGAGCATTGCGGACAATGGAATATTAGTCCCCTGCCTTGCACGCAAGAACGGTGAGCGATATGAACTGATTTCGGGGCATCGCAGAAAAGCAGCGTGTGAAATGCTTGGAATTGCTACCCTGCCCATAATCATTAAAGATATGACGCGTGAAGAAGCCATTATAACAATGGTGGATAGTAATATCCAAAGAGAACATATTTTACCGAGTGAGAAGGCCTTTGCTTACAAGATGAAATTAGAGGCTATGAGTAGACAAGGCAAACGCACCGATTTAACTTCCGACCAACTTGGGCGGAAGTTGGAAACCGCAGAAATTATTGGTGAACAATCAGGTGAAAGTAAAAATCAAATTCGACGCTACATCCGCCTTACCAACCTTATAAAACCATTACTTGATATGGTTGACGAAGGTAGAATTGCTTTTACCCCTGCGGTAGAGCTTTCGTACCTTAATGAAATTGAGCAGCAAGATTTGGTTGAGGCAATTTCCGAGTGTGATGCAACACCAAACCTATCTCAAGCCTGTCGCTTTAAGAAAATGAGCGCCGAGCAAGGGCTTACCCCCGAAAGCATTACCGAGATTTTAAACGAGCAAAAGGCCAACCAAAAGCCGATGTTTAAGATTCATTATGAAAAGCTTCATGCGGTGGCGCCGAAAATCAAAGAGAGTGATTTTGAGGCCTTTGTTCTTGAAGCTTGTCAGCGCCACTACAAATATCTCGAACGTCAAAAAGACCGTGAACGATAAATCGGTACATTTGTAAAGGAGGTAATCTATGAATAAAATAGAAGCGGGTAAAAATCCCGATTTATGCTTTGCCGCCATAAAACTGATTGAGCAGTTATACCGCGACGGCAAAATTCCAGCCCATGTCTTCCGCAACATTTTGCACGAGCACAGCGACGTCGTAGATGAGGGCGAATTTGTACAGGCAAATAACAACAAAACGGAGGAACGTGTATGATTTTAAATTCCGATTTTGGAAAGCGACGGGTGGTGATTTATGCCCGTGTTTCTACCGAGCACGAGGCGCAAATTTCCGCCCTTGAAAATCAGCTTGATTGGTACAAGCCCATTTTGGCAGCAAGACCCGAATGGGAGCTTGTGGGTCAATATATCGACGAGGGTATCACAGGTACTTCGGCCGAAAAACGACCGCAATTTATGAAAATGATTAGGGATGCCAAGCAAAAGAAATTTGATATGATTATCACCCGTGAGGTTTCCCGTTTTGCACGTAATACCGTGGACACGCTGCAGTATACCCGTGAACTGAAGGCCAAAGGTGTTGAGGTGTATTTCCTAAACGATAACATTAAAACCTTTGATGGCGACGGCGAGCTGCGACTGACCATTATGGCAACCTTGGCGCAGGATGAAAGCCGCAAAACCTCGGTGCGTGTAAAAAGCGGTCAGTTAACCTCAATGCAAAACGGCACCTTTTACGGCAACGGAAACATACTTGGTTACAGGCGGTCGGAAATGAAGTTGGACGGCGGTAAAAAGCAGGTTGATTTTATTATCGACCCCGAACAAGCCGAAACCGTGCGACTGATTTTTGAATTATACTTAGCGGGCTACGGGCTTGTAAAAATTAAGGACGAGCTTGAACGCAGGGGTCGAAAGACCGCCTGCGGCAAGGAGCGATGGTATACAACTAATATCGGACACATTCTTAAAAATTCGTTTTACTGCGGAATTATTACCTATCGCAAGGAATACGTTCCCGATTATTTAACGCAAAAGAAAATTAAGAACTACGGCGAAGTGGAGCAAATAAAGGTACAAGGCAGACACGAGCCGATTATTACAGTTGAAGATTTTGAAAGGGTGCAAGCAATTTTGGAAAGCAAAAGATGTGATTGTAAAAATATTACAACAGGAAGAAAAGCAGGCAAAAAACCGAGAACCGTCGTTTGGGGCAAGCTACTTGTTTGTGAGTGCGGTCACGGGTTTAGCTTACGTGCGTGGAAGCACGGCGGCGGTACCACAAACTCGGCCTATCTTTGTTACAGCATAGTACATAACGGCTCATACTCAAGCCGACAAAAACGAGGACTGCCAACCGATGGCTATTGCCAAACACCAATGATTCCCGTTTGGAAGCTGCAAATGATGGCAAAGCATATTTTCAAAAACTACCTAACCCAAAAGGACAAGGTGCTAGCGCTTGCCAACTCAATGCTTGAGGCACATATCGGCGACAGCGAGGAAACGGTTGACAACACCGCACAAATTGAGGATTACAAGCGTGAGCTTATGCGTGTTAACAAGCGAATTGATAATTTAATTGAAATGCGGTCGGATGGCGAAATTGATAAAGCCGACTTTGTGAAACGAAAAACTGAAGCCGAGCAAAAGCATTTAGAACTGCAAACAAAAATTGCCGAACTGGAAGCCGAGCAAAACAAAACCACCCCCATTATTGACTACAAGGAAAAGCTTGAGGTTTTAAGATATGCCTTAGAGCAGTACGCCAACGGCGATGATGAAGACATCCCCGACAGCGTAATTGAAGCCTTTGTGGTAAAGATTGTGGCTTCAAAAGACGGGTTTGATTGGTACCTGCGGTTTGATGGCGACCCCAACGACCCGCTACAGCTTAAAGTTAAGGGAAAACGCCGAACTAACACGACAATTATTGACCCCCATGCCGAAACATTAGGTAAAGTCGACTCCAACACAGGCTGCTATCAAAGATATGAAATAAGTCATAACCCAACAAACAAACTAATCCCCTTGGAAAACCAAGGGGATTTTTGTTATTCGCTTTCTTCACTAAGCACATCATCAAGCACATACTTGTAAAGGCCCTTAAACTGTTCGTGCGCTTTTTCTAAAGCATCATCCGAAATTTTGCCGTTTTTGTAAAGCTCGCGAAGCTTTTTGGCTTTTTTAATGTGTTTTGAAAACTCGCGATTGATGTTGCCTATCGCCATATTAGCGGTAGGGTCTGAATAATAACCCATAATTCTTTCCTCCTATATTCTTTTGTATAGGACGGCAATAAAAAAAGCCTATCCTACAAATGGGCAGAATTATCCCGTTGATAATTCTATCATTTGTAAAATAAGCGTTAAATTTTGTGAGCGTATAATAACATATTATTATGGTTTTGTCAATACCCCATTTCAAAGACAAGTCAGGTTATTTTATATTGAATTAATAATATAGATATGATAAAATTAATACATAAAATATTTGGGGGCGATAATAATGTTTAATATTGGTCTTTCAACCTGTGGCAAACCAATTAATGAACAATTATTTCAGCAATATAAGGACGCAGGAATCAAGTGTATGGAAGTTACCTGCAATCCCGACGCCTTGAATTATGAACTTACCAAATCACTTGCCGAAAAATACGGCATAACGCTGTGGTCTTTTCATTTACCATTTATGCCGTTTAATGAGATTGATATTTCAAACCCAGCCCTAGCTGAATATACGGTTGAACACTTTAAAAGCATTATAAGAAAAGCGTCTATTTTGGGTGTAAAAATTTTTGTTATACATCCAAGCGGTGAGCCGATTGATGACACCCAAAGACAAACGCGACTTAACTGCGCCAAAGAAAGTCTTAAAAAACTTGGCGAATTTGCCGAAGAAAACGGCGTTATTATAGCGGTGGAAGACCTACCCCGCACCTGCCTTGGTAGGAATTCTGATGAAATTCTCAACCTTATAAGCGTACATAAAAATCTGCGTGTTTGCTTTGATACAAACCATCTTTTAAACGAAGATATTGAAACATTTATCGAGCGTGTGGGTAATAAAATTATTACTACCCATATTTCGGACTATGATTTTATTGATGAACGCCATTGGTTGCCTGGCGAAGGCAAGGTGAATTGGCAAAAACTTATTGCGGCTTTAGAAAAAACAGGATATGATGGTCCGTGGATGTATGAAATTGTTTTTAAATACCGCGACCGCATTCTTACAACACACGATTTTTCTGAAAACGCCCAAAAACTTTTCAATCTTTTAAAATTTTAAAAAATCAAAGGAGAGATTTTTATGAAAAAATTATTAGCATTAGTTTTAGCCATTGTTATGGTTTGTGGCCTTTGCGGTTGTCTTGGCGGCGGCAATAACGATGATGTCCGCGGTGATATAAACAGCGGCAGTCAGACCCAAGAACAAAAGGAGCCTGAATTTTCACTTGGTAAATCAGCAAACAACACCTATAATAACGACTTTTTGGGCCTTTCTTGCACTTTGCCGAGCGAATTTGTATTTTACACCGACAAACAGCTTTTAGAGCTTAACAATATAATGGGTGATATTATCGACGAAGATGTTGCAAAACAGCTTGAAAATGCAAATATCATTTATGATATGCACGCCGTTAACCAAGTTGCTGGTGACAGTATAAATGTAAATCTTGAAAAGCTTTCGGCTGCTCAAATTATAAATCTTGATATAAAGAAAACCCTTGAAGCACAGATTGACACAATTAAATCAAGCTTCCAAAGCATGGGTTATACCGACATTAATGTTGCTTATAAAAAGACAACCGTTGACGGCAAGGAATTTGATAGCTTAACAATTTTTGCAAAGGTTCAGGGCGTACCCTATTACTCAACCGTTTTCACTTTTAGAAAAGGTAAATATCTTGCAAATGTTACATTTGGCTCACTTCAAACCGATAAAACCAATACATTTGTAGGTTATTTTACAATTAAATAAATTTTAAACCCCTTGATTTTTCAAGGGGTTTTTTATTGCAATATCATTAAGTTTAATATATAATTATACATGAAAGGTGTGATAGAATGAATAAAAGCACTTTAAAGAAAATTATCAAAATTTCACTTTGTGTGATTTTATCTTTAGTATTAGTTGTTGTGGGATATTTAGGTTATGTTATTTTTTCATATAACCGAATTGCCGATAATCAGACCGTAACCCCCGTTAAAAACGGTGCAGATACTTCCCTTTCGCTTAACACAAATTATACAGCTGTAATACAAAATCTTGGCTTTGGTGCCTACACACAAGGTTTCACCTTCTTTATGGACGGCGGTACACAGTCGTGGGCAGAAAGTGAAGAAAGCGTTAAAAACTGTATTAACAAAGGTGCAGATACTGTTGAAAAATATAATCCCGATTTTATTCTGTTCCAGGAAATTGATTTTGATTCAACCCGCAGTTATCACATAAATCAGCGCGAAATGCTTGAAAAACGCTTTAAAAATTACAGCAGTGCATTTGCGATAAATTATCATTCAGCGTTTTTAGCATACCCGTTTACACAGCCACACGGTGCTTCAAACAGCGGCATTCTCACGCTAAGCAAGTTTAATATTACCACCGCAAAAAGACGCTGCCTACCCATTTCCGAAAGCTTTAGCAAGTTTTTAGACCTTGACCGTTGCTACAGCGTTTCGCGTATTCCGGTAGAAAATGGAAAAGAGTTGGTGCTTTATAATGTGCATCTTTCGGCTTATGGTGGCAGCGATGAAATCAGAACGGCACAAATGACTATGCTCTTTGATGATATGAAAGCCGAGTATGAAAAAGGCAATTACACCGTTTGCGGTGGCGACTTTAACCACGATTTTACAGGCGATTCCACACAAAAATTAAACGGCGGTCAAAAGGTTGATTTTGGTTGGGCACAACCCTTTCCCGAAAAGCTTTTACCCGAATGTATAACACGGTGCACCGATTATGAAACTCTTGTGCCCACCTGTCGCAACTGTGATATTCCTTATAAAAAAGGCAACTTTACAATTATTGTTGATGGCTTTTTGGTAAGCGAAAATGTTGAAGCAATAAAGATTGAAAATATAAGTACCGATTTTACATATTCCGACCATAACCCCGTTGTTTTAAAATTTAGACTTAAATAAACTAAGTGCGGTGGAAAATCCACCGCACTTTTTATTGGTTAATTTTTAAAATTTCACAAATTTGGTTTACCGCTTCATCGTAGTTTTCAAATTCAACCACAAAGTCGCAAATTTCGGCATTGTGTTTTTCAGATTCAATGCCCATCAAACGGTTAACCTTATCTTCAACAGAAGAATTTTTACGCAAAATGTTTGACATAAGAGCTTTTTTATCACGCTTTATATAAATTGTAAGCACATTTTTAAAATGTGTTTTAAGGGTCATAGCACTGCTTATATCCATTGTTGTGAGTACATGCTTACCGCCCTCTAAAATGGCTTCTATATCGCCCTTGCGTGAGCCGTAACCGTGACCTGCATACATTGTAGACTGGAACATTTCACCACTTTCACACATTTGACGGAAGATTTCAATATTAACATAATTATACCATTCATTCTTTTCAACAGCAGTGGGGTCGCTTGTGGTGTAACTTACAAGTTTTTCGAATTTATCGTTCTTTTCAAGCACCTGACTAGCGATTTTAGATTTACCGCTACCCGACGGCCCAACAAATACGACAATTGTTGGTTTTTTAAGGTTTATAACCTTATCCTTAACGCTATAACTGTCGGCAATAACTTCAACAAGATTTAAAAATTCATCATAGTTATTAACCGCCATAATACCTGTTGCTTCCTGATTCCAAGGACGGCGCATAAGTACGGGATATGTCGCACTTGAATTTATAATATTGTGCATGGCATCATCAAAAAGAATATCCACATGAATTTTATCTTTTCTTGCGCCCATATAAATATGGTCGGGTGAAATTTCGGGAAATTCTTGCATAATACGCTGTGCGCGTATGCCCATAAATTCGGGCGGAACTGCGGTACAAATATACACTTCTGTCATTTGCGTAAGGCGTTTTACAAATTCCTTTGCGCCCGGATATACAGGCTGTGTACGGTAAAATTCAGGGTCGCTAAAATATTCATAAACCGTGTCAACACGAGTACCAAGTTTGCCCCAAGTCACCTTTTCATAAATTGTCATAGGTGGGTCAAATTTGTGTTTTTCATTTGCTAATTTTATTGCATAGGATGTGCATTCCATTAAAACATCATCAATATCCAATGCGGTAGAAAGTCTGTGTTTTCTGTTCATTGCTTTCCCTCACTTTCTTTAAAAATTTTAAGATCAAATTTGTCTTTAAAAATCCATATTTTATCAAACAATTTTGTAAATAAACCAATAAATGTACCATAAATTAAAGCACATATAATTGTACCAATACCAATACCTTCAAGTTTTCCAAGCAGCAAAAACGACATTACTGCCGCAATAACACAAAAACTGCAATCAAACACTGTTTTGAATGTGAAAAGTTTTATATTAAAACGATTAGAAATATTTTTAACAAACACTTCGTAAGCAGCAGGTGGAAAATATGTTTTAAACAAAAACGCAATTGCCGCTGTGCACATCAAGATACCGCAGATATAAAGCACTACCCTTATAAAATATGCTGCCGTTTCAATTTCGGGCAAAATAAGTAATGACGCATCAAGCAATAAACCATATATTATGGTTGTTGCAAAGGTTAAAAAATAAATAATCCGTACTCTTTTAAGTATAAGCATCATTAATAAAATTATAACCGCTTGTAATAAATATTCTGCCACACCGAAGGTGAAAAAAGACCATATCTCAGATAATTTCAAATGCAATATATAAGCAGGGGCAACCACCATAGACATACCATAACCGCCCCTTGTCATAAGCGCTGTACCGAAAGCCAACATAATAAGACCGACAATATACGCCGCTTCGGTATAGAATGTTAATTTTTTCATAATTCACCCCTTGAAGAAAAAAATAACAGCCACCCGTGTTTGATACAGAAACACAGAAAGCTGTTATTGTTTGTATTATACCGTATTTTAGGGTGAAAATCAATAGTTTTTTAAGATTTCACACTATCTTTATGATTTTTCTTATTCTTGCGGCGCTTAAAAAATTCACTTCTATTTAAATCATATTCCAAATATACAACAGCAATAAAAATAACTTCAACAAAAATCGCTAAAACAATTATTATAGGTACTGCCCATTTTTCACCTTTCAGATAGTTGTCATAAGTGCGGTATATTTTCTCATTTGATTTTGCTGCAAGAATAATCTTTTTAGAAGTCAAATTATTTTCGTAATATAAAATATTTATCGTATCACCAATTGATAAAACATCATTTAATTTGCTGCAAGAATAATCAGAACCTGAACCGCTGTTAAATATATATTCTTGACCGTTAGCCCAAATATAAAATCTATTGCCACCCCTATAACCGCTGTGATGGTGTGTATCGGTTATAACTATATTAGCCGATATTAATTTCGATTTCGGTACAGGTTTGCTCAAATTTATAAAAAGTATTAACCCGCCTATTATAGCGATTTGAATAGATAAAACTATGGCAATAAATGAATAAAACTTTTTCTTATTTCTAAGTGTAAAATAATGTTTAAATTCTTTAAACGTATAATAACATTTCATTGTATCGCCGCACTTTCAAATTTTATGTTATTTTATCATATTTATTGTTATTTATCAACATTATAATCCCTATCGGTTGACAGGGTTTTCAAATTTCGTTATAATGAATTACAGTTTTAAAAAGGCGGTGGATTATGAAAAAACTAAATACCGAACAAACCGCTAGGCTTAAAAGTGTTTCAAAAAGCGCCGCAATTATTTTGGCTATCGGTATTGCTTATTATCTTTTTGTCAAAATAACCCACCTTGGTATTCCCTGTGTTTTTAACCTTATAACAGGTCTTCACTGCCCGGGCTGCGGTATAAGCCGAATGTTCATAAGTTTAGCATCTCTCAATTTTAAAGCCGCATTCCAATATAACGCTTATGTTATGAGTGTCGGTCCCATTGCCACAATTTTCGTTTTACGCCATTATATAATCTACATTTTAAACGGCACCCAAAAAAGTGATAAGTTTGAAACGGTTTTGCTTATTATCGCCCTTATTTTAGCAATAGCCTTCGGCGTTTTAAGAAATATACCCGCATTTTCATTTTTAGCACCGTAATAATTAAAAATGCTTTGAAAGAACATATCTTTCAAAGCATTTTTTTAATTTCTATAGGGATAATTATAAAATAAAAGTGCAAGCAAAAGTAATGCCACTCCCGCAAGCATTATTATAAGCCCAAGCATTTCACCCGTAAAGGTCCAACCCAAAAATACAAGCGCAAGTCCACCAATTAAACTTAAAATCATTAATATTATTCTAAGTTTTGAATCCGCATTAAACATACTATCCTTTCACTCCCCCAACTGTCATACCTTCGGTTAGTTTTTTCTGCACTAAAATATACAAAATTAATGTGGGCAACATTACAAGAACAAGCCCCGCATACATAATGCCGTACTGCGCCTTTGCCTGTTGTCCTTGCATTAAATTCATAAGTCCGACGGGCAATGTGCGTGTTCCACCCGCTTTTGATAACAAGGTCATTGAGATTATATATTCATTCCAAAAAGATAAAAAATTAAACAAAATTACCGTAATAATTGACGGCTTTGCAAGCGGAAACATAATTTTAACCATTGTTTCAAAATATCCCGCGCCGTCTATATATGCCGCTTCTTCAAAATCATGCGGTAGCCCCGCAAAATATGATGACAAAAGATAAATTGTAAATGGCAAAGCCGTTGCAGCATAAACAAGCGCCAATATAAACAAGTTGTTAAGCAAAAATCCGCTACCAATAATATCTTTTAAAACATTGTCTCCATCACGAAGCATTAAAAATATTGGTACAACAATATAATTTACATTTATAAAAAGCCCTGCCATAAAAAACGCATTTAGAACATTATTACCCCAAAAACTAAACCTTGAAAGGCAGTAAGCCGCAGGCAACGATATAACCAAAATAAGCACTAAAGCTAATGCGGTAACAATTACCGATGAAAGCATATATTCGCCCATTTTTGCAGTTTTAAAGGCTTCTATAAAGTTTTGAAAATATAACCTTTCCGGTAATACCCACGGGTTGCCGTAGAATTCATAATTTTGCTTGAACGATGCCAAAACCACCCACAAAACAGGCACTAAAACCGTTATGGCAAGTATAGTGAAAACCGCGTAAATCACCGTTTTATAAAGGCTAAATTTTTTCATAAAAATCCCCCTTTAAAACTGCAAAACACGGCGTTTGGTAACTCGGTTAACCGCGTAAGACAGCAAAAATGAAAAAATAAATATCAGTACCCCTGCCGCCATACTGTACCCATATAAACCGTCATCCTTTTGGTTATACATAAAGGAAAGCACAACTTCACTCGCGCCATTAGGACCTCCCGATGTCATTGCCTTTACAAATAAAAACGCCATATTTATAGTGGATATTATAAAAAATGTAAGGGTTGTGCGAAGATTTGTCCAAATGAGCGGCAAGGTTATATTAAAAAATTCACTAAACCGACTTGCACCGTCAAGCGACGCACTTTCGTACATACTTTTCGGCACTGCCGACATTGAAGCCATATACATTACCATATAGTACCCGACCGCCTGCCACACAAGTGCTATTATAAGTGAATAAATCACCGTATCTTCACCCTTCCAAAGCACTGTCACCTTCTTACCTAACAGTGATAAAAAACTGTTTAAAAGCCCGTTTTCGGCATCGTATATGGCTGAAAACACACCTGATATTACCACAACCGATAAAATGTTCGGTATGTAGAAAATTACGCGAAAAAAATTGCCGCCAAAAATACGGTCTCTAGTTAGAAAAAACGCAAAGCCGAGTGCCAAGGTCATGGTGATAACCGTTACCACAACAATTAAAAATATTGTGTTTTGCGATGCCCGTATAAATCTTGTATCGTTTAGCAAAACCCTAAAATTTTCAAACGCCACATAGCTTTCTTTTTTTGAATAAGCACCGCGTTCAAAAAACGACATTCGAAACACCGAAAAGGTTGGGTAAAGCATAAATATAAAAAACAAAGCTGTAGCAGGCATAACGCACAAAAACGCAAATAGGTTTTTTCGTTTTACAGCGTTCATACTTAACACTCCTTTTAAAAAGGTGGGCGGGTATCCCCGCCCTTAATTTTACTCTTTTATCAGATTTTCCCGCATAATTACATTTGCTTTTTTAACATCTTCTATCCATTTTTCCTTTGTAAGCTTACCCGATACAAGCGAATTAATGGGATCAAAGAATACTTCATTTATACTGCCAAGACCCGCAACAGATTTATATGCCGCAAAATTACCCATTGCTGCCTTTGCACCGTTATCATAGATTGAATAGAACAATTTATTATCTTCATTTAACTTGTCAGAAATATTTAAAACAGGCTGAATTGCGTTACGACTTGCAAAAATTTCACACGCCTTATCTGAATACATATATGACACGAATTTCTTTGCTTCCTTAATGTTTTCTGCACCCTTGGGAACCCAAATTTGTTCTATCCAAGTGTAGGAATATCTGTTACCGTCCGCTTTAACCGACGGAAGCGCAGTCATACCCCATTTAAAGCCTTCTGCTGCCTTTGCATCCTGCATTTCACCCACAATCCAAGTACCGTTTGGCATAAATAACGCTTCGTTCTGCATTACCATAAGTTGGTTTTTGGTAAAGTCTTGGTCATTGGCTTGAGCAGGTGTTTTGGGGTTAGTATAGGTTGCCAACTTCGCCATTATATCAAGGCACAATTTACCCTTATCGCTGTCCCAAATACCCTTTTCATAATGGGTTGCCTTATCAAAGAAATCAGCACCACCCACTGAATACATAAGCGCATAGAAAAATGCGTCAAAATATCCCGTTGTAGGATAAGTGAAAAGGTAAATACCTTCCTTTTTAGCCTTATCGCCTAAAGCCCACATTTCATCCCAAGTTTTGGGCACTTCCCAACCCTTTTGCTCGAAAAGACCCTTGTTATAAAACAGTCCGCAAGGCGAATAAAACATCGGCATTAAATATGTCTTACCATCACCGTAAGGGTTAGTGGCAACACTATCGGTAAAACCACCTGCAAGCTTATCCTTAACCTTTTTGCTTTCACCTGGTATGGTCATTGAAAGCACATCTGTAAGGTCGGTCAAATTTTTATCTCTTATAAACTGCTCAGTAAGCCCTGCTTCTCTACCTGTTGCCAGAAGCACAACATCGGGAAAATCGCCACCCTGCATTGAAGCCGAAATAACATCTTCCAAATTCTTTTCAAGGGTAAGTTCCACCTTGATTCCGGTTTCGTTTGTAAAAGCGTCACAAACTTCTTTCCACATTCCTGCCTTTGTCGCCTCATACCCCGATGATAGAGCCGCTACACGAAGCGTTGTGGTTTCTTCTTTCTTTCCTTTACACCCTGTAAAAATTCCCGTTAGCATTAATGCAGAGAGTAAAAGTGCTAAAAACTTTTTCATAAAATTACCTCCTTAAACGCAATGCGTTCTATTACAAATATTTGGTAAACCAAGCCAAAATATACATAAATTTCAAATTTTTCCACAAAAGTGCCTGTATTTTCAAAAATATTGCATTTTAGGTTTAAAAATGATATAATGTTTTTAATAAATGATACGGAGGTTTTTTATGCCGAGAATTATTACTATAAGCCGTGAATTTTCAAGCGGAGGCCGCGAACTTGGCAAACGACTTGCTGATGAATTGGGTATTCCCTGCTATGACCGACAGATTATTGATATGGTTGCAGAAAAACAAGGCCTTGATAAGAATTATGTTGCCAATATGTCCGAACGCGATGTAAAGGTTTTTTATAACTCCACAATAGGCCGCGGTTTTACAAGTTATAATTTTGGTATAAACCAATCTTTACAAATTGCAAATGCTGAACATAATTTAATACGCGAACTTGCCGAGCAGGGGGACTGTGTTATTATTGGTCGTGCAGCTGATGTTATCTTGAAAGAATATAACCCCCTTAATTTATTTGTTTACGCAGATATGGATTCTAAGATTGAGCGTTGCAAAGCAAGAAATCAGGAAAAGGAAAACCTTACCGACCGTAAAATTAAGTTTATGTGCCGCGATATTGATAAATGCCGCGCCAACTACCGCGAAATGTTTACCGATACTAAATGGGGTCATCGCGAGAGTTATCACCTTTGCATTAATACAAGCGGAAAAGAAATTAAAAAGCTTGTTCCCGCTCTTGCATCTTATGTAAACAACTGGTTCGAATAATTTTAATAGAAATGAAGTGAATTTATGCCGTTACAAGAATCTGGCGAAATGTATTTAGAAACAATATACATTTTGTCACAAAAAGGCGGTCATGTGCGCTCAATCGATATATGTGAACATTTGGGATATTCAAAACCCAGTGTCAGCCGTGCTGTCGGGCTTTTAAAAAATGGCGGTTATATTACCGTTTCGCCCGAAGGATATATAACCTTAACCCAAATTGGCACAGAAGTTTCACAAAAGCTTTTTGAACGCCACACCATACTTTCCAAACTTTTGGTTCGGCTTGGAGTTGATGAAGTAACCGCAACCGAAGATGCCTGCCGAATTGAACATGTAATAAGCGAAGAATCCTTCAATGCTTTAAAAAAGCATATTGAAAATTTATAACAAAAAGCACCTTGAAATAATCAAGGTGCTTTTTTGAACTATTTTTTAATTTTAATAATTAGACCAATGGCTAATCCTAAAACAAGCGCACCTGCACCAACAACGATAAGCCACCACCAAGCAATACCGCCATTGCTATTGGTTTGGGTTTGCGTACTGTCTTGTGTGTCAGTTACGGGTTCTTGCGGTTTTTCATCAACACTTCCGTCGTGACCTGCTGCACGTTTTACAATAACGGTGTATTCTTTTTTATCACCATTTTCTGCAGTACAAATTACTTTAATGGTGTTGTCTTGTCCTGCGGCAAGGTTGTCACCGCCAACAACTTGGACAGATGCTTTCTTATCGCTTGCAGTACCCTTAACCTTTACGCTTGTTGTTTCATAAGGCAACCAAACAACATATTTGTCGGTATTGGTGTTAAACGCAGGTGAAAGCAAGAAGCCTTCAACTGTTATGTTAGAAAGATTAGCGTTGCTGTTTGCTTGATAGTTAGGGTCGGATTCACGCTTAACCGAAATTGTATAGGTCTTTTTTGCGCCACTTTCAGCAGTAACTGTTACAGTAACTTTGGTTGTACCACCCGGTGTGAGGCTGGGGCTACTGATTGAAACCTTTGCTTTGCTATCTGCCGCTTTGGCTTTAACATCAAGCTTTGAAACACTAAACGGAACGCTTGCGGTGTAGCTTGTAGTATTAGCCGAGAAAGCGGGTGAAATTGTCGCATTACTTACTGTAAGACTTTCAAGCTTGTTTTCGGTAGAAAGCGGTTCAGCAACGGTTTTTGAATATGAAATCGTGCCTAAGTTTTTGTCAGCACTACCGTCGGTTGCGGCAACACCTGTGTAAGATATTTTAATATTTGTTCCCGGTGCTACAGACTTAACCTTGAAAGTAACTGTAAACAAGGTTTTGCTGCCGTTGATTGGGTTTTCTACGCTATCATCATAAGCGGCAAACTTATTACCATTGAACTCAACCTTCCAAGGTGCGCCAATTTTCTGACTTGTGCTCGAAAGAGTAACTTGGCTGCTGTCATAAGACAACATACCTTCTACACCGTAAATGCCACTGCCGGTAAAATTAAAACTTAAAGTTATGGTATCACCTGCACGAACAGTAGCAGGACCGGTTAAAGTTGCGCTTGCACTTGCGGCAGATACAGTCATCGGCATAACTATTGCCAAGCACAAAACTAAAACTGTTAATATTGAAATTATTTTTTTCATTTTTATTCTCCTTATCTAGCGGTTATATCACTTTTGCCAAGGATTTTTGACTTAACTTGAATAAAGTCGGTTAGTGAAATTTTACCATCGCCACTAGTGTCAGCAGCTGTTAAATAAACACCTGTTAGCAAAGTTTTTTCTAAAACGTGAGCTTTAATGGCAATCATATCGGTAATGGTAATGTTGCCGTCACCGTTTGTGTCGCCAGTAACGATAACCGTGTAGGACGCCTTAACTATATTGCCGTTCATAAGCTTTACAACCATGCCCGTACCTACTGTGGTATTACCACTAACTACGGTATTACCTTTATAAACCTTGCAATATTCACCTTCGTTAAGACCTGATAACAAACTTGAAACTGTTGTTCCTGCGGTGATTTTGCTGATGTTGTTGTCGGCAATGGTAAACTCGGTTGATGTAACCTTATTAGGAACAAGCGACGTTGCAGTATAAGTTGCGGTATAAACTGCATTTCCATTACAATTGGTTATGGTTTTGTCCCAGCCATTGAATGTGTATGAATACTTATCATCATTAGGTCTTGTGGGGGTAGTTGGGATTACAACACTATCGCCATAATGATAGGTTTTACTGCTAATAACACTGCCATCCCAGTTTTTGAATGTGATGGTATAATTGATATAATTGGACTTATATGTAGCAGTATATGTTGCGTTACCATTGCAATTTACTACTGACTTATCCCAACTATTAAAAGTATAGGTGTAGGTGTTGTCAGATGCTTTTGTTGGAGTTAATGGAGTTGTTATAGCATCGCCATAGTGATAAGTTTTGCTACTAATCACACTACCATCCCAATTTTTAAAGGTAATGATATAGTCGATATAATTAGACTTATATGTAGCAGTATATGTTGCATTACCATTGCAATTAACAACTTCGTTATCCCAACCTGTAAACGTATAGGTGTAAGTGTTGTCGCTCGGTCTAGTAGGGAAAGCGGGAACTATTATTTCATCATTCCAATTATAAGTGCCTGAAGATAAAATTGTTCCATCCCAATCTTTAAATTCTATCGTGTATTCACCGTAGTACCATGTAGCATTCTCTAGAGCATTATTATCACTTTCGATAGATATATTTGATTTATCGTTTTTGTTCCCGCTATAATATACACTAGAAAGGTTTGAACAACTTTCAAACGCTCTTTCACCTATACTTGTAACGCTATTTGGAACGGTTATACTTGTAAGGCTTGTACAGCAACTAAATGCACCGGCACTAATACTTGTAACACTATTAGGGATAGTTATAGTTTCAAGGTTTGAACAACCACTAAATGCATAATTATCAATACTTGTAACACTGTTAGAAATGGCATATGAAGAAGCGGTTTTGCCGGCCGGATAACAGATTAACATTGTTTTATTTTTGTTAAACAAAACACCATCTTTTGAAGAATAATGACCATTGTTATCGTCAACAGTTATGCTTATAAGACTGCTGCAGCGATAAAACGCGTAAATGCCTATACTTGTAACGCTATTAGGGATAGTTATAGTTTCAAGGTTTGAACAATCTCTAAACGCGTAACCGACTATACTTGTAACACTATTAGGGATAGTTATAGTTTCAAGGTTTGAACAACCATCAAATGCGTAACCGCGTATAATTGTAACGCTATTAGGAATTGTTACGCTTCTAAGACTTGAACAACCACAAAACATAGCATACCCAATACTTGTAACGCTATTAGGGATAGTTATAGTTTCAAGGTTTGAACAACCATAAAACGCAAAATCACCAATACTTGTAACGCTATTAGGAATTGTTACGCTTCTAAGACTTGAACAATCATAAAACGCATAATTACCAATACTTGTAACGCTATTAGGAATTGTTACGCTTCTAAGACTTGAACAATCATAAAACGCATAATTACCAATACTTGTAACGCTATTAGAAATGGTTATGTTTGTAAGGCTTGAACAACCATAAAATGCATGATGATCTATACTTGTAACACTGTTTGGGATGGTTATGCCGGTGATTTTTGTGCAAAACATAAACGCTTCTGAGCCAATGGAAATTACGGGCACATTCTCTATAACAGAGGGAACTTCAACCTGACCGGAGGCAGTTGTTCCACTCACATCAAGTATTGCGATTTTTCCGCCATCTCCATCAGGAGTAATTTTATAAGTGAATATACCGTCAGTTTTTGTAACCGAACTAATCGTTCTGCTGCCACCGCAAGTGTTACAGGTAGTGTCATACTTGTTGTCATAAATGTGTGGTACTGTGCGAGTATAGCCACACACATTACACGTAGTGTCACAATTGTTGTCAAAGGCGTGTGGTGCTGTGCGAGTATGGTCACACACGTTACACGTAGTATCACACTCGTTGTTATAAACGTGATCCGCCGGAATCCTTGTTACACCACACGCATTACACGTAGCATCACAATCGTTATCATAAACATGTGGTACTGTGCGAGTAGTATTGCATTCGTTACACGTAGTGTCACAATTGTTGTCATAAACGTGTTCTAACGGAACTCTTGTTGCACCACACGCATTACACGTAGCATCACAATTGTTATCATAAACGTGTGGTGCTTCGCGAACCTCAAAGCAAATGTTGCAAACCTCATCGCAGGCATTGTCATACTTATGATTTATAGTATCAAACTGGGCATATCGCCAAATTGCTCCCTCAATATAATCATTACCATAAGCAATCGCAATATTATCTCGGTCTGCTTTGGTGCCCTCATACCAAACTTCACTTAGTTTATTACAACCATAAAAAGCATTATAAGCGAGAGTTGTAACATTTACAGGAAATGCAACCGCGGTAAGATTTGTACAACCGTAAAATGTTGCGTTGTTGATATGGTCTACACGACCCTTTATTACAGCACGTTTTAATGAAGTGCAATTACTAAATGCATATTCACCAACGTAGGTTGTACTATTGGGTAAAATAGCATATTCCAATTTAGTGCATTTGGCAAATGCCCTAGCATTTATAGTTTTTAAACTTGTGCCAAAAGTCAACCTCTTTAAACCGGTACAATTTTCAAAAGCGCTTGTACCTATTAACGTTGTGCTATTTGGTATCACAATTTCTTCAATGCTTTTACAATTTTCAAAAGCATGATCGCCAATTAAATCAACACTATTGCCGAAAACCACAGTTGATAAACTGTAACAATCTTTAAATGCGCTATTATTAATATTAACAGTGCTGTCCGGAATAATTGCTTTCTGTAAACTTACGCAGTATTCAAAAGCAGATGCAGCAATAGTTGTTATAGCTGAGCCAAAAGTAATTTGTGTAAGACTAACACAATTATAAAATGCCGAAGCGCCAATAGTTTTAACGCCATTTCCAATCACAACCTTAGTTATACTGTTACAATCAGCAAATGCATTATTACCAATCGCTGTAACCTTGTCTCCAAAAATTACAGTCGAAATATCGTCACAATCAGCAAAAGCACTGCTTGGAATAGTTCCGCCACTGATTGTTACCCTTTTTAATGAAGGTGGTACAGAACTTTTATTTCCGCCGAACAGATTACCAAAACTATAATTCAAAAACGGTATTTTTAGTTCTAATAACCCATTACAACCCGAAAGCAAATTATTACCCATTGTTTCAACACTATCCGGAATTACAATGTTTGTTAATTCAGAGCAATTATAGAACGCACCATATGGTATTTGTGTAGCATCGGTTATAGTGACACTTTTTAAACTTGATGGAATATAATAATAGTAACTTGAACCACTTGAATAATATTGTTTTGTTGCATCGCGGCTATAAGATGTACCATATCCAAATATATATCCAAATACAGCATCATATGTGCCACTTGCAGTTCGTGATGAACCCACAAACGGTAATGTTATGCTTTCAAGACTTGTGCAACCTAAAAAAACAGACGTACCAATACGTGTGACACTATTTGGGATAGTTACACTGGTAAGGTTTGGACAACTACAAAACGCAAAATCATATATACGTGTAACACTGTTTGGGATAGTAACACTTGTAAGGTTATGACAATTGTAAAATGCAGACTCACCAATACTTGTAACAGGATAACCGCCCAAGGTGTCAGGAATCACAACATCCCCACTGATTGATGCATCCACATCTGTAATTGTCGTTTCCCCATTGGTAACGGTATAAGTGTATTGGCCGCTGGTATAAGTGTATGCGCCGCTTATTGCAGCACTTGCGGGTATACTAAACAATCCTATCGGCATGATTGAGATAATTAAAACAACCGATAATATTATTGATAAAAACTTTTTCATTTTTGTTTCATCTCCTAAAAATAAAAAGTGCGGCTACCGAAGTAGTCGCACCAAAAACGCAAACTCCGATAGTCGCCAAACCAATTCATATAACAAGCATAGCTTTGTTTATGTTGCGAAATTTGCATTTTTATGAAATTAAAAACACAAACAAAGACAAACCAACAGGAAACACTAATCCCTTGGCTAAATGCTTGTTATAAAATATAAAATTGATTTGGCAATTTTTAGTATAACACACTACAAATAAAGTTGCAATAGAAAAGGGCTCTATTTTGAATAGAGCCCTCAATTTCATAATATTTGTTTTTTGAATTGATTTATGATATGTACTTACTTAATTTCAGGTAAGCCACCAAGCGAGGTTAACAGCGAATAAATAAACGCAACTGCAGATACGGATAACACCATTGTCCAGTTGATTTCACTTATAAGTGCGCCAACCGTTACAAGCGATGCCGCCGTCTGGGCAAAGGTTTTAACTGCGCGAACGCCAGCCGCCTTTAACCATTTGATTGCTTTCTTTTGGTTTTTAAGCCAATCAATAAACTTTTTCATTTATTTCACCCCCAATAACTTTTTCCAACTCTCAACGCCAATACAACCATCAGCTTTAAGTCCAACTAACTTTTGCCACTTAATAACAGCATTACGGGTTTCATTACCAAACTTGCCGTCAGCAGTAACACCTACTGCGTTCTGCACTAACTTTGTAAGATTCTTATATTTATATGTGATGCGCTTTTTGCATACTGCCTTTTTAGCGACCGAAACACATTCGCTTCCCCATTTGCCATCGGCACCGTATTTAGGAAATTTAAAGCCATCGGCAATAGCGGCAAGCTGCCACTGTTTTATATCATTCGGCTTTTCGGTTTCAAAAGCCTTTGTACCATCAAGGTAAGGTGCAGGGTCAACATATTTTCCGTTCACATTAACATCAAAATGTAAATGTGCACCTGTTACATTACCGGTAGCACCCATATACCCGAGAACCTGTCCTTTTAAAACCTTTTCCCCTGCTTTTACTGTGCGACTTCCCTTTTTCATATGTAGATAACGGGTTAAGTTGCCGTTACCGTGGTCTATCTGAACATATTCACCTGCAGTTACCGAATACTTTGATATTTTAACCACACCATCATCAAAAGCGATTATGTAATCAAGTGTCGCGCCTTCACCTACTAAATCGATGCCATTGTGCATTTGCTTTTTGCCCCAAATAGTACGCATACCGTATGAGCTTGTCACCTTATGTCCGCCCTTTTTAAGAACGGGATTTTTGTATTTTGCCATTTTTTATTTCCTCCTCAAAGTTCCATACACATTCCTTTTTGTAATTATAAACATTTTGTTTGGTTTTTTTGGCCAGTTCTATCGCATTTTCCAAAATTAAAAAGGCTCCAGCCTGTGTTTTAAAATCATCCCAACTTTTCCTAACACGAAAAATTTCCACATTAAAACAATTTAACATTATCTTAAAAACTCCTTCCTTAAAATTGAAAGCACCTGATTTTTAGTTTTATTTACCGCCTGACGCGAAATATTAAGTTGGTCTGCAATTTCTACAATGCTAAATCCATAGACAAAATGATAAAAAAACACAAATTTTTGGGCGTCGTTTAACCTGCTAACGCCACGAGAAACACAAACGCTATCTTCATATTTGTGCGTAATACCACAGCATTCTTCTAATAAAACACTTTCCAATTTTGAAGACTTCTCTCTTTCCATTGAAAGTGCAATGTATCTATTCTTAATCGAAACAGCAATATATTTATTTAATTCTTCACCATCATCTGACGGGAATTTTTCAAGATTAACATCATACAAAAGTTCTATAAAAAACAAGGTTAATTCCGAAACAGCATCTTCATATCCCAGCTTATTGCCGTAAAACGAAATCAATCTTTTAAATTCTTCAAAAATTTGAAAAAATACTGACATATCCTGCTCTTTAATTTTGCTAATTAGCGGTTTCAATAAATAATTTTGCATTCGCCTAACCCCTTTCAAAAAACAGAAAGAAATCAGACACGAATTTGTAAACCAAAATCTTTTATTTTTGTAAAATTTTTCCAATTTCTTACATGTAAAACACATTTTAGTCAAACGGTTTGTGTCTTTGTCGAAAAAAGGAGTAAAAAGTCGAATTTTAAGAGTAAAATGCGTAAAATTCATTTTTTAAAAAGTGTTGTTGACATTTTTTGGCTTTTTGTGTATAATACAAAAAGAAAAAACAGTATTCCGTACCGAAACACTGTTAACAAATAGTTTAAGGATATTCTAAAAATGAAAATTGCTATTTTTGATAAAAATTCTTGTGATAGCTTAATTTTAAAACAGCTAATTTATATTTTTTTAAACAGTAAAAAAATAGACCTTGTTGTTGATGTTTTTACAAATGCAGACGAACTTATTGCAAAAAGAAAAAACTACATTTTATTTTTCATATCTTATAAAACCAACGATGGTATTTGGCTCGCTAAAAAACTATACAATACCCATAACAAAACACCTATCATAATAATATCCGATGACTGCTGTCTCGCTGTAGAAGCGTTCAAAATTAATGCATATAATTTTTTGCAAACACCGCTTAACGATATGCTTTTATGTGAAGTTCTAAATAATTTTTTCACTAGTTTACAATCTAACACCCTGCTGGTTAGCGACGGCTGTGAAAACATATTTATAAATACTAAAGACATTTTGTACATAGAAGCCAACAACAAGCACTGCCGTCTTCATCTTAGTAATCAAATAGTTTGTTGCAACAAAACCATGGCAAAAGTATATAATGCTTTACCAAAGGAGCAATTTTTGAAAACAAGTCGTGCTTTTGTCGTAAATACCGATTATGTTTCAAGATTTAACCACGAACATATTATTCTTGCAAATGGCGATACGCTATATCCAAGCCGCCATTTTTATAAAACCTTCAAGTGTGATTTTCTCAGTACAGTAAACCCAAAGATACCATAAAAGCCTTCCGATTATTTCGGAAGGCTTTTGACTTTAAGTTTTTATATGGAGCGTTCGGGAATTGCGGTTCATATAAACATTGTGAACAAGCGCCATACCCGAATATAGACAGATAAGTGATGTGCCGCCTGCACTAAAAAACGGCAAGGTTATGCCGATAACCGGTGTAACAGAAGTGCACATACCGATATTAATGACAACCTGCGCAAAAAGCATTGCAAATATGCCAACGCAAATGTATTTACCTTCATTTCTAGATGAAAGCTTTGCAATTTTTAAGCATCTAAAACAAATGGCGCTAAGAATTATAATAACAGCAAGACAACCTAAAAAGCCCAATTCTTCACCAATAGTTACAAAGATAAAGTCGTTATGACCTTCAGGTACACCGCTTTTGCCAATTTGCGTCAAATCACCGTTTAGATAACCCTGCCCCCAAAAACCGCCGTTTGCCAGGGCTTGTCTGCCGCGGTATTGCTGCCAACCAACACCCTTTATATCTGCATCGATGTCAAACATATTTTTAAGTCTTTCGCGGTGACTGTCATTCATAATAAAAAAGTATATTATCGGTGATGATACAACCAATGCCGAGAATGCAGTAACAAAATACTTCCATGAAACACCCGCAGACCAAAGCATTAAAACAAACATTACCGCAAATACAAGAGCCGTACCGTCGTCCCCTTGAAAGTGAATCAAAACAACAGGTATAGCACCATGTATACATAATGGAATCAGCGATTTTATTTGATTAATATTTTTACCTACCCTTGCCAGATGAACCGAAAATGTTATAACAAAACAAATTTTCAAAAGTTCAGATGGCTGAAAGGTTGTAAAACCTAGATTAAGCCACGCCTTATCATCGGTACCTGCAGGTGCATAACCGATAAAAAATGTAAGTATTACCGGCACAATACCAACCACCGCAAAAACGGGCCAAAGCTTTAAAAATCGGTCATATTCAAAAAGTGAACCAACTAAAACAACGCCAAAACCCGCAATAAGACAAAATGTATGTACAATAAATGGGCGAAGACTTTCCATATAATGCGTTGCCGAAAAAACTGCAGCACAACCATACCCCGCCGCTAAAAACAAAAGCGACAGTAGTATTTTGTCTGATTCACGCACAAAATCTGCAAATTTAGCAAATAAAAAACGCAAAGCCTTTTCCTCCATAAAAGTTTCTTAGTTTATTATATTTTATTTTTATTAAATATTCAAGTAACACTTTCATAAATCAAAAAAATATGGTATAATATCTTAGAAATATACTAAAAAGGACATACATATGCAAAAATTCTTAACAAAAAGCCCTGAAGAAACCGAAAAAATCGGCGAAGGTTTAGGTAATCAAATAACCGATGGTTGTGTTATTGCTTATCGCGGCGGTCTTGGTATGGGCAAAACCTGCTTTACACGCGGTCTCGCAAAGGGTCTTGGTTCAACCGATACCGTGACTTCCCCCACATTTGCTCTTATAAACGAATACCCTAGTGGCAGAATCCCACTTTACCATTTTGATATGTACCGCGTCAGTGGCTGGGAAGACCTTTATTCAACAGGCTTCTTTGATTATATCGACGATGGCGGTGTTATTGCCGCTGAATGGAGCGAAAACATTGAATCTGCCTTGCCTGATAACACAATCTATGTTACAATAAACAAGATAGATGATAACACACGCGAAATTATAATTACAAAAAAAGGTGAATAATTTGAAAATTTTAGCAGTTGAATGTTCGGCCACACCTGCAAGCGTCGCCATTATTGACGGTGAAAAACTTGTCGCACAAGCATTTGCAAATGTTAAACTTACACATTCTCAAACCCTTATGCCAATGATAGAAAATATATTAGCGGCTTCCAAAATAAATCTTAATGATATTGAAGGCTTTGCCATTTCAAACGGCCCCGGTTCATTCACAGGCGTTCGTATTGGTATAAGCGCCGCAAAAGGTCTTGCTGCAGCAAAAAAACTTCCCTGTGTCGGTGTTTCCACCCTTTTAGCAATGGCACAAAATTATTCTGATACCGACTGTATCGTTTGCGCTGTAATGGATGCCCGTTGCAATCAGTTTTATAACGCTATTTTTGATATTCAAGACGGTGTAATTTCAAGACTTTGTAATGACCGAGCTTTAATGTGTGATGAATTAGTTGAAGAAATTAAAAACATATCGCAAAACAGCAATAAATGTGTTATAATAATCGGCGATGGCGCTGAAAGTTTTTACAAAGCCATTTGTGATGTGAAGAATGTTAAAAAAGCTCATCCGTCGCGCGAATTTCAAAATGCGGTTGGCGTTGCTTATGCCGCGCTTGAAAGCTTTCAAAATGGTGCAACTATATCACCGAATGAACTTTTACCTTTTTATTTGCGTTTGCCGCAGGCCGAACGCGAGCTGAAAATGAAGAAGGAGAATGAAAAATTATGAAAATTGCATTAGGTTGTGACCACGGCGGTTTTGAACATAAAAACGCAATACTCGAGCACTTAAAACAAAACGGGTTTGAAGTAATGGATTTTGGCATTTACGAAAATGTCTCGGTCGATTACCCCGATATTGCAACAAAAGTATGCGAAAGCATACAACAAGGTGAATGTGAACTTGGCATTTTAGTATGTGGTACCGGCATTGGTATGTCGCTTGCCGCTAACAAGCACAAAGGTATTCGTGCCGCGGCTTTAAGTGAACATTTCTCAGCAAAATATACTCGCCTTCATAATAATTCAAATGTGCTTTGCCTTGGGGGCAGAGTCATCGGTGTTGGCACCGCTTTAGAATTGGTTGATTTATTTGTAAATACAGAATTTGAAGGCGGACGCCACCAAAAAAGAATTGATAAAATTTCAGAAATTGAAAATAAGTGAGGAATTTAAAATGAAAGAAAATGTTTTCGTAATGGATCATCCCCTAATTCAGCACAAGCTTTCTATTTTGCGTGACAAGCGCACAGGCACCAAGCAATTCCGCGAGCTTATAAACGAAATTGCAATGCTTATGTGTTATGAATCAACCCGTGATTTGCCCCTTAAGGATGTTAAAACCGAAACCCCTTTAGTTACTGCCACAACAAAAAAGCTTGCCGGAAGAAAAATGGCTTTTGTTCCGATTCTTCGCGCAGGTCTCGGTATGGTTGACGGTCTTTTAACCCTTATCCCTGCCGCAAAAGTTGGTCACATCGGTATGTACCGCGACCCCGAAACCCACAAGCCTATTGATTATTACTGCAAGTTACCTGCAGACCTTGATGAACGCGATGTTTTCGTGCTCGACCCTATGCTTGCTACCGGCGGCAGCGCAATTGATGCTGTTTCACGCATTAAGGAATTTAACCCCAAGCGTATAAAGTTCCTTTGCATTATTGCAGCACCCGAAGGACTTGAAGCCTTCACAACTGCTCACCCCGATGTTCCTGTTTACTGTGCAGGACTTGATGAATGTCTTAACGACCATTGCTATATTCTTCCCGGTCTCGGCGATGCAGGAGATCGTATTTTCGGCACAAAATAATCACTTAAATTAAAACCACCCTTTCGGGTGGTTTTTTCTTATATTTTTTCAGGTGTAAAACCTAAATCTTCAATTTCGCTTATTGCAGTTTTAAGACAGTGCTCACAACCGTCAATAATTACAGTCTTTTGTTCTAAATTAATTTGATGCTTAATTCCAATCTCGTTTAATGCATTGTCAATTCTCGCAACACAATGACCACAATGCATATCTTCTACTTTAATTTTAAATTCCATTTTAAAACCTCATTTCATAAGTTTTTGTAAAGTAGCACACAGTTCATCCACCGTATCTTCTTTACCGTTTTTTATATCATTTACCACACATGAATGGATATGGTTTGCCAAAAGTTCTTTATTAAAAGCATTTAGTGCCGCATTTATTGCGCTTACCTGAGTTAAAATTTCAACGCAATAGGCATCGTTTTCCAGCATATTTTTAACCCCACGAACTTGACCTTCAATTCGGTTAAGTCGGTTAATTAACGCTTTGTATTCCGCATCATCACGATGTTTAGTTTTTTTACAACATTCACTCATAATTTTTTACCCCTAAGCCTTAATGCATTTCCCACGACAAAAACCGAACTGAATGACATTGCAAGTCCGCCAAGCATTGGGCTTAAAAGCGGACCGCCGAAAGCATACAAAAGTCCTGCCGCTACCGGTATACATACTGTGTTATAACAAAAAGCCCAAAACAGATTTTGTTTAATATTGCGAATAGTAAAACTGCTTAAATTTATTGCTTTGACAACGGACAATATATCAGACCCCATCAGCACAATATCGGCCGATTCAACAGCAATATCACTACCGTTTCCAATAGCGCACCCAACATCTGCTTCAGTAAGAGCGATAGCGTCATTTATACCGTCACCCACCATCATAACCGCGCCATACTTTTGACGAATTTCTTTAATAATTTCTGCCTTATTATCGGGTAAAACTTCAGAATAAATCTCATCTACGCCTAATTCATTGCCGACATATTCAGCAGCCATACGATTATCACCCGATAAAACAACAGTTTTTATACCGCGCTCTTTAAGTTTTTGTATAGTATCGAATGCGTTTTCTTTTAGCGTATCTGCAATTGCAAACAATCCAACACATTCTCCGTCTACCGCAATAAACGAAATTGATTTGCCGTCACTTACAAATCGGGTAAAATCGTCCGCGAATTTTTCTGTAGAAATACCTTTTTCAAAAAGTAATTCTCTTTTTCCCACCAATATTTGTTTTCCGTGTACAATTGCTTGCGCACCCTTGCCCGAAAGCGTTTTAAATTCTTCAGGGCTTATATATTCAATTTTAAGTTTATCGGCATATTCACAAATAGCCGTTGCAAGCGGATGGGTAGACACCGCTTCGCAAGCCGCGGCGAACGACAAAGCGCCAGTATCACCTACATAATCGGTAACCACCGGTTTTCCCATTGTTAATGTGCCTGTTTTATCAAAAACAACGGCTTTTACATTATGACTTATTTCAAGCACTTCGCCATTTCGAATTAGTATTCCGTTTAAAGCGCCAAGACCCGTGCCAACCATGATTGCAGTGGGAGTAGCAAGCCCCAAAGCACAGGGACAGGCAATGACCAAAACAGATGTAAACACCTTGAGCACAAAGGAAATATCCTTGCCCACAACCAACCAAATAACTGCTGAAATAACAGCAATTGCAATAACAACGGGCACAAAAACGCCTGCAACCTTATCTGCAGTTTTTGAAATAGGCGCTTTTTTAGACTGCGCTTCTTCGACAAATTTAATTATTTTGGAAATGGTGGTATTTTCACCGATATGGGTAACCCTAACATAAAGTACGCCATCTAAATTTACACTTCCGCCATAAACCTTGTCGCCTGTAATTTTATAAATGGGTAAGCTTTCGCCCGTCAGCATTGCTTCATTCACGCTGCTTTGTCCACCTTCAACAATACCGTCAAGTGGAATTTTAGCACCCGATTTAATAATAAGTGTATCCCCCACTTTTATTTCCGATGTAGGAATTTCATATTCCTTACCGTCCTTAAAAAGCACAGCAGTGTCCGGAGTTAATTCCATAAGTTTCTCAATAGCTTTTGCAGTTTTAGCTTTACTTCTGCGCTCGAAGAATTTACCAAGCATTACCAGTGATATAACCACCGCGGATGATTCGAAATACAAATTGTGTACCGCATGGGGATTATGTGACAATGTAAATGTCATAACAATGCTATAAATAAGCGATGCACCCGAACCAATAGCCACAAGAGAATCCATATTGGGGTGACCTTTAAATAAAAGCGGTATACCCCTTATGAAAAATTTCCTGCCAAAATACAAAATTGGCAAACAACATAAAAATTGCAAAAATGCAAAATTATATGGGTTTTCGTTCATATTAAAAACTTTTGGCAACGGCAAATTACTGAAAAGCATCTGCCCCATTGAAACATACAGTAAAATTGCCGCGAATATGAGCGATATAATTATCGGCATAGCGTTTTCCTTAGGTTTCTCGACTTCTTTCTTCACTGTCTCAGCAGTTATGCCAAAACCTGCCTTCTGTACAACCCTAAAAAAATCCGCCGATGAAACAAAATTTTCATCAAAGGTTACGGTCATCTTGCCTGTTATAAGGTTAACATCGCACGCCGCAACACCTTTAAGCCTTGTAACCACACGCTGCACCGATGCCGAACACGCCGCGCAAGACATACCTGTAATATTATATTGTTGAGTTTTCATACTATCACCACACACATTATATACCCCCACTGGGTATATTTCAAGTAAAAAAATAATACCATAACATTATGTTATGGTATTGCTTCAAATTATAGTTTATCGGGCAAGGCTTCCCGCAGTGGAAGTCTTGATTCGTACTGTAATTACGCATTACGAATTATGAATTACGAATTTTGCGTCAGCGCTAAACCCCAATTTTATATCAATTTCATAATAAGTTCAATTATAAATACCACCGCGCAAGAAGATATTGCAACACCGAATAAACCTACTCCGATATATGAAAGCACCACGCCCGTGATAAGTGCCGCAATACCTGACAATATACTGTCCGTCGCATAAATAATTGCAGGAAAAGTCATAACTGCAAGAGTTACATAAGGCACATAATATAAAAATGAGCGCAGAGTCTTGTTCCTTATTTTCTTTCTGATTAAAGTAAGCGGTAATACACGAATCATAAAAATGGTAAATGCCATAATTAATATGTAAATATAGATATTATTCATCGTCTTTCTCCTTTACAGGGAAAAGAATTGCAAGCACAAAAGCAATCAGGACGGTTAAAATTATAACCTGCATACCGCTTGAAATATTGTTTGCGATGATTGGTAGTTTATTGAACAAGAAACTTAAAGCGAATGAAGCAATGATACCGCCCATTATAACCTTATTTCCTTTTGCAGGTGGAATAATAATGGCTAAAAACATACCAAAAATAGCCACCGAAAGTGCCGACATAACACTAGACGGCAAAACATTTCCCAAAATAACACCTAATGCTGCGCCACTTGCCCAAGCAGGAATTGAAACCGTCATGGCACCATAGTTATAAAAAGGATTAAGATAACCCGAAACAGCAGATGAAATGCCAAAAATTTCATCGGTAACACCAAAAGCAATACCCATTCGGTGAAGTGTTGATGTTTTGGGTGAGATTTTTTGACTAAGTGAACATGACATTAAAAGATAACGCGCATTAACAATAAGCATTGTTAAAAACATTTCAAAATAACCACCCATGGCAGCAATAACATTTATACCCGCATAACCACCTGCAGAAGCAAGGGTTGTACCTGTCAGGGCAAAGGTTTGAAAAGCTGTAATTCCCGATTTTTCAGCAGCAATACCAAGTGTAAAAGCAACTGCAAAATAACCAAGTGCTATGGGTATTCCGTCTTTTAGCCCCTTTTTATACCAAAATTTATTATTCAAAACAATCACCTTGCCCTATTTTACATTTTTTGCTACTTTAAGTCAACCAAAATTAAAATATTTTAACCTATTTTAAGGCAAAACATATTATATTATTGAAGTTAGCCATAAAACTGACTTAAATATTTTTAGGAGGCCTTACTATATGGCAGATTTTAAGAACTTTGAAAACTGCAATGATGCGGTCTGCATCGACGCGGGTCGGGTTTACGATTCTTGCTGTGACCGTGACTGTTTAGAAGATTTGCGGTGCTTTTTCCTTCCCGAAACACAGACCCTTATAAACAACGCTTTAAGCGTACGGCTTCGCAGTGCCGAAGTGCTTAATGTTTTCATTGATGTCGAACCCGTAAACTTTAACAAAGGATATTATTCTTGCGACCTAACTTTCTTCTTCCTTTTATCCTTTGACCTTTACACTTCACCAAGCTCATGCCCACAGGTTATAAATGGTATTGCAACATTCAATAAAAAGGTTATTTTATACGGCAGCTGCGGTGCAGTTAAAACCTTCTCTAATGTTGTGGGCGAAGAATGTAGAAACCATAACACAAATACTTTCTCAGGCAGCAACACACCAAAATGTGTGGTTAGTGCTGTTGACCCCGTACCGTTATCAGCTAAAATTGGTACAATCCGCGACTGTTACGAAGCTTCCTGCTGCATTCCTGACTGTGTTTGTGAAGCGCTTGGCGGTCATGTAGTGACCGATATTCCGCGTGGTACACCCACTATTTACGCTACAATCGGTTTGTTTACCGTAGTTCAGCTTATCCGCAATGTGCAAATGCTTATCCCCGTTTATGATTTTTGTGTGCCGCAAAAGTCTTGCGACCATTCTACAGCAGAACCCTGCGACACATTCAGCCGAATTCAGTTCCCGCTTGACGACTTTTTCCCACCCCGTCCCGACTGCATCGACGACCAAAAAGATTGCGGCTGTTTTACAAGCCATACTGACGAATAACATAACAAAAAAGGAGAGCCAAAACTTTAAAAATTTCGGCTCTCCTTTATTTTAAAGGTTAGAAATATCAAGTTTATTAAACTGTGTTAAAAACGGTCGAAGCCTTTCGATATCTTCCGCTATGCCACCGTTAACACGACTTTCAAAATTCACCACAACCACAGGGTCGTGTACACTAAGCCTTAACAAAAACCATCCGTTTTTAGTGTTAATGCGAAGACCTTCGCGGTTATCGGGTGCCAAATTACATTCCGAATTTTCATTAGCGAAAATTTCAAGTTTTTTAATTATATCATCACCATAAGCGCCAAAATCATCACACAAAATATTAAATCTTACTTCCCTTTCTTCTGCGGGAATTGTAAGCGGTTTTAATATTTTCTCAATATCATTACCTTTTGCAAGTTCAATAACAATCTTAGTCACAAGGTATGCGCCGTCATCTAGGAAGTAATTTTCTTTAAAGGCAGCGTGGCCCGAAGTTTCAATAGCAAGCGGTGTATCAATGTCATTTTTGCAAAATTCTTCTGCTTTGTTAATAACATTTTTATAACCGCGCTTAAAACGGTAATGCTTACAGCCAAGATAATCTTCAATATAATCGTGAAGCCCGTCACTCGTAACCGAATCGGTAACAATGGTTTTGCCTTTTTGACCGTTAACAGCAATATACGACGCTAATGCAATTAAGCGGTTGCGGTTTATTGTTTCGCCGTCTTTATCAACACAACCCGCCCTATCAACATCAGTATCAAAAATAAGCCCTAAATCCGCCTTATTCTCTAAGACGGCACTTTTAATGCTTTGCATTGCATCCTTGTTTTCGGGGTTTGGGATATGATTTGGGAACATTCCGTCAGGATTTAAAAACTGACTGCCTGAAATATCTGCACCAAGCTTTTCCAAAACATCATAGGCATAAAAACCGCCTGCGCCGTTACCCGCATCAACAATTATTTTATAATTTTTAAGCGGTAAATCACTTTCGCTTTTCCCCACCGCATCACAAATCATTTTTCTTAAATGAGCCGCATAATTTTGCATAAAATCGGTTTTAATAACGGTACCTTTTGCGCAATCTAAATGCTTTTGCTCGTTTGCAAGAGCAATTATTTCCAAAATATCATTAGCGTTAAGACCGCCGTTTTTTGTAAAAAACTTAAGACCATTTCTATCAAACGGATGATGTGAAGCAGTAATCTGCACGGCGGCATCACAATCGGCATCCAATGTTGTCATAAACATTGCAGGGGTGGAAGATAAACCGCAATTCATAACCGTAAAACCCGAATTTATAAGCGCAGTCTGCACCCTTTCCATAATTACGGGGCCGGTTATACGCGAATCACGCCCCACAGACACCATAATATCATCTTTATTTACTTTTTTCTTAAGCCATACAGCAAATGCAGCAGTAATATCATAAACCGCACTATCAGTAAGAGTTACTACCTTACCGCCTTTATCGGTAGCTATACCGCGTATATCAGTACCGCTTTTAAGCTTTTCATAGTTCATAAAACCACTCCTTTGGGAGGAATCAATAATGACCCTACCCACCATACAAAAAAGAGTTCAAAAAAACGAAGTTCTTTTCGCCTTTAATAACAGCGAAGCGCTAACCGACGGCGTAATTTTTCTTTATAAGAAAAAACCGCTTATTAAAAGTTCGCTTTATAAAAACAATTTTGGCTATCAGCTTATATTAACGGCTGATGACCGTTGGCCAACCATAAAACAACTTTCGGAATTTGCAAGCTATAAAACCAAAAATTACATACAAATAGCAGTTATAAAAGAACACTGTAAACCACTTATTCTAAATAACGCCGTTAAAGTTTACGGCAAGGCATTTTTAAAGTGATTTTAAAAATTTTACGCGGTCAGTCATTTCATCACTGAATAAATAACTACCCGCAACCAAAACAGTAGCGCCCGCTTTTACTGCCAAAGGTGCAGTTTCACCATTGATGCCACCATCAATTTCAAGCTCAACATTTAAACCCTGACGGTTAATTTCATCGCGTAATGCCGATATTTTTTCGAGTGATTGCGGCATAAATTTTTGACCGCCAAAGCCCGGCTCAACCGACATTACAAGCACCATATCACAAAGTGGTAATAATGGGAATATTTCTTCAGGTGCGGTGCAAGGCTTAATTGTCAAACAAGACTTGCAACCAAGCTCGCGAATTTCCTTTAAAAGTTCAGCACAGTCGCTTCCAGCTTCAAAATGAAAACCGAGCCAATCCGAAACTTCGGCAAACTCTTTAATATAACGATGTGGTCTGTCAATCATTAAATGCACATCCAATGGTATATTGGAATGTGCTTTTATTGATTTTATAACAGGTACGCCAAACGACATGTTAGGTACAAAAATACCGTCCATAACATCGAGATGAAGCATATCACAACCCGATGCTTCAAGTTTTTCAATATCATCAGAAAGGGTTAAAAAATCGGCAGTTAATACCGACGGAGAAATTTTTACAGCCATAAAATCACCTTTAATAAAATATAGTTCAATTTTATAATTTATTTCATTTTTTGTCAATATAAATTACACGAAAAAAGCGGCTTAAAAGCCGCTTTTTACTTTTTCTTTTTACTAATTCTATTATAAACAATCCACCCGATAATACTTATTAAAAGAGTAACACCGAAAGCAATAATCGCCAAGATATATTTTTCACTACCCAAAAGGCTTCCGCCAATAGTTGAAGTTATAACCGACGGTATGCGAGCAACTGCGACTATAAACAAAAATCCCTTAAAATCAATTTTTGTCAGTCCCACAAAATAGGTCAGCAAATCTTTAGGTGTGCCGGGCAAAAAGAAAAGGAAAAATGTGATAAGCGCAAGTCGTTTTTCGTTTTGCAAGAATTTAAGCGACTTTATTTTTTCATAAGTAAAAAACACTTCCAAAAGTTTAACACCCAAGGTGCGAACAAGCCAAAAAACAATTAAACTGCCAATGGTAATGCCGATTACACAAAGCACCGTACCCCATACCGCACCAAAGACATACCCTGCCCCAATTTCGAGCGGTTCGCCCGGTACAAAAGCAATTATTACCTGAAAAACCGTCATGCCGACAAAGGCAATCATACCCCAAATTCCGCTTATCTGTACCCAGGCGCGAAATTTTTCAGGCTCGCCCACAAACTGTATAAGCGGACGCCCGATAAACCAACCTACCGCCGCGCAAAATAGTATAAACGCCGTAATAACAGATGCGCTAACTATTTTCTTTTGCTTATCCGTCATATTTTCACTTCCCTTAAATACATTCATATGATACCATTTATTACTAAAAGTTGCAATATTGTTTTAATGATGGTATAATGAATTATACAAAATATTTCGGGTGATTATATGAAATCAGCAATTTTGCAAACCTGTCCGCCTGTTATACGCGACTTTTTGACATATAACGAAACCATCAAGGGAAAGTCTTCACTTTCAGTTGAAGGTTATTTTCTCGACCTTCAAAACTTTTTCCGCTACATATTAACCGTTCGCGGTTTAGTTGACAAGAAAACCGAATTTAATAAAATTGATATCTCCCCCGTTGATTTGGCACTTATTAAAACAATCACAATATCAGATTTATATGCATATATGGTGTTTTGTAAAAACGAACGCGGTAACAATACCGCTACCCGCGCCCGTAAAACATCTACCCTGCGCATTTTCTTTAGATATATGTGCGAGCAGACGCATCAGTTGGAACAAAACCCCGCGCTGTTGCTTGAATCTCCAAAGGTTAAGCAGTCATTACCCAAGCATTTAACCCTTGAAGATTCATTAGAACTTTTAAATTCGGTTGACGGTGCAAACCAAAAGCGTGATTATTGCATTTTGACTATATTTTTAAATTGCGGTCTTCGCCTTGCAGAACTTTGTTCACTTAATGTGACCGACATTAAACCCGACGCCACAATGGTTGTAACCGGTAAAGGTAATAAGGAACGCCTGATTTATTTAAATGATGCCTGTATGACAGCAATTAAGGAATATCTTGCCGTTCGTCCAAGTGAAGATATTGTTTACGAAGACCGAAATGCACTTTTTATAAGCCGTAACCACCGCCGAATAAGTCCAAAAACTGTTCAGCACCTTGTTAAAAACTTTTTGGAAAAGGCAGGGCTTGACGGTCAAGGGTACTCTACCCATAAGCTGCGCCACACCGCCGCAACCCTTATGTACCAGCACGGCGAAGTGGATATTCGTGTGCTCAAAGACATTTTAGGTCACGCAAATTTAGGTACAACCCAAATTTACACCCATGTATCTGACACACAAATTAAAAACGCGGTTGATGCCAACCCGTTAAGTAAAGTGCATAATAAAAATTAAATTGGGGTTATCTAATTCGTAATGCGTAATGTGTAATTATTGCATTAATTAAATTGATATATCAAGTAGGGACAGGCGTCCTCGACTGTCCGTAAAATTTAATAAATTGTTGACGGGCGACCAATGATTGCCCCTACAAACCATAATTTGAACCATACATAAAAAACGCTCACCTTGCCGATGAGCGTTTTTTTGTCTTATTTAATTGAAAATGTTTTAGTAATAACTTTATCACTAAAACTGATAAATTCTTTAACCTCAACCTCTATATCGGTTGTTTTATCGTCCAACTTGTATGCAATTTCTAATTCTAAAGTAGCGCCCTTTTTAATTTCTTTAAGTTGAGCATCTGATTGATAATCATCATCGCCAAAAATAGTCTCATTTAAACCTATGCCGTTTTGATACACATTATCTTCTATAGCCCCAACAAACGACCTTGAACTATCGCTATTATTGGTAAATGAATATTTTACAATTACAATATCTTCACCTAATACATTCTTATCTAAACGACAACTCATAATTTCAACATTATAGTCACCCAATTTTCCATCTTTTGCTACATTTTCTGCCGTACCAGTACCTTGATTTTCGCCACCTTCACTTTCAGTACTGCCCAATGCAAATACTGAAAATGTTAATAACAAAATAACCGCCAACAAGAAACTTATCACTTTTTTCATTTTTTATTTCCCCTTTTTAAAATTAATTATATTAACCGCTACAGCGGCCAACATATAAGAAATTACATCTAAAGCATCACCCGTGCCATTGACCCATCCGACAGTTTGAAAAAATTCAAATATCGCTCCGAAAACGACGACTGTTACACTGCATAACACCGACCCATTTGTTTTAGGAAGAAAAATCAAATGTAACCCACACGAAAGACTTAACGCCCATAAAAAGTCAACAAAATAATATTTTAAAAAATTGCTTTCTATAGGGGCAAGCGCATTGCAAATTATTTGCAAATCAACAAATTGTAAAAACAATTTTGAAACAATAGTATTTTCCCTAAACAACAGATAAATCAAAAGACCAAAAAATAAAGAAAATATCCCAATAAGACCAAAGCACAATATTTTTGTTTTATTCGATTTCATATTTCATATTATAGTCATAATTATGACTATTGTCAATATAAAATTTTCCTTTTATGCTAATAATATAATTATATATAAAAGGTGGCGAAAATATTGATAAGTTATACTCCGTTCTGGGAAACGCTTAAAAAACGAAATATAACAACCTATACCTTAATTAATAAATATAATATCAGTAGCGCCACCATTGATAGAATGAAAAAAGGTGGCGGTATAAGTACAATGAAAATTGATGATTTTTGCCGCATTTTAAACTGCAAGGTTTCTGATATAATAGAATATTCCGAAGATTAAACGCCACTCGTTTGAGTGGCGTTTTTCATCTCGTTTCGTATAGTGAAACACCAATTTTATTCTTTTACGCGCTTGCGCGGCAAGGTTTTGGTATACCCTTTCAAAATCTTTATTATTTATTATTCAAAAAACGCTCACCCCGAAAGGTGAGCGTTTTGGTTTTATTACATCTTAGCAAGATTTGCTTTGAGATTTGCGAGCTGTTCTTTAAGTTCTGCAGGGAGCTTGTCGCCAAACTTCTTGTAGTGTTCTTCGATTTCAGCTGCTTCTTTTTCCCAAACTGCCTTATCAACAGTTAAGATATCCTTAAGGGTTTCGATATCCATATCCAAATCGGTAAGGTCGATATCTTCGGGCTTGGGAATGTAACCGATAGCAGTTTCAGTAGCACCTGCCTTGCCTTCGCAACGGTCAATAATCCAGTTGAGAACGCGCATATTGTCACCGAAGCCGGGCCATACGAAGTTGCCTTCATCATCAGTTCTAAACCAGTTAACATTGAAAATCTTAGGAGCTTTATCGCCAAGCTTTTCGCCCATTTCAAGCCAATGCTTGAAGTAGTCACCCATGTGGTAACCGCAGAAAGGAAGCATAGCCATAGGGTCACGACGAACAACGCCTACAGCACCTGCTGCTGCAGCGGTGGTTTCAGAAGCCATTGCAGAGCCTACGAATACACCGTTAACCCAGTCTTTTGATTGATATACAAGCGGAGCGCACTTAGCACGACGACCGCCGAAGATGATTGCAGAAATCGGAACGCCTTCGCCCTTGTTGAATTCTTCAGAAATGCAGGGGCAGTTTTCTGCAGGAGCAGTAAAGCGTGAGTTGGGATGTGCAGCATAGGTAGATTTATCTGCCTTGTCGAACTTTGAAGGATCCCAAGGATTGCCGAGCCAGTCAATTGCATTTTCAGGAAGATTCTTATTAAGGCCTTCCCACCAAACAGTGTTGTCATTCATATCATGAGCAACATTGGTGAAAATTGTGCCCTTCTTAGTGCTTTCAAGCGCATTGAAGTTTGACTTTTCGTTGGTACCGGGAGCTACACCGAAGAAGCCGTTTTCAGGGTTGATAGCATAAAGACGGCCGTCAGGACCTATCTTCATCCAAGAAATATCGTCACCTACGGTCCAAATCTTGTAGCCTTTTTCACGCAAGTATGCGGGGGGAATAAGCATTGCAAGGTTGGTCTTACCGCAAGCAGAGGGGAATGCAGCAGCAACATATTTAACTTCACCTTGGGGATTTTCAAGACCTAAGATGAGCATGTGTTCAGCCATCCAGCCTTCTTTCCAACCTTGGTAAGAAGCAATACGAAGTGCAAAGCACTTTTTACCTAAAAGAACATTACCGCCGTAGCCTGAGTTAACAGAAATAATGGTGTTATCCTGCGGGAAGTGGCAGATATATCTCTTTTCCTGGTCAATATCGCAGCGTGAATGTAAACCGCGTACCCAGTCATTGCTATCGCCTAAAACTTCCAAAACCTTGGGGCTTACGCGTGTCATAATAAGCATGTTAAGAACAACATAAACTGAATCGGTTACTTCGATACCAATTTTAGCGATAGGTGAGCCGATAGGACCCATTGAGTAAGGGATAACATACATTGTGCGACCCTTGTAGCTGCCGCGAGCAATGTCGTAAAGCTTTTTGTACATTTCAGCGGGGTCACACCAGTTGTTAGTGGGGCCTGCTTCTTCCTTGGTGGGGGTACAAATGAATGTGCGGTCTTCTACACGCGCAACATCGTTAGGCTTGGTTCTGTGAAGATAGCAATCAGGAAGCTTTTCAGGATTCAAAGCTTCTAATTCGCCAAGTTCAACAGCCAATTTTCTAAGTTCTTCGGTCTGTTCGTCAGAACCGTCGATCCATACAACCTTATCAGGTGTAAGAAGATCTTTCATTTCGTCCAACCATTTGAGCACTGTCTTGTTAGTTGTCATTTTTTGTTCTCCTTTTATATGAAATCAATTTTTTCCTTATACAGTATACCCTATAATCACTTATAATGCAAGAATTTTGTTATTAAATTAACAATTTTTTAAATATTGGGCTCATAAGCAGGTATTGGTTCTAATTTAAAACGATTCAACTTGTAAAGGCGGTCAAATTTTGCCTTAAGTTCACTATCTTCACAAATGCCTGTGCGTATATATTTATCCAAAACCGCATAAGAAAAACCAAGGTTTTCTTCATCGCTTTTTCCGCTCAAGCCATCAATTGGGGTCTTATCAACAAGATTTTCAGGAAGCCCCAAAAGTTTTCCAATAATTTTAACTTCTTCAACCGTAAGGCGAGAAATTGGGCTAAAGTCACCTGCAGCATCACCATAGCGTGTAGAATATCCCACATAATCTTCCGACAAATTGCAGGTATTAGCCACTCTGCCATTATTGCTTTGGCTTATTGCATAAAGTGTTGCCATCCTAATTCTGGCAGGCAAATTTGTTCTGGTTTGTTTTGTTAGTTCCATATCATCAGGTAATGCCGACAAAACACCGTCAACTGCCGCCTTAATATTAACAGTATAATTTTTAATGCCCAAAAAATTCACAAGCTGAATTGAGCAATCAATATCACTTTGTTCACCGCAAGGCATTAAAACACCGATAACTCGTTCGCGACCAAGCGCTTCAACACATAACGCCGCAACAACCGAACTATCCTTACCGCCTGAAATGCCTATAACCGCATTACAGCCCTTACCGTTTTCTTCAAAAAAATCTCTTATCCAATTTATACATTCGTTTTTAATTTTTTCGGCATCAAACATAAAAACACCACCCTAAGTATTATAAAATTATTATACACCAACCATAAAAATAAATCAATTATCAAACCCGAAAAATTAATGTTTACATTTTCTTCATATTTTGGCAAAAAAATCTTTAAAAAAGCGTTATATAATGTTTTATCATATCTAATGGGGGATTTTTATGTACATCTTTAAAAATGCACTAAAATGCATCAGTAGAAGTAAAGGCCGTAATGTGCTTATCGGTATAATTGCTTTAATTATATCGGTTTCGGCTTGTATCGGTCTTTCCATAAGACAAGCGGCAGAAAGTGCCAAAAAAGAAACCTTAGAAGGTCTTTCGGTAACCGCTACAATATCTTATGACCGTTCTTCGGCAATGAATAATATAAAAGACAAATTCGACCCTACCCAACAGGGTGGTTTTGACCGGGAACAGTTTTCTGAAATGATGGACGGTGCAAAAAACCTAACTTTAGAAGAATATAAAAAATACGCTAATGCTAAATCGGCAAAAGATTTTTATTACACCCTGACTTCTTATTTTAACGGAACCGATAATTTTATAGCGGTTACCACAGAAACCGAAGAAGATGAAACCGAAAACAATTCTAATAATAACGGTTTCCCAAGCCGACCCGGTGGAATGGGTGGTTTTGGCGGCGGTAAAAACCCCATGGGTGGCGGCAATATGGTGACAGGTGACTTTACCGTTATCGGTTACAGTGGTAAAAACGCCATGACCGCATTTACAAATGGTACTGCAAGAATTACTAGCGGCACCGTTTTTGAAGAAAACACTTCTGACTATACTTGTATTATTTCAGAAGAACTTGCAACATTCAACACTATTGCGGTTGATAATAAAATAACTATTACAAACCCACAAAATGAAGAAGAAACTTATGAACTTACCGTTGTGGGTATATATCAAAGCAACGATTCTAATAATCTTAATGTTTCAATGTTCGGCATTGGTCAAGACCCGGCAAACCAAATTTATGTTAGTGCAAACACTTTACAAAGCATAATTGATGCTTCTGCAGAAGTAAGCGAAACCGTAACAAGTGATAACGGTCGTGAATATGAAACCAAACTAACCGGCACCCTTTCGGCGACATATTCTTTAGCCGATGTAGATGCTTATTACAGTTTTTGCGATGAAGTAAGAGAACTTGGTCTTGAAGATACTTATACCGTTTCTTCAAATGATATTAAACAATTCGAAAACAGTCTTACACCCCTTAATACCCTTTCAACCATGTCGGGTTGGTTTTTAATTGTAATTTTAATTATCGGCGCTGTAATTCTTATTGTACTTAACATATTCAATGTTCGTGAACGCAAATATGAAATTGGCGTACTTACCGCAATGGGTATGAAAAAAGGCAAGGTTGCACTTCAGTTTATGACCGAAATTTTAATTATAACAATGATTGCAGTTTTGCTTGGTGCAGGTATTGGTGCTGTGAGTTCAGTGCCTGTAACCAATGCTTTACTGGAAACTCAGATTGAAAGTCAACAACAAAACCAGAATAATATAAATGAAAACTTTGGGCTTCCCGGCAATATGCCACAAGGCGGAAAACCCGATAATATGCCCGACAATATGCCCAATGGCAACGGATTTGGTGGCGGCTTTAAAGATATGTTTAATTCCACCGCAAACTATGTAAGCGAAGTTAATTCGGCAATGAATCTTACCGTCGTTTTCCAAATGCTTGGTATTGGTTTACTCTTAACCGTAATTGCAAGCGCAGCATCCATTTTATTTATAATGCGTTACGACCCGCTTAAAATTCTTGCCAACCGCGACTAAGAAAGGAGAGATTGTTAATGCCTATTTTATCACTTAAAGATATTTGTTTTTCATACGGAAAAGTTAAGGTTTTGGAAAATGTTTCATTTGATTTTGAAAAAGGCAAGATTTACTGTATTGTAGGTAAATCTGGCGCAGGCAAAACAACCTTGCTCTCGCTTTTGTCGGGTCTTACAAACGCTGATAGCGGTGAGATTTTATACAACGATAAAGATATTTCTAAAATTGACAAATACAAATACCGCAGCAAATATATTGGCGTAATTTTTCAAAGTTATAATTTGCTCACAAAATTCACCGCCGCCGAAAATGTAGTACTTTCTATGGATGTTTCGGGTGTTAAAATCAAAAACAAAAAAGCCAAAGCAATTGAACTTTTAGAAAGTGTCGGTCTTGATGAAGAAGAGGCTAACCGCCGAATTTTAAAACTGTCAGGCGGACAGCAACAGCGCGTAGCTATTGCCCGTGCTCTTTCATATGACCCTGACATTATTTTGGCAGACGAGCCGACAGGAAATCTAGATGGTGAAACCCAAAATGAAATTATGG
>JAZKXN010000013.1:0-1208 GCA_045611605.1 Acutalibacteraceae bacterium
AAGATGGAAAATGCAATGCAAAACATCATCCTTCAAGAGATGGAAAATCTCGAAGGTATAATGATTGCCACAACCAACCTCACAGGCAATCTCGACTCGGCATTCGAACGACGTTTTCTTTACAAAATCGAATTTCCAAAACCAACGCCAGCCGAAAGCAAACACATTTGGCACAGTATGTTGCCCGACATCACCGAGCAAGAAGCCTACAACTTAGCCAAAGAATACTCTTTCAGCGGTGGTCAAATCGAAAACATTGCCCGCAAACAAATCGTCAACGCAGTGCTATCAGGCGACGACACAATCAGCATCGATGCCATCCACGAAGCTTGCAAATGCGAACTATTCAACAATCCTACCACCCGTCGTATCGGGTTTTAACTTTTAATTTATTACACATTATGACAGATTTACAATCATTATTATCAGAGCTATCAGCAAATGCCAAAGAACGTAACGTTAAATTCATCAAGGATTTAACGTTAAATGGCAAGAATATGGATAAAATCGGCAGTTTTGTTATATTTACTGACGAAAATCCATTCTTTGTACGCGAAAGTTGTAAAGCACCATGGGTGTATACGCTCGATTTAAATAAAAACTTGAAACAATGGCACTATATCAATACCTCAATCGATGGATATTTTGAGGACAATAAAATTAGATGCCGTATGGTGTTCAATATGCGATTAGAAACTGCCAAAAAATTGAACTATAAATACGACCTAATTTCGTTCTTTTATGCCTACCCAACCGAAGATGGCTTTATCGCAGAATATTGGGAAATACGCGACAAGGATAAAGGTTTTGCCGACCGTGTACTAAATCCATACGTCAAAAAGGGTGAAACTAAAATGCAATACGAAGGAGAAACCGAAGTAGTAGATTATTCAATTATTTGCAATGACTATAAGTTTTATTTTGACAGTTCGTTATTCGAAAATGTGAATAACGATATATCACAACGCTTGAAATCGTATTGTGAAACTCATAATGAATATACCGATGAAAATAAACTGCTCGAGTATGTTACAAATCATATCGGACAGAAGGTTGCGTATATGAGAAAATGTATTTTCGGGGAATAAAACAATTTTTTAACAAAAACTAAATATGGAAGCAACAAACAAAAACTTTTTGAGTGATTTTAGTTCTGCTACTTGTAATAGGGCACCACTTGTAAATATTAACGAAAACAGAGCAAAACA
>JAZKXN010000014.1:0-68720 GCA_045611605.1 Acutalibacteraceae bacterium
AAACGCCGCTTAAAGATAAAATTATCATTTTCTATTGACATTCTAAACTTTATGATGTAGAATTCTAATAGAATTCTATGAGAAGAGGTAGAAAGTATGAATTATGAGAAAGTTATTTTAGAATTATTGGGAAGAATTCAAACATTGGAAGAACAGGTTGCAACCTTAATGTCAAAACAAGAAAGCGGAAAAGAGGAACCTAAAATGACAACTACCGATATCAAAGCATATATTGAGGAACAAAAAAGAATCGCCAAAGAAGCCAGAAAAACGGAACTTGTTTTGAAATCGGGAGATCTCCATAACGATTTAGAGTTAAAGCAAAGACATCCGCAAGTGTGTAATGCTATGAGGCAGTGCATGAACGCAGAAGATGTTATTTTATATCAACCGCCCAAAGGTAACGGAACTACTCTCCAAATTAAATACAAACTGTAATTGTAGGTGAGTGCGATGGCAAGAAGATCAACAAGAGGGAGACGACTGGGACTGTTTATTGGCGGAGTAATGTACGGTTTGATTCGTGGCATTTTCTTTGACAATAAATACGTCCGCAGGGGTAGAACAAGACTCTAAAAACAAAAATACCCACTCAAATTGAGCGGGCAAAAAAATAAAACTTGACGAACCAGTGGTGGAGATAAGCGGGATCGAACCGCTGACCTCTTGAATGCCATTCAAGCGCTCTCCCAGCTGAGCTATACCCCCATATTGGGGTTCGTCAAGTTTTTATTTATGAAATTATGTGGTGGGGTTCAACTTTGAGTGCTTCGCGCTCCCAGCTGAGCTACGCCCCCAAGTTTTAATTTATGTTACCACAATTTTTTCGAGAATTCAACCATATTTTTTAAAAATTCAACTTGACAAAGTGAAAAAATCGGGTATAATAATTTTGTTAATTAAATATTGGGGAATTGTGTAACGGTAGCACGACAGACTCTGACTCTGTTTGTTGGGGTTCGAATCCCTATTCCCCAGCCAAATAAAAGAAAAGCATGTCCGCAAGGATGTGCTTTTTCTTTTGTTTCGATTATATCATATAGGGATTCGAACAAGGGCGGTTTGCCGTAAGGCAAATTGCAACACTTCGGGGATTTGTTGCAAAGCCCGTGGGCAACGAGCATAGCGAGACGGAAGGCGCGTTGCGCCTGAATAATCCCTATTCCCCAGCCATATAAAAGACCGTAGAATCTTTGGATTTTACAGTCTTTTTGTTTATAATATAATTGGGGTCGAACCCATGAGATACATATATAAATTGGGCTTTATGGGTGTGGCGAAATTAAATTGGTATATCGTAGGGGGCGATGCCCACATCGCCCCGTTTGTGCATAATTATAATTCTTGCGGGACGATGTGGGCATCGTCCCCTACAAATTTTTAATATAGTCCCCGACAATCTATAATTCGAATATAAAACCAAACCCCCGTGCGAAAGCACGGGGGTTTAAGTTTAAGTTTTTAATTACTTAATGATTGCTTTAGCAATGTGGTAAACACCGGGAATCTGGAAAGATTTGCCCATAAATGCCATAACGCAAGCAATAATCTGACAAACACCGATATACATCGGAACGATGAATGTAAGGCTAAGAACAATAGATGCAACTACGCAAATAATCATAGAAGCAAGTTCTCTCTTGTCTTCAAGATCTAATTCATCCTTGTCAACGATCCAAACGATTACAGCCGGAAGCCAACCAAGAAGCCAGCAAAGACCGAAAGTAATGTTTCTTGCAAGGTTACCCTTAAGATACTTCTTATCCATTTTACTTCCTCCAATATGTATTTTTCATATCTCTATGACAAATTTAATTATAACATTGTTTCGGTGAAAATCAAGGCATTTATTAATAAAAAAACAATATTTTGTTAATAAAATATCATTTTATGTCTATTTATGGAAAAATTCATCCACCGCGGCAAGATATTCCTGTGGGTGAGACGGATACGAAAGCCCGTGACCCGCATCTTCAACCGTCATAATTGCCTTTTTTGATGTGGTTGCATCGCAGTTTTGCTCACTCATATAGCAAGGAACAAAATCATCGGCTTTTCCGTGGAAATAAATTATCGGCACTTTAGCATTTTTAACGGTGTTTATAGGTGAATCTTCTTCCAAATCAAAGTGTCCGTAAAGTCGCGCACCTAATTTTACAAACGGATAAGCAATATTGGGCGGCAATTTCATTCCCTTTATAACAATTTTTATGATATCTTTAGCCGAAGTATAACCGCAGTCAGCAAGTATACCTATAACATTTTTGGGTAAATCTTTGTCGGCTGTCATTAAAACGGTTGCCGCACCCATTGAAATACCCGTTAAAATTATCTTAACATCATTGCCAAAATGTTTTACCGCAAAATCGGTCCACATAAGGGCATCGCGGTGCTCGTTAATGCCAAATGATATAACATTACCTTCGCTTTTTCCGCTGGCGCGCTGTTCAATAATTAATGAACTGTGTCCAAGCTTAAAGCAACGCTGAACACCACCCGATAAATCTCTTTCAGCGCAGCCGCGATAACCGTGGAACATTATTTCAATCGGCGCACCTTTTTTATATTCGTAAAACTTTCCGTAAAGCTTTAACCCGTCAAAAGAAGTAATTTCAAGGTCTTCGTGGGACATATTTCGGGTTTCGATAGTCCATTTTTCAATTTTATCACGGTATATGCCGTAAATTTCCCCTTCGGGGAACATTATATTTTCCGAATTGCCATCAACGCGGTCGGGCTGATAAAACGCCATTTTAAAACAGATGTAAGCAATAACCAGCACTGCTGTAACCAAAACCGCTATAATAATTAAAGGTATTAATATATATTCCATTTTATCACCACTCTATATTTTACCACCAAATTAAAAACTTTCAAGCATCTTTTTTGATGTTGATTCTTGCAATTTTTTGTCGAATAATGTAGAATACCCCATGGGGTGAAATAATGGATATTGAAGTTAATTATAAAAATAAAAAGCGTTATAAAACCGCTAAATACCCATTAAAGCAACGCCTTTTTTGGATTTGGCTTATCCGATTTTTATCTAAAATTATGCTTATCGGCAAAAAATATAAAATTGAAAAGGTTAATATGGAAGGTTTAAAACCACCCTATATGCTTCTTAGCAACCATATGCATTTTATTGATTTTGAACTTGCCGCCCAAGCCACTTGGCCCCATTCGGTAAGCAATGTTGTAAGCATTGACGGGTATGTTATAAAGTGGTTTTTGCTTGAATGGATTGGCGCAATTTGCACCCGTAAATACACTAACGATTTGCACTTAATAAAATCTATTCGCCATGTGCTTAAAAGGGGCGACATTTTATCAATGTACCCCGAAGCGCGTTACACCCCTTGCGGCACAACTTCATTTTTACCCGAAAGCCTTGGTAAGCTTGTGAAAATGAATAAAGTTCCGGTTGTGACGGTTATTCACCGCGGCAACCATTTGTATGCACCGTTTTGGAATTTCAGAGACAAGCGTAAAGTTCCCTTTCACACCACCTTTACTCAGCTTTTAACCGCCGAGCAGGTCGAAAAAATGACCCCGCAGGAAATTAACGATGCAATTAAAAACGCTTTACAGTATGATGATTACCGTTATCAAAAAGAAAACGGTATTATAATTAAAGAAACCACCCGTGCCGAAGGTCTTCACAAGGTGCTTTACCAGTGTCCAAACTGCAAAACTGAGTTTTCGATGAATTCAAAGGGTGAAGAGCTGTTTTGTGAGCACTGCTCAAAGCGTTGGGTTTGGCAAGAAGACGGTTATATTCGCGCGCTTTCAGGCGAAACCGAATTTGACCATATTCCCGACTGGTACAACTGGCAAAAAACCGAAGTGCAAAAACAAATTGCCGACGGCAGTTATCGTTTTGAAGATGATGTTGAAGTATTTTCACTTCCCCGTGTTTGGCGATATATTCCTTTAGGCAAGGCAAAACTCACCCACGATATTAATGAAGGTTTTGTCCTTGAAGGTTTTTACCGTGGTCAAAAATGGCGCGTTCACCGCTTACCGCAACAGATGAACAGTTTGCATGTTGAATATGACTTTGGTCCGCTTAAGAAGTTTGATTATATCGACATTTCCAACGAAAACGATTCATTCTATTGCCGACTTACCGACCGTAACCGCTTAACAAAGCTTGCCTTTGCCACCGAAGAAATATTCTTAAAAAGTCAGAATGAAATAAAGCTTAAACTAAACAAATAATTTTGTCGAAAAATGTAAAATTATGTATAATATCAAAAAAGAAAAAATTGTTAAGGTTATTAAAGGCAAAGAAATTACGGTTGAATTTGACCGCCCCTGCGCCCTTCAAATAGATGGTGAAACCGTTTTAGGTGTTACATCCTATAGCGCCGTTACCGCCGATGTAAAGCAAAAGATTATAGCATAAATAATTAAAAGCGGTGGTTTCCACCGCTTTTAATTATTTCAAATTATAGTTTATCGGGCAAGGCTTCCCGCTGTGGAAGTCTTGATTTGTACTGTAATTACGCATTACGCATTACGCATTACGAATTTTGCGTAAGCGATAAACCCCCATTTATATATCACATTTTTAAAAATAACATTTTTGTTATATTGCTAATTTTAAAACACTGTGATAAAATATATTTAAAACGATTATAGTCTGTAAAGGAGATATATAATGGAAGCAATTAAAAATAAAATTGGATTTATTTGCGATATGGACGGTGTTATATACCACGGCAACCGTATTTTAGATGGTGTTCCCGAATTTATAAACTGGATGCAAGAAAACGACAAAAAGTTTATTTTTTTGACAAACAGTCCTGAAAGAACACCACATGAACTCAGTATGAAGCTTGAAAGAATGGGACTTTCGGTTTCGGCTGACCATTTTTATACAAGCGCAATGGCGACTGCATCATTTTTGGCAAGCCAAAAAGAAAATGCTACCGCTTATGTTATTGGTGAAGCCGCTTTAACAAAAGCGCTTTATGACAAGGGTATTTATATGAATGATGTTAATCCCGATTATGTTGTTGTAGGCGAAACCAGCACATACAGCTTTGAAAAAATCGAAAAAGCGGTCAATCTTGTTCGCAACGGTGCAAAGCTAATTGGCGCTAACCCTGATATTACAGGCCCTACCGAAAAAGGCATTATGCCTGCAACCGGCGCGCTTATCGCCCCGATTGAAATTGCAACAGGTAAAAAGGCATATTTTGTTGGCAAGCCCAACCCCTTAATGCTTCGTCACGGTCTTAAAAAGCTTGGTTGCCACAGCCAAGACATTGCTTTTGTCGGCGACAGAATGGATACTGACATCATCGCAGGTATTGAATCTAATGTTGATACTATTTTAGTACTTTCGGGTGTTACTTCTTTGGAAGATATCGACCGTTATCCCTACCGCCCAAAGTATATTTTTAACGGTGTCGGCGATATAGTTGACGACACAAAAATTTCACTCGGCAAGCTTAATTGGTAATTTAAAAGGGAGTGTTTTTATGAAGGTTTCTGTCATTCAGCCGGCATATTCTACCGACTTTTCAAAAAGTGAAGAATATTTTGAAAAACAACTTGAGTTATTAAACAGTTGTGATGAAAATGTGGATATTATCGTTTTGCCCGAATCGGCCGACTGCCCCTGCCTTGCAAAAGATGAAACCGAACGCGCCGAAGCATTCGCTAAGTTTAATAAAAAACTTTTAGATGCTGCAAAAGATAATGCAAAACGCTGTAATGCTATCGTTTTTGTTAATGCAAGAGATAAAGTTGGTGATAAGGTCCGTAACACTACCTTTGCAATTAACCGCAAAGGTGAAATTGTGGGTAAATACTATAAACAACATCTTACACCGGGTGAAGTTGCCGCGCCAGATATCGACAGCGACTATACATATAAATATAACACACCGACAGTTATCGAAATTGACGGTATGCGCTTTGGTTTTTTAACCTGTTATGACTTTTATTTTTACGAATATTATTCAACCTTAGCGCGCCGTAATCTTGATTTTATAATTGGTTGTTCGCATCAAAGAAGCGACAGCCACGACGCGCTTGAAATTATCACTCGCTTTTTGGCGTATAACACCAATACTTATGTGCTTCGCGCATCGGTTTCGATGGACGAAAACAGCAATATTGGCGGTGGGTCAATGGTGGTTGCCCCTGATGGCGAAATTTTGGTTAACGCCAAAAGTAAAGTCGGTGTTTTTAGTGCCGAAATTAACCCCGAAAACAAATTTTATAAACCCGCGGGCTTCGGTAATCCCGATTTAGCCCATTGGCAATATATTGAAAAAGGCCGTCGCCCTTGGCTTTACCGTCAGGCAGGCGCAGCGACCATACCTTACGATAATGTAAAACCTTTCCCCCGCGTATGTGCGCACCGCGGTTTTAATACCGTATCTCCCGAAAACACAATGCCTGCTTACGGCGCGGCGGTTGCGATGGATGCCGATGAAATCGAGTTTGATTTATGGCCGACCAAGGACGGTGAAATTGTTTCCTGTCACGACCCCAATTTAGACCGCGTTTCAGACGGTACGGGCAATGTTTTTGATTATACTTACGAAGAGCTTTTAAAATACGACTTTGGTGTTAAGTTTACCGAGCGTTTTGAAGGTTTAAAGATTGTAAAATTTGAAGAAATTTTACAAAAATTCGGTGGCAGAACAATTTTGAATATACATATAAAGCCATTTTTCGACAGACCGTACCCCCGCGATATTATGGAAAAGATTATCGGTCTTATCCGTCAGTATGACTGCGAAAAATATGTTTATTTGATGATTGAAATTGATGCCGATATTAAACAGTTTAAAGAATACGCACCCGATATTGCGGTTTGCATCGGTCACGATTTTTCACGAAATTGGGCAATTGTTGACCGCGCAATTGAGTTGGGCGTTGAGCGTTTGCAGTTTTATAAACCATATTATAATCAGGAAATGGTGGATAAAGCCCACGCCCACGGCATTATTTGCAATGTTTGTTGGTCGAACACCCGCCACGAAACCGAAGAATTTATTAAAATGGGTATGGATGTAATTTTAACCGACGAATTCAAACGCGTGCAAAATTGGGTAAAGGAATTTACCGAGTAATATTAAAACCCAAGGCGGAATTAACCGTCTTGGGTTTGGTTTATTTGGTGGGTTTTAGGGTTATTTTCAATATAATCATTTGTTGTCATTGTTTTGAAAAATTGCATTATATCGCGTAGGGGACGAAATATAGGGCGTTCCCTTATATTTGCGGTCGCACATACAGGTGCGATCCTATGTGCGTTTCCAATCTAACCGAGCGATAAACTATAATTTGAATTTTTTCATTTCCTGTTTAATCACATCTACACAAACCGTTATTTTTACAAGCGCGGTGACAAAGTAAATAAAATATGAAAATCCGTCAAGGCGGGAAAACAGGTTTCCAAAGGTTACGGTGCTTATCGCCATTGCATAAGGGTAATCAAATTCACCTGACATCTGTGCACCGAAAAGCAAAATTGAATTAAAAATGCTAATAAGCAAAAAGATATTACCCACGCAAATTCCCGTTACTGCAACGGTTTTTGTGGTTTGGTGATGTTTTGCATAAAGTATTAAAACTGCTATCGGCAGGGTTACAGATCTTATATACGGTAGTGTCTGTTTAAACAGGTTTTTTATATTTGGGAAGGAATAAATATAAATATTTTTCACATTAAAATCTTTAAGTGTGGCAAAAAAGAAAAATATTAAAAGCAGACCGCATACCACACCGCAAACAAGCGAAAAATTGAAAATTTCTGTCCATTTTTTAAAGCAAAAATACAAAAGCGGAAGTAGAAAAAGCATTAATATCCAAAAATTTTGGCGATTGCTTAGAATCGTTTTACTTATAAACTGTAAAAACACAATTAGTGTTTCTCCCACAAAATAAATTGCTAAAAATATTATTGGGTATTTTAAAAAATCAAATTTATATACAGCGAAAACCAAGAAAACCGATAATAAAAATGCAAGTATAAACCCTAAAAATGTTAGTTTGTCGGCATTTTTAAAGGGTAAATTTATAATACTGCTACCCAAAATAAATAATGCCGATAGCCATATAAAATGGTGTGAAAAAGGCTTTAATTTATTCAAAATAATACCCCTTTTCCGTTAGTGTGATTTTGGGTAAAATTGGGCTTTGACTTTTGTAAATTTCAAAAAGTCGGTTTTTTAGCGTTTTATCAGTTTTTCGCATCATACTTACCAAATCATAACCCACGCTTATTGAAGAAATCGGCTCGGTTTTTAATAATTTTTCGGGGTTGTCGGTTCTTATCAACTGTATTGATAAAGGTATATCGCGGTTTTCCTTGCAGTAGCGCATAATTCCTAAAAGCTTGGTGCGGGTTATGCCTTTTCCGACCGCAACCACACCGCAATGTGATGTTAAAAGCGGCAAAGTTGCTTGTTTTTCGATTTGCTCCACAGTTTCTAAAAGGGTACGCCCCTTGGCTGTCAGAATTTCGCGTTTTTGACCTTCTTTTTCGGTGTTGGTGATTACTGCTTCAAAATATATGGTGTATAGACCACCGTCGTAATCTGCGCCGATAGCGGTTATTAAATATTCTTGCGGCCTTTGTCTGCAACCGCATAGCAGTAACGGACATAAAAGTAAAATTAATAATTTTTTCATTTTTTTCGCTGCCTTATAATATTGTGGTTAAAAAGCGGTCGGGTTTTCATCAATCGCCAAGGTGCGCGCCAAAAACTGTCCTTAAATGACTGCATATTTATGCGGTTAAGGGTTAGGGTATAATCTGTTTCATAGCTTTTAAGCGAAATAATGTGCATAACCATTAAAATAACGCCACTAAATAAACCGTAAAGTCCCCACAAAGCCGCGAGAATAACAAATGAAATTCTAAAATAAAACACTGCCGCGCGAAGTCGAGGAAGCATTAACCCTGCAATACCCGAAAGGGCGACAACGATAAGGGTTGGGGCGCTTATGATTTTTGCTTCAACCGCCGCTTGTCCAACAACTAAACCGCCTACAATCGAAAGAGCGGGACCAATGTTTTGCGGCATTCGCACCCCTGTTTCTTTCAAAATTTCAAAAATTAAAATCATACCCAGGGTTTCTGCAACAATTGAAAAAGGCACAGCGGTGCGTTGCTGCATTACCGTTATTAAGAAGCTTGTGGGTAAAAATTCGGGGTGAAGGGTGGTTATTGCAACAAAAAGTGCAGGCACAAAAATTGAAAGCGCAAAGCAAAAATATCGCATAATTCTGCCAAAGCTTCCCACCCAAAAGGTTTGGTAATAATCTTCATCGGACTGAAAGTTTTCGCAAAATAAATAAGGTAAGGTCATAACCATTGGTGTTCCGTCAACAATAATTGCAATTCTACCTTCCAAAAGCCGCGCGGCAACAACATCGGGGCGTTCGGTTTTGCCCGCGGTTTTAAAAAGCGAAAACGGGTGGGGCGAAATTTGCTCAATAATATAATTCGTGTCTAAAACACCGTCAATATTGATGCTTTTGAGTGATTTTTTAATTTTTTGCAGGGTTTTGGGGTTTACAAGTGTACCAAGGTAACAAACAAAAACCGCTGTGTTGGTGCGGTTTCCCACACGGTTTAGTTCAATGCATAAATCGGGTGTTTGGAGCTTTCGGCGAAGCATTGCCAAGTTTAAAAGCGCCGCTTCTTCAAAGCCTTCGCGCGGACCTTCGGTTATACGCTCGTTTTCAGGCTCGTTAATTCCGCGTGTGCGAAAGCCCTTGACATCAAGCATTAATGCATCATAACTATTGTCAATAAGCAAAAGTGCTTCGCCGTATAAAATACCTTCAAGTATTTGTGAAATTTCGGTTTTTACCTTAACATCTCTTGCAAAAATTAACTGTTTTTCGACATATTCCGCCAAATTGTTATAAGAATTTTGAATGTCCATTTCTAAGAGCGGCTCTATTACCGCTTCGTTAAGTTGGGTAGAATCAACCATACCGTCAATATAGATTAGTGCCGCATCAAAAGGCACTGTTTTTCGGGCGGAAATGTGCTTTATTCGAAGGGTTGCATCGTTTTTGAAAATTTCTCTAAATGTTTTAATGTCGCTATAAATATCACCGCTTATAAATTGGTTTTTATAGTCACTAATTTGCCCTGCCATAAAATCACCTCTTGTGGTATATTATGGCTTGTTTTTTAAAATAAATACAAAAATGAAACAGCGGTGGATTTCCACCGCTGTTAATTTTAATAAACATAATCGCCAATGCCTTTATATTGGCAATATTCTTCATAGCACATATCAAGTTCTTTCATTTCCTTGGCAATGTTAATGCCAACAAAACGCCAATGCCACGGCTCGTAAATAATACCACCCGTAATATCCATTTTATCACTTGGATAGCGCATTATAAAGCCGTAATCCTGAGCATTTTCTTTAAGCCATTTAAAAGCCTTTGTGTTTTCAAATGAAGTTTGGGTTGAGTTAAAGTCAACAGCCAAGCCGGTGTGATGTTCACTTGTGCCGGGAATAGCCACGCGAGATGCAGCTTCTTTTTCGGCATCGGCTTGTGCATAGCCTTTATCTTTCCATTTTTTAACTTGGGCATCGTAAAGAGTAACTTGTGTGCCGTAATCGCGCCAAGCTGAAATTATGCCAATTTCACCTGTGCCGATGTCTGCACGGCAGGCATCCATCATAGCCTTTAAATAAGGCCAAATATCTTTGTCGATTTTACGGTAAACTTCAGCCTGTGAATACCATTTATATTCGCTTGGGAAAACCATCATATTCGCTTTATAATCGTGGTTTTTCGGTAGCGGGTTTTTAACGTTTACTAAAATGGTTTTGGTAAAGTTAGCATCAGCCTTAAAGGTGCCAACCTGAACGGGGTCAGGTGTACTGGGAAGCGGTTCTGTACTTTCGTTCTCGCTTGATGTATCGTTTTCCGATTGTGTTTGACTTGGGGTAGAACTTGTGTCTTGATTAGAAGAAGTATTATCCTTATTACCAAGTCCCGAGTTAATAACCCAAACCATCAACACGATAGCGGAAATAAGCACAAGACTTACGCTGCCTAAAAACAAATTACGGCGTAAAATTGCTTGTTGTCGTTTGCTTTTTCTTGCCATTTTATCACCTATTCGTCTAATTTTAAAACTGCCATAAAGGCTTCTTGCGGAACTTCAACATTGCCTAAGCGGCGCATACGCTTTTTACCTTCTTTTTGCTTTTCAAGAAGTTTCTTTTTACGGGTGATGTCACCGCCGTAGCATTTAGCAAGTACATCTTTGCGCATTGCCTTTACCGTTTCACGCGCAATAACCTTGCCTGAAACTGCAACTTGAACAGGCACTTCAAAAAGCTGTCTTGGAATGAATTCCTTTAACTTTTCGGCAATTTTGCGTGCGCGAGTGTAGGCATTATCGTTATGAACGATGAATGAAAGCGCATCGACCATGTCGCCTGCAAGCAAAACATCAAGCTTAACAAGCTTGGATTTTTCGTAACCCTTCATTTCGTAATCATAGCTTGCATAACCCTTTGTGCGTGATTTTAATGCATCGAAAAAGTCGTAAACAATTTCGCCCATTGGCATAATATAATGAATATCAACGCGGTCGCCCATATATTTCATATCGGTGTAAACGCCGCGGCGTTCTTCACAAAGCTGCATAATTGTGCCAACATAACTGCTTGGTGAATAGATGTGAACATCTGCCACAGGCTCAAGCGCGTCAACAATAATTGCGGGGTCGGGGTAGTTGGTGGGGTTATCCACCGTTATGGTTTCGCCTGTGGATAATGTGAACTTATATTCAACGCTCGGTGCAGTGGTTACAAGGTCTAAATTATATTCTCTTTCTAAACGCTCTTGTATAATTTCCATATGCAAAAGTCCCAAAAAGCCGCAACGGAAACCAAAGCCCAAAGCGTTTGAAGATTCGGGTTCGAACAAAAGGGAAGCATCGTTTAATTGCAGTTTATCTAAAGCATCGCGTAGATCGGGATATTTTGCGCCGTCAGCGGGGTAAATACCGCAGAAAACCACGGGGTTAACTTTACGATAACCTTCAAGTGCTTGTGGTGTGGGGTTTTCTGCTAAGGTGATGGTATCACCAACGCGTGCTTCACTAACGGTTTTAATTGAAGCAGCCAAATAACCAACTTCGCCTGCTTCCAAAACATCGCAAGGTTCAAGTGATGTAGCGCGTTTACGACCAAGCTCAACAATATCAAATTGGGCGCCTGTTGCCATCATTTTAATAACATCGCCGCTTTTGATTTTACCGCTAACAACACGGAAATATACAATAACACCCTTATAAGGGTCATAGTAAGAGTCAAAAATAAGTGCTGAAAGGGGCGCTTCGCGGTCGCCTTTTGGTGCAGGAATTTCGGTAACAATTTTTTCAAGCACTTCTTCGATGTTAATGCCTGTTTTTGCAGAAATAAGGGGCGCGTTATCAGCAGGAATACCGATAATATCTTCAATTTCACCCTTAACGCGTTCAGGTTCGGCAGAAGGAAGGTCAATTTTATTAATAACGGGTAAAATTTCAAGACCGTGGTCAACCGCTAAATAGGTGTTTGCAAGGGTTTGCGCTTCAATACCTTGACTTGCGTCAACAATAAGTACCGCACCTTCACAAGCCGCAAGTGAACGGGAAACTTCATAGTTAAAGTCAACATGTCCGGGGGTGTCGATTAAATTTAATTCATAACGCTCGCCGTCTTTGGCATCATAATAAAGGGTAACGGCGTGGGCTTTAATGGTAATACCGCGCTCGCGCTCCAAATCCATACTGTCAAGAATTTGTTCTTCCATATCTCTGCTTGCTACCGACTGGGTATGTTCAAGCAAACGGTCAGCCAAAGTGGACTTGCCGTGGTCGATGTGGGCAACAATACAAAAATTTCTTATTTTATCTAACGGAAATGACACTTACATTTCTCCTTGTTTTGTAATTTGTTCTATTGTAACACAAAGTTTTTAAATTTACAATTTATTTCTTTAAATTAGGTTTAAATTCTTGACAATATATATATAGTATGATAAAATATACTGAAATTTTGGGCAAGTTTTAGGGAGTGTTTTCTGTGACAGTTAAAAACGCAATGGTTTATAAGAATAAACAGTTCGTTTCACAGGGTATTTCTTTCCCTAAAGGCGTTGCTATTTCTAATTTTAAAAAATTAGTTGTTTTACCGGCTTTTTGTGATGTACATGTACATTTACGAGAGCCGGGTTTTTCATATAAAGAAACAATTTTAACCGGTACAAAGGCGGCGGCTCGCGGCGGGTATAGCGATATTTGTTCTATGCCGAACCTAAACCCCGTACCCGACAGCCCCGACAATTTAAAACAGCAGTTAGATATTATAAAGCGTGATGCGGTAATAAATGTTCACCCGTATGCTTCAATTACTGTCGGTCAAAAAGGTGAAGAGCTTACCGATTTTGAAAAGCTTAATAATGCCTTTGCTTTTTCAGATGACGGCCGCGGTGTGCAAAGTAAAGAATTAATGCGTGCGGCTATGATAAATGCCAAAAAACTTGGTAAAATTATTGTTGCCCATTGTGAAGAAAATTCACTTTTAAAGGGCGGTTATATTCACGATGGTGAATATGCGCGGCTTCATAGTCATAAGGGTATTTGCAGTGAAAGCGAATGGGTTCCCATTAAACGCGATTTAGAGCTTGCAAAAGAAATTGGCTGCAAATATCATGTTTGCCACATTTCAACCAAAGAAAGCGTGGACTTAATTCGAAAAGCAAAGGCAGACGGGGTTGATGTCACCTGTGAAACTGCACCGCATTACCTTGTGTTTAACGATATGGATTTAAAGGAAGACGGACGGTTTAAAATGAATCCGCCTATCAGAAGCGAAGCCGACCGTTTAGCTTTGATAGAAGGTATAAAGGACGGCACAATTGATATGATAGCTACCGACCACGCACCCCACAGTGCCGAAGAAAAGTCGAAAGGTCTCAGCAAAAGTGCTTTTGGTGTGGTTGGTATAGAAACAGCTTTCCCTGTAATGTATACCCACCTTGTAAAAACGGGCATAATTACTTTGGAAAAACTTGTTGAAATTATGGCAACTAATCCCCGCGAACGCTTCGGAATTCCTGACAGCGGTATAACCGTGTGGGATTTGGATAAAGAAATAACAGTTAACACAGCAGAATTTTTGTCAATGGGTAAAGCCACCCCGTTTGACGGAATGAAGTTGTCAGGTGAATGTGTATTTACCGAATCAAACGGTAAAGTGGTTTATGTTAAAGATTAGTAGGGAGAAAGAAAAATGGCAAAAAGAAAAGACTTAAAGAAAATTTTAATCATTGGTTCGGGTCCTATCGTTATTGGTCAGGCTGCAGAATTTGACTACGCAGGCACTCAGGCTTGTTTAGCACTTAAGGAAGAAGGTTATGAAGTTATACTTTGCAACTCTAACCCTGCAACTATTATGACCGATACCACAATTGCCGATAAGGTTTATATGGAACCTTTGACTCTTGAATTTATGGCAAAGGTTATCCGTTTCGAACGCCCCGATGCAATCGTTCCCGGTATTGGCGGTCAGACAGGTCTTAACCTTGCAATGCAACTTGAAGAAAAGGGTATTTTAAAGGAATGTGGTGTTGAATTACTCGGTACCTGCAGTGAAAGTATCGAGCGTGCCGAAGACCGTGAAATGTTTAAAGAACTTTGCGAATCTATTGGCGAACCTACTATCCCGTCACAAATCACCTACAGTCTTGATGAAGCTAAAAAAGCAGCTGAAGAAATCGGTTACCCTGTTGTTTTGCGCCCCGCATTTACCTTGGGCGGTACAGGTGGCGGTTTTGCTTATAACGAAGCCGAACTTATTGAAATAGGTATGAATGCTTTTAAACTTTCTCCTGTTCACCAAGTTCTTATTGAAAAGAGCGTTAAAGGTTATAAGGAAATTGAATTTGAAGTTATGCGCGATGGCAGTGATAAGGCTATCACTATCTGCGGTATGGAAAATATTGACCCCGTTGGCGTTCACACAGGTGACTCTATCGTTGTCGCCCCCATTATGACACTAAGTGATCACGACCTAAAAATGCTTAACGACAGCGCGATTAAAATTATCCGCGAGCTTAAAATTGAAGGTGGTTGTAATGTTCAGTTTGCAAAACACCCCGACACAAGCGAATATTATCTTATCGAAGTTAACCCCCGCGTATCTCGTTCATCTGCTTTGGCATCAAAGGCAAGTGGTTATCCCATTGCGCGTGTAACTGCAAAAATTGCCGTTGGTATGACATTAGATGAAATTAAAATCGCTAATACAAACGCATCGTTTGAACCTAAACTTGATTATGTAATTGCAAAGTTACCCCGTTTCCCGTTTGATAAGTTTACCACCGCTTCAAATATGCTTGGCACACAGATGAAGGCAACAGGCGAAGTTATGGGTATCGGTTCAACTTTAGAAGAAAGTCTTTTAAAGGGTACCCGTTCACTCGAAATCGGAATCAATCACCTTTATCACCACAAGTTTGACAATATGACCGATGACGAGCTTCGCGCTTACATCAGCGAATTCCGTGACGATAACCTTTTCGCAATTGCTGAACTTATTTACCGCGGTGCAACTGTTCAGGAAATTCACGAAATTACAAAAATTACCGCTTTCTTCCTTGAAGCTATAAAGCGTATTATTGATATGGAAGAAAATTTAAAGCAAAACAAAAATAATCTTGAAGTTTTAACAGCCGCTAAGAAAATGGGCTTTTCGGATAAATATGTCGCAAGAATGTGGGAATGCAGCGAGCTCCAAGTTTATAATTTCAGAAAGGAAAATAAGCTTTTCCCCGTTTTCCGTATGGTTGACACATGCCATACAGGTGCGTATATTCCTTATTTCTATTCTTCTTATACAGGCGAAAACACATCTCGCTTAACCGATAAAAAGAAAATTGTGGTACTTGGCGCAGGTCCTATCCGTATCGGTCAAGGTGTTGAATTTGACTATTCAACCGTTCACGCAGTTACCACCATTAAAAATTCGGGTTATGAAGCAATCATTATCAACAATAATCCCGAAACTGTTTCGACCGACTATACCACAGCCGACAAGCTTTATTTTGAACCCTTAACACCCGAAGATGTTATGAATATTATTGATTTTGAGAAGCCCGAAGGTGTTATTGCGTCGTTAGGCGGTCAGACTGCTATTAACCTTGCAGAGCCGCTTCGCGATCGCGGTGTTAAGATTATCGGTACCGATTGCGATGCAATTGAACGCGCTGAAAACCGCGACAGCTTTGAAAAAATTCTTAAAGAACTTAATATTCCCCAACCGCAGGGACAAGCGGTTACCAAAATTGAAGACGGTATAAAAGCCGCGGCTGAAATTGGTTATCCTGTTCTTGTGCGTCCTTCATTCGTTTTGGGTGGTCGCGCAATGCAAATTGTTGCAGATGAAAACCAACTTCGCAAATACCTTAAAACTGCGGTTGAAATTGATGAAGACCGTCCCGTTTTGGTCGACAAATACATTCAGGGTAAGGAAGTTGAAATTGACGCAATTTGCGACGGTGTAGATGTATTCGTGCCCGGTATTATGGAGCTTGTTGAAAGAACAGGTATCCACAGCGGTGACTCGATAAGCGTTTATCCTACCTTTAGTATTTCTGACAAGGTAAAGGGCATAATTTTACAGTATGCTAAAAAGTTGGGTATCGGTATTGGCATTGTTGGTCTTTACAACATTCAGTTTATTGTTGATGAAAACGAAAATGTTTACATTATCGAAGTTAACCCCCGTTCTTCTCGTACCGTTCCATTCCTTTCAAAGGCAACAGGTTACAGCCTTGCCGATATTGCAACCGAAGTTATTTTGGGCAAATCGTTAAAAGAACAGGGCATTTTTGACCTTTATCCTGAAGAAAAGAAGCGTTGGTATGTTAAAGTTCCCGTATTCTCATTCAATAAGATTCGTGGTCTCGATGCATACCTTTCACCTGAAATGAAGTCAACCGGTGAAGCAATCGGTTATGACGATAAGCTTAACCGTGCCCTTTCAAAAGCATTGCAAGCAAGCGGTATGAAGGTGCAAAACTATGGCACAATATTTGTTACCATTGCCGATAAGGACAAAGAAGAAGCATTGCCCCTTGTTCGCCGTTTTTATAATCTTGGTTTTAACATTGAAGCTACAAGCGGTACGGCAAAGTTCTTAAAAGAAAATGGTATTAACACCCGCGTGTTAAAGAAAATCCATGAAGACCCCGATGAAATCCGTGATGCTATCCGTCAGGGTCATATTGCCTATGTTATCAACACAAGCGATATTGCTTCTCGCGGTCAGGAAAGCGACGGTCACCAGATTCGTTCATTCGCTACCGAAAACAATGTAACAATCTTTACCGCGCTTGATACTGTGCGTGTTCTTTTAGATGTTTTAGAAGAAACAACCCTTACAATTTCTACTATTGATGCTTAAGGTGAATTTATTATGGTAAAACAAGGAATTTATAAAATTCTTTATAACTATGCGCTGACCGATACGGTTTACAGTATGGTGCTTGAAGGTGACACTTCCGCACTTATTGCACCCGGTCAGTTTGTAAACATTAAACTTGAAGGCAAGTTTTTGCGCCGCCCAATTTCGGTGTGCGACTATAACGACAAAACCATAACCATAATTTATAAGGTCGTGGGCGAAGGCACCGAACAAATGTCAAAAATGAAGGCGGGCGAAACGCTTGATTTGCTCACAGGCCTTGGTAACGGCTTTAACCCCGAAGTGCCTTGTGAAAGACCGCTTCTTATTGGTGGCGGTGTGGGTATTCCGCCAATGTACAACCTGTGTAAAGAACTTTTAAAAATGGGTAAAACCCCAACCGTAATTCTTGGTTTTAACACAAAAAGCGAAATCTTTTATGATAAGGCTTTCGAAATGCTCGGCGTAAAGGTAATTATTACTACAGTTGACGGCAGCGCAGGGGTTAAAGGCTTTGTTACCGATGCTATGGGAGACGATTATGATTATTTCTTCACCTGCGGACCAATGCCAATGTTTAAAGCAATCGAAAAGGTTGCAAAAACCAGCGGTCAGTTCAGCTTTGAAGAAAGAATGGGTTGCGGTTTCGGTGCTTGTATGGGCTGCAGCTGCAAAACCAAATACGGCAATAAACGAATTTGTAAAGATGGCCCCGTACTTTACAGGGAGGAGATTATATGGTAAACACAAAAGTAAATCTTTGCGGTATTACGCTTGATAACCCCATTATCCCTGCAAGCGGTACTTTCGGCTTTGGTTATGAATTTGCCGACCTTTACGATATAAATCGTCTTGGCACATTTTCTTTTAAAGGCACAACTAGGGATGCCCGTTTTGGTAACCCCACACCCCGTATTGCGGAAGTCGATAGTGGTATGCTTAATTCGGTTGGTCTTCAAAACCCCGGTGTTGATGCGGTTATCGCTAACGAATTACCAAAACTAAAGGAATGCTTTAACAAAAAAGTTATGGCAAATGTCAGCGGTTTTTCGGTTGACGATTATGTTTACACCTGTGAAAAATTAAACGCTGAAGACCAAATTGGTTGGTTTGAAGTTAATATTTCTTGCCCTAATGTTCACGGCGGTGGTTTGGCTTTTGGTACAAGCGCCCAAAATGCGGCGGCAGTTACCAAAGCGGTTAAAAAGGTTACCGACAAGCCGGTTATTATTAAGCTTTCACCCAATGTTACCGACATTACCGAAATTGCCAAGGCTTGCGAAGCCGAAGGCGCAGATGGTATCAGCCTTATAAACACCCTTTTGGGTATGAAAATTGATATTAAAACCAAAAAGCCTGTTTTAGCTAATAAAATGGGTGGTTTTTCAGGTCCTGCAGTTAAACCCGTAGCTGTCAGAATGGTTTATCAGGTTTATGATGCGGTAAAAATTCCGATAATCGGTATGGGCGGTGTGATGACTGCTGAAGATGTTATCGAATTTATGCTTGCGGGTGCTACCGCAGTGCAGGTGGGCGCGGCAAATCTTGTTAACCCATTTGCTTGTCGCGACATCATAAATATGTTACCGAAAACAATGGAAAAATATGGAATTAAGGATTTAAATGATATTATAGGGGGAGCACACTAATGGGTAAGGATGTTATTATTGCTTGTGACTTTTCAAGTAAGGAACAAGTTTTTAGTTTTTTAGATAAATTTACAGGTAAAAAGCCTTTTGTTAAAATCGGTATGGAACTTTTCTATGCTGAAGGTCCGCAAATTGTGCGCGAAATTAAAGCGCGCGGTCACAAAATCTTTTTAGACTTAAAGCTTCACGATATCCCCAACACTGTTAAAAAGTCAATGGCGGTTTTGTCGGGCTTGGATGTTGATATGACAAACCTTCACGCCGCTGGTACAATCAATATGATGACTGCCGCACTTGAAGGTTTAACAAGGGAAGACGGCACTCGCCCTATTTTAATTGCGGTTACACAGTTAACTTCGACCGACCAGGAAACAATGGAAAACGACCTTTTAATTAAGGAACCCATCGACCAGGTTGTTTTGCATTATGCTGAAAATGCCGCAAAAGCAGGACTAGACGGTGTTGTTTGCTCACCGTTAGAAGCAGGCAAGGTTCACGCGCGTTGCGGTAGCGGTTTTGTTACCGTTACCCCCGGTGTTCGCTTTGCTGACGGTGAAGTTGGCGACCAAAAGCGTGTTATGACACCTGCCGCAGCAAAAGAAATCGGTAGCGACTATATCGTTGTGGGCAGACCTATTACTGCCGCAGCCGACCCTGTTGCAGCTTATGAACGCTGCTGTGCAGAATTTATTGGATAGTTTTAAATTAATATAAAGGAGAAGAAAAATGGAAGGCTATAAAAGAGAGTTTATTCAGTTTTTAGAAAACGCAGGTGTGTTAAAGTTTGGCGATTTTACCGCTAAATCGGGCAGAAAAATCCCTTATTTTATCAATGCGGGCGATATTAAAACAGGCGACCAAATTTCAAAATTGGGCGAATTTTACGCCAAGGCATATTTTGAAAAAATTGGCAATAAAAAGACTGTGCTTTACGGCCCCGCTTATAAGGGTATTCCGATTGCGGTATCCGTTGCTTGTGCCCTTTCAAAGGAAGGTTTAGATGTTCCGTTTTTCTTTAACCGCAAGGAAGAAAAGGACCACGGCGAAGGCGGTGTGTTTGTAGGTTACAAACCCCAAGGTGAAGACATTGTTATTGTTGAAGATGTTATTACCGCAGGTACCGCTATCCGCGAAAGTATGGAAATTTTGTCTTCACTAAAGGACAGCAAGGTTGCCGCAGTTTTCGTAATGGTTGACCGCAAGGAAAAAGGTAAAACCGAAAAATCTGCAATGGCAGAAGTTGGTGAAGAATTCGGTTTCCCTGTATATTCGGTTGTTGATGTTTACGATATTATCGAATACTTAAGCGAAGACCCAAAGAACGCTGAAAACATAGAAAGAATTAAGAACTATCTTGCCATTAACGGCGCAAAGGAATAATAAAATGAGAAGTTTAATTGATATTGCCGAGTTATCCATCAGTGAAATTGATGCGCTTTTAGACAAGGCTAATGATATTATTGCAAACCCTGCAAAATATGCTGAAAAATGTCGTGGGAAAAAACTTGCCACTTTGTTTTTTGAACCATCAACCCGTACACGCTTAAGTTTTGAAGCGGCAATGTACGAGCTTGGCGGCAATGTGTTGGGCTTTTCCGAAGCACAAAGTTCATCATCGGCAAAGGGTGAAAGTGTTGCGGATACTGCAAAAACGGTTTCCTGCTATGCTGATATTATTGCAATGCGCCACCCTAAGGAAGGCGCGCCCTTAGTTGCTTCAATGAACGCAAGTATACCCGTTATCAATGCGGGTGACGGCGGTCATAACCACCCTACACAAACCCTTACCGACTTACTTACAATAAAGCGTGAAAAGGGCAGTTTTGATAATTTAACCGTTGGTTTTTGCGGTGACTTAAAGTTTGGCAGAACAGTTCATTCGCTTATAACTGCGCTTCGCCGTTATAATAATGTGAAATTCATTTTTATTTCACCCAACGAACTAAAAATACCCGAATACATTCGTGAATCCTTAAAGGGTGACAATGTAAACTTTATCGAAACTACCGATTTGGAATCGGTTATGGCTGAGCTTGATGTTTTATATATGACACGCGTTCAGCGTGAGCGTTTCTTTAACGAAGAAGAATATCTTCGCTTAAAAGACAGTTATATTTTAACGCCCGAAAAGTTAGAAACCGCAAAAAGCAATTTGTCAATTATGCATCCGCTACCCCGAGTTAATGAAATCAGCATTGCAATTGATAATGACCCCCGCGCTTGCTATTTCAAGCAGGTTTTGAACGGTAAATTTGTAAGAATGGCACTTATTCTAATGCTTTTGGAGGTGGAATAAATGACTGTTGATACCATAAAAAACGGCATAGTTATTGACCATATTACTGCAGGTCTTGGTATGAAGATTTATTCACTTTTAAAGCTTGACGACCTTGATTGTCAGGTTGCGCTCATTAAAAATGCTCCAAGCAAAAAAATGGGCAAAAAGGATATAATAAAAATTGATGCCGCTATTGACCTTAAAACCGATGTTTTGGGTTATGTAGACCCCGATGTTACTGTGAACATTATCAGAAACGGTAACATTGTAGAAAAAAAGCAGATTGAGCTTCCCGAAAAGCTTGAAAATGTTATTAAGTGCCGAAACCCAAGATGCATTACTACAACCGAACAGGAACTTCCGCAAATCTTTAAATTAACTGATAAGGGAAATCGTGTTTACCGTTGTATTTATTGCGAAACCAAGGCAAAATAAAAGCCAAATTTTTATATTGTAAGCATATAGGTTTTGTGTTAATATAAGGCAAAACCTATATGTTTTTTTAAATAGGAGTGTGGGTTATGTATCTTAAGACTGATTTTAAATTTAAAAAGTTCCCGCTTGATACAATAGATGAATCTGTTTTTTCGACCGACTTTGACGATGGTGACTGGCGAGTGGTAAGAATTCCGCACGACTGGGGAATTGAAGGCGATTTTTCTGCCGATAATGATGCTACAATTAACCAAATTATCGAAGACGGTATGACAAAACCGCAGGTAATCACAGGTTGGACAGGTGGTCTGCCTATGGTCGGCGCGGGCGTTTACCGCAAGTGGATTAAAATTGAAAAAGCCGATAAGGTGTTTTTGGAATTTGACGGCGTTATGTGGAACAGCCGTATTTACATAAATGGACGCCTTGCGGGTCAAAACCATTTTGGTTATAAATCGTTTTCAGTTGATATTACTGACTTTGTGGATTTTAATAAAGAAAACTTGATTGCAGTTTATGCGGAAGTGCGTGAAAACAGTGGCCGTTGGTATTCGGGCGCAGGTATTTACCGCAATGTCCGCCTTGTTTCTAAGCCCGAAAAGCATATAGCCTATAATGGTATTTGGGTAAGACAAACTTATGCCGATAAGGGCATGGCGGTTTTAGATATTTCTGCCGAACTTAAAAATACAAACGGCTTTACCGCTAAAATAACCGCCCCCGATGGACAGGTATTTTTGTGTGAAACCAAAGATAACGCGGCACTTTTACAAATTGACAACCCCATTTTATGGGATGTTGATTCACCAAATCTTTACACCGCCGAAATCACACTTGAAAACGGATACAGCGAGACTGTAAAATTTGGTATCCGTATTTGCGAATTTACAAAACAGGGCTTTTTCCTTAACGGTCGCTATCTTAAAATGAACGGTGTTTGTATGCACCACGATTTGGGCGCTATCGGTGCGGCAGTTAATAAGTCTGCCATTAAGCGCCAAATTGAAATTATGAAGGGTATGGGTGTTAATGCTTGGCGTACAAGTCATAATCCTCCGTCACCCGAAGTTTTAGAACTTTGCGACGAAATGGGTATTCTCGTAATGGACGAATTCTTTGACGAATGGCGTTTGCCAAAAGTTAAAAACGGCTACGCTCAAACCTATGACCAATTTGCAAAGCAAGATGTAATTGATATTATTAAGCGTGACCGTAACCACCCAAGTGTTATTATGTGGTCACTCGGTAACGAAGTGCGCGAACAAATTGATGATAACGGTTGGCGTGAAGCAAGGAATTTATATGACCTTGTGAAAGCCACCGACCCAACACGCCCTGTTACAAACGGACTTTCGCACTATCCTGCTTGCTATACAAAGCATATGGCATTTTATACCGATATTGTCGGTCTTAACTATAAGCCACACACCTATGGTTGTAATTTGGAAAAATATTCCGAAAAAACACTTCTCGGCAGCGAAACCGCTTCTTGCATTTCAAGCCGTGGCATTTATCATTTCCCTGCAGAAATTACTATTGCCGACAGAAGATGGGAAGATTTGGCTATTTCAGATTATGGCTTAATGGCGCCGCCTTGGGCGTATTATGCCGAGCGTGAAATTGCCGCCCAAAAGGATTTCCCACAGGTTATGGGTGAATTTATTTGGACAGGTTTTGACTATCTTGGTGAACCTACACCATATTATACTAATTGGCCGTCACGAAGCAGTTATTTCGGTGTGGTAGACCTTGCGGGTCTTCCTAAAAACCGTTATTATCTGTACCGCAGTGTGTGGACCGATATTCCAACCCTTCATATTTTCCCGCATTGGAACTGGGAAAATAAAATTGGTGAAAATGTGCCTGTGCATATTTACACCAACTTTGATGAAGTTGAACTTTTTGTAAACGGAAAATCACAAGGAAAACGCACCTTTGCCGAAAAGAAAACCGAATTTAAAGACCAAAAAGAAGAATGGCAAAATCAGGTTGAGCGCTTCCGCCTTATTTGGAATGATGTGGTTTATCAGCCGGGTGAAATTACTGCGATTGCTTATAAAGATGGAAAAGAAGCAATGCGCAAAACCGTTAAAACCGCGGGCGAACCGTATGCAATAAAACTTTCTTCTTATAGTGAAAAAATTACCGCAAACGGTGAAGATTTAAACTATATCACTGCCGAAATTGTGGATAAAGACGGTAATATTTGCCCCAACGCTGACAATCGTGTTACCTTTACTGCTAATGGTGCCGAAGTTTATACAACCGATGCAGGTGACCAACGCGAAACCGAAACATTTTTGCGTAATGACAAAAAAGCGATGTCGGGTATGGTGGTTGCAGTTATCCGTTCTGATAAAAGTGGCGAAGCAACGATTACCGCATCAGCCGATGGCTTGATTTCGGGCACAGTTACATTTATTTGCGAATAATTAAGAAATGGTAGAACAAATCGTTCTACCATTTTTTAATTCGTATTCAAATTATTGTTTATCGCTCTGTTGAATTTTAAGAATTCAGCAAATCAGAAACTGTCAAATCTCAATTATTATTTGACTTCAGAATTCTTAATTGCATAATCCAAAAGAATGTTTATAAGTTCATTTCTTGAACGGTTTGTTTTTTGTGATAATTGGTCAAGATTTTCTACAGTTTCATCTTTAATTCTTATTGAAAAAGTTTTGTAGCCATCTTCGCCTTTTAGAGATTTCTTATTAATTATTAGTTTTTGTTTCACAACGCTCACCCCACCATTATTATGGCTTGACTTATGTTATAAATATATGTTATAATTTATAACATAAAAATAATCGAGCAGGTGATTACATGAATAAAATAAATCAACGGGTAAGGAAGATTAGAAAAGAACACAAATATAAGCAGTCAGATATTGCAAAGGCGCTTAATATGAAAGTTGATAGTTATTCGAAAAAAGAGCGTATGGGAAAATTTACGGGCGAAGAATTACTAATGCTTGCTGATTTTTTTAAGGTTGATGTGAGAAAGTTTTTTTATGATGATATAGATGCAATCAAACCGTATGTAATTGTCCCGGATGAGTGTTATATGCTAAATGACCGCGAAGGTCATATAATAACGATGTATAGAAATTCATCTAAGGAAAAGAAAAAAATGTACGCGTCGGTTTTTAACATTTTCGCCGATAAATAGTTTTCTCTGGCGGATAAACTCTGTTTGTATTTTTAAAAATATTTTTAAACCTGTCATTTTTCTATCATTTTTTTACAAAACGGAGAATATAATCGTATTAACTGAGATAAAAAAGAAAGGTGACAGTTAAATGAACGGATTTTACCCCGAAGGCAAACTTTATAACACACAGGAAAATAAAAGGCAAATGCTATCTCCCGCGGCGCTTTTAGATGCGCAGGTAAGGGGAATGGTGCTTGAAGCGTCGGTGCTTATGTGCGATACCGACCATAATTTAATAGTAAATCTGGGGTGTATGCGCGGTATAATTCCCCGCAATGAAGGGGCAATTGGTATTGAAAGCGGTGCCACCCGTGATATTGCCCTTATTTCTCGTGTGGGCAAACCTGTCTGTTTCGTTATAAACGAAATAAAAAGTGATAGCAAGGGCGAACTATACGCTGTGCTATCACGCAAAAAGGCGCAAATGCTTTGCAAAAATTATATCGAAAGCGAATACAAAACCGGTTGTGTTGTTAATGCCGTTGTAACACATCTTGAATCTTTCGGTGCATTTTGTGATATCGGTTGCGGCAATATTGCACTTTTGCCGATTGATGCAATTTCGGTTTCGCGAATTTCCCACCCCAAAGACCGTTTTCAGGTTGGCGACAATATAAAAGCGGTTATAAAAAGCGTTGCCGATGACGGCAAGATTACTCTTTCCCACAAGGAACTTTTGGGCACTTGGGAAGAAAACGCGCGTGAATTTTCTGCAGGGCAAACGGTGACAGGTGTTGTCAGAAGTGTTGAAGATTACGGTATTTTTGTTGAGATTACTCCAAATCTTGCAGGGCTTGCCGAACCGCGTGACGGTGTGCGTGTCGGTCAACAGGCAAGCGTGTTCATTAAAAGCATTTTAAAGGATAAAATGAAGATAAAACTTATAATCATTGACAGTTTTGAATCTAATTATATTCCCAAAATCAAATATTACAATACCGACGATGTGATAAGCGAATGGGAATATTCCCCAAAAGATTGCCGCAAACAAATAACCACCCGCTTTTGCGGATAACCAAAACGCACCCGTTTAGGGTGCGTTTTAAATTTTAAAAGACCGAAATTTAATTTTTTTGTTTTAATATAAGTCTTTTTTGGCTTGTATCTAAATTTGACTTGATATTAAAAATAATATATGTTAAACTTTATTTGCCAAACAAACTAAATATACGGATGAAGGGATATTGTGTCATTTTAGCATAAGTATACCCTTTTTTGGTCATACTGATTTTTAGAATACGGTAAAACCGCGGGTCTTATTAAATGGTATGGCTTAGATATTTATATCTCCAATCTGTTTTAGTTTGTTTGGCGACAATCGGGTCCGCGTTTTCGGTGCGTTGACTTCGGTTGGCGCACTTTTTTATTTCGGGTAAAAAACTAATGATGTGGGGATGTAAAAATGAAAAAATGTATTAAAACAAAGGAATTATTTAAAACTAAAAACAAATATTTAAAGCCATTATTTGAAGAGTGTTTGTATCCTTGGGAAATGATTCCTAAAATTGGTGAATATATTCAAACGCTATTTGATAACAGGATAAACGGATATTTCTTTATGGATGACGATGTACTAATGGGTGAAAATGTTAGAATAAGTCCATTGGCGGTAATAAAAGGTCCTGCGGTTATCGGCGCTAATACCGAAATTAGACCCGGCGCATATTTGAGCGGTAACACAATTATCGGTGAAAATTGTGTTATCGGCAATTCTACCGAACTTAAAAATTGCATTTTGTGTGACGGTGTTCAGTTACCGCATTATAATTATGTTGGTTATTCGGTGTTGGGCGCAAAGGTGCATTTGGACGCCGGAACAATATGTTCGGATTACAATAAGGATGGTTTAGATGTTGTTGTACGCTATGAGCCAAATTATATAACAGGACTTCGTAAGTTGGGGGCAATTTTAGGTGATGGTGTTGATGTGGGGTGTAGCTGTGTTTTAAATTCGGGTACAGTCATCGGTAAAGGCTCGCGCGTGTACCCGCTCAATTCACTTTGCGGTGTCTACCCCGAAAATGTTATAATTAAATCGAATGATAATATTACTGAACTTGAATAGAAAAAATCCGCGGTAAAACCGCGGATTTTTATTAAATCAATTCAATTTCAATGCCCACCACACCGTATTTTTGCTGTTTTTCGGGTGGGTAGTATATGTTCATATCGTCGGCTTTTGCGGTTTTTAGTTCTTCGGGTAAATAACCGCATTTTAAAAGGTCAAGCGACTGATAAAGTGCATCAAAATTTTCAAAGCGGTGAAGCGCCAAAACCTTTACAGTCAGGGTTTCGTCGTTAAAGTTAAAAACAATTTCATCATTAGTTTCAAGGAGTGAACGCTTTTCGTCGAAAAGCCTGAGTTCGATTGTTTTATGCCCGCTTTTTATCATCTCAAACGGTTGCTTTTTTAAATTCATATAATGTACCATAATATACACCGCTTGTGTTAAAATTAAAAATCCCAAACCAAACCTAAAGGTCTGCTTTGAGATTTTGGTGCGAGTGATGGGACGCAACTTTGCTTCGCAAATTTGCACTGCTTGGCGACCCAATGCTTGCATTCGGTACCCGCCTGCGCACCTGCTCGTTAAAAAACAGTCCACCGGACTGTTTTTCTTGACACTCGCAGCCCTCTTAGGCTTCAAGTCCCATCACAATTTTACAAATAAAAAATCCCAAACCAAACCTAAAGGTCTGCTTTGAGATTTTGGTGCGAGTGATGGGACTTGAACCCATACGTCGGTTGACACACGCCCCTCAAACGTGCCTGTCTGCCTATTCCAGCACACTCGCAAATATTAACTGCTCTTCACAGCGCCATATTATTATATCAAAGACATTACCGCTTGTCAACAAAAAGTTTTATTAATTTTAAAAATTTATTTATGTGGAAATTTTTACGAAAACATGGTATAATATTTTTATTAGTGCAAAAGGAGTGATTTCGTGAAAAAGTATGATTATATACTGGTTGGCGGTGGTCTGTTTTCTGCCGTTTTTGCCTATCATGCTAAAAAATCGGGTAAAAAATGTCTTGTTATTGAAAAACGAAATCATCTTGGCGGCAACATTTATTGTGAAAATATCGAGAATATTAATGTGCACAAATACGGCGCGCACATTTTCCATACAAGTGATGAGCGTGTATGGGGTTTTGTGAATTCGATTTGTGAATTTAACGATTTTATAAATTCGCCCATTGCAAATTACAAAGGCGAGCTTTATAACCTGCCGTTTAATATGAACACCTTCAGCCAAATGTGGGGTATAACCACTGCAGACGAAGCAAGGGCAATTATTGAAGAGCAGCAAAAAGAAATTAAGGGCGAACCACAGAATCTTGAGCAGCAGGCAATAAGTCTTGTTGGGCGAGATATTTATGAAAAACTCATAAAAGGTTATACCGAAAAACAGTGGGGGCGCGACTGTAAAGATTTACCTGCATTTATAATTAAGCGTTTGCCGGTCCGTTACATCTATGATAACAATTATTTTAACGATTTATACCAAGGTATTCCAATTGGTGGGTATAATGTTTTAATCAACCGCCTTTTTGACGGGTGTGATGTAATGCTCAATACCGATTATAACGCTGACCGTGAAAAATATAACCAAATGGGTGAAAAGGTGCTTTATACAGGTACGCTTGACAGTCTTTACAATTATAAATTCGGCAAACTTGACTATCGCAGTTTAAGGTTTGAAACTGAAGTTTTAAATAAGGCGGATTATCAGGGTGTTGCGGTGGTTAACTACACCGAAAGGGAAGTGCCGTATACCAGAATAATCGAGCACAAGCATTTTGAAAATTCGCTTTCTGATAAAACGGTTATTACGCGCGAATATCCCGCAGACTGGCAGTCGGGAATGGAGCAATATTACCCCGTAAATGACGATAAAAATAATGCGCTTTTCTTAAAATATAAGGCAGAAGCCGAAAAAGAAAGTAATATGATTTTCGGCGGAAGATTGGCAGAATATAAGTATTACGATATGGACAAGGTTATCGCATCCGCATTGGCATTGTGTGATAAGGAGTTTTAGTATGAATGATGTTAAAATCAGCATAATAATGCCTGTTTATAAGGTTGAAGAATATGTCGGCAAGGCGATTGAAAGCATTCAGGCGCAAACCTTTACCGATTGGGAATTTTTAATCGTTGATGACGGCACGCCCGACAAAAGCGGTGAAATTTGTGACGAATACGCTAAAAATGACAGCCGTATAACAGTGTTCCACACCGAAAACGGCGGTGCACCCGCAGCGAGAAATTATGCTATAGAACGGGCAAGGGGCAAGTATTTTTATTTTATGGATTCTGACGACTGGGCAGAACCCACAATGCTTCAGGATATGTATGAGCTTGCTGAACGCGACAATGCGCAGTTGGTGGTTGCGGGTTTCTTTATTGATACCTATTATACCGATACCGAATACCGTACCGATAATTTGCTTGTGGAATCGGTGGTTTTTAAAAATAAAGATGAATTTCGCAAAAATGCGCACAGCCTTTTTGATAAAAATTTGCTTTACACCCCTTGGAATAAGCTTTACCGTACCGATTATATAATGGAAAATAACATCCGTTACAGTAAAACCTTGTGGGATGATTTTCCCTTTAATTTGGATGTTATCCGAAATATCGACCGCGTAACCGTGACCGATAAGCAGTATTATCACTTTATCCGCAAGCGTGCCGAAAGTGAAACTGCCGCATACCGCCCCAATATGTATGAAAAGCGCGAAGAAGAACACGGCTGGATGGAAGACCTTTATAAATATTGGGGTCTTGAAAGCACCGATTCACAGGAATTTTTAGCAAGGCGTTATATTGAGCGTTTTATTGGTTGTGTTGAAAATTTGACCAACCCCAAATGTGTTTTAAAAACCAAAGAAAAGCGAGCAGAAATCAAGCAAATGTTTTCTAACCCCCGCGTAAAATGGTCACTTAAAACCGCAAAACCACGCTCAAGTTATATGAAAATTATGCTTATACCGATAAAAATGAATAATGTAACCTTAACTTTACTTGAAGGTAAGGCGATTTCGTTTGTAAAATGCCGCAGTACAAAGTTGTTTGCTAAACTTAAAGCTGGAAGATAGAAAAACGCACCCATTTGGGTGCGTTTTTTGATTAATTCATCTTTTCTAATTCATTCTGTACAAATTTATTTGGTGATATTCCGCAAAACTTTTTAAAGGTTTTACTAAAGTGGTAAATATCCGAAAAACCGAGCTCTTCGGCAATTTCGCCTACCGAATAATGCTCGTCCGATAAAAGTAGTTGCTTGGCTTTTTCAATACGGTGTTTTTGGCGGAAGTTGATGGGGCTTTCACCGCTGTATTCTTGGAAAAGCCGACGGAAATAACATTCACTTACACCACATTCTTTTGCAATTTCGGTAATGGATAAATCGCTGTCTTGTTCCAATAAATCAATGCCGTTTCTGATACAAGAAAACTTCTTTTTTGTGGTTCGGCTTTTTTGTTTTTGACAAACGGTAGCCATTAACTGATAAATTATTGACACAACTTCGGGCATACAAATAATATTTTTGCGAAATTCTTCACACAGCAAGTCGAGATTTGCGGCAAGTGCGGGGTCAACATTTTTTATACAAATAATTGGTTTTAAAATAGGTGCAATATCTTCGCCTTGGTGGTCGGTCATTTGAAAATGAACCACAACGGTGTCTTCCTTGTCGCAGTTTGTATCGTGAAAATCAACCCTGTATTCAAGACCCTTTGCCATATATGTCATTTGGTTTTGCGCCACTTCTAAAACTGTGCCGTCCTTTGATGTAATGGTGGCACTGCAGTTTTTAAACCAAAGCAATGTGTGGGAGATTTTGGGTTTTCCTATTGCGGAATAAACATTTCCCCTTGGCGCCCAATACTGTGAGTGGGCGATTGGCTGGGTTATATAAAATTCGGTATTATAAAGTTTTTCAAATGAAATAATTTTCATTCAACTAACCCCCTTAATAATAACGGTATATGTATTATACCACAAATTTATATTTTTGTATCGTTTTTTACAAAAATTATTTCTTTTTTTACATTTTAAATAAAAATGTATTATGTTAAAATGTGAATGTAAACAAAAAGGAGGGCGAATTATGCTCGATTATAATGTAAAAATCGGTTTGGTTGCAATGCGCCGCAACACAACCGACCGTCCGCGCGGAACTTTCCTTACTTGGTATTCTGCAGAACAGCGCGGTAAAAAGTTTGTAAATTATATTGAAGAAAACTTTAAAACCGAAAATGTTTCTTTTGTGGATAACAAGGGCATTGGTCATGAAGATTTGGTTTTTGATGATAAATCGGCTGAAGAAGTGATTGAACGCTTTAAAAATGAAAAGGTTGATGCAGTTATGATTATTAACTGCAACTTCGGTAATGAAGAAGCCGCTGCTGATATTGTTAAGGCACTTGGCAAGCCCGCGCTTTTGTGGGCGCCCCTTGATGACGAGTATTATGTTGACGGTATGCGCCCGACCGATTCGCAATGCGGTCTTTTTGGTGTGTCACGCCAAATGCAGCGTTATCATTTGCCTTTTTCACATCTTCCTTGCTGCAGGGTTGAAAGTGAAGAGTTTAAGGATGGCTTTGAAAGCTTTGTGCGTGTTGCCTGCATGGTTAAAAACTTTACAGGTCTTCGCATTGGTCAGGTTGGCTCTCGTCCGTATCCTTTCTTTTCGGTTATTTGGAACGAAGGCGAATTAATGGAAAAGTTCGGTGTTAAAATCACTGCGCTTAACTTTGCAATTATTCAAGACCGAATGAAGCAAGCCGCTGAAAAATATCCCGAAGAAATTAAGTATTATGAAGATTACATACTTAAAAATTATACACTTGATGACCTAACACCCAAATATGTAAACGGCATGGCAACAATGGTTGTAATGTATATTAAATTATTTGAAGAATATAACCTTGATGTTATCTCGGCAGAATGTTGGACAGCTACCCCCGTTATGTTTGACGGCTTGGCACCCTGTACAGTTTACGGCATTCTTAACGATTTAGGTTATATGATTTCTTGCGAAAGCGATATGCATTGCGCTTTAACAATGGTGCTTTTGAAATCGGCAACTCTTGGTAAGGGTAAACCCTTGTTTGGTGAATTTACCGTTCGCCACCCCGAAAACAAAAATGCTGAACTTTTATGGCATTGTGGTCCGTTCCCGTTGTCTCAAAAAGCCGAAAGCGGCATTGACAGCACTGCCCGTCTTGTTAATCAGCGTTCTTGGTTTAGGGCAAAGGACGGCACATATACCGTTGCAAGGCTCGACCAAGAAAGCGGCGATTATATGATTTTGCCACTTGTTTGCCACACCACCCCCGGTCCACAGACACACGGCACATATATTTGGGGCGAATTCGAAGATTTGCAAAAGGTTGAAGACCGACTTATAGACGGCCCCTACATTCACCACTTTGTTGAAATGGAAGGCGATTACAGAAAAGAAATTAATGAATTCTGTAAGTACTTCCCAAATCTTAAAGTAGATAAAACAATTTAAAGGAGAAAATCAAAATGAATTACCAAATGAACGAATTTTTATTTGCAATGATTTTGACCGAACTTGAAGATGCTGTTGGTGTAGAAAACTGTTCTACCCGCGCTATCGATAAGGTTACTCACAGTGTTGACTATTATTGGTTATCCCGTATGTGGGCTGACCGCGGTCAGCGTATGCCCGAAGCACAGTATGTTGTTTGCCCTAAGGATGCAACCGAAGTTTCAAAGGTTTTAAAAATTGCTAACTATTATAAACTTCCTGTTACAACTTGGGGTGCAGGCGGCGGTACACAAGGTGGCGCTATCCCTGTTTGTGGCGGTATTCTTCTTGATACCAAGAGAATGAACAAAATTTACGAAGTTAACACCGAAGGTATGTACATAGAATGTGGCACAGGTGCTATTTATAAGCATATTGAATGGGCAGCAAATGAAGTTGGCAAGGCAACAATGCATTATCCTTCTTCACTCACTTGTTCAACCGTTGGCGGCTTCTTGGCTCACCGCGGCATCGGTGTTGTTTCTACCAAATACGGCAAAATCGATGATATGGTACTTAAAATGGAAGTGGTTCTTCCTAACGGTGACATTATTGAAACTTGTTCTGCCCCTAAACACGCTGCAGGTCCCGACCTTAACCAAATTTTCATCGGTTCTGAAGGTACTTTAGGTATTATCACAAAAGCACAAATTCGTATTTTCGACCAACCTGAAGAACGCCGTTTCCGTGGCTTCTTGTTCCAGGATATGACAGGCGCTTTCAAGGCAAGTCGCGAACTTTTACAAAAATTCAAACCGTCTGTTATGCGTCTTTATGACGAAGCCGAAACCGCTTCTCTTATTAAGAAAATTGTTGGTGTTGAACGCAAGGGCGCATTTATGAACATCGCTTATGAAGGTGTTAAAGAAATGGTTGAAGTAGAAGAAAAAATTCTTCTTGAAACCTTCGCAAAATACGGCGCTGAAGACCTAGGATCGGAATACGGTGAAAAATGGTGGAAAGAAAAGATTACCTTCTTCTATCCCGGTCATATGATGGATATTCCGCAGATGTTCGGTACAATGGACACAATCGCACCTTACGGCAAGATTGAAGAAATTTACTGGGCAATGAAGGAAGCGATCGAAACCAACTTCCCACAAGCTAAATTTATCGCGCACTTCACACATTGGTACGAATGGGGTGCAATGGTTTACGACCGCTTTATTGTTGACGGCGACAATGTCCCGCAAGACCCTGTTGCAGCACCTCGTTTGCATCAGGCAATTTGGACTTGCGGTGTTCGTACCGCACTAGCTCACGGCGGTGTTGTTAACGACCACCACGGCGTCGGCATTAAGCTTGGCCGTCTTATGAAAGAACAGTATGGTCCTGCAATGCAGGTATTTGAAGGTATTAAGAAACAACTCGACCCCAACGGTATTATGAATCCGTTTAAGTTGGGACTTTAATTTAAGGGGGATAAAAAATTATGATAATGTCAGAAAAATGCAAACAACATGTTGACTCCTGCCGTTTTTGCTGGATGTGTCACCATATTTGTCCTATCGGTAATGCTACCGGTCAGGAAAGAAATACTGCTCGCGCTCGCGCACTTGGCATTTCACTTGTAAACCGCGAAGCAATCGATTTATCTGAAATCATGGATAATATCTACGAATGCTGCACCTGTGGCGCTTGCGTTCACGACTGTGTAACCGGTTGGGACCCTGTAATGTTCACAAAAGAAACCCGTTTACAGGCAGCTTTAGAAGGCAAAACCCCCGAATATATTAATGTTTTAATTGATAACTGCCTAGAAACCGGCAACGCTTACGGCAAGACCGTAACCTGTGAAACTCTTACAACTGCTATTAAAGCACACGCCGCTAAAAAGGACATCCTTTTACTTTTGGGTGTTGATGCTAAGTTTATGGCTTGCAAACAAGCACTTAAAGCAATTCAAGTTCTTGAAAAAGCAGGTGTAGATTTCGCAGTTTTAGAAAATGAACCCGCAACAGGTGCTCAGCTTGATTTCCTTATCGGTGCTGCAAACGAAACCAAAGACCAAATGGCAGCTTGCGCAAAGGTTTTGGATAATTACAATACTGTTGTTGTGTACGACCCGAGCGACGCAAAGGCAATTAAGCAACTTTATAAAGAATATGGCATTGAAACAAAGGCGAATGTTGTTACATTTACATCTTTCGTTGCTACTCTTTTGCGTGACGGTAAACTTGAACCCGTTAACAGCGGTAAAGCGGTTGTTTTTCAGGATCCTTATCAGTTATCACGCGATTTGGAAGAAACCGAAGAAGCACGCGAAATCATTATGTCTTACGCAGTGCTTGGCGAAATGCTCTTAAACCGCGCTGAAACTGTTTGGGCAGGTAACATTTTAATGGCTCAGTATAAGCCCGAAGTTATGAAACTTGTTGCCGAAAGAAGAATCTTTAATGCAACATCTATCGGTGCAGACACCATTGTTACTGCTTGTGTTGGCGAATATGTTTCACTTAACAATGTAGAACAAGACAAGGTTAAGATTATTTCTATTGAAGACCTTATTTTAGGTTAAGGGGTATTAAAATGTTAGTAAACTTAAAGACTGTTCTTGATATGGCGGAAAAAGGCGGATTTTGCATCCCCGCATTTAATGTTTATAATATGGAATCTGCAATGGGTGTTGTAAAAGCGGCTGAAGAAATGAAAGCCCCTATAATTATGCAGGTTTACCCCCGACTTATGAAGGAAGAAACGGGTTATTATTTGTCTCCCGTTATTCTTGCAGCAGCTAAAAGAGCAAGTGTTCCTGTTTGTTTCCACCTTGACCACGGCCCGAGCGAGCTTGAAACTACTCGTTCGCTTCGATATGGTGCAACGGGTATTATGCTCGACGGCTCAACCCTTCCTTTTGAAGAAAATATTGCTTTGACTAAGCGCGTGGTTGATGTTTGCGGCTTTGCCGATGTTCAGGTTGAAGGTGAACTTGGTCATGTTGGCACCACCAAAGATGATGAAATGGATGAATTTACCACACCTGAAGATGCTAAGCGTTTCGTTGAAGAAACAGGCGTTGCTTGTCTTGCGGTAGCTGTCGGTACGGCACACGGTCGTTACAGTAAGCCACCCAAGCTTGATATCGAGCGCATTAAAGCAATTCGTGAAGCCACCAATAATACTGCTCTTGTATTACACGGCGGCTCGGGTGTTCCCGATGAAGAAATTAAAAAAGCGGTAGCGGCAGGTATTCGCAAAATGAACTTTGCTACCGATATTTGCTATGCTTTTCTTGATACTTGCCTTGATGAACTTCAAAAGCCCGACCGCGCCGTCGCTATTGATAACTTTATGAAGAAGCCGATTGAAGCGGTAAAGGAATTCTGCATTACCAGAATAAAACTTGTTGGTGCAGATAACAAAGCGTAAGTTTGATTAAAATTGCACACAGCACCGTTTTGTTCGGGGCAGTACTTTTGTACGGCACCACTCACTGCAAAGCGGTGCTTTGCACAATTTTCTTTCAAACTGAATTTAAGGAGATAGATTTAATTTATGTCTAAAATAGTTGGTATCGGTGCCTGCGTAATGGATACCCTTTACAATGTTCCGACTTATCCCAAAGAAGATACAAAAATGCGTGCTACCGGCAGTAAACTTGCGGGTGGTGGTCCGGTTGCAACAGGTCTTGTTGCAGCGCAAAAATTGGGCGAAGACACCGCATATATTGGTGTTTTGGCAGATGATAACGGCGGCGCATTTTTAACTAAAGACTTTAAGAAATACGGTGTTAATACCGATAATATTGAAATTAAAGCGGGCTACCGCTCGTTTACATCTGTGTTGTGGCTCTGTGCAGATACGGCCACCCGCACCTGCGTGTTTGATAAGGGCGATTTACCACCTTTGGTATTGAACAATGCACAAAAAGAAGCTATAATTAATGCAGAAATATTAATGGTTGATGGTAACGAAATGGCAGCCGCGGTTGAAGCCGCTAAAATTGCAAGAGATAATGGCACAAAGGTGCTTTATGATTGTGGCGGTCTTTATGATGGTGTTGAAAAGTTATTGGCACTTACTGATATTATGATTCCGTCGGAAGAATTTTCGCTAGGTCATACAGGTTGTAAAACCGCTGAAGAAGCTGCTAAAAAATTATATGATACCTATTCACCCGAAGTTGTTGTTATCACACAGGGCAAAAAGGGTGGTATTATATACGACGGCGAAAAAATAATTGAATATCCCATTTATCCTGCAGTTGTTGTTGACTCAAATGGCTCGGGCGATGTATTTCACGGTGCGTTTGCGGCAGCGGTGTGCAAGGGATATGATTATCTTAAATGCTGTCATTTCAGTAGTGCGGTTTCAGGCCTTAAATGTACAGGCGTCGGCGCACGCGAAAGCGTTCCGAATTTTGAAACCACCAAGAACTATTTAAAGGAGAACGGTTATGAACTTTAAAAAAGCATATAAACCCGCAAAGGGTTACACACCAATTTGTAAAATCGGCGAATGTTCGCTTAATAAATTGGAATTTGGCATTATTGAACTCTCGGCAGGCGAAAGCCTTACATTTGATACCAAAGATAAAGAAACCGCTTTTATTATGCTTCAAGGTCACTGTGATGTTGTTACAGGCGATATGAAGTGGGAAAATGTCGGCAACCGTATGACTGTTTTCGAAAACCGCAAGGCGGAAAGTTTTTATATGCCTATTGAAACAACTTGCGAAATTACAGCTCTTGATGATATTAAGATTGCAGTTTGCGCAACTCCTGTTAAAGAAAAAACTGAACCCCAAGTTCTTCGTGAAGACCGTGTTGTATTAAAACTTTTAGGTGAAGTTCCTTTCCAAAGAGAAACCAGTTTTATTATTGACGGCAACTCTAATGCAAAGGTGCTTACAATCGGTGAAGCATATTGCACTGAAGGCAACTGGGCAGGTTTCCCACCCCATAAGCACGATGTTGATGATATGCCTAACGAATGTATAGCAGAAGAAATTTATTATTTCCTTTTTGAACCCGAACAGGGCTTTGCGGTTCAGTGTCTTTACACCGCAGACGGTGAAATTGATGAAGCATATCGTGTTAAGAATGATGAATTGGTTGAATTCCCTTACGGTTATCATACCACCGTTTCCACACCGGGTTATAAGAGCTATTTCTTGTGGCTTATGGCAGGTGATTACCAAGGCTTTAACCGCAGTAATGACCCCGAACATGATTGGATAGCACACAGATAAAGGAAAGATAAAATATGAAATATCTTTTAGGCATCGACTTTGGTGGCGGTGCTTCCAAAGCCACCTTGATTGATGAATTGGGCAATATAATTGCCGAAAATACAGTTGAATATCCAACCCTTTATCCCGAAAACGGTGCGTGCGAACAAGACCCGAAGGACTGGATAGATGCCCTTTGTGAGAATAGCAAAGCAATTATCCAAAAGGGCGGTATAAATGCGGGTGAAATAGCGGCAATTGCGCTTGATTCTGCTACACATACATCACTTGTATGCGATGAAAATTTTGAACCGCTTTATAACGCAATGCATTGGACAGATACTCGTTCACGCAAAGAAGCAGATGCTTTAAGAGAAAGCGAAGGGGAAGAAATCTTTAAAAAGACATTTCATAAACCCGACACTATCTGGACCTTGCCGCAACTTATATGGCTTAAAAACAATAAGCCTGAAATTTTCGAGAAAACAAGATATATTTTCTTTGAAAAGGACTATGTTCGTTATTTTCTTACCGCTGTCTACTGCACTGATTATATCGAAGCGCAGGGCAGTATGCTATACGACTGTGTAAATGGTTGTTGGGATAGTGACCTTTGCGAAAAAGCGGGTATTACAACTAAAATGTTGCCACCCCTTAAAAAACCTACGGAAATTATAGGTGCGGTAACCGATGCGGCAGCAAAAACAACAGGTCTTGCGGTTGGTACACCCGTTATTTGCGGCACTACCGACACAGTAATGGAAGTTTTTGCGTCCGGTGCGGTTAAAAAGGGTGATGTGACCGTAAAGCTTGCTACTGCGGGCAGAATTTGTGTTATAACCGATAAGCCCTACCCTGACAGACATCTTGTTAATTATTCGCATATTGCAAACGGGCTTTGGTATCCGGGTACCGCGACAAAATCATGTGCGGCATCTTACCGTTGGTATCGTGACACCTTTGGCGGCGAATATAAAGAACTTGATAGTGGGGCAAATGAAATTGCTATCGGTTGCGACGGTCTTATTTTCCACCCATATTTAAATGGTGAATTGACACCTTATGCCGACCCTATGCTTTGCGGCAGTTTTACAGGTGTTCGTGCAACCCACACAAAGGCGCATTTCACCCGCGCGGTGCTTGAAGGTGTTGCATATTCACTTTTAGACAGTAAGTTATATCTTGATTCACTGGGTATACCGTATAATACGGTTGCAACTGCAATAGGCGGTGGCACAAAGGGTAAGCTTTGGCGTCAGATGATTGCTGATGCGCTTGGTATCGCCCTTAAAACCGTAAAAAGCAGTGATTCTTCTTTCGGTTCGGCAATGCTTGCAGGTATTGCTATTGGCGTATTTAAAGACCCTGCTGATGCGGTGGAAAAATGCGTAAAAGCGGTTGATATAACCTACCCGAATTTAGAAAACACCCCAAAATACCGCAAGGTATTTGAAACCTATAAAAAAATTCACGACGCATTAGCGCCGATATATCAAAACCGATAAAGGAGTAAATGAAAATGGACATCAATTTAATTCCCCCTGAAAAATTAGGCGAAGGCAGTAACATTAAGCTTAATGTGTGCGACCATGAAGTTGACATGTACTGGAAAGTGGCTATTGAAGTGCTCGAAGTTATTGCGGAAAATAACCGCAAGGGTGAACCAACCGTTATGGTTGTACCTTACGGTCCTATCGGTCCTTATGCCCGTTTGGCTGAGCTTGTAAATAAATACCGCATTTCGCTTAAAAACTGCGTTTTTATGAATATGGATGAATATCTTGACGAAAACGGCAAGTATATTGATTATAACCATCCGCTTTCTTTCCGCGGTGGTATGGACAGAACCTTCTATTCAAAGGTTGATGACGAGCTTAATGTTTTGCCCGAAAATCGTATTTTCCCCGACCCCGAAAATCCCGGTAAGATTATGGAAATAATCGAAAAATACGGTAAATTAGATATGGTGTTCGGCGGTGTTGGTATTAACGGTCACTATGCATTTAACGAACCGCCCGAAGCTTGGGAAAATGTTACCCCTGAAGAATTTGCTAACCGTCCTACCCGCACACTTAAAATTGCGCGCGAAACCCGTACAATTAACGCGTTTATGAACTGTGGCGCTAATATTGAAGCAATCCCCGAAAACTGCATTACTGTTGGCATGAAGGAAATGTTCTTGGCTAAAAAGGTTCGTATGTGTATGCCCAGAGACTGGAATGCCGCAGCACTCCGTAAGGTTTTACATGGTCCTGTTACTGCATCAGTTCCTTGCTCACTTTTCCAAAACCATCCTGACGCACTTTTGTATGCCGCTGCAGTTGCTACAAAATGTCCTGTCTCTGAAATTCGTGTTTACAATAAATAATGAATACTTTAATTAAAAATGCCGCCGTCGTTTTTTGCGACGGCGTGCGCGTATCTGATATTTTAATAAAAAACGGTAAAATTGCCGATATCGATTATAAGGGCGAAATTACCGATAATATGGAAATTATTGATGCCGACGGGGATTATCTCTTGGCCGGCTTTGTCGATTTGCATGTTCACGGCGGTGGTGGCGCTGACTTTATGGATGCAACTGTTGATGCTTTTGAAACTGCAGTAAAAGCGCACTTAAAACACGGCACAACCTTGCTTTATCCAACCGCGGTAGCGGCAAGCTTCGAAGATTTGTGTGACTTTTTAAATGCTTATAACGATTTTAAGGCAAACAGCGATTATGCCGATTTAACCGATGGTGCCCACCTTGAAGGGCCATACTTTTTTGGTGCTACTCAGTTAAGCCGCGGTGCTCAAAAGGCAGATGTTTTAAGGCTTCCCGATATGGATGAAGTTGAAAAACTTTTAGCGGTTTCAAAGGGTAGTATTGCCCGTTGGGACGCTTCTCCCGAACTTCCCGGTGCGTATGAATTTGCCAATAAAATGCGTGAATGCGGTATAGTTTGTGCGGTTGCCCATACCGATGCAACTGCGCCAGAAACTCTAAAGGGTTTTGAAAATGGCTTTAATCATGTGACCCATTTTTATAATGCTACAAGTCTGCACCGCAAACGCGAACAAACGGTTTATGCAGGTGTGGTTGAAGCAACATATCTAGATGATAATGTTACGGTTGAACTTATCGGCGACGGTTGCCATATTCCCAAAGAAACCTTTATGCTTACTCTTAAAATTAAGGGCAAAGATAAACTTTCGGTTATAACCGACGGTATGCGAATTGCAGGTACCGATATGCAAAGCGGTAAGCTTGGCAGTCTTAAAAATGGTAGTGAAGTTATTGTGGATAGTGGTGTTGCCAAACTTGCCGATAAAGTTTCCTTTGCGGGAAGCATTGCCACAATGGACCGCTGTCTAAGGGTGCTTTGCAATGATTTTGGTATTGATTTACCAACTGCATCGGTTATGTTATCTCTTACCCCCGCAAAACGAATGGGTGCTGACAACAAAAAGGGCAGTATTGCAGTCGGAAAAGATGCAGACCTTGTTTTGGTTGATAAAAATCTTAATGTAAAACAGGTCATGGCAGGCGGAAAAATTTTTGAAGGAAATTAATTTATGAAAATTGTAGTTTGCGTTCGTCAGGGTCTTGATGGTGAAATTAATCCTTTCGATGCGTGTGCTTATGAAGAAGCGCTTAAAATTGGCGGTGAAATAACCCTTTTAAGTATGGGGCCCGCTTCGGTTAAAGATTTTTTGCTTTCTTTGACCCGTTTGGGCGCTAAAAAGGCAATTTTGCTTTCGGATAAGGCGTTTGCAGGGGCAGATACCCTTGCAACTGCTTATGCTTTGTCGTTAGCAATTAAAAAGATTGCGCCCGATTATGTGTTTTGCGGTCGCCAAACTTTAATTGGTGACACTGCTCAAACAGGGCCAATGCTTTCGGTTTATGCCAATATGGGACTTGCCACAAATATTATGGGTATTTTGTCGGTAGATGAAGCGAAAATTATCTGCAACACGCGTGATATGGGTGAAACCGAAGTGAATGCCCCCGCGCTTTTAACTATAGAACGCATTAATAATTTGCGTTTACCTTCAATTCGCTCAAAAATGGGTGAAGTTGAAGTTTGGACTGCGGAAGATATTGGTGCAGATGTGAGCCGATGCGGTCTTACAGGTTCGCCAACTCGTGTGCTTGAAACTAAGGAAAATTCATCAGGCAGACGCAGATGTAAATATATAACAGCGGACGAATTATCCACCGTTATTGCCGGGGCGGTTAAGAAAAACGCCGAACAAGCATCTCAAACAGAAAGCGATAGAAAACTTGAAAAAGTTTTATGTATAGGCGAAGCACCGATAGAATACGCAAAAACGGTATGTGATAGCCCTAAGGTTATTCCGCTTACGACCCCTAATAAAATTTGCGAAATTATAAAAAACGAAAAACCCAATGCGGTTATCTGGGGTTCTGATAGTTATTCAAAACAGGCATCGGCGCAGGTTGCGGCAATGCTTAATTTGGGACTTTGCGCTGATTGCACATCGCTTCAGACCGATGGCGAAATCCTTTATATGGTGCGCCCTGCCTTGGCGGGAAGCGTAGTGGCTAAAATTAAGAGCATTACCACTCCTGCAATGGCTACTGTTCGTACTACACAAAAGGATACGGCGGATATTTTGGTTGGTGTCGGTTTTGGGGCAAAAGAAAATCTTGAAAAAGTTAAAGCCTTTGCTCAAAAAATCGGTGGTGATATAACTGCTACTCGTAAAATGGTGGATAATGATTATCTTCCGTATGATTTACAGGTTGGTCTTACGGGCAAAACTGTTGCCCCCGCGGTTTATATTGCGGTTGGCATTTCGGGCGCGGTGCATCATATTGTCGGTATGCAGCGGTCGAATACGGTTATCGCCATTAACCCCGATAAAGATGCTCCAATTTTTGATTACGCCGATTATGGCATAGTTGCAAATATTGAAGATATAGAATTTTAAAAGCACCCGTTTGGGTGCTTTTTTAAAGAATAAATAATAAAGAATAAATAAAAAACGGTGTGCCTTCGGCACGGATTATAAATTGACAAACTAAAGTCTTAATGATATAATGTGTTGGAATTTAATATTTGCCTCCTTAGTTAAATGGATATAATAAACCCCTCCTAAGGGTTAGTTATGCGTTCGATTCGCGTAGGGGGTGCCAAAGCACTGTTTTTACAGTGCTTTTATTTTTAAAATTTGTGCAAATTTTGTGATTTTTTGTCAAATCTATTGCAATTGAAATCTTCGGTGCTATAATAGGGATAAAATTTAAACCTTAACCCTTAGAAGGTGAGTTAATGCAAAAGGCAAAGTATAATAAAAACCAGATTTTGTATATTATTGAAGCCACTTTAGAGTATTTTATTTCTATTTTGGTTGCGGGGTCATATCTTGCGACCCTTACAACACAACTTGGCTTTTCTGACAGTCTTACAGGTATTCTGTCTTCGGTAATATCGCTTGGCGGCTTGTTCCAGCTTGGTTCAATGTTTATCCGTCGTCGCAAAATGAAGCGGTTTGTGGTAATTTTTAGTGTTATCAATCAATTGTTGTTTGCATTTTTATATGTGGTACCGTTTTTTGATTTTTCCGCGGTGGTTAAAAGAGTTGTTTTTGTTGTTACAATTATTGCGGCGTATTTTGTTTACAATGTCACTCACCCCAAAAAAATAAACTGGATGATGTCGCTTGTAGATGACGATATACGCGGTCGCTTTACTGCCAATAAGGAAATTGTTTCACTTCTTGGTGGTATGGGTTTTACCTTTTTAATGGGTAATGTTGTTGACTTTTTTAAGGAAAAGGGCGAAATAAAAACAGCGTTTATCATCTGCGGTGCAACCGTTTTCATATTAATGGTTGGTCATACCCTTTCAATGATGTTTACAAGCGAAATAGAAGAGACAGGCCCTGCGCAAAGTAAAAAACTTTTTTCGCAAATTGGTGAAACTTTTAAAAATAAAGATATTCAAAAAATTACCCTGTTGTTTGTGTTTTGGTATATTGCAAAGGGTATTGCTGAGCCGTTTAATTCGGTTTATATGATTAAGGAACTTGGCTTTAGCTTAACTTTTATTTCGGTGCTTTCTATAATGCAGTCTGTTGTACGGGTGCTCTTTTCACGCGCTTTGGGTAGCTATGCCGATAAAAATTCATTCGCAAAAATGCTTCGCATTTGCTTTATATTTGCCTTTTTTGGTTTTGTCACAGTAGCGGTTGCCCGTCCATCAAACGGCAGTATTACCTTTGCGTTACATTATATTACGCATGGTATAGCGCTCGCGGGTATTAACAGCGCGTTGATTAATTTAATTTTTGATTATGTACCGCACGAAAATCGCGCCGATTCCTTGGCGGTTACACAGTCGCTTTCGGGGCTTATGGGTTTTCTGTCAACATTTGTTGCGGGTTTTATGGTTACATACATTCAAAAAAACGGCAATATGTTTTTCGGCATTTCGGTTTATGCGCAACAGGTACTCAATTTGATTGCAGCCATAGCAACCATCGGTATAATGCTGTTTTTACAATTTGGAATTATTAATAATAAGAAAAAATAAAAAAGTCTGCAGTTTTCACTGCAGACTTGATTTTTTCATAATATTGAAAAATTTGTCGAATTATGGTATTATTTGTCGGTAAAAAGCTCATCTGTAACCGACTTGAAAGTGTAAATAATCAGCGACAAAAACATAAAGGTTGCGGCAATAATATAAAACGGTAAATAATATCTGCCCGCAATGAGTGTGATTACTGCAATTATAAGGCAGCTGATTGACATATATTTCAGTAATTTTGAATTTTCGGCTTTGTTAAAATTTTTTATGTCAATATTTTTAAGAAGCTTGCGAAGGGTTAATAAAACAATTGCGGTAAAGGGTGCACAAGGGTAACAAGTCACCATCATTGTGGTGGCAAGGCTTTCGTGACGACCTGCTAATTGAACATACCATGTAACGAGCCACGGTAACATTACTGCAAAGGCAATAAGCACTATTAAAAATGCCGTTGTTACGGTTATTGCAAGCTTAACCGGGTTTAATTTTTTCATAGTTAATACCCCCTGTTTAATGTATTATACTATAATTTTTTCGATTTGTAAATGAGGTGATTGAAGTTTTTGATTTTCTGAAGAAAAGACCAATGTTATTTTTGGCAATCATGGCATCGTTTTCGGTGCTTCTCATTTATCATTCGTTTTTCACAGCAATAATATTTTCCGCTTTGTGTATTATTTTTATCTTCTTGTTAAATTATAAGAAACAGGGCGGAACTTTTATATTCTGTACGGTGTGGCTTTTAGCGGTTATACTTTCTTCGGCTAATTGCCTTAGTGATATTGACCGTATGAATAAAATGGACCAAATGACCGTTTCGGGTGAGTTTGTTGCCGTAACAGTATCGGAAAACAGGCCTGAAAATTATCTGTGCGTGGTTGAAGTGATTGACAGTCCTATCTTGGAAAATGGCGACAGACTTCAAATTACCTATAAAGGGCCTGAAATTAATGTTGGTCAGTCCTTTAAAGCAAATGCGACCTTGAGCAAACTTGAAGGCGATGTAACTATTAGCAGTTTTTATTCCGAAAATATTTATCTGTTTGCTGATATGTCAAATATTGTACTTACAAATAATAATGATTATATTTTGACAAAGGTCGACAGCTTTCGCAGATTTATAAAGAGTGAAATTTTTAAGTTTTACGGTGAAGATGAAGCGGCAACAATGCTTGCGCTCTTAACGGGTGACCGTACATATTTGAGTGATAGTTTTTACGGCAATATAAAAGGCGCGGGCGTAATGCATGTTATGGTCGTATCCGGTATGCATTTATCAATTATTGTGTCGCTAATGCTTTATATTGTTAATAAGTTTGTTTACAACCGTTTTCTTAAAAGCTTTGTTATTTTTCTAACCGTTTTAGTGGTGGCGGCGGTGTGCGGTTTTACAATGTCAATACTGCGTGCAGGTATAACATATTTGCTTGTTTCGGTATCTCTAATTTTAAACCGCAATTCTGAAAGCGCTAATAATCTTGGTACTGCAATAAGTGTAATTTTACTTTTTAATCCAATGGCGATTTTTAGTGTGGCACTACAGTTGTCGGCACTATCAACTTTTGGCATATTAAGTGTTGCAATTCCAATATCGAAATTCTTGGATGAAAAGGGCATAATACGAAGCAAAAGCTTATTAGCAATTGTTTCTGCAGTTTTGATAACAGTTTCGGCTATGATTTTAACCTTGCCCGTTACAATTTTGGTTTTTGGGTATGTTTCAAATATGGCGCTCATTTCAAATTTGTTAATATCTTTTGCAACCACACTTGCGATTTGTCTTTGTATAATGGGTTTTATAATATTCCCTTTAAGAAGTGTTATGTTTTATTTTTCAAATCTCACTGTCAAATACATAAATGCGGTTATAAATTATTTGGGTGGTTCGGAATTTGCTACAACGAATCTGCCCGATTGGTCTGTATATCTTGCTATAGCGATAATATTTTTGATTTTTTATATTTTAGTTGCTTGTGCAAATCGTGATTATATGTTAAAATTAAAAAGTATTGTTAAAAATAAAATAACGGAAGGCGGGAAAATACTGAAATGGCAATCGTTTTTGAAGAAGCGTTAAAAAAAGCAATCAAAACAGGCGATAAAAATGTTTTTGTGCTTTTTGGGGAAGACGGTTATTTAAAAAGCACTTATGTTGAAAAGGTTGCTAAAAATATTGCCGACCCAACTGATGTTTTTAATTATCAACGCTTCGAAGCGGATTCACCTTTGCAGGAAGTTTATGATGCGGTGCAGCAGTTTCCGATGATGAACGACAAAAAGGTTGTTATTTTAAGGGATTTTGATTATCTTTCCTGTGATTCTGATGATTTTAATAAATTTATTGAATTATTATCTGATGTACCCGAAACCACAATTTTTATTGTGTGGTTTGACGCGCTCGAATTTGAAGTTAAGAAAAACGCTAAGTTTGATAAAATTATAAAGGCTTGCGATAAAATCGGCGGTCTTGTGGTTAGGCTTAACCATAAGCGCGGTGCCGAGCTTGAAAAAATGCTTAATGACGGGGCTTTAAAGCGTGGTTGTAAAATGGAAAACGGCGCTGCTAAGCTTCTAATTGAAAATGCAGGTGATGACCTTAACACCTTAAGGAACGAACTTGAAAAGCTCTGCGCCTATGCTAAGGGTGAAATTATCACTAAAACGGTGGTTGAAAAGGTTTCCACCAAAACAGTCGAAGCCGATATCTATGCTTTGGCAGATAAGATTTTAAAATGTGATTTAGGTGCGGCTTATGCAATTTTGGACGATTTGTTTTTTATGCGGGTTGAACCGGTTGTTATTTTAAGCACAATTTCTTCGGTTTATGTGGATATGTACCGCGTACTTGCAGGCAGAAGCAAAAATGTAAGCATTAATAAAATAGCCGAAGAATTTGCCTATGGCAATCGTACTTTTGCGCTTGAAAATGCGGGGTTTAATTTAAAAAAGTTTGATTTTAATAAACTCTCTCTAAGTTTTAAGGCATTAACAAAAGCTGATGCCACGCTTAAATCTTTCAGTGGGGATGATCGTGTAGTGCTTGAAAAACTCGTTGTTGAACTTTCATACATTGCTGTAAAGGGTGAAAGTGTTGATTAAACTTAATATGCCCATTATAGTGGAAGGGAAATACGATAAGATAACTCTTGAAAATGTGGTTGATACCTTGATTATTTCAACCGACGGATTTCGTATTTTTAAAAACAAAGAAATGTGCGACCTTATTCGCACACTGGCGCGCGAAAAGGGCATAATAGTTATGACTGACAGCGACAGCGCAGGGCAAGTTATTAGAAACCACATTAAAAATGTTGCCGCTGACGGTAAAATTATTAATGTTTATGTGCCGCAACTAAAGGGTAAGGAAAAGCGTAAAAATGCACCTTCAAAGGAAGGCTTTTTGGGTGTTGAAGGGCTTTCTAAAGAAATTTTAAATGAAGCACTTTTTAAATTTGGTGTTCAAAGCGAAAATTGTGATATCCCCCGAAAGCGCATAACTAAAACCGAGTTTTACGAGCTCGGGCTTTCGGGCGGCGAAAAAAGCGGTGAGAATCGAAAGAAATTAATTTCGTCAATGGGTTTACCGCCTAATCTTTCGAGTAATGCGCTGTTAGATGTGGTTAACACTCTTTATAGTTACGAAGAATTTATAGAAGCGGCAAAAAAACTTTTTAATTTATAAAAATTTATCTTTGTTTATGGGTTTGTTTGTGGTATAATACCACTATGTTTTTTAAAAAGGCGGGGGAATGAGAAAATGCAAAAAATCGGTTTTGATAATTCGGAATATATAAAACTGCAATCACAGAAAATTCTTGATAGAATTGAAAGTTTTGGTGACAAACTTTATCTTGAATTTGGCGGCAAGCTTTTTGATGATTTTCACGCTGCCCGTGTTTTGCCCGGTTTTGAGCCTGATGCTAAGGTAAAAATGCTTTTACAACTTAAAGATGACGCCGAAGTTGTTATCGTTATCAATGCCGATGCAATTGAAAAGAACAAACGCCGTGGTGATCTTGGTATCACCTATGACCTTGAAACCCTGCGCCTTATTGATGCTTTTCGTGCAATTGGACTTTATGTCGGAAGTGTTGTAATCACCTGTTTTGGTGGGCAACGCTCGGCAGAAGCGTTCGAAAAGCGCCTTAATGCTTTAGGTATTAAAACATACCGCCATTATGCTATTCCTGATTATCCCGCAAATATCCCATTTATCGTAAGCGAAGAAGGTTTTGGTAAGAACGATTATATCCAAACCGAAAGAAAGCTTGTTGTGGTTACCGCCCCCGGTCCCGGAAGCGGTAAAATGGCAACCTGTCTTTCCCAACTTTATCATGAAAACAAACGCGGTATAAAAGCAGGTTATGCAAAGTTTGAAACCTTCCCCGTTTGGAATTTGCCTTTAAAGCACCCTGTAAATGTTGCTTATGAAGCGGCAACTGCCGACCTTAACGATGTTAATATGATTGACCCCTTCCATTTGGAAGCATATAACCAAATGGCGACCAACTATAACAGAGATATTGAAATTTTCCCTGTTCTTAACGCTATTTTGGAAACTATTATGGGCACTTCCCCTTATAAAAGCCCAACTGATATGGGCGTAAATATGGCGGGCTTCGCCATAACCGACGAACAAGCGGTAATTGATGCGGCTAAGCAGGAGATTATCCGTCGTTATTATGCGGCTCTTGTTAATGTTACGCAAGGTATGAGCGATATGTCGGCTGCTACTAAAATTGAGTTTTTAATGAAGCAGGTTGGGGTTACTTGCAGTGACCGCCCCGTTGCAACGGCGGCCTTGCAAAAGGCTGAAGAAACGGGAATGCCTGCGGTTGCTCTAGAGCTTCCTAATGGTAAAATTGTAACCGGCAAAACTTCAAGTCTTTTGGGTGCTTCATCCGCCTTGATTCTTAACTGCCTTAAAGAACTTGCGGGTATACCTGATGATATTAATTTAATTTCATCGACTATTATTGAGCCTGTGCAAAAGCTTAAAACTGAAATTATGGGTAACCATAATCCGCGACTTCATACCGATGAAATTTTAGAAGCCTTGTCAATTTGCGCTGTCACAAGCGATGTTGCTAAAATGGCATTAGGTCAGGCAAATAAGCTTCGTGGCTGCGAAGCGCATTCATCAGTTATTCTTTCTCGTGTGGATGATGATGTTTTCCGTAAACTCGGGGTTAATGTTACCTATGAACCCAAATATCAAACAAAAAAATTATATCATAATTAAAATTGTGTGCGGCGGAAAGTTCTGCCGCACATTTGTTTTGCTATTATGTAGTGAAATTTGTCGATTTTTGTGCATTTTTCACAACTTATGACAAAAACTTTTTATAAAGGTTTTGGAAAACTAACAAAAACTACTTGAAAATACCAAATTTTACTGCTATAATGAATGTGGTATATTATGCCTTTTTAAAAGGTAAATCCAAAGAATGGAGTGTTAGCATTGAAAAGTAAAAAATGCGTAGCGATGCTTTTGGCCGGCGGTCAGGGCAGCAGATTAGGTGTACTTACAGGCAAAATTGCAAAACCTGCAGTACCATATGGCGGCAAATATCGTATTATCGACTTCCCGCTTTCAAACTGTACAAATTCGGGTATTGATACTGTTGGTATTCTTACACAGTATAAACCCCTTGAACTTAATGATTATGTTGGTTCGGGTAAAGCGTGGGATTTAGACCGTCTCGATGGCGGTGTACATATTTTGCCCCCTTATCAAAGTCAGCAAGGTGGCGACTGGTACAAAGGCACAGCAAATGCTATTTATCAGAACCTTTCATTTATTGAACGCTACAATCCACAGTATGTGTTGATTTTGTCAGGCGACCATATTTATAAAATGGATTATTCGGATATGCTTAATCAGCATATTGAAAGTGGTGCGGGCTGTACTATTGCCGTTTTGGATGTTTCTTTAGAAGAAGCAAGCCGTTTTGGTATTATGAACACCAAGCCTGACGGCACAATTTACGAATTTGAAGAAAAGCCAAAGCAACCCAAGAGCACCTTGGCTTCAATGGGTATTTATATTTTCGATTGGGAAAAGCTTCGTTATTATCTTACCGAAGATGAAAAAGACCCCAATTCTTCAAACGACTTTGGTAAAAACATTATTCCTGCAATGTTAGGTGCAGGTGAACTGCTCAAGGTTTACCGCTTTAATGATTATTGGAAAGATGTTGGTACGGTTGATTCCTTGTGGGATGCAAACCTTGACCTTTTAAATCCTAACCTTAATCTTGATTTGGCGGATAAGAATTGGAAGATTTATTCTAAAACCACAGGTACATCACCACAGTATATTTCTGACACTGCAAAGGTTGAAAATTCACTTATTACAGACGGTTGTGAAATTTACGGCGATGTTGATTATTCAATTTTGTTTAAGGATGTTACAATTGAAGAAGGCGCAACGGTTGATTATTCACTTGTTATGCCGGGCGCTGTAATCAAAAAGGGCGCAAAGGTGCGCTATGCAATTATTGCCGAAAATGTTGTTGTCGAAGAAGGCGCAACCGTTGGCGGCGACCCACAGGTTGTGGGCAATGAAAATTGGGGTATTACCGTTATTGGCGATAACCTTACCGTTGGTAAAAATGCAGATGTTTCTGCGAATAAAATGATAACCGAAGATGTTAAGGAGGGTGCAAAAATATGAGAACATCATTAGTTGCAGGTGTTATCTTTGCAAATGCAAGTGATAATATGCTAAAAAAATTGACATCTAACCGTTCAATGGCATCGGTTCCTTTCGGTGCAAGATATCGAATAGTCGACTTTGCACTTTCAAACCTTGTAAATGCGGGTGTTTCTTCGGTTGGTATTATCACTAAGGAAAATTACCGTTCGCTTATGGACCATGTTGGCAATGGTGTTGCGTGGGATCTCGACCGTAAAAATGGTGGTTTATACATTTTGCCACCTTACTCTTCACGCGATATAAGAAAATATACCGATACTGTAGATGCTCTTTACGGTGCAATGGAATATTTAAACCGTTGCGGCAGTGAATATATTGCTCTTTGCGATTCTTATGCACTTGCTAATATTGATATTAATGCCGCCGTTAAGGCACACATAGCTAAAGAAGCAGATATTACTGTTGTTTACCACAAGGGCACATTACCCGAAGCGTCAGGCAAAAAAATGGTTTTGACCCTTTCTGATGATGGTCGTATTACCAAAATGGCACAGTCGGTGGTTTCTGAAGCGGCTTACAGTATGGGCGTAAGCATTATTAAGCGTGATTTGTTAATTAAAATCATAAAAGATGCTTATGATGAAGAAATTAAAAACTATGAAAAAGATGTGTTACCTAAGGCCCTTTCGGCATTAAAGGTTTACGGCTTTGAGCATAATGGCTTCGTTGCTGTTCTCGACAACACACATACATATTATCAGGCTTCAATGGCTCTTCTCAATAAGGAAGTAAGAAAAGAACTCTTTAACAAAGAACGCCCAATTTTAACTAAAACCCGTGATGATATGCCCACCCGTTATGGTATTGAAGCTAATGTTAAAAATTCGCTTATTGGGGACGGTTGTATTATTGAAGGTACAGTTAAGAATAGTATTTTGTTCCGCGGTGTTAAGGTAGCAAAGGGTGCTGTTGTTGAAAACTGTATTTTAATGCAGGAAACCGTTGTTGAAAATGATGCGGTTTTAGATAATGTTATTGCTGATAAAAATTCAGTAATAAGTGAAAAAATGGTGCTTAAGGGCACTACAGAGCATCATTGCTTTGTAAGAAAATCGCAGATTGTTTAAAAGGTGAAAATTTATGAAAGTTTTATTTGCTACAAGTGAAGCCTATCCGTTTGCAATGTCGGGGGGCTTAGCTGATGTTGCGGGTGCTCTTCCAAAAGCGCTTCGCAAAAGGTTTGTTGGTTGCCGCATTATTTTACCGCTTTACGGCACAATAAGTGAAGAAATGCGCCAAAAAATGACCTTTGTTTGTAATATTACCGTGCCTGTTGCTTGGCGCAGACAGTATTGCGGTGTTTTTGAAGCGCACATTGACGGTGTGATTTATTACTTCATTGATAACCAATATTATTTCAAGCGTGATAACCTTTACGGTTTTTACGATGATGCTGAACGCTTTGCGTTTTTCTCACGCGCGGTACTTGAAGTTATACCTTATATCGGTTTCACACCCGACATCATTCATTGTAATGACTGGCAGACTGCTTTAATTCCCGTTTATCATGATGCTTTTTATAAACAAAACGAACTTTATAAGGATATAAAGACCGTTTTCACAATTCATAATATTCAGTATCAGGGCAAGTACGGTTATGACCTTTATAATGATGTTGTGGGTCTTCCGATTGAACGCTTCGGTATTTTGCAGTATGAAAACTGTATTAACTTTATGAAGGGCGCAATTCAGTGTGCTGATAAAATCACCACTGTTTCACCCACATATTCGCGTGAAATTTTGGACCCCTATTATTCTCACGGTCTTGACGGCATTTTAAAGGAATTTACTTATAAGCTTTGCGGTATTGTAAACGGTATTGATGTTGATGTCTATAACCCCGAAACTGACCCGCTTATTTATAAGAATTTTAGTGCCGATGATATGTCGGGCAAGGCGGTTAATAAAGCAGAACTTCAGAAAGAACTCGGTCTTCCTGTAAGGGAAGATGTTCCTGTTATCGGTGTTGTAACCCGTCTTGTAAAGCATAAGGGTCTTGACCTTGTAAAGCGCGTATTTGAAGAACTTTTGCAGGCCGATTTGCAGTTTGCAATTCTTGGTTCGGGCGAATGGGAATTTGAAACCTTCTTTTATGAAATGGCTCAAAAATATCCCGAAAAGGTTGGCCTTAAACTTGGTTTCAAACCGCAACTTGCTCACCGCATTTATGCCGGCGCTGATATTTTCTTAATGCCAAGCCAAAGTGAGCCTTGCGGTCTTGCACAAATGGTTGCTTTACGCTACGGCACAATTCCGATTGTGCGTGAAACAGGCGGTCTTAATGATACTATTAAGGACAGCGATGATGGCAAGGGTAACGGATTTACTTTTGCAAATTACAATGCGCACGATATGGAAAATACTATTTGGCGCGCAATTGACGGCTTTAAAAACCGTGAAGGTTGGCAGATTTTAAGAAAACGCGCAATGCTTTGCGACAACAGTTGGAAAACTTCCGCTAATGCTTATATTGGTCTTTATAAAGAAATTTGCGTTAAATAATTTGAAAAAAGGGTTGTTTTTTTGAAACAACCCTTTTAGAATATTAATGGTGATTATATGTTAGATTATTTGTTGGCGGTACTTTACGGTATTGTTGAAGGTATAACCGAATGGTTGCCTATAAGCAGTACGGGACATCTAATAATTTTTGAAGAACTTTTGCCGATGAAAATACAGCCCGAAGTTTGGTCACTTTTTTTGGTGGTAATTCAACTTGGCGCAATTATGGCAACAGTTATTTTGTTTTGGGATAAAATCTGGCCATTCCAAAAGCCTGATAAAGAAAAAGGAATAACCATTTTTAAAACGGATAGTTGGATGCTTTGGTTCAAGGTTGCGGTTGCATCTATTCCCGGTGTATTCTTCAAACTTTTAGGTCTTGATGAGCTGTGTGATAAATATTTTTACAACGGCTTTGGTGTGGCGGTTGCCCTTGCGGTGTTTGGTGTGGCGTTTATTGTTATAGAACATTTTAATAAAAAACGAACACCAAAATATAACAACCTTGGCGATGTTACATTTTTACTTGCAACATATATCGGTTTGTTTCAATTACTTGCCGCGGCTTTCCCCGGCACAAGCCGTTCGGGTGCCACAATCATTGGTGCACTTATTTTAGGCGCTTCCCGTGTTGCCGCATCGGAATTTACTTTCGTTTTGGCAATTCCCGCAATGCTTGGCGCAAGTCTTTTTGAATTTAAAGACTTTTTAGAAGCCGATGTTGTAATAAGCAATAAGGAAATTGCCGTTTTGGTTATTGGCGTGGCTGTCGCCTTTGCGGTTTCTGTTTTGGCAATAAAATTCCTTATGGGCTATATCAAAAAGCGTGATTTTACCGCTTTCGGTTATTATCGCATAGCACTTGGTATAATTGTACTTTTATATTTTATTATAAGGTAGGCAAAAAATTATGGAAGTTAATAAAATTCATTTAAAAGATTATTTCCCATTTTTAGGCGAAAACGGTTGTGACCCAACTTTAACACCGTATATTCAGTACAATATGACTGAAATGAAGCAGGAAAACCGCAAACGCCCCACACTTCTTATTTGTCCAGGCGGTGGGTACGGTATGTGTTCACAACGCGAATCTGAACCGATTGCGTTGGCATTTTTGCCTTTCGGTATGAATGCGGTTATACTTAATTATTCGGTTGCGCCAAATAAGTTCCCAACACAAATAAGGGAAGTTGCCGCTGCTATGGAACTTTTATATGAAAAACAGGACGAATGGCATATTGATACCGAAAAAATTACCATAATCGGCTTTTCGGCAGGCGGTCATCTTGCTGCGCATTATTCCACAAGTTTTGATATTCCCGAAGTGCGTGAAGTTTTTCCACAGTCTAAAGCGGTTAACGGTTCAATCTTGTCATACCCCGTAATTATCTCTGATAAAGGTAAATGCCACGAAGGTTCGTTTAGAAATTTAACAGGAAATTATCCGTTAGATGAAGAACAGTATAAGCGTTTTTCGCTTGATAATTGTGTAAGTGAAAATACACCCCCTGCGTTTATTTGGCATACTGCTTATGATAGATGTGTACCCGTTGAAAGTGCGCTTCGTTATGCTACGGCAATGTCAAAATATAAGCGTCCGTTTGAATTGCATATTTATCCCTTTGGCGACCACGGCGGTTCAACCTTTGATGAACAGTCACTTTATGAAGTGAATGATATTGCGAAATATAACAGCCGTTGGGTTAAAGAAGCGGGCAAGTGGCTTAAACTTATGAATTTGTTATAAAATAGTAAAGCGAACGGATATTTCCGTTCGCTTTGTCGATTTAACGCGAAAAAGTGAATAATTATTGATTTTTGAAAAAATATATGATATACTAATATAAATATTTTTAAAAAACAGGTGAAAAAAATGACCACATCGCAAATTGTAATTTTGGTCGCCATTGTTATTTACCTTGTCGGAATGGTAGTTATAGGCGCCCTTTTTTCAAAGAAAAACAAAAGCTCTGATGATTTTTATCTCGGTGGCAGAAAGTTAGGTCCATTTGTTACAGCAATGAGTGCCGAAGCATCTGATATGTCGGGTTGGCTTTTAATGGGTCTTCCTGCCGTCGCTTTAATGTGCGGTTTGCCAGAAGCCACTTGGACTGCTGTCGGTCTTGCTATCGGTACATATATTAACTGGCTTATCGTTGCAAAGCGTTTGAGAATATATACTCAGCGTGTTAATGCCTTTACACTTCCTGACTTTTTCAGTAAGCGTTTTGGCGATAAAAAGCATATAATTTCTACTATTGCGGCAGTAATAATTGTTGTTTTCTTTATTCCTTACACTGCTTCGGGCTTTGCGGCTTGCGGTAAATTGTTTGCTTCGCTTTTTGGTATGGATTATGTCACCGCAATGATTTTGTCTGCAATCGTTATTATGGTTTATTGCACATTGGGTGGCTTTTTGGCTGCTTCCACTACCGACTTTATTCAAAGTATCGTTATGACAATTGCGTTGTTTATTGTTGTGGGTCTTGGTGAGGGTGTGCTTCACGGCTTTGGCAATGTGTTCGCTAATGTTTCTTCTCTTAACGGTTATCTTGATGTATTCAAGGGCTTTGATGTGGCGACAGGCACTACAATGTCTTATGGTGCGCTTCCTGTTGCTTCCACTTTGGCGTGGGGTCTTGGTTACTTTGGTATGCCCCACATTTTGCTTCGCTTCATGGCTATTGAAGATGAAAACAAACTTAAAACTTCAAGACGCGTTGCAAGCGTTTGGGTTGTAATTTCAATGGCAGTTGCTGTTTTAATTGGCGTTGTTGGTTACGGTCTTATGAAGGAAGGTATTGTTCCTAATTACGAAAGTGCTTCTGCTGCTGAAACTATTATCGTTGATATTTCAAAATTCTTAAGCAAGTTTGGTGTTATTCCTGCATTTACTGCAGGTATTATCCTTGCAGGTATTTTGGCATCAACTATGTCTACTGCCGATTCACAGCTTTTGGCAGCGGCTTCAAGTATTTCACAAAACCTTGTGCAAGAAACATTAGGAATTAAGCTTAGTGAAAAGAAATCGGTTTGGCTTGCAAGAATTTCGGTTATTGTGGTTTCTGTAATTGCTATTTTCTTGGCGCTCGATCCCGGCAGTTCGGTTTTCCAAATCGTTTCATTTGCTTGGGCAGGTTTTGGCGCTGCATTCGGTCCGGTTGTTTTGTTTGCACTTTTCTGGAAGCGCACAACAAAGTGGGGCGCATTCGCAGGTATGCTTTCAGGCGGTGTAATGGTATTCTTCTGGAAGTTTGTAATTCGTGCAAACTTTACAGGTACTGTGCTTGACTTCTACGAATTGTTGCCTGCGTTTATTGTTGCGTGTGTTGCAATTGTGGTTGTAAGTCTTTTGACAAAAGCACCCGAAAAAGAAATTACCGAAGTATTTGATGAAGTAAAAGCAAAGTAAAAATTAAGGACACGGTTTGAACCGTGTCCTTTTTAATATTTTGTATTTGGGAAAAGCTCATCAACAAACCAAACATTGTTTAGTTTAAAGGTTTTGCCTTTTAAATATTCAAGCTCACCTGCATCGGTTTTAAAATCGAAGGTAAGCTTATATGAGCAAAGCGCTTGTTTATTAAAGCCAAGCTTTTTATCGTCTTTAAGTTTGCCGTATTTGCCGTCGCCTAAAATTGGGTGTCCAATAGATGCCATATGTGCACGAATTTGGTGGGTGCGCCCTGTAAGTAAATCAACTTCTAAGAGCGAAAGATTATTTTTATTTGCCAAAGTGGTGTATTTTGTAACTATAGTAAGGTTATCGTCGGTTTTACGCTTTGAAAGATAAACTTTGTTTTTGTCTTCGTTTTTTTCAAGATAACCCGTAAGGGTGGCGGATTTTTCTTTTGGTGTGCCGTGAACCACTGTTAAATATTGTTTACTTATTTCACGATATTTAATTTTGTCACACAAAATTCGAAGTGCTTCGGCATTTTTTGCGCCAATAACAATACCGGCGGTGTTGCGGTCAATGCGGTTTGCAAGAGCAGGGCGAAATGAATGTTCGTCATCAGGATTATATTCGCCTTTTTCATACAGATAGTGCTGAATTCGTGCGATTAGAGTATCGCCATATTCGTTTTTATCCGGGTGAACAAGCAAACCCTGTTTTTTATTAACTAAAATTATGTTTTGGTCTTCGTAAACTATGTCAAGCTTTGAAGGGGCAGACAAAAAGTCGTATTTGGGCGCGATAGGGGTAAAAAACTCATCATTAATATAAGCCGAAACAATATCCCCCATCTGAAGACGGGTGCTGATTTCGGCACGCTTGCCGTTAACCTTGAACCGCTTGGTGCGAATGTACTTAAACATAAGCGCCGTCGGTAAGGTGGGGCAGGCCTTGGTTATGAATTTGTCTAGCCGCTGATTAGCGTCATTTTTAGTAATGGTAAATTCTTTCATTATATCTCCTTGAAAAAATGGGGTATATATTATATAATTGTGTTGTTAGCTTAATGAAAGGGGGATAACTATGCCGATTGAAAAGGAAAACCCGCATAAAGGGCACCGACAAAGAATGCGCGAAGAAGTTATGCGTCAGAACAATTTTGATGCATTAGCCGACCATCGCCTTTTAGAATTTTTGTTATTTGGCGCTATTCCCCGTAAGGATACCAACGAAATTGCACATAATTTGCTTAAAGAATTCGGCAGTATTGCAGGTGTGTTGGATGCGGAAGTGCATGACCTTGCCGCAGTTAATGGTATGACGCAAAATGCTGCTATACTTATAAAAACAGTTTTACCCCTTGCACGCCGTTATAAGAATAATAAATACAAAGAAGGTTGTGTTTTTAAAAACATTGATGAAGCGGGTGACTTTTTAGTTCAAAAGCATCTTGGTTATAAAAATGAAACCTTTGCTATTACCTGTCTTGATGCGGCGGGAAAGTTTCTTGCCTGTGAAGTGGTTAATGAAGGTGTGGCAGATTCGGTCGAGATTACCTTTCGTGAAGTTGCGGCGTGTGTTTTGAAACACAATGCACAGTGGGTAATATTATCACATAATCATAATGTTAATAACGCCTTGCCGAGTGATGCCGATATTAAAACGACTATTGAATTGAAAAAGTCGTTAGCGCAGTTGGATATTCGACTGCTTGATCATATAATTGTTTCGGGTAATGATTATATCTCAATGCGACAAAGCGCACAATTTACTTCAATTTTCAAATAAATTATACCATAGAAAAATGTTGTGTCAATCAAATTTGACAAAACGGACAAATTATAGTATTATATAAGGTACAAAAATTTTTAAAAAACAGGAGTTGGTTTTTGTGGACGACAGTCCGGCGGGGAATATTATTCTTTTCGCAGTTTTAGTTTTACTCAGCGCCTATTTCTCGGGTACTGAAATTGCTTTGGCATCGGTTAATAAAATACATATGATAAGTAAAGCGTCAAAGGGTTCAAAATCGGCGGCGCGCGTGCTTAGAATTTTAGACCGTTTTGATGAAGCACTTTCGGTATTGCTTATCGGAAATAATATTGTTAATATCGCCTGCGGTACGCTTGCAACGGCGATTACTTTAAGGTTTGGCGCGACGTGGATTACTTTAGCAACTGCAGTTGCTACGGTGGTTATTTTTGTTTTGGGCGAAATGATACCCAAAAGCTTTGCGCTTTCCTGCAATGAAAAATTTGCAGAATTTGCCTGTGCATTTTTAACGCCCTTGATGTTTGTGTTAAAGCCAATTTCTTTGGCGTTTACCGGTCTTACAGCGCTTGTGTCATTGCCATTTAAAAAGCATACCGAAGCGGTTGAAACCATTACCGAAGAAGAACTTGCCGACATTGTTGAAAACATTTCGACCGAAGATGGCTTTGATGAAGACAAGGGCGAGCTTGTGAAATCTGCTTTGCAATTCGATAATTTGACCGCAAGGGAGATTATGGTAAAGTGGGAAGATGTGCTTAAAATTTCAACCACCCTTAAAACCCCTGAAATTTTGAAGATTGTAAAAAATTCAAAACATTCGCGAATTCCTGTTATCGACCGCTCGGGTAAGATAAAGGGTATTTTGCAAATCCGTAAGTTTTTTAAAACTTATATGCAGCGCAAGAACAATGTTATACTTGCAAGCATTATCGACTATCCTTTTTATGTTAATGCTGATACTGCAATTGATGATGTTTTGCGTGAAATGAGTGAACACCGCCGTAATTTGAGCCTTGTAAAGGATGAAAACGGCGAAGTTATAGGTATTCTTACAATTGAAGATATCTTAGAAGAATTAGTCGGCGAAATCTATGACGAAGACGACATAGGGGGTGCCGATGATGAGTAAATGGTATTTGTGCATTCCAATTGGTTTGCTTTTAATGGTTGGCGCCTTTTTCTCGGCAACCGAAATCGCCTTTTCATCTGCTAATGCGATTCGCCTTAAAAATCGACAAAAAGGCAAGGGCTCGTTGGGTCATTTAATTGCAATGAAAATTTTAGATAATTATGACGATTATCTAAGCACTGTTTTAATTGGTAATAATATTGCCAATATGGCAATTTCTTCGCTTGCAACTATCATCGTTGTGGATATGTTAAACGAAGATTACACTTGGGTTTCTACCCTTTCAACAACACTTTTGGTGCTCACCTTTGGTGAAATTATTCCTAAGGTGTTGGCAAAACAAATGCCCGAAGGCTATTGTGTTTTTGCAGCTTTCCCAATTTATATATTAAATATAATTCTCAAACCGCTTAACATTGTTGTGACAGGGTTTGTAAACTTGGTTTCAAAATTGTGGCAATCAAGCGTAAGCGACAGCGAAGCAGTTTCGGAAGACGATTTTGAAAATATTATCGAAATTGTTGAAGATGAAGGCGTTCTTGATGAAGAGCAGTGCGACCTTTTGCAAAACGCGCTTGATTTTGACGAAGTTCTGGCTTATGAAATCATCACCCACCGTGTTGATTTGGAAGCAATTGATATTCGTGACCCGTATGAAATTAACATTAAAAAATGTTTGGAAACTACATTTTCGCGGTTGCCTGTGTTTGAAGACAATGCCGATAATATAATTGGTGTGTTGCACCTTAACCATTTTTACAAAAAGTTTGTTGAAAGTAAAAAGGTTAATATTCGGGAGTTATTGCTTCCTGTTACCACTGTTCATAAAACAATGCCCCTTCCTGATGTGCTTGATAAAATGCGTGAAAACAAGTGCCATATGGTGGTTGTGCTTGACGAATACGGTGGCACAATGGGTATTGTGACAATGGAAGATGTTATGGAACAGCTTGTTGGTGAAATTTGGGACGAAAATGATGAAATCGAACGCGAATTCGTTGAAGTGGATGAAAATAAGTATGAAGCTGACGGCGATATGCGTGTTTATGACTTCTTCGATGAGTTTGATATAGACATTGATGAAGATGAAGATTTTGAGCTTGACAGCGCAACTATCGGCGGTTGGGCACAAACAATGCTTGACGGTGAAGCCGAAGAAGGCAGTCAGTTTAGCTTTGAAAATCTTATAATTACAATTTTACAGGTTGACGGTGTCAGAATTGAGCGTCTTGCGGTAGAATATATACCCAACGAAGAAGATGAAGATGATGACAACGAAGAAGATGATGATTAAAAAAAGCACCCGAAAGGGTGCTTTTTTAGTTATGGTTGCCGATTGGCAAGTTGTGATGCTTCGCATCGTGATATAGTTGTTAGTTATCTCTACCGTAAAGAGTGGTTAAATCGGCAATAATTTTTGAAAGCCAATCGTTAATGCAATAAGAATCAATTCGCCAGTTCCAGTTGCCGCCAACGACTGAAGGGGTGTTGATTCTGCCCTTACTGTCAAGCGCTAAAAGGTCGGGCATCATTAAAATACAGGTATCAGCAGGGGACATAAGCGCTGCACGCATCATTATCCAGTTGAAGCCGTCACCTTTGTTGCCGTTTAAAAATTTCTCGGCGCGTTTAACTTCTTCGGGGTTTGCGCTTTGTATCCAACCGATAATTGTATCGTTATCGTGTGTACCGGTATAAACCACGCTGTTTTGGGGATGGTTGTAAGGAAGGTAATCGTTGTTTTTATCACCGTCAAAGGCAAACTGTAAAACCTTCATACCGGGGAAGCCGGTATTTTTAAGCAGTTTTTTAACCTGTGGAGTTAAATATCCCAAATCTTCCGCAATAATCGGTAAATCTTCACATATATCTTTTTTAAATTGACGGAAAAGTGCCATATCGGGTCCTTTTACCCATTTGCCGTTTTTGGCGGTGGTCTCACCCGCAGGGATTGAATAGTAGGATTCCAAACCGCGGAAGTGGTCAATGCGCACAACATCATAAAGGGTAAGCGCATATCTCATGCGGTTAACCCACCAACTGTATCCGTCGGATTTCATCTTTTTCCAATCGTAAAGGGGATTGCCCCAAAGTTGACCATCTTCTGCAAAAGCATCGGGTGGACAACCCGCAACTGATGTGGGCATATATTGGTCATCAAGTTGGAACTGTTCTGTGTTTGCCCAAACATCGCAAGAATCAAGTGCAACATAAATCGGAATATCACCGATAATTTTAATGCCGTTTAAATTTGCGTATTCTTTAAGCTTTGACCATTGCTGACTGAATTTGTATTGCAAAAACTTGTGAAAACCAATTTCACCTTCAAGGTCTTTTTCAATTTCCTTTAACGCATCTTTATCACGGCGGCAAAGGGTTTGTGGCCAACTGTGCCAATCAGCGCCACCGTTAATTGCTTTAATTGCCATAAAAATGGCATAATCGTTAAGCCAAAATGCGTTTTCTTTCAAAAAAGTATTATATTTATCATCGGGGGTAAAACGGCTATATGCAATACGCAAAAGTTCTAATCGTTTGCCTTCAAGTTTAGAATAATCAACCTTGTGTGGGTCGTTGCCAAAATCAAACGATTTGAATTCTTTTTCCTTTAAAAGCTTTTCTTCAATTAAGGCTTCAATGTCAATAAAATAAGGGTTGCCCGCAAAGGCAGAAAATGAACTGTAGGGTGAGTCTCCGTGACCTGTGGGGGTTAGGGGTAAAATTTGCCAATAACTCTGTTTTGCTGCCTTTAAAAAATCCACAAAACGGTATGCTTCGCTACCAAAAGTACCGATACCGCCGGGGGAAGCCAACGAAAATATTGGCATTAAAATTCCGCTTTTTCTCAAAATATATGCCTCGCTTTTAACTTGTGATAAGAATATTATCCCCCAAAAAATTGGGGGATATACATTTAAATAATAACTTTTCTTTTGCAGACTTCTTTACACTTTCCGCAACCGTCACAAAGCTCATAATCAATTTGAGCAAGATTGTTAATAACCTTAATTGCACCTTTTTCACAAGTGCGTTCGCACATTGTGCAAGCAATACAACTACTTTTGCAGCCTTGAACAACGGGCGCGCCTTTTTCTTTGTTGTTGCAAAGTACGGCACTTTTGTAGGTTTTGGGAACAAGTTTAATTACTCCCTTGGGACAGGTGTTTACACACAAGCCACAACCCACACACAAATCTTTGCAAACGGTGGGGTGACCGTCATTTACAATAATAGCACCAAACGGGCAAGCGTTGGCGCAGTCCAAAAGACCAATGCAACCGTACTTACATTCAAGCGGTCCGCCCTGTAAAAGTGCGGCGGCGGTACAGCTTTGAAGACCTTCATAAGCGAAAGCGCGTTTGGTTTTGTCGCAACTGTTATTACAAGCCACAAGAGCGACTTTTGGCTCATTTACAACTTCGACATTTAAAATTTCGGCAATAGCCTGTGCAGTTGTTTCGCCACCAGGGGAGCAAAGATTTGGCTTTGCTTCACCTTTTGCAAGTGCGGCAGCATAGCCATCACAACCTGAAAAACCGCAAGCACCACAGTTTGCGCCGGGAAGTGCTTCACGAATTTTTGCTTCGGTTTCGTCAACAAGAACAGCCATATATTTTGAAGCAAAAGAAAGTCCCAAGCCGGCAATAAGACCGATAACAGCGATAATTATAACGGGAATTAAAATTTCCATAACTTAACCCCCTATTCCTGCAAAGCCTAAGAACGACAATGCCACAATAGCCGCCGAAACCAAGGTTATCGGAAGACCCTTTAAAAATTCGGGAATATCAGCGGTTTCAAGTCTTTCGCGTACGCCCGAGAATAAAAGCATCGCAAGCATAAAACCAAGACCTGCGCCGAGCGCATTAAATAGCGACTGAACAAAGTTTAGTTCATCAGTGATGTTGAGCATAGTTATACCCAAAACCGCGCAGTTTGTGGTGATAAGTGGGAGATAAATACCAAGCGATTTATAAATCGGTGGTAAAAACTTTTTAAGCACTATTTCTAAAAGTTGAACAATTGCGGCAATAACCAAAATGAAAACGATGGTTTCAAGATAGGTGTATTTGGGGTATAGAATATAGGTGTATAACGGATGGGTAACTGCGGTGGCAATCACCATAACCAAAGTTACTGCTATACTCATTGAAAATGCGGTGTTGGTTTTCTTGGAAACGCCTAAAAACGGGCATATTCCTAAAAACTTTGAAAGCACCATGTTATTGGTCAAAATTGATGCCAATAAAATAGAAGCAATGGTAACCTTATTCATTTACACATTCCTGCCTTTCGCAAAAACTTCTAGAAGGACAGTTGTGACAGCCTAAATGTTCTAGAGGCTTTTTACCTGCTTTTTTAGCAAGGGCGTTTGAAACGGCAACCAAAATACCGAATACAAAGAAGCCACCCGGTGGGAGCAAGAAAATAACCATGGGCTCAATAAAGTTAGCGGTAATGGGGAATGAGAAAATCATACCCGCACCAAAAAGCTCACGGATAGCGCCCATAAGGGTCAAAACTGCGGTAAAGCCAACACCCATACCTAAACCATCAAGTGCGGAAAGGATTGGCGCGTTTTTAGAAGCAAACATTTCGGCACGACCTAAAATGATGCAGTTAACAACGATAAGTGGCAAATAAATACCAAGTGACTGGTCAATTGCGGGTAAGAATGCTTTAACAAGCATTTGCACAACCGACACAAAGCCTGCGATAATAGTGATATATGCAGGGATTCTTACCTTGTCGGGAATTATATTTCTTAAAAGTGAAATAACTACATTAGAGCATATAAGCACCAGTGTTGCCGAAACACCCATACCGATGCCGTTTATGGCCGCGGTGGTAACCGCAAGGGTGGGACAGGTGCCAAGCACTAAACGAAGTACAGGGTTTTCCTTTACAAGGCCATTTGTAAAGGTGCTTAAATATTTATTATCCTTCATATGCGGCACCTCCTTCTAACGCGCCAACTTCCATACCAATTCCTGCTTCATTGTTTTCAAATTCGGGCAAGGTTGCGGGAGTAGCAGCAAGTTTTTGAAATGTATCAACTGCTTCATTCACGGCATTCAAAACGGCTTTTGAAGAATAGGTGGCGCTTGTAACAGCGTCGATATCATTAAACGAAATTTTATCGTTTTTACCCTTAAACTGTGAATAAAAATCGGGTTTTGTAACATTTTGACCAAGGCCGGGGGTTTCGTTTGAAACATCCAAAATGGCAAGGTTTAAAATTCTTCCATCAGGAGCAATTGCGGTCATAACCTTTACATCACCGCCGTAACCTTTTGCAGATGTTGTGAATATAAAAGCGGTAACATTACCGTCGCGCATTGCTTCAAAGTAAGTTGTGTCTAAGTCTTTATTGTTTCTTTCGGTAAACTTGTCCGCCTTTACAAGCTTTGCCATTGTTTCGGTGGCGGCTTTTTGTTCGAGTTTTGCAATGCGGTTAACCGTAACTTTGTTAGTTACAGCAAGTGCCAATGGAATAATAATGCAAATGCACAAAAGCACAATGGTAGGTTTTATAATAGAATTCTTTTCATTTTTGAAAAACGAAATAATTTTACTGAAAAAATTCTTCATAAATTATTTACCCTCCTTTACTTTTGTGTAACCAAAGGGCTTGCGCGCGGTAAGGCGGTTAATATAAGGAACTAATATATTCATAAGCAAAATTGAATATGAAACGCCTTCGGGCAAAGAACTGAATTGTCTTACAATAAATGTAATAAGACCGCAACCAACACCAAAAACAACCTTGCCCCAGTTTGTGGTAGGGGAAGTGGTATAGTCGGTCGCCATAAATATTGAGCCTATCATCAATCCGCCGCTGAAAACTGCAAGGCCGATATTCTGACCTGCAATAAGCGAAGCCAATGCGACAGTACCGATAAAACAAGCGGGAATTATGGGGTTTATAACCTTGCGGATAACAAGGTAAAGACCGCCAACAATTAATAAAAATGCAGAAGTTTCGCCAATGCAACCGCCTTGAAGACCGAAAAATGCTTCTTTAACGGTTACGGTGGAAGTGGCGTTGCCATAAAGGGAAGCCAATGGTGTTGCGCTTGAAACGGCATCAACTGCGAAGGGTGTAATGAACTTTGTCATTGCCGCGGGGAATGAAACCATCAAAGCAATACGGGCGGTCATTGCAGGGTTTGCAAAGTTGTGACCAATACCGCCAAAGAATTGTTTAACAATAACAATTGCGATAAAACTGCCAATAATTGCCATCCAGAAAGGAATGGTGGCGGGTAGGTTCATACCCAAAATTAAACCTGTAACTATGGCTGAAAGGTCACCGACGGTTTGGGGCTTTTTGCAAATTAAATTCCACAAAAATTCAAAAAGCACAGCCGATGCGGTTGTAACTGCTAAAACCGCGGCAGAGCGCCAACCAAAAATCACACAACCAAAAATTGCAGCGGGTAGCAAAGCAATAATAACATCAAGCATAATGCCCTGTGTGGTGTCGGGGTGGCGAAGATGGGGGGAAGAAGCAACATTTAAAATTTTACTCATTTATTTTTCCCTCCTTAAAATTGCTTTGCCTAGTCGCATTGTTTGGGTTAGCGGTCGCTTTGCGGGGCAAACATACGAACAACAACCACATTCCATACAATAGTTAACATTCAGCGAAGTTAAATTATCATAAAGTTTAAAGTTAATTGCCGAATCAACCTTTGCGGGGTAAAGGCTCATTGGACAGGTGTTAGCACAGCGTCCGCAACGGATACACGCAGTGGTAACATCGGGTACGGCGTCGCGCATAACCGTAATCGCATTGTTGCGTTTTTCAAGCGGAGCATCAGCCGAAACAATATCAACCCCCATCATCGGACCGCCCATAATAATTTCGGCATAATCTTCATCTACGCCAACAAATTCTAAAATATCTTTTATGGGTGTACCAATGGGAACAATCACATTTTTTGGTTCCTTAACAGCGGTACCGTCAACGGTGATTCGTTTTTGAACTAATGGCATACCGGTTTTAATAAAACGGTAAAGTGTGGCAATACTTGTAATGTTCATTACAATGCAGCCCACATCGCTCGGCAATTTACCTGCAGGAACTTTTCTGCCTGTTGCAGAATAAATAAGCACCTTTTCTGCGCCTTGCGGATATTTTGAAGGCAGTCGCATAAGTTTAACGCTGTCATCGTCATCGCGTGTGTCGGTAGCTATTTCATAAAGCTTCTGGATAGCGGCTTCTTTGTTAGATTCCACACAGATAATTGCATTAGGAATATTCAAGATATCTTTAATAAGATAAATGCCGTTTATAACATCGTCGTAGTTTTCCATACATTCGCGATAGTCGCTTGTGATGTAGGGTTCACATTCGGCGGCGTTAACTACTAAAGTGTCAATAACTGTGCCTTCTTTTATTGAAAGTTTAACCTTTGTTGGAAAACCTGCACCGCCAAGACCAACAAGACCGCATTGTCCTGCCGCTTCGGCTAAATCTGCAGGGTTCTTAACTTCAAAAGGTTTTAAATTTTCGTCAGGTGTCATATTACCGTCAGAAGTGATAATAATATTATCGGCGTTGATTTTTTTAACCGTGCCTGAAACACTCGAGTGAACGGGAGCACTTACAAAACCACCTGCTTCGGCAATAAGTGTGCCAACAAATACCTGCTGACCTTCTTCAACAACGGGTTTTGCGGGTGCACCGATGTGCTGTGAAAAAGGAAGTATAACTTCAGCGACAGGTGGCATAACAACAGTTTCAACTTCTGCCGTATTTTTAAAATGTGGCAAAAAAGTGCCCATTAAAGCCTTGCCTTTCGCCCTAAGAATTTTTTCTTGTCTTTGCATTTGGGTTCCCCCTGATTAAAGTTAGATACTGTTATTTTACTATAAAATACTTGATTTTTCAAGTAATTCACCGCAATAAAGTGTGTTATCTTTTTAACAAACATTTGACAAAAATAGAAGATTTTAGGTGCTTAAATTCGCTTTGGCAAAAAATGCTTTACTTTTTTGGAAGTTTGTGCTATAATCTTTTGGCGACCGTGTACTATGCGCTTGGCGTCTGCCCGAAAGGGAACACTCTTTGGCCTTTCGCTTGGTTTACGGATTGAAATTTAAAAAGGAGTGAAAATGAGATGACAAAGGATTTAAAGAATCAGATTTTAGCTGATTATGCTATCCACGAAGGTGACACAGGTTCTCCTGAAGTTCAGATTGCTCTTCTTACCACAAGAATCAACGAACTCAACGCACACCTTAAGACTCACCCCAAGGATAAGCATTCTTACCGCGGTCTTCTTAAGATGGTAGGTCACAGAAGAAATCTTCTTGCATACCTTCAGAAGAAGGATATCGAAAGATACCGTGCAATCGTTAAGAAGCTCGGTCTTCGTAAGTAATTTTGGCATCCAAAAGGCAGACCGTAATTTTTCGGTCTGCCTTGTTGCAGTTTTTAAAGCAATTAGAGATTTTCGTGATTTAGCGGTAAATCGAGTATCCATAAATAAATGGATATTGGCTTTATTGCTAACCGAAAATCTCAAAAAATTTGAAAAAGGAGATTTATTATGTTTGAAAATTTTAAGGTTTATGAAACCGAACTCGCAGGCCGCCCCTTAAAAATCGAAACAGGTATGATGGCTGGTCTTGCAAATGCTGCAGTTATGTCTTGCTATGGCGACACACGCGTACTTTGTACCGTAACCGCTTCAGCAAAGCCCCGCGAAGGTGTGGATTTCTTCCCCCTTTCTGTTGATTATGAAGAAAAAATGTATTCAGTAGGCCGTTTCCCCGGCTCCTTCACCCGTCGTGAAGGTAAAGCAACCGATAAGGCAATTTTGGCTTCTCGTTGCATCGACCGTCCTATCCGCCCCTTGTTCCCCAAGGATA
>JAZKXN010000015.1:0-60951 GCA_045611605.1 Acutalibacteraceae bacterium
GCCATCCATTACATAATCTCTAATAGTGGTCTTTTTACCGTTAAAGTCAACTACAAGATAAATTTCATCATAACCATAGGTTGAGAAGTAATTTGAGTTAATTCTGTAGTTAATAGCAATATTGCTTTCAAGTGTCAATGTTAAGCCACCGATACCGATTAACTTAACTGCTTCGATTTCTTTAGTGATTGTATCACCGCAAGAACACTTCTGAGCCTGAACGCCTGCGATACCGGGTTTTGCGGGGGTTACAACTTCCCATTCACCGTATACATGTTCGTGGGGAGTTTCAAGTTCTTTAAAGCAACCATCACAATAACCGTCGTTATCTTCATCGATATGGTCAGGTGTTTCATCTTCAAAACCGCAGTATATGCATTTGTGGTCAGCACCATATTCATGGCCGGCAACTTCGCGAACTGCACCGCATTCGTTACAGTTGACATCGCATTCGTTGTCGTAAACATGATCGCCTACGGGGAACTTATTACCACAAAGATTGCAAGTATCGTCACATGCATTATCAAATACATGTTCGGGTGCGCCCTTGTCATCATAACAGTTATAGCAATATCTTGAGCATTCGGGGTTATAAACATGTTCTGCAGTTGCTTCTACTTCAGCACCGCAAACATCACAAGATGTAGCGCAATCAGCCCATACCTTATGGCCGGGAGCAACGCGTTCTGCACCACATTCGTTACAATCTGCATCTGTGCAATCATCATAAACATGTGCAACTTCGCGGATGGCACCGCAGGTGTTACAATCAGCATCACAGTCATTGTCGAAATCATGTGCTACTGCGCGAGCTGCGCCGCAATCATTACACAATTCATCATGAGCGTCTAAATATGCATGTTCATGAACATATGCAATTTCAATATCGGTTCTAACTTCGTCACGACCAACAGGATCTTCAAGCTCACCATCGCCGTTATGGTCTGTACGGTTGTTAACAACGCCTTCTTCACGAATGCGTACGGTAAGAGTATCGTTAGCTGCAACTTCAATTGCACCAAGATCAGGGAATGTAAGTGAATCTGTAACATCATCAATTACATTATCGGTTTCTGCATCTAAAGGCCAAATAACTTCGCCGTTCTTTAATACAGTAACAGAAATTTCGTTCATATTACCATCAAGCCAGCCATAGAAAGGTGCTTTGTTTTGACCATCAGGAGCTATTGCGCCTAAAACATCGTAAATTAAAACTTTACCTGCTTTAGGTGCTGTAAATACCATATCAACAACTGCTGCAGCTGTTTTATCGCCCCCTACAACCGGAGACACATAAAGAGCACCGTCTGTGCCGAATGCAGCTGTAAGTTGGTTCCATGATGTATCCCAAGCACTGTTGGATGTAGCATTAGCTTTACCTACGATTGCGGGTAAACCGGATTTAGCCGTCATATATGTATAACCGCTAACATAACCGTTCTTATAACGTGCCATTTTAAGCTGCCATACAGAATTTGACATGTCAACTGCATGGAATTTTGCCGCTTGTGTTTCTTCGTCAACCAAGGGTAATTCGTCAACGATATCATAAAGGGTATCACGAGCGTTATATTTGCCATTTGTTTCAACAAAATATTCTTTGCCGTTAATTACAAACTTTTCAATGCTTTGTTTTGAATAAACATAAGCAACTGCGGGGTTTATAAATACACCAGAACGATCTTTGTTACTTGAAACAGCAACGGTAATAACGTCGCCTTTCTTAACGCCGATTGCACCAAGGTTGGGGAATGCGATTTCTTCGCCGGCTGCTTCAATAGTGTTATCTTCGCCGTTTAAAGGCCAAATAACTGTGCCGTTCTTAAGAATTGTAAAGCTGGTCTTAATGCCACTAGTGTTCCAGTTCCAGAAAGGCGGGAAGTCGCTTGTGGCAGGTGAATAAACCTTACCTATGGTATCATAAAGAATAACTGAACCATCTTCAGTTGCTGTGAAATTAAATTGCATCGGAACTTCAGTAGTATCCTTATACCATGAGTGTGATGGGTTAACAAAAAGTTTATCCTGGAAGAATGAAACTGATCTTGCACCAAAAGCAGGATTAGTGCGATAGAATGCAATTTGTTCATATCTGTTATCGGTTGCGATAAAGTAAGGTGTACCGCCAACCCAGCTTTCTGCTACTACACCCCAAGGAGTATCAGCAAAAGAAACTTCGGGGCCGGTATAAGCCTTGTTCTTCCATTCATCGTCAGATTCGGTATATTCGGTACCGGCGGTTAAACCTTCGGTAGCAGCGATCATTGAATCATAAGCGGTGTAAACCTTATCCTTATAAACAGGATAATTTACGCCACCAAGAGTGATAACCTTAACACTGTTAGGAATAACTTCATTAGTAACATAACTATCACCACAACCGGTACAGGTGTAAGTGGTATAACCAAATTCAGTTTCGGTAGGTTCAGTTACAACGCCAACATAGTTATGTTCGTGTGCATAAGCAATTGCAGGGCTGCAGAACAATCCGGCAGAAGCGGCGGGCTTTTCAGGATTGCCAAAGAATCTAACACTGATTTCATCGCCTGCTATAACATCAAGCTCACCAAGTTCAGGGAATTCAATAGTACCATTTGTGTAGCAAATCTTATTATTTTCGCCGTTCAAAGGCCAAATAAGTTCTTCGTTCTTGTAAATTTCAATCTTTACATAGATTTCATCTGTTTTGCTTTGATTAGCCCAGAAAGGTGCTGCATATGTAGCGCCTACGCCGGTAAACTTACCGGTTGTATCGTAAAGAACAACCTTGCCGTCACGATATGCAGTGAAAGCAAGTTTCATTGCGGGACCATACAGAGAAGTATCTATGTTTTCAGCTAATAAAGCCCCTGCAACAGCTGTAGAAACATAAAGTCTATTATTATCAGCAAAAGTAACAGAAGCATTTGCAAAACTATTTGAATAATTGTTTTCGGCAAGATAACTACTAACCTGGACACCCTTTAAATCGGATGATACAACATTGTTGCCGTCATGTAAAACAGCGGCATACTTATATGACAATGTTCCGCCCCAAGGGTTTTTGCCGAAATCTTTATCATTGGTAAATCTGAAAGCCATATCCCAGTTGATGTTTGAAAAATCAACATTGGTTTCTAATTCCAAACCTTCAGTTATAGTTGCAAATTGATCGCCAAGAACAAAGTTTTCGTTTTTGTTAACTTTATAGTCCTTACCTGCAACAGTAATGGTTTCAGCTTCGTCTACAGGGAATTCATAAAGATATGCAATTTCAATATCGGTTCTAACTTCGTCACGGCCAACAGGATTTTCTTCTACGCCATCACCGTTATGGTCTGTCTGATTGTTAACAACGCCTTCTTCACGAATGCGTACGGTAAGAGTATCGTTAGCTGCAACTTCAATTGCGCCAAGATCAGGGAATGTAAGTGAATCTGTAACATCATCAATTACATTATCGGTTTCTGCATCTAAAGGCCAAATAACTTCGCCATTCTTTAAAATGGTAACAGAAACTTCGTTCATATTGTTGTCAAGCCAACCATAGAAAGGTGCTTTGTTTTGACCGTCAGGAGCTATTGCGCCTAAAACATCGTAAATTAAAACTTTACCGGCTTTAGGTGCTGTAAACACCATATCAACAACCGCAGCAGCTGTTTTGTCACCCTGTACAGCCGGAGTCACATAAAGAGCACCGTCTGTGCCGAATGCAGCTGAAAGCTGATTCCATGTTGTATCCCAAGCACTGTTGGATGTGGCATTAGCTTTACCTACAATTGCGGGTAAGCCTGCTTTGCTTGTCATATATGTATAGCCGCTAACATAAGCGTTCGTATAACGCGCCATTTTAAGCTGCCATACAGAGTTTGACATGTCAACTGCATGGAATTTTGCCGCTTGTGTTTCTTCATCAAGCAATGGCAATTCATCAACGATATCATAAAGGGTATCGCGAGCGTTGTATTTACCATCCTTTTCGATTAAATATTCCTTGTCGCCGATTGTAATTTTATCAAAGGCAACAATAGGGGTCTCTTCAGCTGCAGATGCAGTTAAACCGAACAAGCCCAAAGGCAATACGGTTAACATTAATGCAACTGTCAAGATAATTGATAGTGCTTTTTTCAAAAAAACCATCTCCTATAATATATTTGTGCCATCCGCCACGCAAAACGGACAGTAATTCACATTAGCATTCTATCATTTATTGTTAAAAATTACAAGTTTTATAGAACAACACAGCAAAATTTTGTTATTAATAGCAAAATTTTAATATATAACTTTTTTAAAAATTCCAAAAAAGCTGATTTTCCCACAAAATATTACCTATTACGCCATGCTTTATAACAACAAAAAACACCCGAGATTTCTCTCGGGTGTTTTCTGTAAAATTGTTGAAAATTAGTCTTCGAATGTTTTTTCAGGAAGTACAGCAGCGCTTGCAGCGATTACGTCAACCTGTTCGAACTTAACAACATTAACTTCAGGTGTTACGAACATTTCTTTCTATCCTCCTTTTGTATTACATATGCATATGCGGAAACATCGTTAACAGCAACCTTTTAAAAGAGCAAAAAGCGTTGCCCGATGTTATTCCTATGTATAACTTGCCGGATAATAAAATTACCGCATATTACAAGTTATCGTAATTTTAACATATTTTTTTAAGCATTGCAACCTTTTTTTGAATTTTCGTTAAAAATGCTAAATTTACTTGTTACGGTTTGTGCAACTACAATTGCAAGCAAAAAATAGCCAATTGCCGAGAAACCGAAGAACTCAAAACCCAAAAACAACGCCGCAACCATACATTTTGTGGTGCCGCAAAAAACAGTTACCATACCAAGCGCCGCGCCGAAAATTGGCGGCAAGCCAAGCGTTATTGCTGCCGACGACCCAAGAGTTGCCCCCACAAAAAGCGCAGGAACAATCTCGCCGCCCTTAAAACCCGATGCATTGGTAATTGATGTAAACAAAATTTTTAATGCAAATGCCCACAAAACTGTCTGTCCGCCATTTAGTACATATTCAATTATATGCATACCGCCGCCATTATAGTCCGTTTTTCCAATAATTACGGTAAGAAAAATTATAATAAAACCACCAACGGTTACTCGCAAATAATTATTTTTAAAAAGTTTATAAAATAATATGTGAACACCTTGAAGCGAAAGACAAAAAATAATTGCACCAGCAGAACAAATTAATATTAATGCAACCACCTTTAGAAAAGTTAGTGTGTCAAATGGCGGCAAATCACCAACTGTAAACCTTTCGGGGTGAACGCCCAAAAGCCTTGCCACACCGTATGCGCCAAAGGTTGCCACGCTAAGCGGTAAAATTGCCTTAAAATAAAACTTTCGACTTATAAAAACAATTTCGAGCCCAAAAGCCAAAGCGGTCAAAGGCAATGTAAAAACCGAAGCAAAAACCGCTGACATACCGCAAAGCAATAAAACCTTATACTTTTCGCCATTGAGTTTAAATAAGCGTGAAAGCGATGACCCTATACTGCCGCCAATTTGCAGAGCCGCACCTTCCTTACCCGCCGAACCGCCCAAAAGCTGTGTAATAACCGTACCGGTGAAAACCGCAGGTGTTAACCATAAACTTATATTATCATTTGTTTTAACAGCATTAAGAACACAGTGTATATCAGTTTTGCTAAGTTTTAAAGCATTATAAATTAAAACTGTTAATAAACCGCCAACAGGTAAAAGGAAAATAAGCCAACTATATTGACCAAAAAGCCGATTTGCAAATTTTAATGTATGATAAAACAAGGCGCCAACCCCACCGCACAAAACCGCAACCGTAACCGCTGACAACAGTAAAACCGCATATTCCTTTTTAATATTAGTTTTCTCCATTATTATCGCTCCTTAATGCGTTTTACATTATACTACCGAAAAATTAAAAAGGCAAGATATTATAATCTTGCCCTTAAACTTTAAATTAATAAATTGCATTTTGAAGTGTGTCTGTCGGTCCAAAAACCTTTAAAACACCGTTTTCATCAAATTTAGCTTCGTCAATACAGGTCATACGCGGCTCAACCGAATCTAAGCTAAAATGCTTATGATAAACACAAATAATACGCTTTAAATCTTTAGAATAGGTAAAGCTGTGATGCCCCGTACCTACTACCGTTTCACTCTTTCGTAAAATGGGGTGGTCATATTTTGTATATTCGCCGAGTGGTGAATCAGCCGTAGCACACCCCACCGCATAATCCGGCGAAATATAATCATTTGAGGAATAAGTTAGATAATATTTACCGTTATGCTTTAACACAAAAGGACCTTCACTACCAAGCTTTGTTGGGTCTACCCTTTCCCAACCGCTTTCGTTAGGTATAAGCAAAACTGTGTTAGTATCACCAATAACCGAATTCATATCATCAGCCATTTTAACACCGCAAATTCGGTTGTCCATCACGTGACGGTAATACATATACACCGCACCGTCATCATCTATAAAGAAATGCCCGTCGATTGCCTCGTAATCCAAAAGCCACTTCATTTCGGTTTGCTTAAACGGGCCAAGCGGTGAATCAGAGGTAGCTACCGCCACGTGCTTGTCTGCAGTGTAAACCATGTAAAATTTATTATTAAAAAACACAACCTCGGGTGCCCAAAACCATTTTTCACCTATTGCATCACCTTTTTTAAGACAATAGCCTTTGTCTTCCCAATTAACTAAATCACTCGACGCTGAAACCTTAAAGCCGTCCGCAGCGTTAGTGGCATATAAATAATAATTGTTATCATAAAGCAAAATAAACGGGTCGGCACCACGGTGTATAGGATTTAAATAATCAGTCTTCGTAATAGACACCTCTTGCTTAAACTTTTAAGCCGATTATAGCACTTATAAAACCTTTGTCAATAGATAGGTTGTTTATTTTATACTTTTGTGTTAGAATATAACATATTATAAAAGAAGGTGTTTTTATGAAATCTAAACTTTCACCGCGTTTTTGGTGTGCAGTTACCCTTTTTAGTCTCATCGGTCAGGTTGCGTGGGTAGTTGAAAATATGTATTTTAATGTTTTTATTTACAAAATGTTCAATGCCACCGCAAACGATATTGCACTTATGGTTGGCGCATCAGCCGTTGCCGCCACTGTAACCACAGTATTTATGGGCGCCCTTTCTGACCGCATTGGCAAGCGCAAGCTGTTTATCTGCGGGGGTTACATACTTTGGGGTATTTCAATTTTCAGTTTTGTGCTTATAAAAACCGATTTTGTGGGAAAAATCTTCCCAACCGTTACAGCCATAACTTCCCTTTGTGTAACCCTTGTCATTGTTTTAGACTGTGTTATGACCTTCTTCGGTTCAACCGCAAATGACGCCGCCTTTAATGCTTGGCTTACCGATTCAACCGATAAAACCAACCGCGGTGCAGTTGAAGGCATTAACGCGATGATGCCACTTGTTGCCATATTGGTGGTTTTCGGCGGATTTATGTTTTTTGATTTAGAGAAGCCGAAAAGCTGGACGCTTATATTCACAATAATTGGTATTATAGTTACAATTATCGGCATTTTAGGTGTTTTTCTTATTAAAGACACACCTATAGAAAAACCAACACAAAGTTATCTCGGTTGCATTTTTTACGGCTTTAAACCCAAAACCATTAAGAACAACATTTTACTCTATATCACCCTTGCGGCATTTGTGATTTTTAACACTTCCATTCAAATTTTTATGCCGTACCTGATTATCTATTATGAAAAATCTCTTGGTATGACCGATTATGTTTTTATAATGGCACCCGCAATTATTATTGCCGCTATCGTTACTGCTTTTTGGGGCAGAGTTTACGATAAAAAAGGCTTTACCTTTTCGGGCATTCTTGCGCTTTTATCCCTTTGTCTTGGTTATATAATTTTATTCTTCACCAAAACCACCTTACCCGTATTTATAGGCTCATTATTTATGATGTGCGGTTACCTTTCGGGTATGGCTGTTTTCGGCGCAATGATTAGGGACAACACCCCCGAAAATAAAGCGGGCATGTTCCAGGGTCTTCGCATTTTTTCGCAGGTTCTTATCCCCGGTATAATCGGTCCTGCCATTGGCTCTGCCGTGCTTAAAAATGCCGAAACCATCGTTAATAACGATGGCACAACTTCATTTTTACCAAATAAAAATATCTTTTTAGCTTCTTTAATTGCCATAGTTTTACTTATCCCCTTTTTATTCATTATTAAGAAAAGGAACCACTCAAATGAAAGCTGAATTCGCAACATTATATACCCCATTTGAAAAGGATTTAAATATCGAAAAACCGTGGGATGTTTACCCCCGTCCACAGCTGAAGCGCCCGAGTTTTATTAATCTAAATGGTAAATGGGGCTTAGAAATCAAACGCAATAACAATTCTGTTTTTACAGGTGAAGTTATTGTACCATTTCCCCTTGAGAGTCGCCTTTCAGGTGTTAATTTCAAAAAGCAAACAAACGATTTGCTGATTTACACCAAAACCGTTATGTATAACCCTATTGAAAAAAATATTTTACTGCATTTTGGTGCAGTTGACCAAGAGTGTAAGGTTTATATTAACGGAGAGTTTGTCGGAGAAAATGTTGGTGGCTACTTGCCCTTTTCATTTGATGTAACCAAGTTTTTAAAGCGTGGTGAAAACCAATTTAAAGTTGAAGTTATCGACCGACTCAATCTCGACTTAGCTTACGGCAAACAATGTAAAAAGCGCGGCGGTATGTGGTACACCGAAACAAGCGGCATTTGGCAAACCGTATGGCTTGAAGAAGTGTGCGAAAATTGTATTAAAGATATTAAAGTTACTCCTGACCTTACAGGCTTTGATATAACTGTAAACGGCGGTGAAAATGAAAAAACGCTTTATATAAACGGTAAAAAGCACAGCTTTTCGGGTGAAAACGCAAGAATCGAAATTGAAAACCCTATAAACTGGACACCTGAAAACCCACACCTTTACGATTTTACCTTAATTAGCGGTGCAGATGAAATTAAATCCTACACCGCACTTCGCACCATAAGGGTTGAAGGCAATAAAATTTTGCTTAACGGAAAACCCTATTTCTTCCACGGACTTTTAGACCAAGGATATTTTAGTGACGGTATATATACCCCAGCCACACCCAAAGCACTTGAAAATGATATTTTAAAAATGAAGGAATGCGGCTTTAATACCCTTCGCAAACACATTAAAATTGAGCACGAGTTATTCTATTATTACTGTGACAAACTTGGCATGGCGGTTTTTCAAGACTTTGTGAACAGCGGAAAATACAGTTTTTTAATCGACACTGCTTTGCCTACAATAGGTCTAAAAAAAGGCATTACCCATAAGGTAACACCTTTCAGACGCGAACAGTTTATTAAAAATTCAGAAGACACTTTAAGCCATTTATATAACCACCCATGCGTTGTATACTACACTCTTTTCAACGAAGGTTGGGGACAGTTTGATGCCCAAAACCTTTACCAAATGATGAAAGACATTGACTCCACCCGTGTATGGGATGCAACTTCGGGTTGGTTCCAAACAGGTGAAAGTGATGTGTTAAGCGAACACATATATTTTAAACCGCTTAAATTCAAACCCGATAACCGCCCCCTTGTGCTTTCGGAATTCGGCGGATATTCTTCAAAAATAACCGACCATTCATTTAACAAAACCAAAACTTATGGTTATAAATTCTTTAGCGATAATGAAGAATTTAAAGAAGCGCTGTTAAAGCTTTATTATGATGAAGTTATCCCCGCAATTAAACAACTTGGGCTTTGTGCTACAGTTTTAACACAGGTGAGCGATGTTGAAGACGAAACCAATGGTCTTTTAACTTATGACCGACAGATATTAAAAGTAGACCCCAATAAAATGCGTGAGATGGCAAAAGCATTATTTGACGCGTATGAAGAATATGTAAAATAAATTACATTTAAAAAACGAAAACACCCGACTTTTAAAGTCGGGTGTTATTATTTGTTATTTTGTTATTTCTATTGTAACATCTTCTTCATCTGCATCGATTACAAAACGCCAGTTACCACATTGTTGTCTTGAATCAACCGAAATATCATATACATCGCTCGGAGCATTGCCTAATCCCAAAGCAGAATAAACACACTTAATTGCGTTTTTGATATTATATTCGTTGTTCAAGTTTCCGCGCCAACGCGAGCCGTAAATACCAACAGAATCAACGTAACCGCTTTCGTAAGAAACATATATTTCAACATACGAATTTGGAATATTATTGGTCATTGAAAAAACTTTTTCGCCAACGCCGGTTGCCTTTTCGGTCAAGGTGCAACCAAATTGACCTGCTGACTCTTCGAGATTATTGTAAAAAGTGTCATATAATATAACAGACGAAGCCTGTTCTTGCATAGGTCTTCCCGCCATTGGAACTCTCATACCAAATATTGCTGCCGCCACAAAAACACCGCCAAAAACACCAATGAACATTAAGAAGGCAACAACCGCCGCAACAATTATTAGCCATAGCTTTGACTTGGTTTGAACGGGTTTTTCGGCTTTTAATTTACGCGCCAAGATAGTGCAGTTATAAATAAGAGCATCTTCTTCGATAGTGAATTCGTTTCCACATTCTTTAAGAATGTCATAAAATCTTAAAGCACCTTCAAGTTTAACTAAATCATTGTTTTCAATGCCTTCATTAGCTTCACTAAGCATCTGTGCCTTGATACTTTCAATTTGTGAAGCGTCGCCGCTTTGAAGCATTACCGCATCAGTATGAATTTGTGTTTTATAGTTTGCTTTCATATTAAGTGCTTCGGGTGTACCGTTTTCATCAAAGGTATGTTCGGTTTCCCACTTAATATACTTGACAGGTACAAACCAAGCAAATATGCCACAGGTAACAGTTGTTAAAAGTCCCCACAGCAAATATTTAATAAACAAATCGCCAACCGTACCGCGGAAGGTTAAACGACGCGAATCAATAACAGTGTGGTTAATAAACCAACGGGTAATTATAATCTTTGACCAAGCAAGACCTGCAAATGGTACAAACGATGCCAGTGCCGACAAAATGCTTGTTACAAAATAATCGCCAACACCACCGTCAAAGAAGCTGTTGTTATCAGGCTCGCCTTCAAAATGAGTGCGTTCACTTATCCATTTTTTGAGAGCAACGCTCATCCAAAGTGTATAAATACCGCAAGTAACATAGGAAAGAAGCAACCAAACTATGTATTTAACAAAAAGGTCGCCGCCTTTGCCGTCAAATGTCATTCGCTTACCGTTAATTACTGTGTGAGATGCCAACCACTTTTGATACCAACATTTCATCCACGGGTGCGCAATACCTAGGGTAATACCCGTTACAAATGAAACGGCAATATTATAACCAATATACGCCCAGTAACCACCATCAAAGTAAGAACCGTCATCCCCAACGATTATGTTTTTATTTTCGTTATCCATAATTATCCCCCTTAAAAGAATTATGTTATATCTTTAATATACTACATAATACTATAATATTCAAGGATAAAAAATGCCCGACCTATTGGTCGGGCATTAATCTTAAAATATTAGTTGCAGATTGTAAGTTCGGTATCTTTATCGAAGAGATGAATCTTATCGGTTTCGAATGCGATTTCAATCTTGTCACCGGGCTTAGCAGTGTTGGTAGGAGCAACACGAGCGGTGATCTTCTGTTCTTCACTGTTCATGTAAAGATAGGTTTCAGCACCCATAAGTTCGGTAACTTCAACAGCTGCTTCAACAATACCGTCTTTGTTAGCTGCGATAAGGTCAGCTTCGTTGTGTACGTTTTCAGGACGGATACCCATAATAACTTCCTTACCAACATAAGCTTCAAGGCAGTTATCCTTGTTCTTGTTTGCGGGAAGCTTAATCTTAAACTTAACGCCTGCGCGTGTTTTGGTATCTTCAGTACCGTATTCAACGAAGAAATCGTTACCTTCTTTAAGAAGCTTAGCTTCGATGAAGTTCATCTGAGGTGAACCAATGAAGCCTGCAACGAAGAGATTGCAAGGATAGAGATAAAGGTTCTGAGGAGTGTCAACCTGCTGGATAAGACCGCTCTTCATAACAACGATTCTGGTACCCATGGTCATAGCTTCGGTCTGGTCGTGGGTTACATAAATGAAGGTTGTACCCAAACGCTGATGGAGCTTAGAAATTTCGGTACGCATTTGTGCACGAAGCTTAGCGTCCAAGTTTGAAAGAGGTTCGTCAAGTAAGAATACCTTAGGTTCACGAACGATAGCACGACCCAAAGCAACACGCTGACGCTGACCACCTGACAAAGCCTTAGGCTTGCGTTCAAGAAGGTGTTCAATGTCAAGGATGCGAGCAGCTTCTTCTACACGACGCTTGATTTCGTCCTTAGGAGTCTTGCGGAGTTTAAGACCGAATGCCATATTGTCGAAAACGGTCATATGAGGATAAAGCGCATAGTTCTGGAAAACCATTGCGATATCGCGATCCTTAGGAGCTACATCATTGATAAGACGATCGCCGATGTAAACTTCACCGTCAGAAATTTCTTCAAGACCTGCAACCATACGGAGAGTTGTTGACTTACCGCAACCTGAAGGACCTACGAGAATGATGAATTCCTTATCCTTAATTTCAAGATTAAAGTCGGTAACAGCTACAACACCACCGGGGTATCTCTTGTAAACGTTACGAAGTGATAAACTTGCCATTTTAATATCTCCTGTGTCAATTATTTTAGTTGGGCATATCACGCCAAATTTTATATTGCTATTATACCAAATCCCGCTTTAAATTTCTATGCAAATTCTTTACAATGTTGTAAATAAAGTTTTGTCTATTTTGCCGTTAAAACATTAACAATCGGCAAAAATTTCCTTTATCTCTTGCTCGGAAAGCTCTATGCAATCGCCTTCACGCAAATTTTCAGGCAATGATAAACCGCCTACCGATTCGCGCTTTAATTCATTTACGCCAAGCCCCACAACACCGAACATACGCTTAATTTGATGATATTTGCCTTCGCAAATTTTAACCCTTGCAACGCAGTCCGAAAGTATCTGAAGCTCTGCTTTTCGGCAGGGGGTGCCGTCAGCAAGAACAATACCTTCTGCAAATGCTTTAACCATTTCATCGGTCAGCTTACCGTCAAGTGTTACAATATAATTTTTATAAACTTCATACTTTGGCGAAATTGCCTTATGAGCAAATTCACCATCATCGGTTATAATCAAAAAACCTGTGGTATCCTTATCAAGTCTGCCAACAGGAAACAGTCCCTGACGGCGTAGATTTTCGGGCACCAAATCAACAACCGTTTGCTTATTTTTATCACTACTTGCCGATAAAACGCCCTTGGGCTTATTCATAAGAATATAAATAAACTTTTTATAATTAAGCGCTTGTCCGTTAAATGTAATATCCGAATTTGTATCGACAAGCGCGCCAAAGTCTCTTAAAATTTTTCCATCAAGAGTGGCTTTGCCGCGTCTTATTGCAATGCGCGCATCCTTACGCGAAATATTAAACTGTGTTGCTATTATTTTGTCAAATCTTTCTTGTTTCATTCATTTTACCTTTACAATCGGGGCAATTTCACCTTTTAATTTATCGGTTATATTCCCTGCTATTATTTTATTGTCGCAAAGAATTAAGTCAACCGTTTTTTCGGGCGAAGAAATTATTTCATAACTGTATATCGTAACACTTTTACCGCAAAAATCGGTTAAATTAAAGCCACCTTTTACGATAATTCGATTATATTCCTTAAAGTTACCCGACATTTCTTGTGGAAGTATTGTTTCCTTAACCGAAATCGGCGTTTCATTAACCGCAATTTTATAATATGATAAAAATTCCATTCTTTTTTGATGGGTGGAAGCGTCCGCATAACCCTTGTTAACGCTTGAAAACTGACCGATAATAATAAGCGCCAAAACCGTTAGCGCCAATATTACGGCCAGTCCCTTCTTAGTAAAAATAAGATAAAATTTCATCATATCCACCCATTAAAGGATATGATTATTTTTATGTTTTAATTACTCAATTATGCAAACCGCGTGGGCAGAAATGCCAAGTAGTTCACCCGTAAATCCAAGACCTTCTTCTGTAGTGGCCTTAACATTTATTTCATCAACCGAAACACCGCAATCTTCTGCAATATTTTGACGCATTTTGGCGATAAAAGGTAACATTTTTGGTTTTTGAGCGATTATTGTCGCATCAATGTTTCCGACTGTATAGCCCTTTTCTTTAAGCAAATCAACCACTCTTCTAAGCAATATACGGCTGTCAATATTTAAAAATTCATCAGCACTGTCGGGAAAATGTTTACCAATATCACCCATAGCCGCCGCGCCTAAAAGCGCATCACTTACTGCGTGGAGCAAAACATCGGCATCGCTATGACCCAAAAGACCTTTTTCGTACGGAATTTCTACCCCACCGATAATAAGCTTTCTATCATCGGCAAATTTGTGCACATCGTAACCGTGACCTATTCTCATTCCGCCATTTCTCCCTTCAAAAACGCTTCGGCAACCGTAACATCTTCAGGTGTTGTTATTTTAATGTTTTTATAGTCGCCCAAAACGGTAAGCACCTTTTCACCAACCGATTCAAAAATCGAAACATCATCAGTGAAAAGACTTAAGTCTTTACCTTCTAATGCTGTGAGATAATTTTTAACCTTGACGCCTTGCGGTGTTTGTACCTGTACCAAATCGTCACGCTTTACAGTTTTTATAACTACACCGTTTGCATCAATTTGTTTTATGGTATCCTTAACCTTAACAGCAGGTGTTACAGCATTAAATTCATTCAAACCATTGATAACACGACTTATAATTTCATCGTTAACAAGCGGGCGCGCCGCATCATGTATAAGCACTGTTTCATCCTTATCCGCAAGACGCTTAACACCGCACAGAACAGATTCCTGTCTGTTTTGTCCGCCTTCGACGATATCGCTAACCTTAGTTATCATATAACTTTCACATAGTTTTTGATACTCCAAAACGGTCTCTTTAGCGGCAACAAGAATTATATTCGAAATGCTGTCAGACTGTTGGAACACCTTTAAAGTGCGTGCAAGCACAGGTATACCGCCAACATTAATCAGTAGCTTATTCTGACCCATTCGTGTGGAAGAACCGCCTGCAACAACAATTACCGGCACACCACGCGAGTTTTTATCAGCAACTTCGTACTGTAATAAGGGCTCGGTTTTATTCATATTAAACACCCTTTTTAAGTTTTGAAAAATTAGTAAGGCCGGGTTTAACAAGCTCAGTCATCAAAAGAGCAACTATCGCGCCCAAACACCAACCGCAAACCACATCGCTTGCAAAGTGAACATTAAAGTAAACGCGTGACACGCCAATAATAAGCGGGATAATTGTAAATATAGTAATTACAATACCCTTTTGTGTCTTGGTTTTGCAAAGTGGTAAAAGACACATCATTATAGCAATATAAATCGCAGCATTATTCATAGCGTGTCCGCTGGGGAAACTGAAACTGCCCACTTCTAAAAGCATATTTTCAGGACGGGGACGCGCAACAATTGCCTTTATTACCTTGTTCAAAATAGTTGAAGTAATCGCGGTAGCCGCAACGGGAATACCTACCTGCTTTGTAGTAAAGGGCAAGAATACCAAAACCGCAATAATAAATACATCTAAAATAGTATCGCCAAAAATGGTAAAGCTGTGCATAAATTCGCCCACTTCACCGTTTGGATTTAAAAGGGTATGTAAGGTTGGTTCAAAATTTTCGATTACACCCGTAAGCGCCAAAACCATTACCGTAACAAAAATTACCGCCAAAATAGCGATTGAAATTATTTTACTTTTTTTCATAAAAATCCCCCATATACAAAAAGCCGCGCTTTTAGGCGCGGCTTTCAATTTAAAGAATTATTCTTCGGTTTCTGCTTCTTCGCATTCACATTCGCAGCAGTCGCAACCGTCAAAATCAAATTCAAGTTCGGTGCCGCAGTTGGGGCAAACCATACCCTCTTCTTCTAACATTTCACCATCGAGATAAATGATGTCGTTACAAACGGGGCATTCAATTTCATAAACTTCATCATCACAGTCGCAGCAATCGTCATCACAATCGCAACCACAGCAATCACAATCTTCATCATCTTCATAAATGATGTCTTCCAAAGAAGCAAGATCTTCGTCAACAGCGTCGATTTGTTCCATAAGTTCATCGCAACCGTCTTCGATTTCGCAAATTTCTTCGGTGATATCTTCGAGTAAATCAATAATAGCGTTTAAAACCTTACCTTCTTTGGTAGTGTCTTCAATGCCAAGACCTTCGGCTAAACCTTTAATATAAGCAATCTTTTCGCAAATATCCATTATAAATGTCCTCCTTATGCGCGTTCCATATATTCGCCTGTGCGGGTGTCAATACGAACCATATCACCTTCGTTAATGAAAAGGGGAACACGAATTTCAGCGCCTGTTTCGAGAGTTGCGGGCTTGGTAGCGTTAGTTGCTGTGTTGCCTGCAAAACCGGGGTCGGTCTGAGTAACTGCAAGTTCAACAAATGTTGGGGGTTCTACACCGAAAACCTTGCCCTTGTATGACAAAATTTTGCAAACCATGTTTTCCTTAACGAACTTGAAGTTATCGCTCATATCACTTGCATTGATAGGAACAAGTTCATAGGTTTCCTGATCCATGAAGTAATAGATATCACCATCGGGATATGAATATTCCATATCTTTTCTTTCAATGAAAGCGGTGGGGAACTTTGCAGTAGGGTTATAAGATTTTTCAATAACCGCACCTGTGATAACATTCTTGGTTTTGGTTCTTACAAAAGCAGCGCCCTTACCGGGTTTAACATGCTGGAATTCAATAACCTGAAGCACGTTGCCATCTTCTTCAAATGTTACGCCATTTCTAAAATCGCCGGCACTAATCATAATAATTTTTCCTCCAGAAAAACAAATTTTTACTTGTATATTATAATTGTTAAAGCCGACTTTGTCAAGAATTACTGATACTTTTTGCCACTTTTTAGGGCATTATCGCGTCTTTCTTCGTTTTCGCAATCAGTTTTTATGATTTTTTTATTAAATCCCTGCGCGATTGCGGGATACATATTATCATTATCGGCGGTTGACTGAATTTCATAAGTGCCATAGCAGTTAACCTGTTCTTCCGCCGTTTCGGGCGGTTTTTTAATATTTTCAAGTCGCATTTCGGTCTGATTTGAAACCTTTTTAATTTTTTCCATTTTTTATCCCCTTTCGTTTGACATATTTTTTTAGATGTGTTATACTCTATGGGTATATTATATCCTTTGGAGGAGAAAAAATGCTGGACATCAGATTTATTTGTGATAATCCCGAATTAGTAAAAGAAAATATTAAAAAGAAGTTCAAAGATTCTAAGCTTCCTTTGGTTGACGAAATCATTGCGCTTTATGGCGAAAAATGCGAAGCCAACAACCGTGCAAACGAGCTTCGTGCAAACCGCAACAAGATAAGTAAACAAATTGGTATGCTTATGGCACAGGGCAAGCGTGACGAAGCTGAAGAAATCAAGCGCCTTGTTACCGAACAAGCAGAAGAATTAAAAGCTCTTGAAATCAAAGAAGACGAGCTTGCTAAAAAAGTTTTGGAAATTCAGATGAAGATTCCCAACATCGTGGACGAAAGCGTTCCTGTAGGTAAAGACGACAGCGAAAATGTTGAAGTTACTCAATACGGCGAAAAGACCGTTCCGAATTTTGAAATCCCCTACCATACCGACATTATGGCAGCTTTTGACGGCATTGACAAGGAAGCTGCAGGCAAGGTTGCGGGCGAAGGCTTTTATTACCTTATGGGCGATATTGCAAGACTTCATTCCGCAGTTTTGGCTTATGCGCGTGACTTTATGATTGACAAGGGCTTTACATATTGTATTCCCCCTTATATGATTAGAAGCAATGTTGTAACAGGCGTTATGAGCTTTGAAGAAATGGACGCTATGATGTATAAGATTGAAGGCGAAGACCTTTACCTTATCGGCACAAGCGAACATTCAATGATTGGTAAGTTTATCGACACTATTACCGCTGAAGAAAAGCTCCCCTTAACCTTAACAAGCTATTCACCCTGCTTCAGAAAAGAAAAGGGCGCTCACGGCATTGAAGAACGCGGCATTTACCGTATTCACCAGTTTGAAAAACAGGAAATGATCGTTATCTGCAAACCCGAAGAAAGTATGGAATGGTTTAACAAAATGTGGAACTATTCTGTTGAACTTTTCAGAAGTATGGATATTCCTGTTCGTACACTTGAATGTTGCACAGGCGACCTTGCAGACTTAAAGGTTAAATCTTATGATATAGAAGCATGGTCACCCAAACAGCAGAAATATTTTGAAGTTTGCTCTTGCTCCAACCTAGGTGACGCACAGGCTCGCCGTTTGGGTATTCGCGTTAAGGATGCTGACGGTAAAAAATATCTTGCACACACACTTAACAACACCGTTGTTGCTCCGCCAAGAATGTTGATTGCTTTCCTTGAAAACAACCTTTCATTCGATGGCACAAAATACACCATTTCAATTCCTAAAGCATTACAACCCTACATGGGCGGTAAGGAATTTATCGAAAGTAAATAATAACAAAACGGCTTTGCCCTTTCGGGTAAAGCCGTTTTTATTTCATTATATAACATCCACCTTAATAAGATTTGTATTACCGGTCTGACCGTTAGTAACACCACCGGTCAAAACAATTTTATCGCCTTTTTCAAGTGAAAGTGCATCTTTGGTGAGTTTTGCTGCGCTGTAAAACAACACATCAGTCGAATTGTAATTTTCGCACATCATAGGAATAACACCCCACGAAAGCGAAAGTCTGCGCCAAGTTTTTTCACTTGTGGTAATACCGATAATCGGTACAGCGGGACGGAAACGAGAAACCATACGCGCGGTAGCGCCCGAAAGTGAGCAAACCGCAATCGCCTTTGCGCCAATATCAATTGCCATACCGCAGGTTGCGTGAGAAATCGCATCAACAGTATTTTTAATTTGAAATTCGCGTGTTAAAAAGCGCTTTTCATAATGAATATTGTTCTCGGTACTTTTGGCAATTTGAGCCATTGTTTTAACCGCCAAAACGGGATATTTGCCGGCAGCAGTTTCGCCCGAAAGCATAATGGCACTTGTACCGTCATACACTGCATTTGCCACATCGGAAATTTCGGCGCGGGTTGGGCGCGGGTTTTGAACCATTGATTCAAGCATTTCGGTCGCAGTTATAACTCGCTTACCAAGCAATCGACATTTGGTGATAAGCTTTTTTTGAATTGCGGGAAGTTCTTCAAACGGAATTTCTACGCCCATATCACCGCGTGCAACCATTATACCGTCACACTCTTCACAGATTTCATCGATGTTATCAACACCCGATCGGTTTTCAATTTTGGCAATTATTCCAATATCTTCCCCGCCGTTCACTTTTAAAAATTCTTTAACATCTAATAAATCTTGTTTTCTGGAAACAAAAGAACAAGCAATAAAATCAATATCATTTTTAATACCAAACAAAATATCTTCTTTATCCTGTTCGCTTAAATACACCTGTTTTAAGGTTTTGTTTGGAAAACTCATGCTCTTGCGGTCGGAAAGCTCGCCCCCGATTATAACTTCACAAATAACATCGGTTTCGGTGGTTTCCTTTACTACAAAGGTTAAAAGTCCATTATTCAAAAGAATCTTATCACCGATTGATAAATCCTTCGCCAAATCTTTATAATTAACAGATACTCTTTGTTCATCACCGTCTATGTCATCAGCAGTAAAAACAAAGGTATCACCTTCCTTTAAAAACACCTTGCCGTTTTTAAATGTTTTAATGCGATATTCGGGTCCCTTTGTATCAAGCAAAACCGCTATAGGCAAACCTAATTTTTCGCGCACCCTTTTAACCGTATCAATTCGTCGTTGATGGTCGGCGTGAGTATTATGTGAAAAGTTCATACGCGCAACATTCATACCCGCTTTTGCCATTTCGGTTATAACATCTTCGGTTTCACAAGCAGGGCCTAAAGTACAAACAATTTTGGTTTTTCTAAGCATAAAAGCACCTCATTTCTGATTTTATTTTACCACAGTTACACCACATATTACAATTCTTAAAATGCAATATTTTTGAGCAAAAGCAAAAATACACAAAAAATGTCAAAAAAATTATATTTAAATGCTAATTACCTTATTATATAATAAATGTGTAAAATTCGGAGGTGTATTTTATGAAAAAATATTTATTGCCGCAAAATGGCAAGTTTTTTAAAGCTAATTTACATTCACACTCAACCTTTTCTGACGGTGCTCTTACCCCCGAAGAAATGAAAAAAGCATACATGGAGCAGGGTTATTCGATTATCGCCTATACCGACCACGATTTGATGTTCCATCACCGCGAATTAAACGACGATGATTTTCTAGCCCTTTCGGGTTTTGAAATTTACGCTAATCAAGAGAAAAAAGAGGGCGAAACCTATGACGATATCAAGGTTTGTCATATTTGCTTCGTTGCTCTTCGCCCCGATGTTGAATATCAGGTTTGCTTCCACCGCACGAAATATATCGAGCATAATATTCCTATATGGGACAAGGCAGCTTACGACCCATCTATCCCCGATTTTGAACGCGAATACACCCCCGAATGTATAAACGAAATGATGCGCCTTGGTCGCGAAAATGGCTTTTTTGTTACATATAATCACCCCGGCTGGTCGCTTGAAGGTGCTAACGAATATTTAAACTATAACGGTATGCACGCACTTGAAATTATTAACGGCGGCAGCTATGCAGCCGGTTTTGATGATTATAGCCCCCGCGTTTATGACGAAATGCTCCGTTCGGGCAAGCGCATTTACTGTATCGCCGCCGACGATAACCACAACCACCAACCCGTAGACAGCCCGAGATATGATTCTTTCAAAGGTTTTACAATGATTAAGGCGGAAAAGCTTGACCACACACTTATTGGCGAAGCGCTTTTAAACGGTGATTTTTACTGTTCGGAAGGTCCGCTTATTGACGAATTATGGTTTGAAGACAATAAGGTGCATATCACCACCCCAAACGCTTGCCGTATTACATTTAATACAGGGCGCCGCCACGCTTCAGTTGTTGCGCAGGAAAACGACGGACCGATGCATGCGGAATTTTCACTTTGGGGCGAAAAAGATATTTATTTCCGCCTGACAGTTACCAATAGCAAAGGACGCCACGCTTGTACCAATGCTTATTTTATTGACGAACTTAATAAATAAACACACGCTCATAACTTATCGAAGATAACCATAACACGCCAACGGCGTTCATAACTTGCCGAAGGCAATCATAACTTAAAAAGCACCCCAACGGGTGCTTTTTTCTATTCTTCCATCTGTTTACCCAAAAATGCTGCCGCAACACGAACCAATTTTTCATCGCTGTCACTCGACTTTGCTAAGGTGTCGCTCGCAACCATAACTACCGCGCCGCCAACATCGCCCGAAATAATAATGGGTGCTGCAACACAAATTTTACGGTCAACACCTTCAAGCGCCTGCAAATTTTCACCATCATATACAACAGCTTGTCGGCGTTCCATTATATCTTCTAGCACAGGGGTAACACTTCTGCCAAGCACTTCTTTTTTAGAAATTCCCGCCCCCGCAACACAATGGTCGCGGTCGCAGATAATCACACCCAGTCGGGTTGCTTCCGCCATTGCTTCAGCGCACTGCACCGCAAATGGTGAAATCTCTCCAATTGGGGAATACTTTTTAAAGATAACTTCCCCACCCGAATTAGTAAAAATTTCTAACGGATCTCCCTCACGGATGCGCATTGTTCTTCTAATCTCTTTCGGTATAACCACACGCCCAAGGTCGTCAATTCTTCTCACAATTCCTGTTGCTTTCATATATAAAAACTCCTTTGTTGATTTGATAACACTGTTATTATCTGTCAACAAAGGAGTTTTATACTGCCTAGAATTACTTTTTAAGAGTAGATTCTTTCAAGCGATTTTTAAGTTTTATAAATTCATCATTATCTTTAAGTACCTCAAAGCATACATCATCAAGATTATACAATAGTTGCTCTTGCAAAGTGCCGTCCCAATTAGTACCAACACTTTTAGGATTCCAAGTCATTTGGCTTAAAAACATTGAATTGTATTTTTGTTCACCTAAATCAGAAACGCTATCATAATTTATTGCACATTTTTCCGAAAGCAATAAATTTTCAACAATTATATCAAAATTGTTTTTCTGAGAATACAACTTTGCAATCATTAAGTAGTAAAGCGAAAGTCTGCAATTATAAAACAGGCAGTTTTCATCGCCCTCACAGATTATTTGATAGAGTTTAATCGCCGTTTCAATATGATTAATTCTTTGTTCAAGAGTAAGTCCGTGACGCAAATCTTTTCTACACGCCATCTCATAGAGAATGCCTGAGCAAAAATCAATCATTTGAATTAGGTTGCTTTGATTCTGTTTCAAACACTCATCACCGGAATAGATACGACTCAGCAACGCTTCTTTACATAGAAGCATATCCGGCATATTTTCCGCAAGTTTGATTGCTTGTTCTTTTTTGTCTATTTCAGGATAATTATAGCAGAGTATTTGTATTGTGCTATGTCTGATACTATCAACGGTACAATCCTCTAATACTCTTTCGCATAAAGTAATTGCTTCTTCTTTAAATTTATGCTCTTGACTATATTTCTGCTGTTCACTTGTCGAACAATATGACACTAAACCATAAGCAAGATTCAGCATCCATTGATAATTCCTTGGGTACAAATCAAGCACCTTGCGCGACAGCTCGATTTTTTCTAAAACTTTGCCCTTGCGATTAAGTTCTTGATATTGCTCTTCATATTTCCTTAGTTCCACTTCGTTTTCACTTGCGTTCAAATCAAGCAACTCATCAGTACTTACGCCGAAAAAGTTTGCCAACTTAGGCAGTAGCGTTATATCAGGCAGAGCCAATCCATTCTCCCATTTGCTAACTGCTTGGTAAGATATGTTAAGATACTCTGCTAACTTTTCTTGGGTTATATCTTGTGCTTTTCGCAACTCTTTTATTTTTTGACCGATTTCCAACGTCATACTTTTCACTCCTTAAAATTCACTCGAAAGCTTCCGTATGTTTATTATAAATGATATTTCCCATAATTAGTATAACATATCAGTTTATCTCTACGCAACCGTGGGTTGAGTTTTAAAAAATAAAAATGACACTGTTTTTATCTGCGTGTGTTTACTTTTTAATGTGAATGTTGTATAATTGTAAAAAAACAATAAAAAGGAAAAACTATGATTATAGATAAACAAAAATGGAAAACAGTTGAGTTTTCTCGTTCAAAAATAATTAAATCAGGTAAAACAATTAAAAACACTACTTCTTCAGACGAAGAAATCTCTGAGGCTATGATGGTAATAGATAATTGGAGAGCCGCACACGCTTACCCTCTTCATGTTATATACACGCATCTTAGACGAATGGCGGCATCAAAATCTGATATTATTGTTGCTGAACGTTTAAAGCGATTAGATTCCATTATAAACAAGCTCAAACGCGAACCCTCTATGAGCCTTTGGATGATGCAAGACCTAGGAGGATGTAGATATATCGTCCCCTCACTTGAAGAAGTATATACAACTTTTAACAAATATGAAAACTCAAGAAAAAGACATATCTTAAAAAATGTATATGATTATATTCAAACACCAAAAACTTCAGGATATAGAAGTTTACATGCGGTATATGAATATAGAAGTGATACAAACGATACATATAACAAAAATATGTTAATAGAAATACAATTTCGTACACATCTTCAACATATTTGGGCTACAGCAGTCGAAACCATGGGCTTGTTCACAAAACAGGCAATTAAATCTGGTCAGGGTTCTGAAGATGTAAAAAGGTTTTTTGTTTTAATATCCTCATTATTTGCAATTAAGGAAAATTGCCCGATAATTCCTAATACAACAAACAATGTTGATGAATTGATTTCTGAAATCGAAGAGATTAACAGTAGATGCAACTTTATAGATTTGCTTAGAGCGATACGTGTTGCGGTTGATTTTCAAGAACAAAATAAACCAAGCGATGCTGGTTATTATATACTTATTCTCAATTATATTACTAAACGATTAAAAGTAAAGTATTATAAACCAAGTCAGTTAGAGGAAGCAACAGATGTCTATCAGCAAATAGAAAAAACTCGCGCAGAACTGAAAATTGACGCCGTTCTTGTACGAGTTGATTCTTTCAAAACTCTACGTACAGCTTACCCAAATTATTTTTCTGATATTGGAGAATTTGTTGATTTGGTAGAACAATATTTAAAATAAACAGAAACAGCGAGGTGAAATTCACCTCGCTGTTTCTTTATATCGTTTCAAAATGCTATGTACTGCAATCGCAAACTTTTCGTGGTGTGTCAATGAGTTATCCAGCGGGTCTCCTTCTCTGATTCGCATTGTTCTTCTAATCTCTTTCGGAATCACCACACGACCAAGGTCGTCAATTCTTCTCACAATTCCTGTTGCTTTCATATATAAGAACCTCACCCATTTACAAAATCAAAGATTTTGAATGGGTACCCGTGAACCTTGCCACGCAAAGCGTGTGAAAAACTCCTTTGTCGATTTGATAACATTTCTATTATCTGTCAACAAAGGAGTTTTATACTTGTTTTCAGTTTGATTTTAAAAAACTTTCAAATAAAAATCATTGATTTTTCGAGCAATAAATTCAGAAAGTTTGCCCACTTTTATTAATTTAAAAATTTGTATTCTCAGCAATTCGATTATTGTACACAATACAAATATAGCCAAACTTGCAGCTATTACACAAAGAATCATAAAAATTGGCGATTTGGTCGTAAACGAAACGAAAGCATCTTTAATAAGGAAGTTATAAACAAGCGGATGAACATGTATTAAATATACACCTAAAGCGGCAGGAGAAACCAAACAAATGAATTTTGATACATAGTTGTTTATTTTTATTTTCAAACAAAACAAAAACAAAAAAATAGCAGATAGTAAAATTGTAATAGATATGTACGATATTAATATATTATCAAAGTTTGCTTGACCAAAAACACTTTTTGTTAAGAACCAAATTGTAATTTTGCTTACAAAAGTTAATATAATCATCACAAAAAAACCAACAATACATTTAAATGATGTGATTTTTTCGCATATATCATACTTCCGTATGTATGCACCAAACAAATACACAATCATAAGCCAAATGGCAGAGTAACCACCAGCAAGACAAAAAGCGTCTATAGGAAGAACACAGTCTATGCAACATATTACAACCAAAATTAACAGTAAAACTTTTTTGTATGTTTGTTGCGAAATATTATTTATTGCTTTATTTAAAAATGGAATAAAAAAACACAACGCAAAATATGAAGATATATACCACCATTGTTTTCCTAATATTGGCATAACCGCAACAACCAAATTTTCAACGCTTCTACTTTCGGGTAAAAAAATAAAAAACAAAAAGGTAAACAACAAAGAATAAAATAAAACCTGAAACCATAAACCGAGTATATTTTTCGCTTTTATAGTCTTGTTAACCATTACATATCCGCTTATTAAAGCAAAACAATTAACCGCACAGTAAGCACAAATTTCTAAAAACCAGGCTATCCAATAATTTATCCCACCAGGTGAAGTGCCTTTCAAAATTCCACCTTGGCCTAATACATGTAATATAATTACAAGAAACGCCGCAATTATACGAAATAAATCAACATTATAATTTCTTTTTTCCATACACTAACTTCTTTCCTTTGTTTTTTTCAGTATATCATACAAGCAGGAATAATTCAATTCGTTATTTTATATCGTTTCACCATAATATGTATCGCAATGCAAAACTTGTCGAAGGGTGTCAAAATTTCCAATTTGGAAACACCGTGTGGTTATTATTCGTGATTAAAGGAAATTTATACTGCATGAATTTACTTTTTAAAACAATTATGTTATAATGATTAAAATTCAAATCAATTAATCGGAGAAAATTATGCGCGAAATTGATGCTTCACTAATTACAAGCACTGTAAAAAACCTTTGCACCCAAGCCAACTGTCACTTAGGCGAAGATATTAAAAATTGTTTATCTTGCGCTGCACAAAATGAGCCATGGCAACCCGCAAAGGAAATTTTGGAACAAATAATCGAAAATTATAACATAGCCGATAATGAAAATGTGCCGATTTGTCAGGACACGGGGGTTGCCTGCGTTTTTATAAAAATCGGGCAGGATGTTCACATAAACGGCAATTTGAATGATGCCATAAACGAAGGTGTGCGCCAAGGTTATACCGACGGTTTTCTTCGCAAAAGCGTTGTGCGCGATCCGCTTGACCGCGTAAACACAGGCGACAACACCCCCGCTATGATTTATTACGAAATTGTTTCTGGTGATAAGGTTGAAATGACCGTTGCGCCCAAAGGCTTTGGCAGTGAAAATATGAGCGCGATTGCTATGCTCCGCCCATCTGACGGTGTTGACGGGGTTATGGATTTTGTTTTAAAAACCGTACGCGAAGCAGGACCAAACCCCTGCCCCCCAATTGTTGTGGGGGTTGGTATCGGCGGCACATTTGACAAGGCAGCATATCTTGCTAAAAAAGCATTACTCCGTCCGATTGATAAGCCAAACGAAACACCCTTTTATGCCGATTTGGAAAAAGAATTACTTGAAAAAATTAATGCGCTCGGCATAGGTCCGCAAGGCTTTGGCGGTAAAACCACCGCTTTAGCCGTCAACATTGAGCACTTCCCCACCCATATTGCAGGGCTTCCTGTTGCAGTTAACATTAACTGCCATGCGACACGCCACAAAACGGAGGTAATTTAGATGGACATTAAAATTCAAACTCCGTTAACACGCGAAAAGGCAAAAGAATTAAAAGCTGGTGACAGTTGTCTTATTTCGGGCACAATTTACACCGCACGCGATGCCGCACATAAGCGCCTTAAAGAACTAATCGACACTAATAAACCATTACCAATCGACATTGAAAACAGCATAATTTATTTTGTAGGACCCACTCCCGCAAAGTTGGGACAGGTAATTGGCTCGGCAGGTCCTACTACATCTTACCGAATGGACGCTTACAGTCCGGATTTAATAAAGCTGGGACAAACCGGTATGATTGGCAAAGGCAAACGAAACAATGATGTTATTGATGCTATGAAAAACTACGGCGCGGTATATTTTGGTGCTATTGGCGGTTGCGGCGCCTTGCTTTCAAAATGTATTAAAAAGTGTGAAATTGTAGCTTACGACGACCTTGGTGCAGAAGCAATACACAAACTCGAAATTGAAGACTTTCCTGTAGTTGTTGTAATCGACAGTAACGGCAATAACCTTTACGAAACAGGTCCTAAAGCCTATTTGACACAAAACAAATAATAAACGGCAAAAGCGAAAACGCTTTTGCCGTTTATTATTTAAAACTATAGTTTATTGACCTGTAATAGCACTAATCACAAATTTTGCAATATCGGTATTATCAACAGTTTTGCCCTTAAAATATTCAGTACCTTTACCAACACCAAAAACGCGTACAGGGGTTGCGGTATGTTCGGTAACTGTAAGCAAATCACTCAAATATTTATTGTTTTCATCGGGCAATTTAACTCCGCCGGTTTCGTGGTCAGAAGTTATAATAAGTAATGTATCAGGGTTCTTCTCCATAAATTTAAGCGCCGCCGCTACCGTGCGGTCTAAAGTAACAACGCTGTTAAGCTTACCGTTTATATCATTACCATGACCGTATTTATCGGTGCCTGCGCTTTCAATCATAAGGAAGAATCCCTTATCGTTTTTAAGGCGATTAAAAGCAACTTCGGCACAATTAGCAAGGTTATATGATGCTACTGAAGAATAGCCGTCTAAAAAGCCCAAAAATGGTTTTTCGCAGTTTTTATCAGTATCCAAAACATCTTTAAAACGCTTGAAATCTTTAGCAACAAGATATTCGTTATCAAAAATTTCTCGTTCATCTTCACCCAAGGTCATAAACACACTGTTATAATCCTTGCCCATAAGCACATCGGGTTTAAAGGCAATCATAGAATTTATAAGCTCGGCAGTATTTGAACGGGAAATGTTATGTACTGTAAAAGCGGTTGGTGTGGCACCCGAAATTACTTCGTCAGTAATAATGCCAACCTTTTTACCTGCTGCACGAGCTATTTCTGCCATGGTAATAAGGTCGTTACCGTTAACATCTTTGCCTATATAACCGTTGTTGGTCTTAACACCGGTTGAAAGCGCTGTACCCGATGCCGCAGAATCGGTAACTTCATCACTTGCCGAATGGGTGGTTGCAAGACCGTGGTTTTTAATTTGATTTAAAACAAGACCGAAATCGTAAACACCATCAGCGTGTTCTTCAGCCAAGGTAATATCATTCGGTCCCATACCGTCACCGATAATTACAATAATGTTTTTAGGTGTTGTAAACTTACCGTTTATGATATTTTCAACTTGCTGTTTGGTAATTTTAATTTCACCTTCGGTATACCAACCCTGTGGCTCGGCATCTGTTTTATTACCACAAGCCGCAAAGGTTAAAATAAGTATTAATGATAAAATAACCGCTAAAAGTTTTTTCATAATAAAACCCCTTAAATTTTATATCTCAATTTTACTTTAATATTACTTTCTTGTCAAGTAATGCCTAAAATGTTGACATTCATACAAAAGGAAATATAATAAACTCGTGAGGTGTTGATGTATGTCATTAGGTAATGTGTTAATTTTTGGCGATAGTTATTCAACCTTTGAAGGATATATTCCAGAAGGCTACGCTTGTTATTATATTCCGCGCGAAAAACTTGAAACCGATGTAAGACAAGTTGAAGAAACCTGGTGGCATCAAGTTATAAGCGAAACCGATTCAACCCTTTTGCTTAATGACAGTTGGTCGGGCTCGACCGTTTGTAATACGGGCTACGGCGGCGACTGTTCAAAAACAAATTCTTTTATTTACCGCTTTGACAAATATAAAAATGAAGGCTTTTTTGAAAAAAATAAGGTTGACACTGTTTTTATTTTTGGCGGTACAAATGACAACTGGGCAAATGCCCCCATAGGTGATGTTAAATTTGACAACATTACAAATGAAGATTTATTCTGTGTTTTACCCGCAATGTCTTATTTTTTAGAAAATCTTAAAAAAGTAGCATCAAACGCTAAAATTTTCGTTCTTATAAACACCGAGTTAAAAACCGTTATCGCTGACGGATATAAGCAAATCGCCGAGCATTACGCTGTTAAGCCGATTTGTTTTGAAAATATAGACAAAATGAACGGACACCCTACAATTATTGGTATGAAAGATATTAAAAACAAAGTTTTAGAAGAAATATAAAGGTGATTTTATGTGTGAAAAAATTTTTCTTAAAAACGGAACGGAACATATCAACAATCTCATTAAAAAAGCTCTTGAAATGGGTGAAAATACCGTAACCGTAACGGGCAATTATGAAATTGAAAACGAAATTCGTATACCGAGCAATTTCACCCTTATTTTGGACGGTTGTCATTTAAGAATGGCTGACGGTGTTTATTCCAATATGTTTGTAAATATGAACCACAACACTCCTATCGGACGCACTCTTGAGGGCAAGGATAAAAACATAACCGTTATCGGCAAAAACACACCTATCCTTGACGGCGGAAACTATAACGGCCTTTCAGAGAAAAACGCCCGCAAAGACGGACTTCCCCCTATTTGGAAAAATCAACTTATAATGTTTGCAAACGTTGATAATTTTGAAATAACGGGCATTACCTGCCACAACCAGCGCCATTGGGCGATTGACTGTGTTTACTGCACTAACGGTCATATTCACGATATTGATTTTAAGGCCAACGATATTTGGGTAGACGAAGATGGCAACGAGCATCATTATCTCGAGCGCAAAAAATATAACCAAACCCTTGTTAAAAACGCTGACGGCGTTGATATTCGTCAGGGCTGTCACGATATTTTAATTGAAAACATTACCGGATTTTGCGAAGACGATTCGGTTGCAATTACCGCTATCAGAGGAAATCTCGAACAAACCTTTGAGGTTGAGGGTATGCCGTCTGAAATTTGCAACATCACGGTTAAAAACGTTCGCACCTCTGCATTTTGTTCAAACGTGCGTCTTTTAGCCCTTGGCGGTGCCAAGCTTCACGACATTTTGGTGGACGGTGTATACGATACTTCGAAAGATTCTCCCTATATGGATAGAGGACTTTACGGCGTACGTATCGGTGATATTATTAAGTATAGTGCTAACCGTTTTGCCCAAGCCGACGAAGTTTACAACATTACTATCAGAAACGTTGTATCCCGCTCTTCATACGGTGTAATAAGCCTTCTTGGTGAAATGACCAACATAAAGGTTGAAAACTACGAAGCACTTGAAGGCACCCCTGAAATCGAAAGATAATATTTCATAAATAAATTGGGGTTTATCGGGCTAACGCCCAATTCGTAATGCGTAATTCGTAATTCGTAATTATGGTGCCAATTAAATTTATACATCGCCCCCTACAATGTACAAACAATTTAACCGAGGGATAAACTATAATTTGAAAATAAAAATAAGGAGTTCTAAATATGGGTAAATTGCGTATTATGAGCCACAATGTTTGGAAAAACGATATAAATCTTCCCGCCTGGAAAGAAATAGGTGCGGATTGCTCGGCCGCTACCCGAGCTAAAGGTATGGTGCAAGTTTATACAGAAACCAACCCCGATATAATCGGATTTCAAGAAATGTCTCAACTTATGGCGGATGAAATTATCCGCGGGCTTGAAAGTTATGACAAGCATTACACCCTAATAAAGGGTGGCGACACACCTATAATGTACCGCCAAGACCGACTGGAACTTATTGATTCAGATTTTCAGCTTTACCCAACTGAGCTTCCCGGCTTTGTTGGCGAATTTAATAACAGCGGCACAAAATCTTGGTGTGTTGCCGTTTTAAAGGATAAAACCGATGGCAAAAAGCTTATTTTTATGTCTACCCACCTTTGGTGGATGAGTGGCAATCCCAATTTAAACAATTACCAAGCGGGGTCTGACGAAGCGCGAGTTTACCAATTAAATATGGCAATAAATCGTTTGGAAGAATTTCAGGCAAAATACAAATGCCCCACAATTTTGGTGGGCGACCTTAATGCAAATTACAATTCAACAGCCGTTCAAAATGCGCTAGGTCGTGGTTATCTGCATGCACACGATATCGCAACCGATTTTATTGATGAAGATTGGGGTTATCACTACTGTTTTGGTGACGGTTATAAGCCATATATTAAAAAATCTTTTGAATACGGTATTGACCATATTTTGGTAAAATATGCACCAAAAAATTTTGTCAGCCGTTTTGAACGCTACACCCCAGATTATTACCTACCGTTATCAGACCACTCACCTGTTTTCATAGACGTGATTTTATAATATATATCCGCCGCTAATCAACGCCTTAACTCATAACGATGCGAAGCATCTCATAACTTATAACTTGCCAAAGGCAATCATAACTTAAAAAGCACCCCTAGGGGTGCTTTTTTTATACCTTTTCCCATTTTTTAGGGTTTGGATATTTATGCTTTAGTCCTAAGAACTTAACGCCGCGCTCGTACTTTTCAATTGCTTCAGGGTGTTGAGCTTTTGAGCGGTCAACATACCACCAGCCAATATCTTTAAAATGATATGCTTCTTCGTGACCTATACTACAAGCAAAAGCATCAGGGCTTTCTACACCTTTTTCCATGGCGTCAATAAGTTCATTCAAATATTCGCTATAAACCTGTTTGGGAGTACAGTTATGTTCATTACAAATGACTGCCGCCATACCCGCAACTTCACCAAGTTGACCCAAGGTGCGCATAACACGCGTAGCTGAGAAAGCAACATGGCTCGCACTAACCAAACGACCGCCTATAAAGAGATTTTCACAATCTCTGGCATATAAGCAACGGTACGGTACAGGGTACGGCTCAACTATACCGCGGTGGTACGCAAACGAGCGGAATGCTTCACCGTCAAACTGTTTAAGATTAGTCGGCTCGGGGAAGTGCATATCAATGCTCCAACTAAGACACGCGGTGCCATCTTTATGCATAACCTTATCTTCAATATCATTTTGGGTCATAATATAGTCACCAACAATGCGATAACCTTCACGCTTGCCGCCAATAGGCGAAACCCAAACTATGCGAGAATTTGCAAAACGCTCTTTGTTTTTAAAATGGTGCTTTTGATATGCCCAGTTGGAATAAATTGCGCGAAGACCATAGTCACGAATATATTCCATATCGAAAACCATATCTTTAGTAAAGCCGGTTTCCTGTTCCCAGTCACCCGAAAAACAATTAAGGCAGCTGTCGTCATCAAACTTGAGTCCCCAATCAATATCAGGAAAATCGACATAATTTTCTTCACCCTTAGTGCACCAACGGATAGAGTGACCCATAACAAGCTTTTGGGGTTCATCAGGGGCTAAACTTTCGTTAAAACGGCTCGATTCTTCGCGGCCGTACATTGTTTCGCAACCCATAGCACGCGCCAAAACGCCGTCACCTGTACAGTCTGCAAAAAGCGGTGCTTTAATGCGAGTTTTCGCACCTGTTAAAGTATCGGTAAATACAAGTGAAGTGATTTTACCGTTTTCTCCTTCTACCTTTGTAACGGCAGAATTTAAGAAAATTTTATATTTCGGGGGCTTTGTTTCCCACGGCTCGAAAGCAAAAAGTTTGCGGTGGTCTTCAAAATATTCGGCGCGGTACTTACCGGGGTCACCCATAACAGGCGCAATTTCTTTAACAATATTGCCAAGATTAGGATATTTACCAAAATGAATCATACCACCTTGGCAAACTCTAACTTCGCTACTGTTACAACCACCAAGCATTTCGCGGTCGTGTATAAGCGCAACCTTTAAACCGCCACGAATAGCGGTCAAAGCGGTACAAATACCCGCGATACCACCGCCTGCAACAATAAAATCAAACTCGGTTTCATAATCACGAATTTCTTTATAAGAAAGCTCGCGACGCATTTCATCAATATCCGAAACCGCATTACTCGGAATTTCATTACCGTCGGTTATGTAAATAGCATCAACACGGCCGTTAAAGCCTGTTAAATCGCAAAGTGAAATTTGGTTTATACCATTTAAAAGTTCAATTTCACCCGCTTTTTGCCAAGCCCAATCCTTACCATTTGTACCAAGTATTTCGGGCAAAAGAGTGCCATTAATTTTAATATTGAATTTACCTGCGCTGTCCTTAGCACCCCAGACAGCCGTCCAATCGCGAGTAAGCGCCCAAATAGAATATTTTCCACTGTTTTCTACCGCAAAATCGGTAACAGCGTCGGTTACAGGCACACCTGCGCCGTGCGCCATTAGATAAGCCGAATGTATAACTTCAAAAGACTGAGTATCAACAACCCAACCGCCCTTTTGTTTAAAGCTTTCAGCTTCGATAAAAATTTTGTTCATAATCATCACCCTTATAAAGGATTAACTTGTTTATCAATACCCCAAACGGTAACATCTTCAACAACCGCACGCTGTGGAAGATTTGCAACATATAAAACAGTTTCAGCAATATCTTCGGGTAAAAGCTTATCGGTTGTTTCACCGATACCGCAAGCAGACTGGAAGCCTGTGCTAGCACTACTAGGCACAATACAGGTAACTCTTACATTATAGGGTTGCATTTCGAGATACATACCCTTTGAGAAATTAAGCACGCCTGCTTTTGCAGCAGCATAAACCGACCAGGTGGGCCAGCATTGACGAGCACAAACAGATGAAATGTTAATCATTGTGCCGGTCTTTTGTTCTTTCATCATATCAGCGAATGCACGACAACCATAAATAACGCTGTTCAAATTAAGTTTAATAGTGGAGTCGATTTCTTCGGTGGTGAATTCGCTTACTTCCTTAATTGTAATACCACCGCCTGCATTGTTTACAAGAATATCAAGGCGACCGTATTTTTCCTTAACCAATTTAACAATGTTATCCCAATCTTCAACTTTGGTAACATCCATCGAAATCGCCAAATCGCCGTTAACTTCTGCTCTTGCAGCTTCTAACTTTTCGAAATTTCGAGCAGTCATAATAACGGTATCGCCGTTATCCTTGAAAGCTTTCGCGGTTGCCTTACCGTAACCGCTCGATGCACCTGTAATTAAAACAATTTTTGACATAACAATTTCTCCTTTAAATCCATTGTTTTTAATATTGACATCATTATACAACATTTAAAAAACAATTGTTAGTGTTTTTTGTAATAAGGTAAAAAATTTCATATAAAAAAGCAGGGTTTTCACCCTGCTTTAAAAATTCAATCAATCTTCATCAACATAAATAACATGTTCGATTTCTAAAATTTTATAAAAATCAAAATTCATAGTACGGTCAAGCAAAACAATGATACCTATATTATTGGTATTTCCACTTTTAGCCGAATAAATTTTATGCGGACAAGGTTTGCCGATGAGAGCAATAATTTTATCTATAACTTCGTTAGTCTTGCTCATATCATCAATTTCTACATAAACCGCTTCGGTGCGGCGTTTTGCTCTTTCAAATCTTGCCAAAAGAACCATTGCCAAAAGCATAAAAGCACTTACCAGCACTGCACCTGTATAAAAACCGTAACCAAGCGCAATACCAACAATACTTGTAGCCCAAATACCTGCGGCAGTTGTAAGACCCGAAACAACATTGTTGTTTTTAATAATAATCATACCAACGCCCAAGAAACCGATACCAGACACAACCTGCGCCGAAATACGCATAGCGTCGCCACCCATTTTATCCGAAAGGAACATACCTGTCATAGCAGTAAGTGTTGCACCAAGGCAAACGAGAATATGGGTGCGCATACCCGCCGCACGACCATGACGAGCGCGTTCGCTACCGATAATACCACCAATAATAACCGCTGCTACCGATTTGATAACAACTTCAAGAAGTAATTTCCAATCCATTATGTCGCCTCCAATTTCAAAATATGAATAATACATCGATTATATACTTTAGTAAATACAAAGTCAACAGTTTTTTGTTTTTGTGATAAATTTCAAAGCAAAAACTTTATATGTTTTATTTGATTGTAACATATTTTTATTTGTAATGCAATCAAAACAGCAAAAACGGACAGGTTAACCTGTCCGTTTTTTATTACTTCTCAAATTTTATAAAACCGTAGCTTTCCAAAACCTTGAAATACTTTGCAAGGCGTTCATAAAGCGGTTCAGCCTTTTCGCCAAAATGTTCTTTTACAAATACGCCAATGTCGGTAATATTTCTTTCACCGTCGATAAGCGGCCAAACAAAGCTGCCCATTTCATCAAGATGAATATAACTGATTTTCGGCTTTTTCAAAAGTTTTTGCGCCAATCGATTAAAAACACCTTTGTTTTCAATTTCAAGGGTGATTACACCGCTATCATCGGTCGAATAGCGTTCAATTTTCCTTAATGGCACAAATTCAAGATAATTTTTGCTTTTTTTCTTACTCATCTTCATTTACACGCTTTTTCCAAACGGTGAATTTCAAAAGTGTAAGAATAATCACTGCAAATAATGCAAGACCACCAAGGTTTGAAACGGTTGCGGGAACATATTTTGAAAGGTCGATAACCTTATCCACACCAAATACAGCCAAAAGTGCAAGTGCGATACCAACAAGGCCTTCGCCGGCAATCATACCTGATGAGAAGAGAATACCGTCGTTAACAACTTCATCTTTATTCTTCTTGCAAAGTTTGTCAAGAGCCAAACGCACAAGACCGCCCACCATAATGCAAGCATTAAGCTGAACAGGAAGATAAATACCAATTGCGAAAGGTAATACAGGGATACCGATAACTTCAACAACAACTGCAATAGCTGCGCCTGTGAATACAAGTGCCCAAGGAAGGTTAGCGTCCATAACGCCTTCAACAATAAGCTTCATAAGTGTTGCCTGTGGTGCAGCCAACTGTTCAGAACCAAAGCCCCACGCCTTATCAAGAAGATAAAGTGTGCCACCGATAGCCAAGGCAGAAGCCACAACACCGATAACTTCGGCATATTGCTGCTTTTTAGGTGTTGCACCTAAAAGGTAACCGGTTTTAAGGTCCTGTGAAGTGTCGCCCGAAATTGCGGCAACAATACAAATGATAGAACCGATAGCAATAGCGCTTTGCATACCAACACCGCCTGTGCTACCTGTCAATTTGAGAATTAAGGTTGCAATCAAAAGTGTTGCAATTGCCATACCTGAAACAGGGTTGTTAGAGCTGCCAACGATACCAACCATACGAGAAGAAACGGTTGCAAAGAAGAAACCGAAAACAACAATAATAATTGCGCCAATAGGGTTAACCGGTATTGCAGGAACAAGCCAGATAAGAAGGGTTAAAACCGCAATAACAATTAAAACAACCTTCATATTCATATCTCTTGCAGTGCGTTCGGTAGAATTTGCGCCCGAACCCTTAATGCTCTTTAATGCACCTGTAAAGGTGGTAACGATAAGGGGCAAAGATTTAACAAGACTGATAATACCGCCAGCAGCCAAAGCGCCTGCACCGATGTAACGGATGTAACTGCTCCAGATAGCACTTGCACCGCCTTCGGCAAACATTTCGCCAATCGTCTGGTCAACGCCGGGGTAAAGAATGCTGTTTTCACCGAAAAGTACAATTAAGGGGATGAGAACCATCCAACTTAAAATACCACCCGCAAACATATAAGAAGAAATTCTTGCGCCGCAGATGTAACCAACCGACATAACAGCGGGGTAAATCTGTGTACCGATAGTGCCCTTAAAGCCCTTGATTGTGTAAGAAACTTCACCTGCAACAACCTTTAAGCCGTCAATAATAAACTTAAAGAGAGCCGCAAAGCCCATACCTGCGAAAACGGTTGACGCATTAGCGCCGCCCTTTTCACCTGCTAAAAGAACTTCCGCACAAGCGGTTCCTTCAGGATAAGGTAATGTTGCGTGTTCTTTAACAATTAAAGCATTGCGAAGGGGCACCATAAAGAAAACACCCAAAAGACCGCCGATTAAAGCGATAAGTGTGATTTCTAAAATGCCAGGCTTGTCCATTTTGCCTTCAGCTGCCCACAAGAACAATGCGGGTAAGGTGAAAATTGCGCCTGCCGCCAAAGATTCACCTGCTGAACCTGCGGTTTGAACGATGTTACTTTCCAAAATTGAGTTTCTGCGCATAATAATGCGAATGACACCCATTGCGATAACGGCTGCAGGAATTGAAGCCGATACTGTCATACCTACACGAAGACCAAGGTATGCGTTTGCTGCGCCAAAGACTACCGCCAATAAAACACCCATAATAATAGATGTTACGGTAAGCTCTGCAGTTACCTTTTCGGCGGGAATATAAGGCTTAAATTCATTTTTATTGTCCATATTCTCTCCATTTCCGTCGGCGAACCGACATTGTTTTTTAGTCAACTAACATATAATACCATAAAATGCACTTTAGTTCAATAAATTTATTTGCATTTTTTAAGAATTTCTAAAAGAAGCTTATAAGTGCGTTCTATTGACGAAATACTCGCGCGTTCTTTAACAGTATGAACATCATACAAAGTGGGACCCATTGCGATACAGTCGATGCCCTGTATTTTTGAAGCGAACACCGCACATTCAAGACCCGCGTGAATCGCTTCCGCCTTAGGTTCTTCATCGAAGAACTGCTTATAAACCGCAATATATGTGTCACGAAGGGGTGAATCATTTCGGTATTCCCACGGGGGATAAAAACCGCTTGTTTCATAATTTGCATTAACACCCTTTGCAAAACACTGTAGTTTGTCTGCCAAGGCATTAAGTGCGGACTTTTTATTGCTTCTTAGAGCAAATTGCATTGAAATATTATTGTCGTTTGTTTTTAAAATGCCAAGATTAAGAGAAGTTTCAACCAAATTTTCAATGTCAGCACTCATATTTAAAACACCGTTTGGAACACAGTTAAGTGTTAAAATTAGATTCTGTGCTGAAATATTATCAAAAACTTCCCATTTTCCTGCTTCGCCCTTTATAAACTGTGCGGCAAAGTTAGGTTCTGCTGATTTTATTTCTTCCTTTAATTCTTGGGCATAAAGATTAGCGGCGGATACTAAAGCATCCGCATCTTCACAACAAAGTTTAATTTCGCATCTGTTAACAATGGCATTGGTTTTATCGCCACCGTTTACAGAAATTATACCAAAATTAAAACGATTGCTTAATTTATAAAGCAGACGACCCGCAAGCATATCGGCATTATAGCGGTTTTTGTTAATGTCAACACCCGAATGACCGCCGAAAAGTCCCGATAAAATTACAGTAACTTCACTACCGGTCATACTGCATTTTTTAAAAGGTAAAACCATTTTAAAATCAACGCCACCCGCACAGGAAACAGTAACCACACCGTCTTCTTCCGAATCGAGATTTATCATTCGCTTAGCGGTAAGACAAGACATATCAAGTGCCCCTGCACCAAGCATACCGATTTCTTCATCAGTAGTGAAAACTGCCTGAATTTCAGGGTGGGGTATTTTATCGTTTTCTAAAATTGCAAGTACCATTGCAAGGGCGATGCCATTATCTGCACCCAAGGTTGTGCCATCGGCTTTAATAAAATCACCGTCGGTATAAACCTTTAAAGAATCACTTAAAAAATCGAAATCGCTATCGGGTGTTTTTTGGCACACCATATCCATATGACCTTGCAAGATAACGGGCGCGGCATTTTCATAACCATTTGTTGCGGGCTTAAAAATAACCACATTTTTTGCATCGTCTTTAATATAACGAAGCTTGTGATTTTTTGCGAATTCTACACAATAATTTGAAATTTTTTCCATATCACCTGAACCGTGGGGAATATCGCATATTTCCAAAAAATAATCAAACACGCGTTTACTGTCATAATTTGTCAGCATTTTATTCTTTCTCCTAAATTTAATTCATAATATTATACCACAAATTTGGCTTTTTAGCAACAAAAAGCGCCGAACATTTCGGCGCTTTAATTATTTCATTTCGACTATATCATCATTTGATTTAATTATAACCTTTTCGGGATACACCCCACGAAGTGAGTTGAGCGGATAAACGCGTGAACCCTTACCGATAACAGTGCCGGGGTTTAATACACAACCGCAACCAATATCTGCACCATCGCCCAAAATTGCACCCAATTTGCGAAGCCCTGTTACATAATCACTATCGCCGCGAACCACCACATTTGAGCCATCCCCTTTAAAATTAGAACATATTGCCCCTGCACCAAGGTGTGCCTTGTCACCCAAAACCGAATCGCCAACATAATTATAATGAGGCACCTGTACACCGTCGCATAAAATACAGTTTTTAAGCTCAGTAGAATTGCCAATAACGCACTTTTCACCGATAATAACATTTCCCCTTAAAAACGCACCGGGGCGAATTTCTGTATTTGCACCAATAATTGCAGGGCCTTCAATATAAGCAGTTGGGGCAATTTTTACATTTTCACCCATTAAAATATTGCCATCAACCAATGTATAGCCATATATACCTTCACTGATAAGAACTTTTAAATAATTCTTAATTTCGGGTAATGCTTCCCAAGGATAGTTAAATCTTTCTAAGAAATGTTTTATATATTTATTGTTTGTAGAAAACAAATCCTTAACTTCAACGAATTTATTCAACTAAAAATCCCCTTTCTTTAACTGTATCCGCAATTTTTTCAGCATAATCACAGCACTTTTCCATACTTTCGGCTTCTATCATTATTCTGACTACAGGTTCGGTACCGCTTTGGCGAAGAAGCACTCTGCCGTTACCGTTAATAAGACTTTCCACTTCTTCAACGCTTTTTAACACTTCACTGTCGGTTACAGTCAAATTCTTGTCTTTAACACGAAGATTTTTGACATACTGTGGATAAAGAGTTACATTTTCACACAACTTTGCAAGTGACTGTTTACTATCACAAATCTCTTCAAGTAACATTATAGCAGTTAAAATGCCGTCACCTGTGGTTGCATATTTTTTAATAATAATATGTCCCGACTGTTCACCGCCCAGTGAATAATCATTATTTTGCATACATTCGTACACAAAACGGTCACCCACAGCAGTCTGTTCACATATAAGCCCAATTTTTTCTAAAGATTTAAAAAATCCACTGTTTGACATAACGGTAGCAACCACAGTATCATCATTAAGCATTCCGCGTGACTTTAAACGCTTAGCAAGTATATACATTATTGCGTCGCCGTCAACCACATTACCGTTATGATCCACCGCAAGGCAACGGTCAGCGTCACCGTCAAATGCAAAACCAACATCCAAATGCTTTTCTTTAACTAATTGACACAATTTTTCGATTTTAGTAGAGCCGCAATCAAGATTAACATTAAGTCCGTCGGGCTCATCACCAATAACCGAAAGTTGTGCACCCAATGCACCAAAAACAGAAGATGCAATATTCCACGACGCACCGTTTGCACAGTCAAGACCGATTTTTAAGTTTTTATATGAATTTGAAGCCAATGAAATCAGATAACCAACATAGCGGTTGCGACCTGAAACATAGTCCACAATACAACCAATTTTTTCTTTAATTGCAAGGGGCAAATCGCTTTCATTAACGCCTAAAACCGACATTTCGCCGTCAATATATGCTTCTATATATGCTGTGGTATCGTCATCAAGTTTCTCACCGAAACGGTTAATAACTTTAATGCCGTTATCATAAAACGGGTTATGTGATGCAGTAATCATAATTCCGCAATCAAATCCATCAAGGCGCGTAACATAGGAAACGCTTGGAGTGGTGGTCACATGCAGCATATAAGCATCTGCACCAGATGCAGTGATACCTGCAGCAATCGAATATTCAAGCATATAGCTTGAACGGCGGGTATCCTTACCTATAACTATCTTTGGGCGATAGCCTTTTTTCTGACAACCCGAAAGCGGTGAAGAATAATACCAACCCAAAAATCTGCCAACCTTATACGCCTGTAGTGATGTAAGCCCTACATTCGCTTCCCCGCGAAAGCCGTCTGTGCCGAAATACTTGTTTGGGCCGTTTGGCTTCGACTCGGCTTTAATTTCAACCGTATCACGCAATAATTCATCGGCTGTTATGCCGAAAAAGTCGCAAAGCATTAAAATTTTATCAATCTGCGGTATTGCTTCTCCTATTTCCCATTTTGAAACCGATTGACGCGAAACTGAAATTTTTTCTGCCAATAGTTCTTGAGAAATGCCTTTATTTACACGCATTTGTGTTATTTTTTGTCCAATAGTCATAACAAATTACCTCTTAAATTTTATACGCCAACATAACGCTTTATATTCATAATACCAAATTTTATAAAATTTACAACCAACCGCACATTGAAGATTTTGCAACCAACGGTTGCTAAAAACAAAAGTCTTTGCTTATTTTTTAATTCTTTTTAAATATATTTTGCACAAATTGCAAAGTTTCATTGGAAAACAAATTTGGTTTTATCTATGCATTCCCGACAAACTATAATTTATAATACAAATCAAAAGCAAACCCGCGGCAGAAAATTCTACCGCGGTTATTTTATAAACCCAATTCTTCTTTAATTTCTGCAACAGCTTCGCGTTCATCAAAATGGTATTTAACACCCTTAATTTCCTGATAGGTTTCGTGTCCCTTGCCAAGCAATACGATAAAATCACCTTTTTGGGCATTTTCTATTGCATATTTTATTGCTTCTTTACGGTCATCAATTTCAATATACTTACCGTTAGACCGCGCAAGACCGATTTTAATATCATTATTGATATCCTTTATTTCTTCATCACGCGGATTGTCGCAAGTGAGAATGCACAAATCTGCCATTGCGCCTGTAACTTCACCCATATCATAACGGCGAAGCTTTGAGCGGTTACCGCCGCCGCCATAAACACAAATCATACGGTTCGGCTTATATTCTGCCAAAGTGTTCATAACACTTTTTGTACTTACTTCATTGTGAGCATAGTCAATAATAACCGAAAAATCGGATGAGCAAGGCACCAACTCTACCCTGCCGCGCACCTTAACAATTTCTAAACCTTTTGCAATCGCAGCGTTATTTACGCCCAAAAGGTTACAGATATAAATTGTAACAAGCGAATTATAAACCGAAAACATACCTGGGGTGTAAACCGTAAAATCATAATCCACAGCACCCACAGTATTAAACTTCATACCAAGCTTACCGTTTTCTTTAATAAATTCAATATTTTGGGCTTTTAAATCAGCATTGTTATTGATTGCATAACTTACCACCTTGCAGGTGTGACCCGTTAAGATTGTTTCGGCGCTTTCATCGTCAACATTGACAACCGCAGTTTTACAATTTCTAAACAAAATGCTTTTTGATGCGGCATAATCTTCCATGCTGTCGTGTTCGTTGGGGCCGATATGATCGGGTGAAAAGTTAGTAAACACACCAATATCAAAATTTATACCTGCCACTCGGTCATACTTAAGTCCTTGCGACGAAACTTCCATCACAACATATTTACAACCACTATCCACCATTTGGCGGAACAATTTATGAATTTCATAAGACTCGGGGGTAGTATTTTTAGCGGGTAGACTTTCTTCACCAATTAAAATACCCGTTGTGCCGATAAGACCCGTTTTATAACCTGCCGATTCAAGTACACTTTTAACCATAAAGGTTGTGGTGGTTTTACCCTTTGTGCCTGTAAGGCCGATTGTCGTAAGCTCATTTGCGGGATAACCAAAATACGCCGCAGACATAAACGCAAGCGCGCGGCGGGTATTTTTTACCTTGATGACCGCCATGTTTTCAGGAATATTTTCAACCGCTTTTTCAACGATTATAGCATTTGCGCCCTTTTCGACCGCTTGGTTTACAAAGGTGTGACCGTCAGCATTTGCACCGACAAGACACACGAAAACACTTTTTTCAGTAATTTTGCGTGAATCGTATACAAGATCAGTTATTTCAGTATTAACATCACCTTGTAAAACTTCAAATTCAATATCTTTTAAAAGCTCTATAAGAAGCATATCATTCTCCTAAGTGACTTATATCAATTTCGCCTTCAAAAACATTATGGCTTGGACCTGTCATAAACATTGTATTTGTTTTTTCATCCCAGTTAATATCCAAAGGACCGCCAATTTGTTCAACAGTCACATGTCTATCGCACCTGTCTGTTAAAACACCTGCCACAACAGCAGTACAGCAACCTGTGCCACAACCAATGGTTTCGCCTGTGCCGCGTTCCCATTCGCGCATTTTTATGTAATTGCGGCTTACAATTTGAGCAAAGGTTACATTAGTTTTATTGACAAAAAGGCCAGTCATATTTTCAATTTCGCGACCGTATTTTTCAACATCTAAATCCGCAACATTATCCACAAACATTGCAACATGGGGGTTGCCCCACGAAACCGCCGTAATATAAAATGTTTTATCAAGCACCTGTACGGGCTGTTCGATAAATTCCGCTAAATCGGTATTAACAGGAATCACCTTGGTATCAAGTCGCGGCGCTCCGATATTTGCTTTAATATTACTTACAAAACCGCGGTTTTCATACGGCATATTTTTTTCACCGTCTTTAGGTACACGTTTTTCGACAAAAAGCTGTAATTTTTGCAAACCGCCCAAGGTTTCAATTGTAAGCTCGGTTTTATCGGTAAGACCGTGGTCGTAAACATATTTGCCAACGCTTCTAAGCGCGTTACCGCACATTTCCCCTTCGGTACCGTCGGGGTTAAACATTCTCATTCTAAAATCTGCTACATCTGACGGGCAGATAAGCACCATACCGTCAGAGCCGATAGCAAAATGCCGGTTACTTACAAATTTTGCAAGCTCCGGCAAGTTTGGCAAGGTCTGATGTATGGCGTCAATATAAACATAGTCGTTTCCGAACGCCTGCATCTTTGTAAATTTCATTTTATCACCTATGAATTCATTGCGCGATCTAAATCGGCAATAATATCTTCAGCATTTTCAATACCAACCGAAAGTCTTAAGAAACAATCGGTAATACCCAATTCTTCCTTCAAGTGCTTGGGGGTATCTTCGTGGGTTTGAGTTGTTGGGTATGTGATAAGAGTTTCAGTGCCGCCAAGACTTTCGGCGAACATTACCATATCAACACCCTTTAAAATCTTTTTAACAGTTTCAAAACTATCAACCGCGAAAGAAATCATACCGCCAAAACCTGTGGTTTGCTTTTTGGTGACAGCATAATCGCGGTGGTCTTCGAAACCGACATAATAAACCTTTTTAACTTTAGGTTGGGTGCGAAGCCAATGAGCAACCTTATAAGCGTTTTCATTGTGGCGTTCCATTCTAAGATGAAGGGTTTTAATACCACGAAGTAAAAGCCAACTGTCCATAGGTGCCAACTGGCTGCCGTGCGACTTCATATGAACACGGATTTTATCCACAATTTCCTGATTGTCCTTAACAACCACAATACCCGAAATAGTATCATTATGACCACCGAGATATTTGGTAGAAGAATGAGTAACAATATCAGCACCAAGTGACAACGGCTTTTGGAAATATGGGGTTAAAAATGTATTATCAACAACCGTTAATGCACCGATAGATTTTGCAATTTTCGAAAGTTCTTCTATATCGGCAACCTTCATAACAGGGTTAGTAGGTGTTTCTATAAATATCATTTTAGTATTCGGGGTAATGGCCGCTTTAACGGCATCCAAATCAGCCAAGTCAACACTTGTGTGTGCAATGCCGTACTTACCGAAAACATCGTTTACAATACGGTGAGTACCGCCATAAATATCATCTGACATAATAATATGGTCGCCCGGGTTTAAAAGCGAGAAAACCGACATATTAGCAGCTTGTCCGCTTGAAAAAGCAAAGCCCTTGATGCCGCCTTCTAAGATAGCCATTGTGCGTTCAAGCTCTTGTCTTGTTGGGTTTTCAAGACGGCTGTAATCAAAGCCTGTTGAATTGCCAAGTTCGGGATGTCTGAAAGTAACCGACTGGAAAATAGGCATACTTACAGCACCGGTCAAAGGTTCTGTGCCAAGTGCACCGTGAACTGCTTTAGATTCAAAATGCAAATCTTCCTTTAGGCTATAATCTTTATAATTGCTAAAATTTTTCAAAGATGTCATCCTCCCGAAAAATGATATAATCTGTCATATTAATTATTTTAACAAAACTATATAACAAAGTCAAGATATACAACTTTATTGTTGACAATATAAAATTTTATATACAAGCAAAAAACTACGGCAGAAATATAAATTTCCACCGTAGCAAGTTATTAATTATGCATTTATTTTCTTATGCGCTTTTTTAGAAATTATCTGAATAATCACCATAACAGTAATAAGGCCAAGCCCTATGCCATCGGTTAAAAGACCGGGGTAGATAAGCAACAAACCGCCAATGGCCGATATGATGCGTTCGTACCACTTCATATTGGTAAAAAGATAGCCTTCAAGCGCGGCAGACACACCGCACATACCTATAATAGCGGTGATACAAATAAGCACAACTTCATACCAAACGGTATTAACAAATAGCATTGCGGGGTTGAGCGCAAATATATAAGGTACGATAAATGCGCCGATAGCAAGCTTTGTTGCAGTAAATGCTGTCTTCATCGGGTTTGCCTGTGCAATGGCCGCACCTGCATAAGCCGCTAAAGCAACAGGGGGTGTTAAGTCGGCAACAATACCAAAATAGAACACAAAGAAGTGAGCCGCAATAGCAGGAACACCCATTTCCATAAGAATAGGCGCACAGGTTGCCGCCATAATGCAGTAGTTTGCAGTGGTAGGCACACCCATACCAAGAACAATACAAGCAAGCATTGTTAAGAACAATGCAATAATTACATTGTTGCCGGCAAGTCCGACAATGGCAGTCATAAGCTGTGTAGCAAGACCTGTAATAGAGATGATACCTGCAATGATACCCGCAACGCCGCAAGCAACCGCAACAGTAATCATACCCTGACCGCCTGCCGCCAAGGCTTCAAAAATACGCTTGGGGGTAATACGGTTTTCCTTATTGAAAATACCAACAACAATGGCTGCAATAATTGCAATTGCCGCAGCAAAAGCGATTGAACGCGCACCACTGCTTACAAGAGCAATCAAAATAATAATTGGCAACAATAAATATGATTGTTTTAAAAGGGGTAAAAATTTAGGTAATTCATCCTTAGTGAGACCGCGAAGACCTTCCTTTTTCGCTTCAAGATGAACCACGATAAATACACCAAGGAAGTAAAGCACAGCAGGTAAAATTGCACGAACAACAATATTACTATAGGTTACACCCATATTTTCTGCCATCAAGAATGCCGCAGCACCCATAATTGGTGGCATAATTTGTCCACCTGTTGAAGCCGATGCTTCAGCTGCTGCCGCAAATTCGGGCTTATAACCCGCTTTTTTCATAAGCGGAATTGTAACCGCGCCCGAGCCAACGGTATTCGCAACCGACGAGCCCGAAACCATACCTTCAAGGGCAGATGCTACAACCGCAACCTTTGCGGGGCCGCCCGAAAAACCGCCAACAACCGAGTTGGCAATTTTAATAAAGAAATCAGCAATGCCTGTTCTTTCAAGAAAGGCACCGAAAATAATAAAGATAGCAATATATTTCGAACAGGTAGCAATTGGTGTAGATAAAACACCGGTAGATGTGGTATAGAAAATGCCGCTGAAAAGCTTAACCACGCGACGCATCATATCCGGCTGTTGAAGACCGAAGAAAAGCGCATAAATCATAAATGCAACTGCGACCACGATAATCGGAATACCAACACAACGGCGACAAAGTTCTAAAAGACACAACACACCGATAGCTGCGATTATAATTTGATAATTATCGAATTTAATACCTTGGTTAATAATTTTTTGGGCATAAACAACAATATAGAAAAACGAGCCCGAGCCCAACGCCATTAAAATATAATCATACCAAGGGATATAATTTACTTTTTGAGTGCCCTTTCGTGCCGGAAACACCAAAAAACCAATAAAAATTATACATCCAACAAAGCTTGCTAAACGAATATGGTCAAGCCAGGTTGCAAAAAAAGTTACATAAATACAAAACAAAGAAAATGCCGCAAGAATGCAGTTAATAAAAACCCTTGGTTTGCCTTCCCATACGCGGACATTTGATTCTCTGTCATATTTTTTCATTACGGCTTCAACATCCATTGGACCTTCTGCCACAACTGCCTTTTTCTTAAACAAAGCCAAATTTTTATCCTACCTTTCATAAAGCATTAAAATAGCTGCGACTGCAAAGCCGCAGCTATTTATTAATCAACCTTAAGTTAATTATTTGGTTGCTACATCAATGCCCTTTTCCTTAAAGTACTTTGCAGCACCAGCGTGGAAAGGAACAACATTAAGACCTTCGGTAGCGTTTTCAAGTGAAAGTTCAGCACCCTTTGCGTGCTTAACCTTAATATCTTCAATATTGTCGAAAAGTGTCTTTGTTAAGTTGTAAACATCATCTTCTGAAGCATCAGCACTTACGATAAGTGTTGCCTTAACGGTAACGGTAAGAACTGCCTTATCCTGATTCTTGTAAGAATTTGCAGGAACTTCATAAACTGAATAGAACTTATTCTTTTCCATAAGCGCTTTAGCAATGTCACCATCAATAGGAACAAGGCGAGCGTTCTTATTGGTCATGCAAAGCTCATCAATAGCGGGTGTAGGAGCACCTGCAACGATGAATGCAGCATCAATCTTACCGTCCTTAAGAGCGTCAGCACTCTGACCAAAGTCTTGATACTGTGCCTGAATGTCCTTTTCGGTAAGACCTGCAGCTTCCAAAACATCAATAGCGTTGAAGTAAACGCCTGAAGCGGGAGCGCCAATAGAAACCTTCTTACCCTTTAAATCTTTAACAGATTTGATGTTAGGGTCAGTAGTAACGAGCTGAACTGCTTCAGCATAAAGACCTGCGATTGTACGGAATGTTGTGATTTTGCCTTCGTCCTTGAATGAACGAACGCCATCCCAAGCATAAGCCATAACATCTGACTGAACAGTACCTAACTGATAGTCACCAACATCAATGCTTTGAATGTTTGCTTTTGAACCGTCTGATGAAACAGCGGTAACAGAAATGTTTGTTTTGTCCTTAATATACTGTGAAAGAACATTACCATAAGCGAAATAAGTACCCTGAGTACCACCGGTACCCATTGTCATCTTGGTTGCGCCCTTGTCACCACCGTTAGCAGTGCCACCGCAAGCAACCATGGTTAAAACCATTAAAATTGAAAGTAAAGCGATTAAAAACTTTTTCATTGTTTTTGCCTCCTGTATATATGTATACAAGTATTTTAGCACACACTTGCCGATATGTCAAGCATATTTATTCACACTTCAATTTCGGCAATATGCGGGCGATGGTCAGATGCAATAATCGGCGGTATATCTGCCGATACAACCTTAATATCAGGTGATACAAAAATATAGTCGATTTTGCGTTCGGGAACATCTGATGGAAAACTGAATTTTTCTCCATCAAAAAAATCCGCCGTATCAACCATTTTTTCACGAATAGGATTTAACAATTCATCATCCGGCATTACATTAAAGTCGCCCATAAGTATGCATTTTTCTTTTTTAATATGCTTTAGTACTGTTTTTACGGCATTTTCCTGTTCATCGGGGTTTAGTCCAAAATGGATTACCAAAACCGTAACGCCGTTTAACAGCTTAACCTTTAAAAGACATCGGGTTTCATAATATCCACTATATTTTCTTTCCTTTGGGTCGGGCACAGGGATATTTTTAGCGCTGATTATAGGATACCTTGAAATAAAACCGTTACCATAAGGTCCGCTTTTAAATTTAAGTGCGGGCGCAAAATAAAATTTTCGAAGTCCTGAAAGCCTTGCTAATATTTTGGTCTGCGCCAAAAATTCAGGACTGTTGCCCTTGCCACGCATTTCATTAAGGCCAACAATGTCAGCACCCACGCTTTTAATCGCATCAGCCATTATATTAAAATCAATTTCGCCGGTAATATAATTTTTGCAGTGTTGAGTATTGAATGACATTATTTTCATAAAAACACCCCGAATCAATAATAGCATAACGCCTTTCGAATGGCAATACTTGAAATTTTGCGCCTTGCTTGGTATAATTATCACAGTAAATTTAAAGGGGGACTAAAAATGGCAAAGGACCTATACTGCATCATTTTGAAAGATTTAGGCAAAAAGCCTGATAGAGTTCGTGAAGAATTAATTTCTTACGGTACACCCGACAATGATGTCGATGTTATTTTCGAAAGAATTGAAAGCGGCAAACCTTATAGCATTGCCTATGCTAAAACATTCAAGGAATCCAAACTTTTAAAAGAACGCTTTGAAGGTTGTGGAGCTGTTGTCGATGTCTGTCTCAAACGCGCTTTTAAAGAGAAGAAAATCGAAAAACAGGGCACTCCCCTTTATGATGCATTATGCGAAGGCTTTGATAAATATTCCAAAATGCGTAAAGAACTCAAAAAGAACCTTGCGTTCTGTGTTATCGGCTGGCCGCTACTTGCTATAGGCATTTGCCTTTTGGTATTTTCGAATTTTTGGGGACTTATCCCACTTATCGCAGGGGTTGTGATTCTTGATGTTTCGGCATTTAAGCTAATGCTGGAAAACAACAAAAAGAAAAAGGCCGAACAAAATGAAGACGACTTGATTGAAGAAACCAAGGGCAAAAAAGCGTGGAAAATTATTGTTGAAATACTTAAGTACATAGGCGTTATTCTTTTTGGCGCATTTGTGGTGCTTTTTAGAATTTGCAAAAAACTTATAAAAATCGGCAAAATTAAACGCAAATACAAATTGCTTATACCCTTTACCGAAACCGCAGGTTTTGATATTTTAATTACCTTTGCAGTTTTCGTTGTGTTCCTTTTGGCTGCACTAATCTGCTATGAAATCGCCCAAGCCATAAAATAGTATCAACCCCCAACCGTTTGGTTGAGGGTTAGTTTTATCTATATAAATAATTTACCGCTTAAACTTCAAAAACTACCGATTAGTAAAATAACAATATTTCCAACAAATTAAATGCTATAATATTTTTGCAAATCTGTATCTGGAGAATATGTATGAATTCTATAAAAACAGTCAATTTAACAAAAAAATATAAAGATTTAACCGCCGTTGATAACCTTAATCTGCAAATTAATAGCGGAGAATTATTTTCACTTTTAGGTATAAACGGCGCAGGTAAAACCACAACTGTAAAAATGCTTTCCTGCCTTACAAACCCCACCAGCGGTGACGCTTTTATCGCCGAAAACAGTATTACGCGCGATGAACTGAAGGTCAAAAGTATTATTGGCGTTTCACCACAAGAAACCGCCGTAGCGCCAAATTTAACCGTAAAAGAAAATTTGTGCCTTATGTGCAATATTCACGGCTTTTCCAAGGAAAGACAACAAACCAAAATCGATGAACTTTCAAAACAATTCCATTTGCAAGACATACTGCACAAAAAAGCATGCAAGCTTTCGGGCGGTTGGCAAAGGAGACTTAGCATTGCATTAGCGCTTATCGGTGAGCCGTCGGTTTTATTCCTTGATGAGCCGACATTAGGACTTGATGTTATTGCCAGAAGCGAACTTTGGGATATAATAAAAAGTTTAAAAGGCAAAACAACTATTGTGCTCACCACTCACTATATGGAAGAAGCCGAAACCCTTTCCGACCGTATTGGTATTATGAAAAACGGCAAACTTTTAGTTGTTGGCACCGCATGCGAGCTTATTGAAATGACGTCTGCCGACACATTTGAAAACGCATTTATTTCCATAGTAAAGGAGCAGAAAAGATGAAAACTTTAACCTTTGCAAAGCGTTGCACAATGGAAATTTTACGAGATCCCATAAATATCATGTTCGGGTTAGGTTTTCCCGTTGTGTTGTTACTGCTATTAAGCGCAATACAGTCAAACATACCCGCCGAGTTATTCGAAATTAACAATCTTACACCCGGCATTTCAATATTTGGCCTTTCATTTATGACACTGTTTTCTGCCACACTTATTGCAAAAGACCGCGAAAGTTCTTTTCTTCAAAGATTGTACACCACACCGCTTAAGCCGTCCGACTTTATTTTGGGTTATATGTTTCCCCTTTTACCTATTGCAATCTCACAAACAACAGTTAGTTATATTATATCTATATTTCTGGGGCTTGATATTACAATTAATGTTTTATATGCCGTTTTGGCAATAGTTCCCATTGCAATTTTTTATATTTCACTTGGACTTTTGTGTGGCAGTGTGCTAGGTTCAAAACAGGTTGGCGGAATTTGCGGTGCGCTACTTACAAACCTATCCGCCTGGCTTTCGGGTGTGTGGTTTGATTTGGCATTGGTTGGCGGTATATTTCAAAAAATTGCAAACATTTTACCATTTTTTCACGCCGTTGAGTTTGAAAGAGCAATTTTAAACGGCAATTTCACAGCAGCATTACCACATTTATATGTCGTAACCATTTATTCAATAATTACCACCATAGGTGCAGTGTTAATGTTTCTACGACAAATGAATAAAAATTAGAAAAACCGCGTTAGAACTTTAAATTCTAACGCGGTTAATTTAATTAAAAGTTTTTTATAACTGCAATGGTATTTTCTTTAAGCACAAACTTATTTGGGTTAAAGTCGGTTTTAGTTATAAAATTGTCTTTATCAATTATATAAACATTAAAACCGTCAGATAAGTTCGATGTAATTTCAACATCTTCTTTTAAGTTTGAAAGAATTATTGACTTTTTTTCTCCATTTTCTGCGGCAAGTGCATAAACGCCATTCTTATCACAATTACACTCTGCTTCGTTTTCAAGAGCATAAAGTTCACCGAATGCCTTAAAGGCATAATACACACAAGATGGTTCGAATGTGGCTAAATCATAAAATCCGCCATAAGCAGATACTGAAACATATTTTGCATCATAATACATTAACATATCAGTTGGCTTGTGCTGCATTTCAAGCATCATTGCCATAACATTTGCCGACGCAAAAGAATTACTGTTATTAATCTTTCTGTCGTGAGACAAATTCCATTCATTAAGATGGTTTTCAATATGACCAAAGCCATACTTTGTTAGTGTGCTTTTAACAAAGTCCGACTCGACAGAAACCATATCAACCATTCCGTAAGTATGCCACGAGAAAAAGTCAATCGGTGAATTGTGCGCCTTAATATAATCCAAAAAGCCAAAAAAGAAATTAACACGATATTCTTCTTTAGAATCGGTGTATCGTTCACCTTCGCGCTTTTCTACCGCTATTCCATATTTTTCGGGGTCAGCAAAAATGCCATAAAAGCCGCAAGCAGCGTAACCGCCTACCTTAATCTTATCCCCGAAGCATTTCTTTAAATGCTTGGCCGTAACATCATAAAGTTCATAATATTGTTCGGCAGTACCCGTCCACATCTGGTTTTTCTTAGGGTCATCACGATTTTCGGGCTCGTTCCAAATTTCCCAATATTTAATATTAAAATTAAAGCCACCTGCCCAACCTTCGTTATAATGGCGGATAATATGTTCACATATTCGCGCCCATTTTGAATAATCTTTCGGTGGGTGAATTCTATACGCTTTAATATTAGCTTGGTTTTCAATTGTAACACCTAATCTAAAATATGGCGCAACACCATACTCAACCAAACCTTTAATTAGTTCATCGGTAAAAGCAAAATCGTAAGACGCAGGATCATTTTCGTCTGCATTAAAATCTCTGAATATATTGGGAATATCCACATAACGGTTACTGCCAAAAGCACCGCCGACATCGTGAAGACGCGAAAACGGTATGTGTGCATCCTTAAGTATTTGCATAGGTGTAAAATCGAGCTTATTAAACCCGCTTGTAAACGGTGGTTGACCTACTGCGTGCATACGCTTAATTTTGCCAACTGTTTTTGAAAAATCAACCTTTAAAATTGCGTTGTTCATGATTTTCACCCCAAAATTATTTCTAAAAGCTTATCGGTTGCGCGAACAGCATATTCTTCTAATTTTCCAATATCACGAAGATAGAATAAAATAGTATATCTGTCACGCATAACAAGTGCGCGATTAATACCCGCAAGTATGGTTTCACGGTCGGTAACTGTAGGTGGCACCTGCATTTTAACGCAAAATTCTTCCACAGCGTCGAAGTATGGAATATACTTCTCAATAAGCGATTTTAAATGCTCGTCTTGGGTTTCTTCCAAAAGCATTTTATACATAATAGCTACCAAGCGAGTACCTTCACAAACTTCAAGCCCGTGAAGATGTGGGTGATTACCGCTTTCAATGTCAAAAAGCTCCCACGCGTGGGCAACTATATGCTCCGCACCTGAAGCAGGGCGTGAATTACCTACAAACGCCATACCTAGACCCGTTACAAGAAAGCCTTCCATAACATTTTTTACACACTCGGGGTCACGATTGGCTAATTCATACCCGTTTTCAAGACACTTATTTGTGGCATCAATAACATCCTTCGCAATTTTGTCACAAAAATATTCGCCTGAATAGTCCCTTGCCAGTTCCCAATCAAGTATGCCAATATACTTACCAAACATATCACCAATTCCCGCAAGCATCATATCATAAGGGGCTTCTTTCATAATATCTAAATCGGCAATAATATATTTTGGTGTGGTTGCCTGAATGGTGGTTTTTGTGCCGTCGTGCAAAATGGGCGACCCCGCTGAAGCATAACCGTCCATTGATGGCGCAGTACCAACTATTCCATAAGGAAGTCCCAGTCGGTAACTTGTAATACGGCAAATGTCATTTATTGTGCCCGAACCTACAGCCAAAATAAAATCGGGTAGCGCGTTATATTCAAAAACATTTGGTTTTGCATCAAGGGGTTGAAAATTTAAAATTAACTTGCCAATACTGTCAGGGTTGGGAAGTACGGGCAGTTCATTAAAGACAAAAGTTTTATAGTGCTGACCGTTTGCTTTTAAGATTTCTTCAACTGCCATACCTGCCGCTTTATATGTATTAGCATCTGCCACCAAGTAAATTCTTTTATATTCACTAAGTATTTCAGGAATTTTTTTAATAGCACCCGAAGAAATTTCATAACCTTCAAGCGGAGCACGGTGTTTTTTCATACTGCATTCACAAGCAAATTCTATCATACATTAGCCACCCCTTATTTTTAAGTTTATTATAACACAGACAACTCTAATTTCAATATGTTTGACAAAAAAGTACAAAAACAAGACAAATTTCGAGAAGGTTAGTCATTTATAAATTTGTCCACTTGACACCCTACGCCTATTAAGTTATACTTTAAATAAATAAAAATTTAGGAGTACCAAATATGAAACCATACATTATCGGCATTGCAGGCGGAAGCGGTTCGGGTAAATCTACTTTTGCAGGGCGACTTAAAGAAGCATTCCCCGACCAAATTTCTCTCATCAGCTGCGATAACTATTACCTGCCGCACGATGAATTACCGCTCCACGAACGCGCACATCTTAACTATGACGCCCCCGAAGCGTTAGAATTTGACCTTATGGTGCGCCATTTGGAAGAACTTAAAAATGGTAATGCCGCACTTTGCCCTGTGTATGATTTTACCCAACACACCCGAAGCGACAAAGTGACCGAAATTGAGCCCCGCCCCATTATTTTAATTGATGGTATACTCATTTTTCACGACCCCGACTTACGAAAATGTATGGACCTTAAAATTTATGTTGAAACCGATGCCGATGAGCGCATTCTCCGCCGCGCCAAACGAGATATGCAAGAACGCGGCCGCGACCTTGACAGCGTTATTGACCAATATTTAACCACCGTTAAGCCGATGCACAACACTTATGTAAAACCGACAAGGGTATTTGCCGATATTATTTTAAACGGCGGTAAAAACGAACAAGCCTTTAAGCTTGTTAAAAATCAAATTAAACAAATTCTTAAAAAACAATAACTATTATAAAACCAGCCACTGCTTGATGGCTGGTTTTGTTTTTAACAAGTTGCACCTATTAAGCTACATATAACTAAGCTATACCACATTCATTCCTTTCCCGCAAGATGCAAAAAGCGGTTGGCTTTTACACCAACCGCTCTATTTAAAATAGAAAATTCAAATACAGAAAACCGTTCTACATCTTCTGCTTGTTCTTGCTTTCTTTTATGAAAAATATAATAATTGACAATATTGATATGGTTTCGTTTATCATCCCGATATAGGATTCAACGTAAAAATCATATACCTTAAATGCCATACAAACAGGTATGGTAATAAGTTTTGTAAGTTTCGGATTATCTATCCAAAGCGATACCGTTACGAATGCCGATGCCGCGATAGGTAGTATGTTATATAAGGAATGAAACGTGGTTGCTCCCAAACAAAAATTAATTATAATAAACAAAATCGGCCATATAATTTTGTTCGCCCAGGCCTTATCCTTGCGGTTTATAAAAACAAGCTCTCTGAACATACCTATTGCGTTTGGTATCATTCCTGCTATGCCGCCAAGACACAAATAATGCGCTACCCAAAAAATATCAGCAGAAAGCTTTGCAATTATTATCTTTTTCCGGCTTTTTTGTTGATAAATAAGGAATAGCGAAAACATTGCAAAAAGGCCAAAAATCTGTGCAATTATTTTCATAAGGTTGAAATCTCCAAAAAAATTATGATACTTAAATTAACATAAGTATAGCACATTTTTACATTTTCGGCAAGATGCAAAAAGCGGTTGGCTTTTACACCAACCGCTCTCTTTAAAGAAAGGAATTAATTTAAATGAAAACTGTTTTTAACACACAGAACCGTTCACTTGTGTTTGGTGTTCCAAGTTTTTTTGCAAGTCGCACCGATTTAGATATCAGTGTTAAAACCATTTATTAAATTGGAATTTATTTACTCCATAACACCGTTTCCAAACCATTGCCATGAACAAATATAATCTTATTTATTTTCTGCAATTCAACATAAGAAAACTGCTTTTGAAAATTTTGGGCTTTGTTGTTAAGAAGTGTGGTATTGAAAGCATTGATGTAAAGTGTGTTGTCTTTTACTTCGCTCTTTATAGCTCTTATGAAATATTCCGAACCCACAGAAATCACAGTTACATACTCGCATTTTTTAATTGTATCTTCCGTCAGTTCCATCGTTCCGAGTTGGGGGATTTTTACTTCGATTGCTTTAGAGTTATCGTTATCAACGGGATTCTCAATAAGTTCAGCTAATGAATACACATCAGCAGAAATAGAGATATCCTCAGGGGAAACATTTTTAATTGCAACATTAAACAGAAGATTAAACCCAACGATTACAACCAATACTGCAGCAACAGCACATAATACTATGTTTCTAATTTTTTTGTTGATTGTGTTTTTGATATTCTTCAAACTGCTTGCTAATTTGATGTCCGCCGAATTATCAACTTTATTCTCTACAAAGCCATCCGTTGATTTCATGGCTTCATAGTCTTCTCTGCAATTTTTGCATTCCGCAAGATGTTCTTTCACGAACTTTGCAGTTTCTTCGCTGACCATATCTTCAACATACAAAGGTAGAATATCTCGAACAATATTGCATTCATTTTTCATGTTAATAAACCTCCAATTTTTCTTTAATCTTATTTCGTGCTCGGTGATAGGCAACACAAGCCCAATTTTCAGATTTACCAAATATTTGTCCTATCTGCTTAAAACTCAATTCTGCATATACTCTCCACATAAAGACCTCTTTGTATGGTTCTGGTATATCGTGGAGAATTTTTTGTATCTGCATTGCAGTATCGTGCCGAAATAATCGTTCCTCAAAAGATGCACCTTGTTCTGCAATCTCTACATTGACAATACGTTCTGTTCGGCCTGCCTTTTTTATGTATGAATAATAGCAGTTTTTGGCAATCTGACACAACCAAACACGAATATCACAATCCCCACGGAAACGATCAATTGATTTCAGAGCCTTGAAAAAAGTTTCGCTTGTGATTTCTTCGGCTATATGCTCACTATTAGATAATCTACGGATATATAGATAAACATCACGGAAATATGTAATGTAAATCTGCTCGAACTCCATTCCCTATCACCTCCTTCACCTATAAGACTATTGAAAATCGGAAATCTTACAAATACTTTTAAGTTTTTTATTGGAGAACTCAAAGCGTTTATAAACAGATAGCAGGAACTTAATGCCCTGCTATCTGCATCCAGTATTCCACAAACTATTAGTCAATTTCTTATTTATTGAACTGATTATATCATAAAAACTGTATTTTTTCATCTAATATTGCCTTTGTATTTAGTTCAAGTCCTCCCCGAAAGCCGTTTTGGGCTTAAGACTTGAAACAACGGTCTTGTATTTTCTCTGCGGAGAAAATACTGCGGTCGGCTCGGTCGGGCTCATAACCCTTGATATCGATAGATTAAAGTTTTTCTTCATAATAAAAAATGAAAACAGCCACCTTATGGTGACTGTTTTCGTTTTTGGTTGCGGAGGAAGGACTTGAACCAACGACCTTCGGGTTATGAGCCCGACGAGCTACCAACTGCTCCACTCCGCGATATTTAAGTTTTCTTACTAATATTATTATACACAAAAGGATAGTTTAATGCAACCCTTTTTTAATATTTTTTTAAATTTTTTCGAAAATTTAGACCTTCGGGGAGCTACCCCGAAGGTCCTTATTCTTTTTTCGTGTTTTAGTGCACACATTATCGGCGCCTATGCAACAGCTATTGCCGTTACAAATGACAATGTGAGTACTAAAATTCAGAGAAAATTAGATTAACTCGATAATTGCCATCTCTGCAGCGTCACCACGACGGGGACCTGTTTTGATGATTCTGCAATAACCACCGTTTACTTCTGCATACTTAGGAGCGATTTCGTCAAATAACTTTTTAACAACATCTTCCTTAGTAATGAAAGCCAAAGCTTGACGCTTATTGTGAAGGTTATTTTCTTTAGCGAGTGTAATATACTTCTCTGTCATAGAACGAACTTCTTTAGCGCGAGTAACGGTTGTTTCGATGCGACCGTTTTCGAGCAAGAAAGTTACCATTGCGCGAAGCATAGCGGTTCTATGATCACTGGTTCTTCCGAGTTTACGGGTACCTGGCATATCTATTCACTCCTTAGATAGTGATATTATTCGTCGTCCTTCTTGAGAGTAAAGCCAAAGGAATCAAGCTTTGCAATAACCTCTTCAAGTGATTTACGACCTAAGTTTCTTACCTTCATCATATCTTCTTCAGATTTGTTGATAAGGTCTTCAACAGTGTTAATACCTGCACGCTTTAAGCAGTTGAAGCTGCGTACAGACAAATCCAATTCGTCGATTGTTAAATCGAGAACCTTTTCCTTTTCATTGTTGTTCTTTTCAGCCATAATGCTGCCTGCTTCGCTTGCGCCTTCAGTAAGGTCAAGGAAGATTTCAAGATGTTCCATAAGAACCTTTGCAGACATTGAAACTGCTTCGTTAGCTCTAATTGAACCGTCGGTCCAAACTTCGAGAGTTAACTTGCCCTTATCGGTAACATTACCAACGCGAGTGTTATCAACCGAGAAGTTAGCCTTTAAAACGGGTGTATAAATAGAGTCAACAGGGATGAAACCAACAACAGTTTGTGCGGGTTTGTTTTGATCAGCCGGAACATAACCGCGGCCCTTGTCGATGGTAAGCTCCATATTGAGCTTAGCACCTTCGTCAAGAGTTGCAATATAAAGTTCGGGATTCAAAATTTCAACCTCAGAATCGGCCTTAATAGAATCAGCAGTTACAACGCAGGGACCTTCTGCTTCGATGTAAACCTTCTTTACATCGTCGCTGTGAAGCTTTGCGATGATGCTCTTGATGTTAAGAATAATTTCAGTAACATCTTCTTTAACGCCGGGGATGGTAGAAAATTCATGAACAACACCGTCAATCTTAATGCCGGTTACTGCAGCACCGGGTAAAATTGAAAGAAGAACTCTTCTCATGCTATTACCAAGTGTTGTAGCATAACCGCGTTCAAGCGGTTCCATTACGAACTTGCCGTATTTACCATCAGCAGTAAGTTGGACAGTATCAATTCTGGGCTTTTCAATCTCTATCATTTAAAAGCTCCGTTTCTCCGTACTGTAAATTTTAAACAAAATACCACGCTGTACGGTAACGTAATATTTTATTGTGAAAACTATTATCTTGAATAGAATTCGACGATAAGCTGTTCTTCAACAGGAGCATCGATCTGATCTCTGTTAGGGAGACTTACGATCTTAGCGCTTAAATCGTCACGGTTAACATCGATCCATGTAGGAACGGGTCTTGCGCTGTTTGCTTCAATAACAGCCTTGATTTTTTCTAAGCCGCGGCTCTTTTCACAAACTGTGATAACATCGCCGGCTTTAACCAAGTAAGAAGCAATATCAACACGATGACCGTTTACTTCATAGTGACCATGACCAACAAGCTGTCTAGCTTCTGCACGAGAAGAAGCAAAGCCTACTCTGTAAACAATATTGTCAAGGCGGCTTTCAAGAAGTTTCAAAAGGTTGTCACCGGTAATGCCTTGCTTTCTTTCAGCAATTTCAAAATAGTGACGGAATTGACCTTCCTGAACACCGTAGAAACGTCTTGCAGTTTGTTTTGCACGAAGCTGCAAACCGTATTCAGATGACTTCTTTCTACCTTGTCCGTGCTGACCAGGAGCATAACCTCTGATACCTACGGAACACTTATCAGAATAGCAGCGTTCGCCCTTTAAGAATAATTTCTTGCCTTCGCGGCGGCAAAGTCTGCATACTGCACCGGTATATCTTGCCATCTTTTACACCTCCATAATTATTATGCAAATTTAATTGCACAGCATTTTTTAAAATTGATTATACGCGTCTTCTCTTGGGAGGACGGCAACCATTGTGCGGAATCGGAGTAACATCTTTAATCATGCTTACTTCGAGACCTGCTGTCTGCAATGCGCGGATAGCAGCTTCACGGCCAGCACCTGGGCCCTTAACATATACTTCAACGGTCTTTAAGCCGTGTTCCATAGCAGCCTTAGCTCCAGTTTCAGCAGCAGACTGTGCTGCGAAAGGAGTAGACTTTCTTGAACCGCGGAAACCTAATTCACCGGCAGAAGCCCATGAAAGAGCGTTACCCTGTGTATCGGTGATGGTTACGATAGTATTGTTGAAGGTAGACTGGATATGAGCAGCACCGCGTTCGATATTTTTCTTTTCGCGGCGACGGCGTGTAGCAGTCGCTTTTTTAGCAGTAGCCATATTATCTTCCTCCTACTTATTTCTTCTTGTTAGCGATGGTCTTCTTGGGACCTTTACGTGTACGAGCGTTAGTCTTAGAACGTTGACCTCTAACAGGTAAGTTCTTGCGATGACGCAAACCACGGTAGCTACCAATTTCGATAAGTCTCTTGATATCAAAAGCAACAGTACGACGACGGTCACCTTCTACTTGAAGGTTACGGTCAATGTATTCACGAAGCTTTGCGATATCGTCTTCAGTTAAGTCCTTAACTCTAACATCGGGATCAATACCGGTGTCAGCAAGGATTTTTTTCGATGTAGTAAGACCGATGCCGAAAATATAAGTGAGACCAATTTCTACACGCTTATTATTCGGAAGGTCAACACCAGCAATACGTGCCATTTATCAAAGCACCTCCATTTAATCTCTCACGCAAAATTAACCCTGACGCTGTTTATGCTTGGGGTTTTCGCAAATTACCATAATCTTGCCTTTGCGCTTAATAATTTTGCATTTTTCGCAAATCTTTTTAACAGAAGGTCTGACTTTCATTTGGATTATACCTCCTTAAATTACTTGGAACGCCAAGTTATGCGTCCTTTGGACAGGTCATAG
>JAZKXN010000016.1:0-7802 GCA_045611605.1 Acutalibacteraceae bacterium
AACGCAGCACAGATGAGCTCACCATTATATGGCTATATTGTTAAAGATGGCGCACACATCAGTAACACCATTCGTTACAGCATAGAATCATATGTTGCTGACTCTTACACCGACACCAGCGTTCCTTATCTTAACCAATTAATTAAGGCAATGCTCAAATACGGTGATTCCGCTTACAATTATATTCATTAATTGTAAAAGCAATTTAACAATTAACTAACTCAAACCCACCCTATCGGGAAAACCCGATAGGGTAGAACTGGAATATAGATAGTATTTAAATATTATTTTATATATTCCCTGCAATACAGGTAATTTTAAGGTATTTTTAAATTTTGGAAGGAGAAAATGCGATGACAAAATTTCGTAACTTCTCGAAAAAATCTCTTGCTTTATTAGTGGCGATTTTAGTGGTTGTATCATCGGTTATGTCGGCACTTTTTGTTGTTTCCGCAAACACTCTTGATATTTGGGATGGTACAATCGCTACCGAATATGCCGGTGGTACGGGTACATTAGAAGACCCTTACCTTATTTCTACCCCTGAACAGTTAGCCCTTATGGCTATTGGTACTAACTATGTTAATGCAGAAAGCAAATATTATAAACTTACAGCTGATATTTATCTAAATGATACTACAAAAACTAACTGGATAGAAAACAGCCCTAAAGAATGGCTCAAAACCAAAACCGATTCTAATTATTTCTTCAATGGCAATTTAAATGGTAACGGACATACCATTAAAGGCCTTTATGCTTCGGGCAATTTTGAACGTATGGGATTGTTCCCCGGTGTTGCAGGTAATGTTTCTATTAAAAACGTTACAATAGCCGATTCGTATTTCTGCGGCACTAATACTGCAGGTAAATATATCGGCGGTTTACTTGGTTTTATTTATAGAGATACATCAATTGTAACTATGGAAAAATGCTATGTTGATGATAGTGTTATTATCATTGGTGAACATAGCGTTGCCGGTTTTATTGGCTACGGTAGTTGTGCAAGTATTAACTTTAAGAACTGTGCTTCTTTTGCAAGTGTTACAAACAGAAGCACACAATACACCAGATACGGCAGTTTTGTAGGTGCGTTAGCAAGCGGTGCACGCAAAGTTAATTATGACGGTTGTATTGGTAATATTGCTTATACAACCTATGTACAGTATCCCACCTATACTGCTTCATATTGTGCAGTAGAAGGCACTGTTGACAGCAATACATCTAATAAGACATATCCCACAGTTGTAGCTCTTGACGATATGAAGGGCGCATCCGCTAAAACAAATATGCCCAAACTTAATTGGAATATTTGGCAGGTGTCAAATAGTTATCCCAAAATAAATTTTAAGTATGAGGAAAATACCAATAATAAAATTTGGGATGGTACAATTGCTACAAGTTTTGCAGGCGGTACAGGTACCGAAGAAGACCCATATTTAATTGCAACACCACAGCAATTGGCTTTAATGGCAATTGGTACGGTATATAACGAAGGTAAAGACGGCGGCTTTAAAGACCAATACTTTAAGTTAACAGCTGATATTTATCTTAATAAAACTGATAATGCCGATTGGAAAGAAAACAATCCCAATGTATGGATTACCGGTAAAATGGACAGTAAGTATTTCTTTACCGGTAATTTTGATGGTGACGGTCATACTATTAAAGGTCTTTATGCATCGGGCAATTTTGAACGTATGGGCTTATTCCCCGGTGTTACAGGTAATATTTCTATTCAAAATGTTACTATAGCTGATTCGTATTTCTGTGGCACTGATACCGCAGGTAAATATATCGGTGGTTTAGTTGGTTTTATTTACCGCGCTCAAACAACCGTAAGCTTTGAAAGCTGCTACGTTGCTGATACTGTTACCATAATCGGTGAACACAGCCTTGGCGGTTTTGCGGGTTACGGCGCTTGTGAAAGCATTGAATTTAAAAACTGCGCTTCGTTTGCAAGCGTTACTAACAGAAGCACACAGTATACTAGATACGGTAGCTTTGTTGGCACCTTAAGCGACGGCGCACGTAAAATTAAATATGACGGCGTTGTTGGTAATCTTGCTTTCACAACCTATGCACAGTATCCTACATATTCTGCTGCTTATTGCGCAGTAGAAGGCACTGTTGACAGTAATTCTAAGGTTTATCCTACAGTTGTAGCTCTTGAAAATATGAAGGGTGAAGCAGCAAAGACCCATATGCCTGATTTGGATTGGGATAATATTTGGAAAACGACCAATTCTTACCCGATAGTTGACGGTATAGTGACGTATGACATTTGCAAAATTACTGCGCACTATAATGATGATGCTAACACAGTTAAGGTTATTAAAGCAATTGTTGGTACAACAGCGGCTATTCCTTCAATTGAACGTCCAGGCTATTATATTGAAGGTTGGTATACCGACATCGGCTTTATTACCAAATTTGATCCCGTAAATCTTACCGAAGGCACAATTGATATTTATGCAAAATGGAATTCTTTAGATGGCAAGGTTTTATGCGATTTCGAAAATTATCCTTTTGCTGCGGGTCAGGGCTATAACTCTGAATCATTCTCAATTGTTGGCAGTGTCGGTGTTAATGGAAGTAAGGCGCTTCGTTATCTTACTAATGACAAGTTAACAAACTGGTGGAATTCGCGTTTAGCGGCTATTCCTGTTGGTGGCTCACACTACTTATTGGATGAAGGCGCAGTTTATAAGGTTACATTCAAATACTTTGTTCCCGCTTCACCCGATACACCTGTTAACGTGTTTGTTTGGTCATCCAACCAGGATAAAATTACTGACACAGGCTCAAATGCGCTTCAGCAAACAATGAGTAATGACCTTATAATTACTAAGGACACTCCCGTTGGTCAATGGTTGTCCTACACAGCATCCTTTACTGCTGAAATTTATGATGTTTTAGCTGATGCAAGCACTACTAACAATAATCTTAAGAATGTTAACGCACTTGCACTTGGTTTTGTAACAGGTGACAAGGTATCGGTTGGTACTACTGTTTATGTTGATGACTTTACCGTAGAAAAGGTTAAGGACAGCAATTTAACAACTATTACCGTTCATACTAACGGTGTAACTTCTACTCAGATATTCAAGGGTGTTCCCGGTGACAAGCTTCCCAATGCACCTACCAGAAAGGACTTTATCTTTGAAGGTTTCTATTCTGATGCTGCTCTAAAGAATCCTGTTACAGTTGCTAAATTCCCCGCAAGTGGAAACTTAGACCTTTATGCTAAGTGGAAGAGCTTTGGCATAGGTGATTCTATTACCATTGGCTTCGACGATTATAACTATATTTCAGGCTCTAAGCAGTTCTATCCTTGGTATTCTATGAACAATACCGATTCAGCTGACGGCGACGGTATTTCTGTACAGGCAACAATGGGTTCTGGTTGTTCTACAACCATGCGTCTTGCATATAAGGGTTATCCCGTACTTATTGAAGACGGCGTAAGATATCTTGTAAGCTTTAGCTATAAGAATCTTGATGAAATTCCCAATAAGTGGTCTGTTCGTATATATGCTAACAGCCCGTTAAATGGCGGTATCGGTACAGTTCAGCAAAGCAATGAAGATGCACTTTACCGTTTGACACTTTCAAAGGCTGCAGGCTTTGGTACTTGGAAGCGCCACACCTACAGCTTTACAGGTAATCTTAGCAAATATCAAGGTCATAATGCGCTTGCAATTAATATGCAAGCCAACTCCTTCTCTGAAGTTCCGTATATTCGCGCACTTTTTGACAATGTTACCATCACAAAAATTGCTGATGACGATATTGTTTATATGACAAATACCTTGGCAGGGCCCGATTATGTAGTAGGTAAAAAAGATCAAGAAATCAAATTGCCTACTGATATGAAGGTTGATGGCTATAAATTCTGTGGCTGGTATTTGGACAACACGTATGCTTTGGATGCTACCGGCGCGCTATTTAGCGAAGACAGTATGGTTTATGCAAAGTGGGCTAAGATGAAGCTTACACAGGACTTTGAAAATTATAACTACCAAGGCTATGGTATAGGCTATGATATGGATATTGAATACTATACCGACAAGCTTTCAGGTTATAATTCAAAAAATGTTTACAGCGGTAAATCTTCTATTCATAGATTAGGTAAAGTTTCTTCTGACAAGAAGTTTACATTGATTACTGATGCAAATGATAAGATTGCGTTGGGTGAAACATATAAGATTACCTTCTATGTAAAGCTTATTTCTACAAAGAATACCGAACAGGATATTTGCGTATTACCGACCGATTCTTATTTCTATCCCGGTGCATGTGATACTGATATGGCAGTTCCGGCAGTTTCACTGGAAGATTTATATCCGGGTGTATGGTATAAAATTACTACAGTAGTTCCGCTTTATTCACCTTATCTTGCAATTAAGACACCTGGTCTTAGTGATATTTATTTTGATAACTTTACTATGGAGTTAGTATCAAGTGATGCTACAGTAAGTGATGATGAAAAGGTAGTTCCGCTTGGTAAGGTTCCCGATAAACCTGACGAAGAACTTCCTGAAGAAAACCTTCCTGAAGAATTGCCCGAAGAAAATCTTCCCGAGAATAACAACGGCACTGATGAACAAGCTCCACAGGATAACAGCAGCACTTCAAATAACGATGAAGGCGAAGGCTTCCCGTGGCTTACAGTTGTAATTTGCGTAGCCGCAGGCTTGGGCGCTATTGTAATTTTGGCTATTGTTTTAATAGTTGTATTTACAAAAAAACGTAAGGCCTAAAGACTAACGATTACAATTTGAAATTTAACAAAGGAGATTTTGTGATGAAAACAAAGCTTACAAAAATAATTACTTTGTTGTTGGTTGCTATTTTGTTTCTCAGTGCTTGCGGACCGAAGAATCCAGGCGGAGAAAATCCTCCCGTAAATTCAGACATTCAAAACTCACAACCTGATAACGAAGATGTTGACAACAATGAAGATGTTGACGCACCGGAAGAAGATAATACAGAGGAAGAAGCATGGCCTATAGATTTTTCTTTCTATCCTATCGTTTATCCCAAAAACTTAAGCCGTGATGCTGAATATTCGGTTCAAAGATTTGCAACACGACTCAATTATAAATATTCAATGTTGGATATTTATGACGATTCAACAGCCAAGGAAGCCGGTAAGTTCGAGCTTCTTGTTGGTAACACCAACAGACCCGAATCTAAAAAGGCTTACGAGTTACTTACTAAAAACCGTAAGTATAACGCGGCTGATTATATAATTATGATAGAAAACGAAAACATAGTTATTAATGCTGTCAGCGACTACGGCTTGGAACAGGCTGTTACATATTTCTTTAACAATGTTTGCACAGGTGAATTTGCCGAAATTTCTGAAAATTATTATAAGTTCCACAAGGCTGAACTAAAGGGTAACGGCGGCAAAATTGCAGGTGTGGATATTAGTGAATATGTAATTGTTGCACCTGGTGATAAATCATTTGTTTACTCAAAGGAAATTGAAAACCTTGTTGCAACTGTTTGCGAAATTGCAGGTGTAGAAATTCCTGTAGTAAGCGAAAAAAACAAGGAACAAAAGTACGAAATTGTTATTGGCAAAACCAACCGTGCAGTCAGCACCTTATCTTTAAATGCTGACGCTTATTCTATTAAGCAAGAAGGAACCCAAATTGTTATTTGCGGTGAAAGTGATATTGCGACAGCAGCTGCTGTTCAAAAGTTTATTGACGTCGTTAAAAATGCCACCAACAAAAACGGTATTAACGTTAAGTCGGGACTTAAGGTTGAAGGAAAATATACTCCAACAACAAATGGATATAAGTTGGCTTTCAGTGATGAATTTAATGGCGAAAAGCTTGATACAAGCATTTGGAGAAGACATATTGAAGAAGCAGCCGCTCACGACGGTGGTAAAATGTACCGTGACGAAAGCGAAAAGAATTCTTATCTTGAAAACGGCAATCTTGTGATTAAGGGCGAAAAAGATGGCAGTAATTACAGGTCTGCTAAGGTTTCGACCTCTAACTCAATGAATTTCCAATACGGTTATTTTGAAATCCGTGCGAAGTTACCTAAAGGTAAGGGTATTTGGCCTGCTTTTTGGACAAATACAATTTACTCTCAGGCATATTCTGAAATAGACGTATTTGAAATGTTTGGTAGCAGTAATAACATTCATTCAACCGTTCACAGATGGTGGATGATGGATGCCGGCTCGGGTCATGAACAAATGATGGATTATATCCCAGGTACTCGTGATTATACCTTGCCTGGTGACGAAGTTTTCAATGATGCATACCATACGTTTGGTTGCGAGTGGACTGAGGAATATCTTGCTTTTTATCTTGACGGCTTTAAGTATACTGAAATAGATATTACGGGTGAAAATATGGACGTTTTCCATCAACCTGCTTATGTTATTTTAAGTATGGCTGTCGGTCTTTTGGATATAGATGCACCTGATGAAAATACACCTTGGCCTGCACTTTATCAAATTGATTACTTTAGAGTTTATCAAATGCCGGGTGTTGGCTCATTGACGGTTAAATAAAATTTCATAAAGATAAGTGCCACATTATAAAAAATGTGGCACTTATCGACAAATTAACGTTTTAGTTATTATGACAGTTTAAAAGCAAATTTTAAATTTTCATAATCATTAAAAATAATCTTCTTTATAAAAGGGGTATTATATATGCAATTAATAAAGAAATATGAAAAACTGGTGGATTGTAATACTACTATTTTTAGGTTTATCAACAATCGTAATATTGCAAAAATTTCAATTGAACTGGCTGATGATTTTACAAATTATTTTGGAAGCAAAATAAACATAGAATATGCGTTAAATGGTATTACTACTGTTTTAATTCCTTTGAAAACTTTAACGGTAGGATATAGCAACAGTATTGGTTTTGTACTAGATACTCCTGTTTCGGCTTCGCATATTTATATTACCGTTGAAAATGATGTGCAGTTAGAAAATGTAGGTATTTATGAAATTGTTAATGAAAAAAAGGATAATTACTATCCGACACACTTTGATACTGATTTGGGTGAGAACTATTTTTTGGATGAAATTTCGGTTTTCACTTCTAAAGAAGGATTTAGTCATTATTCGGTATATACAAGCCTTGACGGACGTGATTTTGACTTTTTAGCCAAGAAGTGCGACAGTAACCCCTGTGACTTTGAAAAAGGTGATATTTACGCATTGAACGGCAAGGAAGCGCGAATTGTTAGGGTTTATATTGAGTATAACACTACGTCGGTTGAAGCGCTTTTTGATAGAATTGAATTTAAGGGTGAAAAATCGGGCAATGCCATAAAGACTCGTCCCGAAATAAATATTCCTAAATTTGAAGATACCGAATATAACGTTAATATTACTGAACAAGACACCTTTAATGCGGTTTACGGTATTATTGAAAGAAGAATTGGTGAAGAATATAAAGTTTGGTTTGATTTTGAAATTAAAGAGAATCCAAAGGGTAACGGTTTGGATTATTTCAAACTTTCAAATAATGGCGATAAAATTTTAGTAACTGCAAATAACGGTGTGTCATTAGCGGTTGGTGTAAACCATTATTTAAAATATTACTGCAAGGTTAATATTTGTCAGGTGGGCGACCAAACCCAAATGCCCGAAAGTGTTGTTCTGTTAGAGAAAAAAATCTTTAAAGAAACCAAAGCCAAAGTAAGATACTCTTACAATTATTGCACACTTTCATATTCAATGGCATTCTGGGGCGAAAAAGAATGGCAGGAAGAACTTGATTGGTTGGCGCTTAATGGCGTTAATGTTGTGCTTG
>JAZKXN010000017.1:0-53861 GCA_045611605.1 Acutalibacteraceae bacterium
TCCTAATTAAATTGATATATCGCGTAAGGGCAAGCGTCCTCGATTGCCCGCTAGCAATCAACCTTAATAAACGGACAGTCCGGGAGGCCTGTCCCTACAATTTTCAACCAATTCAACCGAGCGATAAACTATAATTTGAAATACAAAACGCCGAGATAAGTCTCGGCGTTAAATTTATACTTTATTCTTTTTAAACTCGGGCAACTGCGCCACAATTATTGCGGCAAACATTACAACACAACCGATAATTTCGTTTGATGATAATGCTGAATGTGAAAAAATCACACCACCCAAAACCGCAAACACACTTTCAAAGCTCATAACAATTGATGCGACCGACGGTTCGGCATATTTTTGACCGACAATTTGCAAAGTATAAGCAATACCGCTTGACATTATACCAAGGTATAAAATCGGTAATGTGCCGTCAAGTAAAGCAGATATTGACAATGTTTTAAGGTCAAAAATTAAAGCACAAACAGTAGAAATTGCACCCACCACGAAAAACTGCATTATTGAAAGCTTAACCCCGCCTGTGATGCCGACATATTTATCAACCGCCAAAATTTGAAGTGCAAATGCAATTGCACAGCAAAATACGATAATATCAGCAAAGTAAAAGGCATCAAGCCCGTTTGCAAGGCACAAAAGATAAATGCCGATTGTTGCCAAAATACCGCCACACCACACAAAAAACGGAACTTTTTTGCGAAGCACAATTGAAAAAATCGGCACCAGAATTACATATAAAACGGTTAAAAAGCCTGCATGGGTTTCAGCAGGGGCACCTTTTGGATAAAGCGCGATACCAAACTGTTGCAAATTCATAGCAACCGCCAAAAAACCACCGCACATTAAAGCTGCCGCAAGATACTTCTTTTTGCCCTGCCTGTCGGTTGGCAAAAATTTTGCTTTTAGGTTTGTTATTTTCCAAAAAACAAACAGGAAAATTGATGCAATAAATGACCTTAAAGCGTTAATTGTAAAGGTCGGTACACTGTCGCTTATTTGGTTTTGAGCAACAAATGCCATACCCCAAATAAGCGCCGCCAAAGCAAGAATTAAACTGCCCTTTAAATTATTTTGCTTCATTTAATTTATCCTTTCGCATTGTAAGTGAAATGCGCTTTTTATTAACATCTACACCCAAAACCCAAACCTTAACAATATCGCCAACCTTTAAAACTTCGCTTGGGTGCTTAATAAAGCGGTTTGTAATGTGAGAAATGTGAACAAGACCGTCCTGATGAACGCCAATGTCGACAAATGCGCCAAAGTCAATAACATTACGAACTGTGCCCGTAAGTTCCATACCGGCTTTAAGGTCTTCCATAGACATAATATCGGTGCGTAAAAGCGGTGCGGGTAATTCATCACGCGGGTCACGACCAGGGCGTTCAAGTTCCTTTACAATATCCAAAAGTGTGGGCTCGCCGACACCAATTTCAGCGGCAACAACAGCCACGCCTTTGCTTTCAACCTTTTCAGAAATTCCAACTAATGCACCTGCTTTAAGGTCCTTGTCGGTATAATCGCAAAGTTTGATAAGTTTTTCTGCCGCGTCATAGCTTTCGGGGTGAACCGAAGTGTTATCAAGCGGATTTTTACCATCAATAATACGCAAGAAACCTGCGCATTGTTCAAATGCTTTCGGTCCAAGTTTTGCAACTTTTTTAAGTTGACTTCTATTGGTGAAACGACCGTTTTCTTCACGGTAAGCAACCACATTTTTAGCAACTGCAGGGCCAAGACCCGAAACACGCGCCAAAAGTTGAACAGATGCAGTGTTTAAATCAACACCAACCGAGTTAACACAGTCTTCAACCACACCATCCAAAGCGCCGTTTAACTGATTTTGGGGCATATCGTGCTGATACTGACCAACACCGATTGCCTTGGGGTCAATTTTAACAAGCTCTGCAAGTGGGTCTTGAAGTCTTCGAGCAATTGACACCGCGCTACGAAGTGATACATCATAATCGGGGAATTCTTCTGCCGCAAGCTTAGATGCAGAATAAACACTGGCGCCCGCTTCGCTGACAACCATATATGAAAGACCGTCATTTAGTTCTTTAATAACATCAGCCGCAAAAACTTCGGTTTCGTGACTTGCAGTACCGTTACCGATAGCAAACACCTGAACGCCGTGTTTTTTAACCAATGCTTTAACTATTATTTTAGCATTTTCAATGTCACTTTTAGGTGGTGCAGGATAAATAACACCCGTATCAAGCACTTTGCCTGTGCCGTCAACAACTGCAACCTTACAACCTGTGCGATAACCGGGGTCTAAACCTAAAACGACCTTGTCATTAACGGGTGGTTGCATTAAAAGTTGTTGCAAATTGGTCGAAAAAACCTTAATTGCAGAAGTTGATGCGCGGTCGGTAAGCTCACTTCTGATTTCGCGCTCAATTGATGGGAAAATAAGACGGCTGTAAGCGTCTTTAGCGGCGGCAACCACAGTTTCGGTTGCGGGACTGCCATCCTTTATATGGTTTTTAGCAATTATAAACATTGCTTTTGCTTCGTCAAATTCGATTGAAACCTTTAAAAATTCTTCCTTTTCACCGCGGTTTATTGCCAAAATTCTATGGTCGGCAATTTTTGAAAGGGCTTCGCTGTATTCTTTGTACATTTCATAAACATCAAGTTCTTCCTTAGCGCCCTTAACATTTAAAATGCCGTGAGCCATACAAACAAAACGCATACGCTTTCTAATATCGGCATCATCTGAAATTTTTTCTGCAATAATATCCATTGCACCTTGCAAAGCATCTTCAGCGGTTTCAACGCCCAATTCAGCATTAATAAAATCGACCGCCATTTCGATTGGCAATTTACAGTCGGGTGCCTGCTCATAAATCATATTGGCTAGTGGCTCAAGTCCCTTTTCTTTAGCAACACTTGCCCTTGTTTTACGCTTTTTCTTATATGGACGGTAAATATCATCAAGCTCGGTTAAGGTTTGTGCTGCTTCAATTGCCGCGATAAGCTCATCGGTTAAAGCGCCCTGCTCTTCAATAGACGCCTTGATCTTTTCACGGGTTTCGTCCATATTGCGAAGATAGTTAAGTCTTTCGGAAAGTTCACGCAACACTTGGTCATCAAGTGAGCCGTGTGCTTCCTTACGGTAACGCGCAATAAAGGGTATGGTATTGCCTTCATCAATAAGTTTTACTGTGTTTTCCACCTGATAGGTTTTAAGTGAGAATTCCTGAGTTAATTTTTCTATAATATTAATAATAATCACCTATTTTTCGGTTATAATTTCTATTTTTCCGTCATCGACATAAAAGCTTATATCACCCTTTGTGTCGGTGCGGTAAATTTTTGCATTAATTTTTTCAAGGGCTTTCATTGTTTCAATGTGCGGATGCCCGTATTCATTATCCTTACCCGATGAAACAACGGCATATTCGGGCTTGGCATACTGTAAAAATTCATAACCCGTACCGCCTTTACTACCGTGGTGCGCAACCTTTAAAACATCGCAATCAATACCTTTTGTGCGATTTAGTAATTCTTCTTCCGCAAGATGCTCACCGTCGCCCGTAAACAAAAATTTTATGCCCTGAATTTCTGCCATAAAATAAAGTGAACGGTCGTTTTCGTCATTACAGTTATAATAGCCCAAAACTGTAATTTCAAATTCTCCAAGGGTAAAATTTAAGCCATAAATTCCTTCGTAAAAATTGCCACCCTGCTTTAAAACACTTTCCTTGGCTTCATTAGCTTTACCTATATTATAAGAAGTAATTTTAGGACCAATCATATTTTTAATTGGATAAACGGCTGAAATTTCGCTGAAAGCACCGATATGGTCAGTATGGTAATGTGACGCGATAAACATATCAATTTGTTTTATATTACAGCGTCTTAAATCGGCAAGTACGGCATCGCTAACCAGTGCTTCACCCGTATCAATAACCGCGCAATAGCCATTGCTATAGATAATTGCACCATCACCTTGACCGACATCCATAAACTTAATAAAATCATCATCAAATTTAACTGTGACACCCGATTTGTCACTAAAAAACATTGATGGGTTGCGTGCATAGAACAGCAATATAGTGAAAACAACGATGCAAAGCACCGCTGTTATCACTGAAAATATTTTTCTTTTATCCGCCTTAAATGTCATACTTCATCTGCGCCTGCGGCTTCCATTTCCATAAGCTGGTCGGAAGTGATAAGCACCTTACGGGGTTTAGAACCTTCGTAACCGCCAACAATACCGCGTTGTTCCATTTCATCAATGATACGGGCAGCGCGGGCATAGCCAAGCTTTAACTTTCTTTGCAAAAGTGAAGTTGAAGCAAGTCCGTTTTCAACAACAACACGAATAGCTTCTTTAAGCATTGGGTCTTCATCGGGGCCGTCTTCTTCAACACCTGTGCGCTGTTTCTTTTCAATAGCCGCCTGACGCTCAATTTCGTTCATAACATCTTCGTTATAACAAGCGGTGCGGTCACCCTTAACAAAGTTAACAACAGCGCTTATTTCTTCATTACTTACAAAACAACCTTGCAAACGGGCGGGCTTTGAAGTACCAACAGGGTTAAAGAGCATATCGCCACGACCAAGAAGTTTTTCTGCACCCGCTTGGTCGATAATTGTACGGCTATCAATCTGTGAAGATGTTGTAAGCGCAATTCTGGTAGGGATATTAGCCTTAATAACACCTGTAATAACATCAACCGACGGACGCTGAGTTGCCAAAATCATATGTATACCTGCGGCACGAGCCTTTGCGGCAAGACGGGCAATGTGGTCTTCCACTTCTTTTGAAGCGGTCTGCATCAAATCGGCAAATTCGTCTATCATTATAACGATATATGGCATTTTTTCCACTTCAGGCTCATCAACAAGACCTTCAACCACTTCGTTATATTCTTCGATATTACGAACCTTGCGGTCAGAAAGCATTTTATAACGCTTTTCCATTTCGCCAACCGCCCAGCCGAGTGCACCTGCTGCTTTTCTGGGGTCAGTAACAACGGGTACCATAAGGTGCGGTATGCCGTTATACGGCTCGAATTCAACCGTTTTTGGGTCAATAAGCAAAAGCTTTAATTCTTCAGGAGTATTTTTATATAAAAGACTGATAATAATTGAGTTTGTGCAAACCGATTTACCCGAACCCGTAGCACCTGCAATAAGACCGTGGGGCATTTTTGCAATATCGGTTGTGATGATATTACCTGTAATATCCTTACCTAGTGCAACCGTTAACTTAGATTTTGCCGAAGTGAATTCGGGCGCTTCTAAAATTTCGCGTATACCAACAGCACGCTTATCCTTATTAGGCACTTCAATACCAACTGCGGCTTTATTAGGAATAGGCGCTTCAATACGCACATTACCTGCTGCAAGGTTAAGGGCAATATCGTCTGCCAAGGCGGTGATTTTACTAATTTTAACACCCGCACAAGGTTGTAATTCGTAACGGGTAACGGTAGGACCGCGGCTTATATCAACAATTCTTGTTTCAACACCAAAACTGCGCAAAGTTCTTACAAGATGCTCTGCAGTATCAGAATTATCTTCAGCTACAAGACCACCCGAACGGGTATCCTTCAAAAGACTTGTAGGCGGATAAACATAACCCTTGTCGGTTGCAGTTTCAAGATTTTCTTTAACTTCTTCGGTAAAGCTTGCGGTTTCCGCCTTCATATCAATAACAATTTTTTCTTCTTCGACTTTAGCGGCTTCCAAAGCAGTATCAATCTGCTCCTTATCTTCTGCGCCTTCGGGTTTTACAATTATAGCCGCGCTGTTATCAGGCTCGCTTTCATCCTTATAAGCACGGATAAGGCGCTTGCTTTTAAGTGGTAATTCGTTTTGTTCCTTTTGGCGTTCTTTAATACTTCCGTCAACAGGCACATCAACATTAAAGCCCTTAACGACCTTGATTCCCTTATCATCCTTTTTCTGATATGCGTTTTCAACCTGTTCGGCAACTGCTTTTGCAGGCTTTTTAAACATTTTGAAAAGACTTATAAGTGTTGTGCCGGTAAGTATCATTAAAAGCACAAACATAAGTAAAATTACAGTTATTGCGGCACCCGTTTTGCCAAATAGGAGATAAATAGGCTGACCTATAAGCGCGCCAATAAAACCACCGCTTTTTAGCGCAACGCCATTTGTATAAGCCTTGCCGAGATGTAGCCAAAAACTAATATCAGGCGTATGTTTTGAAAAAATGTCAATCGTAGCACCAATAAGTGAAATCAACACGCCGCCTTCAACAAGCTTTGCAATTGTGGTGTTTGTTAACTTTTCCATTGAAATAAATACTGACACAATACCCACAAAGAATGGTACTGCATACGCGGTAACACCGAAAAGACCGAAAACAAAATTATGTAACCAAAGCCATACATTTTCGCCTTTAATAAACACAACACAAAGCAAAAATACCGCTACCGCAAAGCCAATTACAGAATATAACTGACGCTGTGCCGCAACCGATTGCTTCGTCTGTTTTTGCGATTTATGTTTTGTACTTCTTCTTTTTTTAGTTGCCAAAAAAATCTTCTCCTTATGTATGGGTGAATTATCACCCTTGTTTTTCTATTAATTCATAAAGCCCTGCAATAACCTGTGAAAGATTGCCCACTTCATCAATAAGACCCACTTCTACCGCTCGGTCACCTGATAAAACACTGCCAACATCGGTTACCATTTCACCTGTGTTCATCATAAGACTTGTAAAACTTTCACTGTCAATTTTAGAATTGCGGCAGACAAAATCGGTTATGCGGTTTTGCATACGCTGAAAATGATTGAGCATTTGCGGAACACCGATAAAAAGCCCGTTACTTCTGACAGGATGCACTGTCATTGTTGCTGAAGGCGCAATATATGACCTTTTTGCCGAAACCGCAAGCGGCACACCAATTGAATGACCGCCACCAAGTACAAAGGACGCTGTTGGCTTTTTCATACCCGAAATAAGCTCGGCAATTGCAAGACCCGCTTCAACATCACCGCCAATGGTATTAAGTATTACCAAAAGCCCTTCAATTTCACTTGATTCTTCAACCGCTACAAGCTGTGGTATTATATGCTCGTATTTTGTCGATTTACTGTTTTCCGCCAAAACGGTGTGGCCTTCAATTTCGCCGATTATGGTAAGGCAATATATTTTATGCTTACCGTCTGACGCGACAACCGAGCCAAACTCCTTAATGCCTTCGCTTTTATCATTTTTTAAAGAATTATTATCACTCATTAAAATCACCCACATTTATTATGGAAAAATTTTAACGAAAAATTCATATACATAGTATAACATAACTATATTAATTTAACAAGTAATTTTAATTTTTAAGACTTTAAAAAAATATTGCGATTTTTTAAATATTATGTTATTATTATTTTACAATTTATTCACAATTTCGACAAAGAGGTATTTTATGAGAGCAGACGGAAAACGACTTCGTAACACCGACCCAATGTACAGGGTTGCGGCACATATTATGGATAAACGCGTTGACTCTATGAATATGATTACTATCGATATACCCTATGAGCCGATGCAAGAATATATAAACAAAAAACGCAAGGATGGTATAAGAGTTAGCCATTTAGCACTCGTTATTGCCGCTTATGTGCGCACAATGGCAGAATTCCCCGAACTTAACCGTTTTATTGTTAATAAAAAGGTTTACACCCGTAACGAAATAGCGGTTGGTATGGTTGTTTTAAAATCAGGTGAAGACACAAACGGCACAATGTCAAAGATGTATTTTGAAAAAACAAACACCGTTTTTGATGTCAACAACACTATCAATAAATATGTTGAAGAAAACCGCGAAAACCCCGAAAACAACGGCACCGAAAAAATTATTAAATTCCTTTTAAGTGTGCCCGGTCTTTTAAGGGTTGGCGTTAATGTTCTTAAATGGTTAGATAAGCACGGTCTTTTGCCCAAGTTCGTTATTGATATGTCACCCTTCCATATGAGCGTTGGCATTACAAACTTGGCTTCTATCCGCACAAATCATATCTTCCACCACTGTTATGAATTTGGTACAACAAGCGTATTTATGGCAATGGGTAATTTGCGTGAAATTCCAAAACGCAAGGGCGATGAAATCACCTTTGTTCGTTCAATGCCTATTGGTGTGGTTATGGACGAACGTATTTGCTCGGGCAGTTATTTTGCTTCCGCTTTTAGATCCATGAAAAAATATCTTGCCAACCCCGAACTTTTAGAACTTCCACCCGAAACTGTTTTAGAAGACCAAGATAAATAATCAACAATAAAACTACATAAAGCCCGTTAAAATTTTGTCAATATAAGACTTGATTTTAACGGGCTTTTAGTATACAATAGTAAGGTAAAAATTTAAACGGAGGAATTTGAAATGTTAGTATCCGCAAAAGATATGCTTCAAAAAGCAAAAGCCGGCAAATATGCAGTCGGTCAATTCAACATCAACAACCTTGAATGGACAAAAGCCATTCTTTTAACCGCACAGGAACTTAACTCTCCTGTTATTCTCGGTGTTTCCGAAGGCGCAGGTAAATATATGTGCGGCTATAAGACCATCGTTGGTATGGTTAACGGTATGATTGATGAGCTCGGCATTACTGTTCCTGTTGCTCTTCACCTTGACCATGGTAGCTATGAAGGTGCTAAGAAGTGCATTGATGCAGGTTTCTCATCAGTTATGTTCGACGGTTCACACTACCCCATTGAAGAAAACATTGCTAAAACTAAAGAACTCGTTGCTATCTGCGATGAACTTGGTCTTTCACTCGAAGCTGAAGTTGGTTCTATCGGTGGCGAAGAAGACGGCGTTGTAGGCGCAGGCGAATGTGCTGACCCCAAGGAATGCAAAATGATTGCTGATTTAGGCATCACAATGCTCGCTGCAGGTATTGGTAACATTCATGGCAAATACCCTGAAAACTGGGCAGGCCTTAGCTTTGATACTCTCGACGGCATTCAGCAACTCACAGGCGATATGCCTTTAGTTCTTCACGGTGGTACAGGTATCCCCGCTGATATGATTCAGAAAGCTATTTCACTTGGCGTTTCTAAAATCAACGTTAACACTGAATGTCAATTAGCATTTGCTGCTGCAACACGCGAATATGTTGAAGCAGGTAAAGATTTAAGCGGTAAGGGCTTCGACCCCAGAAAGCTTCTTGCTCCCGGTTTTGAAGCAATCAAAGCAACCGTTAAAGAAAAGATGGAACTTTTCGGTTCAGTTAACAAGGCTTAATTAATAACTAAATTTAACGCGGTAGAATCAAATGATTCTACCGCGCTTTTTGTGTTAAAATTATAGTTTATGATACCTAACAAACAAAAAACGGACGCATTAGCGTCCGTTTTGTTTTGCAAAAATTATTTAAAAAGATAAGGATGTGGGTTAACCTGTGTTCCGTTTTTAAGAACTTCAAAGTGCAAATGGTCGCCTGTTGAACGGCCGGTATTACCCATAGTTGCAATTTGCTGACCCTGTGTAACAACTTGGCCAACTTTAACACAAAGTGCATTACAGTGTGCATAACGGGTTCTTAAACCATTGCCGTGGTCGATTTCAACAAGATAACCGTAATTGCCGCGATATGACGCACAGGTAACTACACCGCCTTGTACTGCAAAAAGTGCCTGACCGCGTTTGCCCGCAAAGTCGATTGCCTTGTGATTACGGCCGTCGCCCCAATATGCAGAAATATGTTCATAAGAATTAAGCGGCATAATAAAGCCTGCCGACTGTGCATTTGCTTTTTCGGTTGGTGTTGCCATTTGAACGGCAGTGCCTGTCAAAACAACCTGAGTAACAGGCTCAACCAAAACTTCATTTTTAAGTACTTCGCGTGAGCTTTCTTTGCCGTTTACGGTTTCAACAAGCTCGGTCTTAGCGGCAACGCCTTGTATACCCTTGGTTGTAACCTTTGAATAACCGATATACTGAGCAGCAGTTTTAACGGTTTTAGTTGAAAAAGCAATAGGAGATTCAAACGAAACCTTAGAAACTGTTTTAACATTAAGATTTAAAATGATGTTTTCCACATCAATATCATCATCAATGCGGTTGGCGTAAGAGAAAACCTTCTCAAGACGAACATCATCAATAAATTCGGCCTTGTTTTCTGCACCATCAATAAAATAACGGCAACGAGATTCTTCAAGTAATTTTTCAACATTCTCAATGTCGGTATAAGCGATAGGCTTTTTATTTATATATAATATGTTACCCGAAATAATTTCATCAGTATTTTCAGCAATTGCTTCTGCTAATTGATTTTTGTTAAGGAACTTGTCCGCCAAAGTAAGTGTGATACCAAAAGAAGCATCTCCAATTGCATCAACCGCTTTAATGTGGCCTGTGTTAGCGGTAATATAAGTAACTGCTTTATCAAAAACCTTGCTGCTGTTTACAACACCAATATTTTCACCGTTATAAATAACATTTAAACCAAATGTGATACCACAAGAAACAAAGCTTACAATAAAGCTTAAAACAATAACTAAAACAAATGCAACTATCTTTGTGAGCACCTTGTTATTCTTTATTAATTTTTGCGTTTTATCTAACATTTTTTCGCAAATTTCGTTAAAAATAAAATTCAGCGCCTTTCTATAAAAATTACAATTTGTAACAACTACAAGGGTTATTATAACAAAAAGGTTACAAAATTGCAACCTTTTTTTAATATCTTTGCAAGATTTACTAAAATTATAATAAAAAAACAAGCCAAACTGTTAAATTTGGCTTGTTTTTTAGTAATTAAAACATTGAAAGTTGATTCGTATCGGGCAAATCGCTAAAGGCACCCAAATCAGATAAGTTTTGGATAATGGTTTTTGAAACCCCCGCTTCAAGTTGGAAATCTTCCTTTGAAACATAATTTCCCGCTTGTGCCGCTTCATAAATTGCATAAGCTGCTTTTTCGCCAACACCCGAAAGTGCGCCGAATGGCAAACGCATTTTTCCGTCTTCGGGAACATATTTCATAGCGTGAGATTTGCTTATATCAATTGGTAAAACTTCAAGCCCGCGTGAGAAAAATTCGTTAAATATAAGCATATTTTCATAAACATCAAGCTCTTTTTGGCTTGCATCCTTACCCTTTGCCTTAATATCGCGAAGATAGCGGCGCACCGCTTCCTTACCGCCCATAAGTATAGGCACATCAACATCTTCAGGTCGAGCAGTAAAATACGCGCAATAAAATTCAAGCGGACGGTACACCTTGTACCAAGCAAGACGCAAAGCACCGATAACATACGCAGCAGCGTGAGCTTTAGGGAACATATACTTGATTTTACGGCAAGAATCGATATACCATTCAGGCACATTAACCTTACGCATATCTTCAGCCATTTCATCCCAAACTTCTTTAGGAACTGCACCCTTGGCAATAAGACCTTTACGCACCGTTTCGGTAATTTTAAATGCTCTGCCTTCTTCCATACCCTGATGTATTAAGTACACCATAATATTATCACGGGTACCAATAACTTCAGAAATGGTACAAGTGCCGTTGTCAATAAGGTCCTTCGCGTTACCAAGGTAAACATCGGTGCCGTGAGAAAGACCCGAAATTTGCAACAAATCCGCAAAGTTTTTGGGTTTACAGTCAACTAACATTCCGCGAACAAAGGCTGTACCAAATTCGGGAATACAGTAAGTACCTGTATTAGACTCAATATCTTCTGGCGTAACGCCAAGAGCTTCAGTTGAAGTAAACAAGCTGTAAACCTTTGGGTCACTCATTGAAATGTCGCCAACAGGAATGCCGGTATATTCTTCCAAATATTTATATGTAGTTGGAACAACATGACCGAGTTCGTCAAGTTTTAAAATTGTATCGTGAATTGAATGGAAGTCGAAGTGGGTTGTAGTAACACCCGATTCGGGCTTATTCGCGGGGTATTGAATGGGACAAAAATCGTAAATAGTTTCGTTCCTTGGCACAACAATCATACCCGCAGGGTGCTGACCCGTTGTCGCCTTAATTTTACTTTTTTCAACAAGCTTTGCCAAACGGTCAAGCTCGGCATTGGAAAGGGTTATACCCTTCTTTTCGGCATAAGCCTTTGCAAAACCGTATGCGGTTTTTTCGGCAATGGTCGATATTGTACCTGCTTTAAATACATTTTCGCTACCGAAAAGTTCTTCGGTATAGCGCTGAACTTCGGTTTGGAATTCATCTGAAAAATTAAGGTCGATATCGGGCACCTTGTCACCCTTGAACCCTAAGAAGGTTTCAAACGGGATATCGTGACCGTCGCGTATAAGCATTTTATCACAGTGGGGGCATTTCTTTTCGGGCAAATCAAAACCGGAGCCAACTTCGCCCTTTAAGAAAAATTCACTGTATTGACATTCGGGACAAACATAATGCGGCGGTAATGGGTTAACTTCAGAAATACCCGCCATTGTAGCAACAAAGGACGATCCAACCGAACCACGCGAGCCAACAAGATAACCGTTTTCTTCGCTAAACGCCACAAGCTTCTGTGCCGAAATATACATTATAGAGAAGCCGTTAGAAATAATTGCATTAAGTTCTTTTTCAAGACGCTTTACAACAACTTCGGGCACTTGTTCACCATATTTTTTGCGGGCATTATCCCAACAAATTTCTCGAAGCATTTCATCCGAGCCTTCAATAACAGGGGGATGACTTTCTTCGGGAACAGGAATTATATCACCGCTTATCATTTCAGCAATTTTTGCAGGGTTATCAATAACAAATTCTTTTGCTCTGTCACCGAAATATGCAAAATCATCAAGCATTTCCTGTGTGGTTTTAAGATATAAGGGGGCCTGATGGTCAAAATCGTCATAATTTTGACCCGCTAGTAAGATTTTGCGAATAATTTCATCGCTTTTTCTAAGAAAGTGCACATCGCCCGTTGCAACAACAGGTTTTTGGAGTTCGTCCGCAATTTCAACAATCTTACGGTTATACGCCTTAAGCATTTCAACGCTTGTTACATGGCGATAAGGATTAGGAATAACTTCACCCTTTTTATTCTTTTCATCAGGCTCGATTGATTTGCGAACCATAAAGTCGTTGTTTCCTAAGGGTTGAATTTCAAGATAATCGTAATAACTTGCAATTCTCAAAAGCTCTTCATGGGGTTTGCCTTCAAACACCGCTTGGAAAAGCTCACCCGCTTCACAAGCAGAACCAACAATTAAACCTTCGCGCAATTCATCAAGCTTACTGCGAAGGGTTAAAGGTCTGCCCTTGAAATTATTAATATGTGCATCAGAAACAAGTTTATAAAGATTTTTAAGACCAACCGCATCTTTAACCAAAATAATTTGGTGATAGCGTTTAATCTGCTTTGGTGCAAGATTTGTAATATCAGTGTTTACATCATCAACAAAATAACCTTCAACACCGTAAATTACCTTAAAGTCACCACCGCCTTTGCGGATTTTTTTAACCGCGCCTGCCGCCGCAGGATAAGCCTGAACAACGCCGTGGTCAGTAATAGCGATTGCCTTATGTCCCCACTTATATGCCTGATTAATTAAATCTTCGGCGGGGCAAACAGCATCCTTATCCGACATATTGGTATGGCAATGAAGTTCAATTCGCTTTTCGCCTTCATATTCATCCATTTCAAAATATGGTTGCAAAAGCGCCAAGGCTGTGGGCTTTATAATATGTTCTTTTTTATAATTATCAAATTCGTAATTACCGTTAATTAAAACAAAATTACCGTTTTTAAGGTTGGATATTTCACCCATTTTTTTAGGGTCCATAAACATTGAAGCGCTTATAGAATTGGTATAGTCCGAAACCGAGAAGTTAACTATAACCATTTCACCGCGTTTGGTGTTGATTTTACGGGTATCATAACCGAAAACTTCACCCCAACAACAAACCGTCATGTCATCGGGAGTGATATCAATCATCTGCTTTACATTATTATCAATTCTTCTGCCGTAAAAAAGTTGCGGATTATCAAGATAAACAATGCCGTTTGCGGGTTTTTCGCGTCTGGCTTCAAACTTAATTTGTGGTTTTTCTTCTGCTTTTTTTTCTTGCTTTGGCGGTTGGGGTACAGCCTTAATTTCGGGCATTTCTATTTTAACATCGTCTAACTGACCGTCAAAGCAAACCACACATTCCCTGCCAAAACGGTTATTAACAAGGCGAACAAACTGTTCTTCAAATTTCGAAGCAACAATTTTTTTATAACCGCCATGCTTTAAATTAATTGTTAAAGTTTCACCATCAAGATTATACTCTGCACCATTGAAATAACCGTTTAAAAGCGCGTTATACTGGCGCAGTTCATCAACCAAATCTTCACAAGCTGCAACATCAAAGGCTGAAAGTGAAAATTCGGTCGTAATATTACATTTTTCAAGTTTTAAAAGGTCCTTAAGAGTAACTGACAAATTATTTATTGTTTCGCAAGAAATATATGTATCACAATAAAGCCCTGCAATTAAAGTTCGGGCATCGGTATCTAAATCACATTTTTTGAGAATCGCACCGTTTAATTTTTCGCGTAATTCCGTATTAAGAAAATCACCGAATATTTCGCAAAACAATGGGGTAGCCAATTTTTTCAACTCCGTTTAAATTTTTTCAATTTCTTCTATTAATGCATCTAATAATTTATCTTCGGGCAATTTGGCAATAATTTCGCCTTTTTTGAAAAGCACACCACAACCCTTACCGCCCGCAATGCCTATATCAGCGGCACTTGCTTCGCCCGGACCGTTTACCACACAACCCATAATCGCAACCGTTATGTTTTTGTTAACATTTTGAAGGCGTTTTTCAGCATCCGCTGCAATTTTTATTAAATCAATCTGTGTTCTTCCGCAAGTTGGGCAGGAAACAAATTTTATGCCATCATTTCTAAGGCCGATTGCCTTTAAAAGTTTTATTCCCGCTTCTACTTCTTTAACGGGATCATCGGTCAAAGAAATACGAATCGTATTACCGATTCCACGAAGTAATAAACCGCCAATACCCGCCGCAGATTTAATAACACCCATATTTTCAGTACCTGCTTCGGTAACACCAAGATGCAAAGGATAACGGCATTTTTCCGCTGCTAATTCGTAAGCCTTATACATTTTAAAGGTGTCAGAAGATTTGAGCGAGAGTACAATATCATCAAAATCAAATTTTTCTAAAAGCGATATGTGATAAAGACCGCTTTCAACCATTGCTTCGGGGGTTACGCCGCCGTATTTTGCCAAAATTTCCTTCTCAAGCGAACCCGAATTTACGCCAATTCTTATCGGCACACCCGCCGCTTTGCAAGCATTGGCAACGGCTTTAACCTTATCGTCGCCACCAATGTTACCGGGGTTTATACGCACCTTATCAACCCCTGCGGCAACACTTTCAATAGCCAAACGGTAATCAAAGTGTATATCTGCCACCAAGGGAATTTTTATAGCATTTTTAAGTGCTTCAACAGTTTTTAGAGCTTCCATATCGGGCACGGTTACGCGCACAATATCACACCCTGCTTTTTCAAGGCGTAAGGCTTGCTCTACATTACCTTTAATATCATGGGCTTCAGCGCAAAGCATTGACTGAACGCTAACAGGAGCACCGCCACCGATAAACATATCACCAACTGCTATTTTTTTAGTAATATCATTTGTGTATAACATCATATCACCTTATTTAGAAAATAAGTCCCCAAATATCCTTTGCGGCAATAAGCACCATAAAGACTATCAATGCAATAAAGCCGACTGTGTGCACCACCGACTCATATTTTTCGGGCACCTTTTTGCGGAAAATCATTTCAAATAAAATAAACACTATTCTGCCACCGTCAAGCGCGGGTACAGGCAAAAGGTTAAATATGCCAAGGTTTACCGTTATAAGCGCCATCATAGGCAGTAAATTAAGAAGGTTTTGCTTTGCCGCATCGGCAATTGCAACGGTCACACCGACAGGGCCCGAAATTGCACTTATACCAAACTTACCGCTAAGCATATCAAGTAAACTGCGCCAAACAATCATACAGTAAGAAACTGTGGTAGAAAAGGTTTCTTTAATATAATTCCAAACCGTTTTCTTAATGCCGTAAACCTTAAAATCCCACTTTAGATAAGTAATGCCGTCAACTTCTTCGGTTTCAAACTTAACATCATTAAGTTCCACTTTTTTACCGTCACGAAGCACGGTCATATCAAGTGTACCATCATCGACATTGGTAAAGGCGTAATTCATATCATAAACACCAAAAATCTTGCGACCTTCAATTTCAATGATTTTATCATCAACCTTTAACCCGCTTTGCTGAGTCACGGCATTTTCTGAAAATTCGGCAATAGTAGTTGAAGCAAACATTTTTTGTGGCGCTAAAATTATTGCCACCAAAACAAGACCAAAAACAAGGTTAAAGGTTGCGCCCATTACAACGATTAAAAAGCGTCTCCAAGCCGATTTGTTGCAGAAAGCACGGCTGTCGCTACTTTCTTCATCTTCGCCTTCCATAGCGCAATAACCGCCAAGTGGCACAAGATTAAAGGAATATTTTGTTTCTTTTCCCTTAAAACCGAAAAGCCGCGGACCGAAGCCAACGGCAAATTCGTTTACCTTTACACCTAAAAGCTTTGCGGCAATAAAATGACCGAATTCGTGGATAATTATCAAAATTAGAAAAAGTAAAACTGCGGTAAGATAGGGCCAAACTGTACCCCAAATTTCTGAGATAGTAATTTTAATCACCTAAAACTAAATATTATTTAAAACCGCTTGACGCGCGGCTTTGTCGGTATAAAGAATATCATCCAAATTAAATTCTTTTTTATTTTTTACTGAACAAGCAGCTTTTTCAACCAAATCAGCAATTTGCAAAAATTTAATTTTACCTTCTAAGAACAAGCGCACCGCTTCTTCGTTTGCTCCGTTTACGGCAGTGGGGCGAAGCCCGCCTTCGTTTATTGCCGAAACACAAAGCGGCAAACAGCGGAATGTGTCGGTATCAGGTTTTTGGAAGGTTAAAGTGCCGATATCAGAAAGACTTAATTTTTCAAAAGCATAGTTGCTTCTTTCGGGGTAGGTTAATGCATACTGAATTGGTAAACGCATATCGGGTGTGCCAAGCTGACCGATAACCGCGCCGTCACTAAGTTCAACCGCTGAATGCAAAATGCTTTGACGGTGAACAAGCACTTCAATATCGTTAGCACTAACACCAAAAAGATGCACCGCTTCAATAACTTCAAGCCCCTTATTCATAAGGGTGGCAGAGTCAATAGTGATTTTTGCACCCATTGACCAGTTCGGATGGGCAAGTGCTTCTTTAACCGTTACATTTTCTAAATCGTTACGGGTTTTGCCGAAAAACGGACCACCCGATGCAGTCAACAAAATTTTCTTAAGGCTTCCTTTAGGCGCACCTTGAAGGGACTGAAAAATTGCCGAATGTTCACTGTCAACAGGTAAAATTTTAACGCCTTTTTCTTTTGCCTTGCGGTTAACAATGTCACCGCCTGTAACTAAGGTTTCTTTATTAGCAAGAGCAATATCTTTACCGCTTTCTATCGCAGCAAGCGTGGGGCGAAGACCTGCAATACCAACAATAGAATTAAGCGCAATGTCGGCTTCCATTTGCGCAACTTCGCAAACACCATCTACACCCGATAAAACCTTAATATCAGTGTCCGACAATTTTAATTTAAGTTCATTTGCCTTTTCTTCATTGAAAACAGCAACAGCCTTAACTTTAAACTCGCGGGCTTGCGCTTCTAAAAGTTCAACATTACTGCCCGCAGCCAAAGCCACAACCTTATATCCGTCGCGGCGGCAAACTTCAAGCGCCTGTGTGCCGATTGACCCTGTAGAGCCAAGTATAACAAGACTTTTCATTATAACACCCCAAGGCTTATAAGAATTAAATAAATGGGCGCAATCATTAAAATCGAATCAAAACGGTCAAGTATTCCACCGTGACCGGGTATTAAATTGCCGTAATCCTTAAGCCCTACCGAACGCTTAATAGTGGACGCGAACAAGTCGCCGCACATACCAACAATACAAAGCGGAACGGTAAAAATAAGGGTGGGAATAAGTTTTTCGGTCATACCGAAAGCAAAGTTAAAAATTAAAGCAAAAATAACGCTTGTTAAAATACCGCCGATAGCGCCTTCAACTGTCTTTTTGGGTGAAATTTCAGGGCAAAGTTTATGCTTACCTAAAGTTACACCAACAAAATAAGCACCTGTATCGCAGCCCGCCGAGAAAACGAGCATCATTAGTAAATAGTATATTCCCGTTAAGGCAGAAATACCACCGATTTCAAGCTCATACTTGGCACCATAATTTGCAATTTTTTCAAGTGAACCGAATGCATACGCCATAATAAAAGGCATTACGCAAAGTGATAAAATACCGCCAAGGTCTAATTTGTCGTGCTTTTTAAGGGTTAAGAAAACTGCAATTAAAACATAAAGCACTGTTACATGGTAAGTGGTAATTAAAAATTTGCCAATTTGAAAACCATCAAGCGCAAAGTTAACAACCGCTACCGCAGTATAGATAACTGCAACTGCATTAATCGACTTGCTTTCAATTTTTGCAACATTGTGAAGTAATTCCCAAGTAGCAACACCCGCAATAACCGCAAGAAAAACCGTCATAAACAATGGGTTTACAAGATAACCCAAAGCCAAGACACCTGCAATAACACTGCACAGTATAACACCCGATATAATTCGTGTTTTCATTTTAAATTCCCCCAAAACGACGATTGCGTTTTAAAAAGTCGTCGATTGCTTTTTCTAAATCCTTTTCCTTAAAGTCGGGCCATAAAATATCGGAATACCAAAATTCCGAATAAGCCGACTGCCATATAAGATAGTTTGACAAACGGTACTCACCACTTGGGCGAATAATAAAATCAGGGTCAGGGCAATCATATGTGTAAAGACTGTCAGAAATAAGTTTTTCATTAATGTCTTCGGCTTTAACGCCGCTATCAACAATTTTTTGCACCGCTTTTACAATTTCATCCCTGCCGCCGTAGTTAATGGCAATGTAAAGAGTAAGACCTGTGGCATTTTTTGAATCATCTTCGTTTTTCGCCATAAGTTCTTTAATATCGTCTGCTAAAGGAGTTCTGTCGCCGATAAACCGCACACGGATATTTTCATCCTTAAAGTTTTCAGCATCTTTTAAATAATCGCGAAGCAAATTCATAATGCCGTTTACTTCATCTTCGGGGCGCTTCCAATTTTCAGTAGAAAAAGCATAAACCGTTAAATATTTTAACCCAATTTTATTACAATATCGCGCAATGTTTTTAAAGGCTTTTGCACCTGCAATATGCCCCGCTGTTCTTGGTAAACCACGGTTTTTTGCCCAACGGCCGTTGCCGTCCATAATAATGGCAATATGCTGCGGTAAAACACGGTTATCAATAGCCAAAACAGTCACTTCCTTTTGCCTGTGTTAAACAGCGGCCCTAGAAAAGAGCCGCTGCTTTAATTTCAATAAATTAGATTTCTAAAATTTCCTTTTCCTTATCGGCAGCCATTACATCAATTTCTTTGCAGTATTTGTCGGTAAGATTTTGAATCTTCTTTTCACCATTTGCTTCATCATCTTCGGTAATGCTATTGCCCTTTTTAAGTGCCTTCAACTTTTCTAAAGCATCGCGGCGGGTGTTACGAATAGCAACCTTTGTATCTTCAGCAATCTTTTTAACATCCTTAACAATTTCTTTTCTGCGTTCTTCAGTAAGTGGTGGGAAAGCAAGACGAATAACACGACCGTCATTCTGCGGATTAATACCAATATCAGAAGTTAAAATTGCCTTTTCAATTGACTTTAAGGTTGTAGCATCCCAAGGCTGAATCATTAAAATGCGGGGTTCGGGAACAGAAACTGCAGCCATCTGCTGAATGGGTGTGGGGCAACCATAATAGTCAACCGAAATTTTATCCAAAACAGAAACATTGGCGCGGCCTGCACGAATTGATTTATAATCTCTTTCCAAAACGCCAAGGGTTTTTATCATTTTTTCTTCGGTATTTTTAATAAGTTCGTTCATAAATACTCTCCTTAAACTTTATTTAACAATTGTGCCAATGGTTTCACCAACCATAGCAGAAACAATGTTTTGTGGGTTGTCTAAATTGAAAACCAAAATTTGAATGTTGTTATCCATACAAAGTGATGCTGCAGTAGCATCCATAACATGTAATTCTTTTTGAAGCACTTCCAAATGGGTGAGTGTATCGTACTTTTTAGCATCTGGATTCTTCTTGGGGTCGCTGTCGTAAACACCATCAACATTGGTTGCTTTAAAGATTACATCGGCACCGATTTCAGCCGCGCGAAGAGCTGCGCCTGTGTCGGTTGAGAAGAATGGGTTACCTGTACCGCAACCGAAAATAACAACCCTGCCCTTTTCCAAATGGCGAACTGCCTTGTTTCTGATATAAGGTTCGGCCACCTGACGCATTTCAATGGCGGTTTGAACGCGAGCATTAACACCCAACTGTTCAAGACCGTCAGCCAAAGCCAAAGCATTGATTGAAGTTGCAAGCATACCCATATGGTCAGCACGGGTACGGTCCATCTTGCCGCTTGAACGGCCACGCCAGAAGTTACCGCCGCCAACAACGATGGCAACCTGAACACCCATATCTACACAGTCCTTAACCTTTTCGCAAATTTCAAGAACTTTATCAAAATCAAGACCTACGCCCTTTTCGCCGGCAAGAACTTCACCGCTGAGTTTCAAAAGCACACGCTTATAAACAGGTTTCATTTTAAACACCCTAACTTTATTATATTATTAATAATATTTTACATTATCAGCGATATAAAGTCAATTATAAATACATATAATCATAAAAAATTCACAAACCACTTGAATTATATAGAAAATATGTTAAAATATAGTCAAAGAATAATATTTAAGGAGTTTTAAAAATGGCAAAAGAAGTATTAGTTGAAATTTCCGCCCGTCACATTCATGTATCACAGAAGGATTTAGAAATCCTTTTCGGTGAAGGCTATCAGCTCACCCCTAAAAAAGACCTTTCACAGCCCGGTCAGTTTGCTTGTGAAGAAAAGGTTACCATCGTTGGTGCTAAATCTTCGTTAAAGGCATCTATCTTGGGCCCTGTTCGTCCTGACACTCAGGTTGAACTTTCTTTGACAGACGCTCGTGCTATCGGTGTTACTGCTCCTATCCGCGAATCCGGTGATGTTGCAGGTAGTGGTGCTTGCAAAATCGTTGGTCCTAAGGGTGAAGTAGAACTCACACAGGGCGTTATCGCTGCAAAGCGTCATATTCATATGACCCCCGCAGATGCTGAAAAATACGGCATTGCTGACAAGCAGATTGTTTCTGTTAAGGTTGAAACCAACGGTCGTTCACTCGTTTTCGGTGATGTTATTGCCCGTGTAAGTCCTTCTTACGCACTTGCAATGCACATCGACACCGACGAAGCAAACGCTGCTTTAGTTGGTTGCGGTCAAATGGGTGAAATTCTTGACTAATTGGGGTATGCCTTTAGGTCTTTACCTACATATTCCCTTTTGTAACGGCAAGTGCGCTTATTGTGATTTTTATTCTGCTTTTACAAATGAGAAACTCATTGACAGTTATTTAACTGCGTTAATAAGAGAAATAAAACAATGGGGCGGCAAAATAAACCGTCCCATTGATACTATTTACCTTGGCGGCGGTACACCGTCACTTTTAAATCACCGTTTGGCACCACTTTTAAATGCCGTTTATGAAAATTTTACGGTTTTAAGTGATGCCGAAATTACACTTGAGCTTAACCCCGCCGATAATGTTTTAGAAATTTTACAAAATGCAAAAAAGGCGGGTATCAACCGCATATCAATCGGTGCACAAAGCGGTGATGATGCCGAACTTCTAACCCTTGGCAGGCGACATACTGTAACCGACACCGAAACAGCGGTAAAAACCGCACGACAACTTGGCTTTAACAATATTTCGCTTGATTTAATGTTAGGTCTTCCCGACAGTAACTGCCAAACCCTTAAAAATTCACTCGATTTTCTTATAAATTTAAACCCCGAACATATTTCGGCTTATATTTTAAAAATTGAAGAAAACACTAAGTTTTATAAAGAAAAAGCCACACTTAATTTGCCCGACGATGATGCGGTAAGCGACCAATATTTGTTTATGTGTGAATACCTTGAAAACAAAGGCTTTTGCCATTATGAAATTTCGAATTTTTGCAAAGGCAATAATGCAAGTCGCCACAATTTAAAATATTGGAAATGTGAAGAATATTTGGGAATTGGTCCGTCAGCACATTCGTTTTTAGACAGCAAACGGTTTTATTACCCGCGCGACCTTAAAGCATTTATTGATGGCAACTCCCCTATTTCCGACGGCAACGGCGGAAATATTGACGAACAAATTATGTTAGCTCTTCGTCTAAAAGACGGCATTAAAACCGATATTTTACCCGCAAATGCACTAAAAAAATGTGAGCTTTTTGCCGAAAACGGCTTAGCCACTTTAAAAGATAACAATTTTTCACTAACAAATAACGGAATGTTACTTTCCAACACCATAATTTCCGAAATTTTGGAGGAATTTTAGCTAATGAGAACCCTTAAAATTCACCTTATACGCCATGGCGCGACCGATGCTAACAAACAAGGACTTTATATTGGCTGTAAAACCGATATGCCACTTTCCCCCGAAGGTATGAACGAACTAATTGAAATGCGTCGTGATATTGATTATCCTGAAATTGAGCGCCTTTATTCAAGCCCAATGCTTCGTGCAAAGCAGTCGGGTGCGGTTTTATACCCCAATATGCCGATTTACCCTGTTGACAACTTAAAGGAATATGACTTTGGCGATTTCGAAGGCAAAACCGCCGGTGAATTAGAGCTTGACCAAAACTTTGCACTTTGGGTGGCGGGTAAAATTCCCGCCCCGAATGGTGAAAGCAACACCGATTTTGTTAAACGCCTTTGTGTTGGTCTTCAGCAAATTGTTATGGATATGCTAGAAAACGACATTGAACACAGTGCTGTAATTATGCACGGCGGCGCAATTATGATGCTTCTAGGTGCTTGCGGTGTGCCACAAGCAAAACCCGTTGAATGGAGCGCCGACAGCGGTCAAGGTTATAGCCTTTTAGTCACTCCATCCCTTTACCACAAAACAGGTGTTGTTGAAGTTGTGGGAATAATTTAATAATAAATGAAAAACGCACCCAAATGGGTGCGTTTTAAAATTTATACCTTCCTTTTTTAACTTCAAAAGCCTTACCGTCAACTTCTACCGTTGCATCAACAGGGGTTTCGATTTCATAATTAATTTTGCCATCCTTATAATACCAATATGAAGAAACCTTACCGTATTCGGTATCAATTTCCGCCTTAAACCAGTCAAGGCGTTTGTCGGGTTTAGGCGCAAAATGCACCCTTTCGAAACCCGCTTTTGCAGCAGTTATTCCACCCGCCACACCGTAAAGCCAGTCACCAACAGCACCATAAGCGTAGTGATTAAATGAGTTCATTTCATCACTCCACATACTACCATCTGGTTTAATGCCGTCCCAATGCTCCCAAATGGTGGTGGCGCCCTTGGTAACAGGATAAAGCCATGACGGATATTCAGAGCGAAGAAGCAAGGTATAAGCCAACTCGTTATACCCATATTTGCTTAAAATATGCAAAATATACGGTGTACCCAAAAAGCCTGTTTTAAGCATATTGCCATCTTTGTGAATTAGCTCAACAAGTGAATTTATAATCTTGTTTTCATCAATACAAAGGTTAAAATTAAGTGCTAAAACATGCTCGGTTTGAGTTTTGAAATCATCATTAAATTCCGCTTTAAAAGCCGTAACAATATCACGATATAATTGTTCGTAATACGATACATCTTCCCCTAAAATTTTACCGACCTTGCATACGATATTAACCGAATTTGCATAAAAAGCCGACGCCACAAGATTATCCCTTGTATCACCCTTAAACTCGCCCCGCTTAGCGCCAAGTTCAAGCCAATCACCATACTGAAAACCGCCGAACCACAAATTTGTTTTTTCGGTTATATCTGCAATATGATTTACCCATTTTTTCATAGGCTCAAACATTATTTGCAAAACTTCTTTATCACCGTAAATTTGGTAATATTCCCACGGGCAAATAGTAATTGCATCGCTCCAACCCGCCGCATCATTTCTGAACCAATCTTTATGGGCGCACTGTGGCACAACCACCTTTACTGCGCCGTTTTCATACTGCTCGGCTTTCATATCCAAAAGCCATTTTTTGAAGAATTTGCGTGCGTCGAAATTAAGACAAGCGGTGCGCATAAAAACCATTGCGTCACCTAACCAACCAAGGCGTTCATCCCTTTGCGGACAATCGGTGGGAACATCTAAAAAGTTGCCCTTTTGCGACCAGATAATATTTTCAAAAAAACGATTTAAAAGTGGATTGCTTGTTTCAATCTTGCCTTTTCTTTTCATGTTACTATGCACTACAATCGCCTTAAATTTATCAGCGGTTATAGTGTCGGGAAAAGCGTCAACCCTTACATACCTAAAACCATAAAATGTATTTATCGGCTTGAAAGTCTGCTCACCATCTTTGCAGATATATTTATAAATACATTTAGCACTTCTATAATTGGCATTGTAAAAATTGCCGTCTTTATCTAAAACTTCGGCGAAAGAAAACTCAGCAATATCCCCCGATTTTGCAGTTAAATTAATCGAAAGATATCCTGTTAAATTTTGACCGAAATCAATTACCGTTTCACCCTTTGGTGTTTTGAAAATGCTAATAGGTGAAATAACTTCCTGTTCGGTAACAAATTCACCAACTTGCTCTACCAACACCGATTTATCGTTATCTTGGCATATAGAAGCATTTTTATTAAAAGTTGGTATAACGGTTGCATCAAAAATTTCACCGTCGTAAATGTCACAAAAACGAACAGGGCTATCAGACACATACCAATTTTCATCGGTTACTATTTCTTCAACCTGACCGTCAGAATAATTTAACATAATTTTAGCAATAAATGATACTCTTTCTTTATTTAACGGTCGGCTTTTAAGTCCTGCAAACCAACCATCAGAAAGAATTACTTCAAGTCGATTCTTGGAATCCAACATATTGGTTATGTCGTATTTTTGAATTTGCAAACGGTTTTCGTATGAAGTCCAACCCGGCGCCATTACAAATTCACCGACACGCTCTCCATTTAAAACCGCTTGATATACCCCCTTGGCGGTTATAAAAAGTTGTGCAGATGTTAAGGGTTTTGAAATTGCAAATTCGCACAAAAATACAGGGCAAATTTCACTATCACACTTCCCCGAACAAATAAAATTACAATTTTTCATACTTACACCGCCTTTCGGTTTCATTATACGCAAATTATCAAAATAAAGCAATATAAAAAAACGCACCCAAAAGGGTGCGTTTTGCTAATTTCTTATAATTTCGGCTTCGCCGCCTAAAACAGTGCTTTCTGTAATAACAACCTTTTTGATTGTACTGTCAGATGGGGTTTCGAACATTAAGGGCTGTAATACACCTTCAATTATTGAACGAAGACCGCGTGCACCTGTTTTGCGTTCAATTGTAAGCTCGGCAATTTTCTCAAGCGCCTTTTTCTCAAACATTAACTCAACGCCGTCCATTTTAAATAGCGCTTCATACTGCTTGATAATCGAATTCTTCGGTTCGGTCATAATACGAATAAGGGTATCCTTATCCATACCCTTTAAAGCGGTAATAACCGGCATACGACCAACAAGCTCGGGAATAATACCAAACTTAACCAAATCCTGATGGGTGGCAACCATGCTAAGTGCTTCGGCTTCCTTGCTTTTGGGTGATTTAACATCCGCCCCAAAGCCAAGGCTACTGCCACCTATGCGGCGTTCGATAACCTTTTCAATACCGTCAAACGCGCCCGCACAAATAAATAAAATATTTGTGGTATCAATTTGAATAAATTCCTGTTGCGGATGCTTTCTGCCACCCTGTGGCGGAACATTTGAAACCGTACCTTCTAAAATTTTAAGAAGTGCCTGCTGAACACCTTCGCCACTTACATCGCGGGTGATAGATGCATTTTCGCTTTTTCTTGCAATTTTGTCGATTTCGTCAACATAAATTATGCCGCGTTCAGCCTTTTCAATATCATAATCAGCTGCTTGGATAAGACGCAAAAGAATATTTTCAACATCTTCACCAACATAACCCGCTTCGGTCAAGGTTGTAGCATCGGTAATTGCAATCGGCACATCAAGGCACTTTGCCAAGGTCTGCGCCAAAAGGGTTTTACCTACACCTGTAGGGCCAAGCATTAAAACATTACTTTTATTAAGTTCAACGCCGCTTTCTTCCTTTTTGAAGATGCGCTTATAGTGATTATAAACCGCTACCGACAAGGTTTTTTTGGCTTCGTCCTGACCGATTACATACTCGTCAAGCTTAGCCTTGATTTCTTGCGGTTTTGGTAAAACAAATTCTTTTTCCTTTTTATTCTTTTTGCCCTTATTTGCAGACACTTCATCTTCAAACAAAAGGGATGCGCAAAAATCAATGCAGTTATCACAAATATAAACACCGGGACCTTCTACAAGACGGGTTACTTCATCCTGTGTTTTCCCGCAAAAGGAACAACGAATTTCATTGTCAACTTTACTGGGCATTACTTATTACCTCTTAGTAATTACTTTATCAACAAGACCGTAATCACATGCTTCCTGTGCTGTCATAAAGTTATCGCGTTCGGTATCGCGTTCAATTTCTTCAAGACTTCTGCCTGTGTTTTCGGACAAAATGCGGTTTAAGTTAGCACGAGTTCTTTCAATATGCTTTGCAGCAATCAAAATTTCGGTTGCTTGACCTTTAGCGCCACCGAGCCGTTGATGAATCATAATTTCGCTGTTTGGAAGAGCCACACGCTTGCCCTTTGCACCTGCAGACAAGAGGAATGCGCCCATACTTGCAGCCATACCCATACAAATGGTGCTAACATCACACTTGATGTATTGCATTGTATCATAAATAGCCATGCCCGCAGAAACAGAACCGCCCGGGCTGTTAATGTAAAAATTAATATCTTTATCAGGGTCTTGACCTTCAAGATAAAGCATCTGTGCAATAACAACACTTGCAGATGCATCGTTAACTTCGCCGTTAAGCATAATAATGCGGTCGTTTAAAAGGCGTGAAAAAATGTCATAAGAACGTTCCCCACGGCTTGTTTGTTCAATAACATATGGTACAAAACTCATAAAACATTCTCCTTTTAAAATTGCCGACACATAAAGTGCCGGCTTAATTTCAATTAATATTATAAACCTTTTTAAAAGTTTATAATCAATTATTCAGCAGAATCAATTGCCTTTTTGGTGGTTTTTTTTGCAGTTGTGGTCTTTTTCTTAGCAGGAGCCTTCTTTTCAGTCTTAGCTTCTACTTCGGTAATAACTGCATTTTCTTTAATAAAGTCGATCGCCTTCTGAACAGCAACATCCTTTGCAAGTTCGCTTGCGGGGATAGCGTTCTTAACTGCTTCAACTTCCATATTGTAAGCTTCTGCAAGCTTCTTGAATTCTGCTTCAAGTGCTTCATCATCTGCTTCAATCTTTTCAAGTTCAACAATCTTTTCAAGAGCAAGGCGGAATTTAACCTGTGCTTCTGCCTGTGGGCGGAAGGTAGCCTTGAAATCATCCATTGAAGTGTTTGAATACTTGAGATATGTGTCAAGGTCTAAGCCCTGCATCTGAAGTCTGTAGCCAAATTCTTCAACGCTCTGCTGTAAGCGGCTTTCGAACATAGCTTCGGGAATTTCACCCTTAATGCTGTCAACAATCTGCTGAACGAGTGAGTTTTCTGCTTCTTCTTCAGCAATCTTGTTCTTTTGAGCAAGAGCCTTTTCCTTAATGTCAGCCTTAAGTTCAGCCAATGTATCAAATTCGCTTACATCTTTTGCAAATTCGTCATCAATTTCAGGGAGTTCCTGGAACTTGATTTCGTGAAGTTTAATCTTAAAGGTTGCTTCCTTACCTGCAAGGTCTTCTGCGCCGTATTCTTCAGGGAAGGTTACAACGATATCAAATTCTTCACCGATGTTTTTACCAACGATTTGTTCTTCAAAACCGGGGATGAAAGAACCTGAGCCAAGTTCTAATGAATAGCCTTCACCCTTGCCGCCTTCGAAAGCAACGCCATCTTTGAAACCTTCAAAGTCGATAACAGCGGTATCGCCCATTTGAGCTGAGCGGTCTTCTACAGATACCATACGAGCATTACGCTGAGCCATAGCGTTAACCTGTGCGTCAACTTCGCTGTCTTCAACCTTAGCGATAACCTTTTCAGCCTTTAAGCCTTTGTATTCGCCAATTTCGATTTCGGGATAGGTTGTAACTGCAACCTTTAATACAACGCCTTCTTCTTTAGAGATAGATTCAATATCGGTATCCATCTTGTCGTTGATTACTTTAAGACCTGATTCCTTAATAGCAGCATCAACTGCATCGGGATAAAGGATGTTGAGAGCATCTTCATAGAATGCTTCTTCACCGTACATTTTAACAACCATAGCAAAAGGAACCTTACCCTTACGGAAACCGGGAATAGATATGTCATTCTTTCTGCTTTCGTAAGCCTTTTTAACGCCTTCTGCTAATTCTTCAGCGCTGATAGCAATTGTAAGCTCATATCTGTTTGCGCTTAAATTTTTTGTTTCTTTTAAAGTCATTTTTATACCTCCGCATAAAGTATGCAATTTTAGTCATATTGACAAACACAGTTAGTATAACATAGTTTCTCAAATTTTTCCACTATTTTTTTAATAATATTTAAAATATATTTATTTAACCACCAAAACGGGTGTGAAATCGACACAATCACAGGAAATCAACTTAAATTCGACACCGTCATATTCTTTAACTGCGTTATTTAACCCTGCACCGTGAATGTGTCCGTGATAAACTGTTTTGATATTATGCGCTTTTATAACATCAAAAATTTCACTGCAAACTTCGGTGTTATAAACAGGTGGATAATGTAAGAACACTAACACAGGAAGCCCTGTACTTTCGGCGGCTTTAAGTGAAGTTTCAAGCCGACCAACTTCACGCGCAATTATTTTTTTATCCGCCTTATCGTCATAAAACCAACCGCGTGTACCCGCGATAGCATAACCTTCTGCAGTAACAGTATTATTAAACAAAATTTCAACCGATTTAATTTCGTTAATTTCAAAAAAGTCGCGCAATTTTTTAACGGTTGACCACCACAAATCGTGATTGCCTTTTAAAATTATTTTTTTGCCGGGCAAACCTTCTAAAAACTTAAAATCTTCTAAAGTTTCGCTAAGTTTTAGCCCCCACGAAAAGTCCCCTGGGAGAATTACCGTATCATTTTCGGTCACCAAGCGACACCAATTTGCTTTTATTCTTTCGGTGTGACTGCCCCAACCACGAAAAATATCCATTGGTTTGTCACTACCAAAAGACAAATGCAAATCTGAAAGTGCATAAATGCTCATTTTTAAAAAAATTCTCCCCTTTCGTATATTTTTGAAAATTCAAGACACAATACTAAAGACCAAACCGGTCAGAAAGGACTTGATTAAGATGGAAAATAAATGCGAATCTAATGTATGCATTTCTTGCGATGTTAAGAACTGTATGTATCACGCAGCTAACAACACCTGTTCTGCAGGTAAAATCCATGTTGGTAACGGCATGGCATCTAACGCACAAGAAACTTGCTGTGATACCTTTAAGGCAAAGTAATAAATCAAGTTTTTGAAAAAAGCCACTGAAAACAGTGGCTTTTTTTATTATTCGATATTTAAAACCGAATAAACAGCATTTAACATATTTTCTTTATCGCAGATATCAGTAAAACGAACTGTTGCATTTTCAAGTGCTTTAATAGGTGCAGGAATTTCGGTTTTTGTAATCTCATTTAATACACGAACTGTATCAAACTCGCTACTACCCTTTTGGTCGCTTACAGCATCAAGAACACTTGCGGCAAACTTATAGGGTGATGCGGTAGAAGCAATAACGGTTGGAATATCGTCACCTGTTTTTTCAACATACTGCTTATAAACATTCATTGCAACAGCGGTGTGAGTATCGCAAAGATAACCGTATTCGTCGAACAAATCACCAATAGTTTTAAGGGTGTCGTTATCATCACAGCAACCGCCCCAGAAAAGATCACTCATCTTTGTTTTAACATCATCACTTACGGTGAATGTACCGTTATCACTCAAATCTTTTTGCATTTTTGCAACCGCGGTATCATCTTCACCGCTAAGCTCAAACAACATTCTTTCAAGATTGCTTGAAATCAAAATGTCCATAGATGGTGAAATAGTAGTAAAGAAGCTGCGATTACGGTCGTATTTACCGGTATTAATAAAATCGGTCAAAACATTATTTGCATTTGAAGCGCAGATAAGCTTTTTAACCGGAACACCCATTTTCTTTGCATAATAAGCCGCAAGAATATTACCAAAGTTACCTGTGGGAACAACAATGTTGAAGCCATCTTTAAGATAATCGCCTTCGCGCTTAAGAAGATCGCAGTAAGCCGAAACATAGTAAACAATCTGCGGTGCCAAACGACCCCAGTTGATTGAGTTTGCAGAAGAAAACTGCATATTATTTTCATTAAGTTTTGCCTTAACATCGTTATTTGTGAAAATATTCTTAACACCCGACTGTGCATCGTCAAAATTACCCTTAATAGCGCAAACATGCACATTTTCACCCTTTTGAGATGCCATTTGAAGCTTCTGCATAGGGCTTACGCCTTCGCTGGGATAAAATACTAAAATTTCAGTATCGGGTACATCGCAAAAGCCTTCAAGCGCGGCCTTACCGGTATCACCCGAAGTGGCAACCAAAATTACAATTTTCTTGCCCTTAGATACCTTTTTAGCAGATGTTGTCAAAAGATAAGGCAAAAGCTGAAGCGCCAAATCCTTAAATGCGCAGGTGGGACCATGCCAAAGTTCAAGAATATTTGCATTTTCACCCAAAAGTGAAATTGGTGCAGGTTGTTCGTTATCGAAAGAGCCTGTATAAGCACCCTTTACGCAATAATCAATTTCTTCATCGGTAAAATCGTTTAAAAAGCGGCTTAAAACATACTTTGCGCGACCGATATAATCCATTTCGCAAAGCTTCTGGAAATCAGCCTTTTGGAAAATCGGAAAAGTATCCGGCACAAAGAGACCGCCTTCAACAGAAATGCCCTGTGAAATAGCACCTGCGGCGGTAGTTTTAACCTGTTTATCTCTTGTACTAATGTAATTCATAAATCTAACATCCTAACAATTAAACTAATGTTATTTTATTATAATAAGCCCCATTTGTCAAAGGTTTCAATAGCATTTTTATAAAATATTTTATCTAAAAGCAATTTATCAAGACCTTTTTGCTCTAAAAAGGTGTATAAATCGGGAATTTTGGTAATATTGCAAAGATTGTTTGACATATCGGCGCCATCAAAATCACTGCCTATTGCAATATTATTTTCATACCCCATATCACACAAACGAAAGATATTTTGATAAATTTTTTCATAAACATTTTCGCCCAAAAACAACGGATAAAAATTCAGCCCGATTATACCGTGTTTTTCGCAGATGAGTTTTATTTGATTATCACTTAAATTTCGCGGAACATCGCACACAAAACGGCAATTACTATGCGTTGCAATTGGCTTTTGGGCGAGTTCAATCACCTTATAAAAACTTTTATCATTAAGGTGAGAAACATCGGCCGCCATCCCCAGTTCATTCATTTTGTTAATTACGGTTCCGCCAAAATCGGTAAGCCCTTTATCGCTTTTACTGCCACCTGCAATAGCATTTTCGCCATTCCAAGTAAGGGTTATAAGTTTTACGCCATCGTGCTCTAACCAATAAAGTCGGTCAATGTCATTTTCTAAAACTGTACCGCCTTCAACCGCAAAAATCGGCTTAACCTTACCGCACAAATTTTGCTTTAAATAGGAAAGCGTGTTTTGATAAAACAAAAAAGGGTTTTCTAAATCTTCGGGCAGCCAAATCGCAAAGGTCTGATACCAGCTGTCAAAAATTTCGCCCTTTTCACCCGATACTGCAAGGCTATTTTTATAAAACCCTTGATTTTCGGTATACATTTTATACGCCGTATCACAGTGCAAATCAAAAAATCGCATATTTCACCTAAAAAGCGTTTTCTAAATATTTAAGGCTATACCCAAAAGTGCCGTCTTCTTTTTCAGACACAGTAACTTGAGCCACATCAAACCGCGGTTGCTTTTCACAACAAGTTTTGCTTATATAATCTTGCGCGGCAAGTGTAATTCGCGACTGTTTATGACTATCCACCGCATCTATTCCCGAAATTAAAGCGTTTTCTTTACGGGTTTTCACTTCCACAAAAAGAATATACTCGCTATTTTCGGCAATTATGTCAATTTCACCATAGCGGCATTGGAAATTGCGCTTTATAACATTAAAACCACGCTTTCTAAGAAAGGCAGCAACACGCTTTTCGCCTTGAAGCCCCATTTCACCGATATTCATTATTTATCACCCAAAATATTTTTTAAAAATGAAAGTCGATGAATTTCACAGGGTCCATATTCCTTAATTAAATCTGTATGTAATTTTGTGCCATATCCCTTATGCTTTGCAAACTGATACTCGGGATATTGTTTATCATATTCCATAAGCAACCTGTCACGGCTTACTTTTGCAAGAATTGAAGCCGCCGCTATCGACATTGATTTGGCATCACCCTTAACAATTGCCGCCGCGGGGATTTTAATACCTGCAGGTAGTTTATTGCCGTCGATTAATGCGAAATCGGCCTTAAGTTCCAGACCTTCAATAGCGCGGTTCATAGCCAAAAAGGTCGCCTGCAAAATGTTCTTTTCTTCGATTTCTTCAAGTGTTCCGTAAGCCACACAGTAAGCAAGTGCCTTTTCGGTAATAATATCAAAAAGTTGCTCGCGCTTTTTCTCGCTAAGCTTTTTCGAATCGTTAAGACCTTCAATTTCAAGGTCTTCGGGCAAAATTACGGCAGCAGCGCAAACGGGACCCGCTAAAGGTCCGCGCCCTGCTTCATCAACACCGCATATTAACTTAAAGCCGCTGGTTTCAGCGGCTTTTTCATAACTGTAATCAGGCATTGTCACATACCCTTTCTAATGTGATATTACCGATTTTTTGGTTTCGGTATTCTTCTAAAAGCATATTTGCTGCGCGTTCGGTATCGGTTTCGCCACCGCGGATAACCATTCCGCGTTTTTTTCCGATTTGGCAAAGCACTTCATAACTATCCTGTGTAAAATCAAGATTGCCATAACGAGCAGTTAATAAATCTTGATATCCATCACTTAAAATTTCAATAAGGCGCATTGCAAGAAGTTCAATATCTAAAATTCTATCCTTAACTGCGCCTGTAACGGCAAGGTGTTCACCCACGGTTTTATCTTCAAACTTGGGCCACAAAACGCCGGGAGTGTCAAGAAGTTCAAGTTGTTTATCAATGGTAAACCACTGATTTCCCCTTGTGACACCGGGACGGTTTTCAGCCTTTGCACGGGTTTTACCCGCAATTTTATTAATAAAAGAAGATTTACCAACATTGGGTATGCCCACAACCATTACACGAAGGGGTTTACCAACCATACCCTTTTCTTTATAGCTTTCAAGCTTGTCAGCAAGGGTGGTTTTTATTGTATCTTTAAATGTGTTAAGCCCTTTACCGCTTTTACAGTCAACCGCAATGGCAGTAATGCCCTGCGTTTTATAAAAATCTATCCACTCTTTAGTGGCGGTAGGGTCTGCCATATCACACTTATTAAGCAAAATTATATGTGGTTTATTTTCAATAATTTCATATAAATCAGGGTTGCGGGACGAAAGCGGAATTCTGGCATCTACAATTTCAGCCACAGCGTCGATAATCGGCAAAATTTCTTTAATTTTGCGCTTGGTTTTTGCCATATGCCCCGGAAACCATTGTATACTTTGTGTGTTATCACTCATCTATTCCGAAGCCCCCTGTTTTATCAAATGGAAATATTCTGTAAACAGCACGACCCAAAACATAACGGGTATCGATCATACCACCATCACCTATACGGCTGCTACGGCTGTCAAGCGAAACGCCGCGGTTGTCACCTAGCACAAAAATGCAGCCTTCGGGCACAGTTATAGGAAACTTAACATCATACTGGTCAACTGTAGGGGTGCTTATATACGGCTCATCTAAAGGCATATTATCAATATAAACGGTGCCTGTTTCAAAATCGATATTAACAATCTGAAACTCGGTAGCGATAACGCGCTTAATAATGGGCCCGTTTTCTTCACGCATACTTTCGGGAGTGTTTTCGGCATTACGGGAAACCACAACAATATCCCCCTGTTTGGGAGTATAATTAAAGTTGGAAATAACCACCACATCACCGTTTATAAGGGTGTTTTTCATACTGTCACCGCTGATAATTGCAACACGGAAAACAAAGCCAAACAAAATGACAACGATTATTAAAGCCGAAGCAACCACGCCCAGCCATTCAATAAGTTCCTTTTTCGGATTTAACTTTTCCTTTTTTGGGGGTTCGTTATCCGCAAAAGAAGTATCTATTGTAAAACCGCTTTCAAATTGGTTCGAAAAATTATCCATAAAACACCAAACCTATTACTTATTACTAAAAAACAAAGGGGGACAAGGTATTCACCCGTCCCCCTTCCAAGATTAAATCTTTTCTTTAACCTTTGCAGCCTTACCAACTCTATCACGGAGATAGTAGAGCTTAGCTCTGCGAACTTTACCCTTGCGTACGAGTTCAACCTTAGCAACTGAAGGTGAGTGTACAGGGAATACGCGTTCAACGCCAACGCCGTAAGAAACACGACGAACGGTGAAGGTTTCAGCGATGCCGCTATTGTTCTTAGCGATAATAGTGCCTTCGAAAACCTGAATTCTTTCCTTTTCGCCTTCCTTAATGCGAACATGAACCTTAACGGTAGAACCGATTAAAAGTTCAGGAACATCTTTCTTAAGTTGTTCAGCAGTTAATTCCTTAATGATATCCATTTTTCTTCCTCCTTAAAAATTTCCAGATGTTCATAACCAATCGTGTGGCAGAGGACCATCCGCTTCAATGTCGAATTTTTCGGCAATGAACCCACTCGTAAGGACCGAGTGAAATCACATGCTCAAAGATTATAACACAAACACTCTCAAAAATCAAGTGTTATTTTCTTCATTTCTTTTCGGTGGTTTAAGATCGCGCACAATCATAACCGACAACACCGCGCAAAGCCCCAACATTAGCGCCAAAGCTATAGTAACCCAGCCCTTTGTGGCTTTTAAGTTTGAAAACTGCGAATTAAAAATTTTATCGGTATAACTTGTATCTTCACCATTTGAAGTATAAAAGCTTAAAGTGACAGTTTTGCTGTTTTTTACGGTGATATACTGAGTTAAAATATATTCGCCACCGCTATCCTTACCCCGAACTTCAATCTTAAGGTATTTATAGGCATCTTTTTCGATAACCTTACCCTTTACGTTTTCAATACCGCAAAGCTGATAGGTTAGGTCTAAAATTTCATCATTTTTTAGCACCGCCAAATTTTTAACCGTTTTCGAAAATTCGGTTTCACGCACAATTTCGCGTATTTGCTTGGTGTTATCCTTATTGACCGCCAAAAGTGTAATATTATTTTCGGTACAATAAGCTTTAACTTCTTCTTCGGTCATATCAAGCGTAGCTGCCAACCTTTTATCGTCTCTGCCATAAAGATAAAAATCGTCACCGATTTCCAATGCAGAAACCACGGTTGTAAGCAAAACGCAAACCGCCACAACCGAAATTAATAGTTTTTTTAACAATTTAATTCACCTTGTTTTGTTTTTTCGCAGCAGTAAGTGTGTTTTGCATAAGCATTGCAATGGTCATAGGACCAACACCGCCCGGCACAGGGGTAATATATGACGCTTTTTCGCAAACTTCGTTAAAATTAACATCACCAACCAATTTCCCATCCACACGGTTGATGCCAACATCAATTACAACTGCGTTTTCTTTAACCATATCTGCCGTTACAAAATTCGGTCTGCCAACAGCAGCAACCAAAATATCGGCATTGCGGCAAACTTCCTTTAAATTCTGTGTTCTTGAATGGCAAATAGTAACCGTACCATTTTTATGAAGCAAAAGCATAGACATCGGTTTACCAACAATATTACTTCTGCCGATAACGACACAGGTTTTACCCGCAATTTCAATGCCTTCATAATCAAGCATTTCCATAATACCCGCAGGGGTGCAAGGCACAAAATCATAATTACCTTGCATAATTTTACCTACATTCACAGGGTGGAAAGCGTCAACATCCTTTTCACTGGAAATTGCGTTTATAACAATTTCTTCATCCAAATGTTTGGGAAGCGGCAACTGACACAAAATGCCGTTAATGCTTTCCTTCTTATTTAATGTATCAATAAGAGATAATAATTCTTCTTGTGTGGTGTTTTCGGGCAAAGCATATTCTTCCGAAATAATGCCAAGCGCTTCACAAGCCTTTTTCTTATTATTTACATACACCTTAGAAGCAGGGTCTTCACCAACAATTATTACTGCCAAGCCTGTAGTAATGCCTTTTTCTTTCAAAGCGGCAACTTCATTTTTAACGCGTTCCTTAACCGCTGCAGAAATAACCTTGCCATCAATCAGTTTGTACATTTTCTTCACTCTCTTCTATTTCTGACTCTTCAGAAAATACATTTTCATAAACAACATCTTTTTCTTTGATTTTTTTGCGGATAACAACAATCAAAGTAATACTTGCGACACAAAGCAAAACGCCAAGCAAAAGCGATACCTTGAACGGACCAATCATTAAACTGTCGGTACGAAGTGTTTCAATAATTGCGCGACCAAAGCCGTACCATGCGAGATACATTAAAAATACTTCGCCGCTGAATTTGCGTTTTTGGCTTAAAAAATGAATTACCACAAAACCTGTTAGACACCAAATTGATTCATACAAAAAGCAGGGATGCACCATACCTGGGCCCATTTCCATAATAGTAATGTCGCTTTGCATACCCCACCAGTCGCTGCCTGTAAACGCGCCGTATGCTTCCTGATTAACGAAGTTACCCCAACGGCCAATACCCTGACCGATTAAAAAACCGATTGCCGCAATATCAAACATATCGGTAAATTTAACTTTACGAATTTTACACATTATAAAGCCTGTGACAAAAGCACCGATAACGCCACCGTAAATACCAAGTCCTGCAAAGCCTTGACCGTTGCCAAGACCGAAAAAGTCGGCAAAGCTTTCAAGCTTTTCACCGTCAAAAATGACATAGTATGCACGCGCACACAAAATTGCAACAGGAAGTGTAACAAGCACAACATCTATTGCGCGGTCCATATCAAGATTAAAGCGTTTATAATTGGTATAAGCATAAATAAGCGCACCCAAAAAGCCGAGAGCAATTAAAATGCCGTACCAATAAACCTTCCAACCGTCGCCGATAGGCAAGGTAAATGCAACGGGATTTAAGGTAATATCTATACCAAAAATTGTAACATCATAAGTCATTTATTATTTCTCCTTCGGTACAATAACCGACAATACAGTTTTATCGTTATCCAAAACCGCAAGTCGCTTATAAACATCATCAACCGTAATTGATTTTAAGCATTTGATTTCATCAAAAAGGTCATAACCTGACATAGCACAGTCAACCAAATCCATCGCAATACTTTCCATACTGTTGTAATTGCGAATAGCGTTACCGTAACAATTGCTTCTTACTGCATTAAATAACTTTTTATTAAGACCTTCTTCTTTAAGGCGGGTTATTTCTGCCTTGATTTCATCTGCAACCCTTTGCGGATTTTGTGATTCGCCTTCGAATATAACAGAAGAATAACCCGGACCGTTGAAATATTCAAAGTCAAACTCATCATTTATAAGACCTTCATTTACAAGTTTCTTATAAAGTGGTGATGCGTCACCGATTATCATATCCAAAAGCACACTTGTGCAGATTCGTTCTTTTAAAGTTAAAGGACGGTCTGCTTTTTCTTTATAGCCAAAACAAAACAGCGGTATAACCACTTCGAGTGCTTGCTCAACATAGGGCTTTAAAATTTCATCGGGTTCTTCGGGCATAATGCGACAAAGTTCAAATCTTTCTTTTGGTTTTATGGCTTCGTCAACCATTTTCAAAACCTTGTCGGTATCAACATTGCCCGCAATGCACAAAAACATATTTTGCGGATTATAAAATGTGTTATAACATTTATATAAAAGCTCATCTGTAATTTCAGCAATGCTTTCGGTAGTGCCCGCAATATCAATTCTTACAGGGTGGTTTTTATACATTGCGAGTAACATATTAAACATTACACGCCATCCGGGACTGTCGTCATACATTCTGATTTCCTGACCGATAATGCCCTGTTCTTTCTGAACGGTAGCGGCAGTAAAATAAGGACTTTGAACAAAATCAAGTAAAATTTCAAGATTATCATAAAAACGGGTTGAGCATTTGAAAAGATAACAGGTTTTATCAAATGAAGTAAAGGCATTTGCATAAGCACCCGTTTCGGCATAGCGTGTAAAAGCATCGCCGTCTTCACTTTCAAAAAGCTTATGCTCTAAAAAGTGAGCAATACCTTCGGGCACTTGGGTTTGTTCACCATTAACCGAAAAAACATTGTCAATCGAGCCGTATTTTGTACCGAAAAGCGCATAAGCCGAATTGTAAAGCGGCTTTTCAAGAATATAAATCTGAAGGCCCGATTCGTGCTCACATTTAACATAGCTTTCGCCAAAATCGCTTTCAAAAACTTGCTTTAGCATATCGGTCCCTCCTTCGGTAAAAGTTTATAAATTGTGTGAAGCTTTACGCCCTTTGCGGCATAAATAACATCTTCACGAGTAATGTTTTTAATTTTTTCAAGAATGTCTTCGGGTGAATAAAGTTCGCGGTTGTTTATTTTAAGCGCATACCACATATCAATACCGCTTTGACTGTCGTAATAACCTTTAAGTGTATCGGATATGCTTTTAATTGAAGATTCAAATTCAAAATCAGAAAATTCGCCCTTTTGCATAATTTCAAGCTGATTTAAAATTTCATTTGCAGCCTTATCAGCATTTTGCCATTCAACACCAGAATCAACCATAACAAGACCCTTGTATCTGATGCTTGAAGCCGCGCAATAATAACAAAGGCTCATTTTTTCACGCACATTTGTGAAAAGGCGTGAATATGGCGCACCGCCGAAGATATCACACATAACCATTAAAGGTAGTGAAACATCATCGTCGCCGTACATTTCACTCGAAAAGCCCATAACCAGTTTGCCTTGTTTAACATCCATTTTTTCAAAAACGGTATTAACCTTTTTGGCAGGGGAAGTGGGTTTACACAAGCGGCAATCGGTTATATCAAGGCGTTCGATGCTTTCAAAGCGTTCTGCAACACCTTCAAAAAACTTGTGTGGCAAACTTTCACCTATAACCTGTACCCTTACAAATGCTTTTTTAAGCATATTTTGCCAAGCTGCGAAAAGTGTCTCGCCGGTAATAGACTGCACCTGTTCTACCGTGCCGCATTTGGGTATACCGTATGCTTCGCCCTTGAACATTTCACTTATAAGGCGGGTTTTAGCATAAATGCGTTTTTCGGCAATTTCACCCTTTATATGTTCAATTGCCTTGCGTTTTTCACGCTGTAAATCGTTTTCTAAAAATGCGCCGTTTTCTACATTGGGCTCAAATATTAACCCTAAAAGCATATCACTTGCCGCTTTAACAAGCGAATCGCTATCAAAGGTGAAGCGGTCATTTATACACGAAATTCGCATTGATAAAAGCTGACAGTCGCCATATTTTTCAACCGACGCATCAATAGTTGCGCCGTAAAGCTTATAGAGTTTTAAAGTAAGCGCAGAAAAATCGGGATAATCCTTACCGCAAGAAGTTAAAATAAAAGGTAATAACGCGTTTAGCGCCGCAGTATCTTCCTTCAGCGGTAAATAAAAATTATACGAAATACTTGTGGTGTTAAAGCGGTTATTTTCAATAAAAAGACCTTCTACACCATTGGCTATTGAAACAATTTTGTCAGACACTTTAAAAAATCTCCGTTTCAAAAATTATAATTATGTTTATTATAGCACAGTTTTACTGTTTTGGCTACTATTTATTTAAATTATAGTTTATCGCTTACGCGATTAAATAATAAATAAGAAAGAATAAAGAATAAAATTGGTGTCGGCTTTGCCGACGGATTTATATATCGTGCCGTAGGCACACATTTTTTCTTATTTCTTCTTTATTATTTATTCTTTTGGCTTTAGCCCGTTAAACCCCAATTTAACCCTTAGTTGCAAAATATAAACATATATGGTAAAATATGCTTTAAAGAGGTGATATTTTTGGCAGGACAGCACAAACGCGGTTTGAGGATTCCGGCAAGGGTTATAGCATCAGCTTTGCTACTACTCTTGCAGGGCGCATTTTTATTTGCGGTGCTTTACAATTTTTCAATTCATTCGGCAGGTGTGCTTGTGTTATCATCTGTTGTTGGTATGATTACGGTTATTTTTATAATTAACCGCCGCGGCAACCCTGACCATAAAATGAGTTGGATAATTTTTATTCTTTTATTCCCGATTTTTGGTATCTCGGTGTATCTGTTATGGGGTGGCAACAGTTTAATGCCGCATATCCGCAAAAGAATGAAGGTTTGTGAATCGCATTATTTGCCATATCTTGAAAATAATAGAGATATAACCGACCGTTTGCGTTACCACGATATTATGCACTCCCGTCAGGCAGAGTTTCTTTCTAACGAATCGGGCTACCCGCTTTACGACGGCACTTCAAGTGAATACTTGCCGTCGGGCGAAAGGTTTTTTGAACGCTTACTTGCCGAGCTTGAAAACGCGCAAAAATATATTTTTATTGAATTTTTTATCCTAGCAGAAGGATATATGTGGGATGAAATTCATAAAATTTTAAAGCGCAAGGCGGCAGAAGGTGTTGAAGTTAAAATCATTTGCGACGACTTCGGCTCAATTAAACGCCAAAGCCAAAACTTTTTAACAAAGTTAAAGCGTGAAAATATTGAAATCGCAGTTTTTAACCCCATTCACCCGATATTCAATATTTTTATGAATAACCGCAGTCACCGCAAAATTGTGGTTATTGACGGCGAAATTGCCTTTACAGGCGGTGTTAATGTTGGGGATGAATACATCAATCGCGAACGCCGCTTCGGTCATTGGATGGACAGCGGCATTATCCTTTACGGCAAGGCAGTTAAAAGTTTTCTTGCAATGTTTTGCATTATGTGGGAATTTGTAACAAATAAGCGCATTGACTTTAATTCGCACCTTGGTGAAAGCTTTTCCTATGATGACGCTTTTGTTGTGCCCTATAGCGATGGTCCGCTTAACGAAAAGAACCCGGCCGAAGGCATTTATATGCAGATACTTAATTCTGCCCAGCGTTATGTATATATAATGACGCCCTATTTAATAATTGACGATATGATGACATCGGCATTATGTATGGCGGCAAAATCGGGCATTGAAGTCTGCATTGTTACCCCGCACATACCAGATAAATGGTATGTTCACAATGTTACACAGTATCATTATTTAGACCTTTTAAAAAGCGGTGTTAAGATTTACGAATACACCCCAGGTTTTATTCATTCAAAGGTGTATTTGTCAGACGACAGTATTGCTACCGTAGGTTCGGTTAATATGGACTACCGCAGCTTTGTTTTTCACTTTGAATGCGGTGTGTGGCTTAGTGATAAAAAGACCGCTTTGGACATTAAACACCACTTCCGCGAAGTTTTGGCGGTTTCAAAGGAAATCACACTAAGAAATTGGGAAAAACGATCGGTTTTTGTGAGAATAAAACAAGCATTGCTTCACATTTTCGGTCCGTTTATGTAATTGACAAGTAAAAATTTTTTTGATATAATATTTTTGTAAAATGATTTTTTAGAAAGGCGGCTTACTTTTATGAAAAATGTATGGAAAGTAATTGTTGCAGTTTTAGCTTTATTCGGCGCTTTAGTTGGCGCACTTGTTATTGTTGATAAAATCAAAAACAAGAACCGCATTAAGGGCGAATATCTCGAATGTGATGAAACCGAAGAAATTCCTGAGGTTGATGATTAAAACCATATAATGCAAGGGCTCCGTAATGGAGCCCTTACTTATATTTATAAACACCTTGTTTTTTGTTGTCTTTGCCGAAAAAAGCGTATTTTTCTCGATAAAGTTTTCCTTTTTTGTGCAGAATATACAAAAATTCCCTAAAATATATTCATAATGAGCAATAGAAAAATTCTTTTGAATATTGTATCATATATAATATAAACTATTAATGGAGATGATTTAATGACAAAGCTTTCTTCAACAAAGCTTGCCACGCTTATAGAAAAGAAGTTATCACACAACTTCGGCGTAACACCCGAACAGGCATCTGATGAACTTTTTTACAAAGCAAGCGTTTTAACCTTGCTTGATATTATGAAGGAACGCAGAAGCGAATTTAAAAAAGCTACTGCTGAGCAAGAAGCAAAAACCGTTTATTATTTAAGTATGGAATTTTTGATGGGTCGCTCCTTCAAAAATAACCTTTATAACCTTGATCTCACTTCTACAATGGAAAAGGCTCTCAAGAAATTTGGTGTTAAGCTTGAAAATCTTTACGAGCTTGAACCCGATGCAGGTCTCGGCAACGGCGGTCTTGGCCGCCTTGCTGCTTGTTTCTTGGATTCACTTTCAAGCGGCGGCTATTCTGCAATGGGTTATTGCATCAATTACGAGCTTGGCATCTTCCGTCAAAAATTGGTTGACGGTTGGCAGACCGAAATGCCTGACTTCTGGCTTCCCGGTGGCGGTGTATGGCTTGAAGCACGCCCAGGTTCTGCAGTTGATGTTAACTTCGACGGCTATGTAAACGAATGGTGGGACAATGGTATTCACCATATTGAACACAAGGATTATAAAACTGTTCGTGCTGTGCCTTATGACCTTATGGTTGCAGGCAAAGATGGCAAAACCGTTAATGCCCTTCGCCTTTGGAGCGCAGAATGCCGCGAATTTAATATGTCGGCATTTAATCAGGGCGATTATGTTCGCGCAATCGAACAGCGCGCAATGGCTGAAAATATTTCAAAAGTGCTCTACCCTGCTGACAACCATTACGAAGGCAAGTCATTAAGACTTCGTCAGCAATACTTCCTTGTGTCTGCTTCAGTTCAGGACATTTTAAACCGTCACTTGCGTGTTTACAACACCCTTGACAATTTACCCGATAAGGTTGCAATTCATATTAACGATACCCACCCAACTTTATCTATCCCCGAGCTTATGCGTTTCTTACTTGATGAGTGCGGTTACACTTGGGAAGATGCGTGGAGTATTGTTACCCGTACAGTTGCTTACACCAACCACACCATTATGCAGGAAGCGCTTGAATGTTGGCCCGAAAACCTTATAAAAGAGCGTGTTCCCCGCATTTATCAAATCATTAAGGAAATTGATAAGCGCTTCCGTCAAGAAGTTATTGCCAAAACAGGCGACTGGGATTTGGCTGAACGCACAAGCGTTATTTCAAACGGCGTTATACGAATGGCAAATCTTTGCTGTGCAACCTGTCACACCGTTAATGGCGTTTCAAAGCTTCATAGCCAGATTTTGGTTGATGAACTCTTTAAGGATTATGTGCGCTTAACACCTGATAAGTTCACAAATGTTACTAACGGCATTGCACATAGACGCTGGCTTTGCTGCGCTAACCCCAAGCTTACAAGCTTCTTGACCGAGACTATCGGCGATGACTTTATCAAAGATGCCCGTAATCTTAAAAAGCTTTTGGAATTTAAAGATGATAAAGCAGTTTTAGACGAACTTGCAAAAATTAAACGCGCCAACAAAGAGCGTTTCGCAAAACACATTAAAAATGAAACAGGCTTTATCTTAAACCCTGATTCAATCTTTGATATGCAAGTTAAACGCTTGCACGAATATAAGCGTCAGCACCTTAATGTTTTAAATATCATCAGTGAATATCAGTTCATTAAAAACAACCCCAATGCTCCCTTTACACCCAAGACCTATATTTTCGGTGCGAAGGCTGCCCCCGGTTATCTGTTTGCTAAACAGGTAATTCAAATGATTTATGAATTATCACAGCTTTTGGAACACGACCCCGATGTTAAAGATAAGTTAAAGGTTGTTTTCCTTGAAGATTACCGCGTAACAATGGCAGAACTTATGATTCCTTCTGCTGATATTAGCGAACAGATTTCACTTGCTTCTACCGAAGCGTCAGGCACAGGTAATATGAAGCTTATGATGAACGGTGCTATTACCCTTGGTACTGAAGACGGCGCAAATGTTGAAATTCACAGTGCTGTAGGCGACGATAACATCATTATCTTCGGTATGCAAACACCTGAAGTTCTTCGTTTGCAAAAGCAAGGCTATTCACCTTGTGAGCATTACAACAATAACCCCATACTTCGCGATGCGCTTGACTTTATCGGCAAGGGCTTCGGTGGTATGAGCTTTGACAGCATTTATCACACATTAAAATACAACGACACTTATATGGCATTAGCCGATTTTGCTGATTATCAGGCAGCACAGAAAAAGGCTACTGCACTTTATAATGACCGTGATGTATGGAACAAAATGTCACTTACAAATATTGCCGAATCGGGCGTGTTTGCTTCTGACCGTTCAATTGAAGATTACGCGCGCGATATCTGGCATGTTAAGCCGGTTGAATAATTATGAGTTTTTATCCTTTTGATTCAAGAAATCAATCACATAAAAGCAAACTTGGTGCCTTAGCCGAAGGGGAAACCCTTCGGCTTAGACTGCTTTTGCCCGAAAATTTTAAGGTTAGCCGTGCATATTTGCTTATAAGAAATGACCGCACAGGTAATCTTAATAAAATTTCTATGAAAAAAAGCGAACAGCAAAATGACTGCTTTTATTGGGAATGTGAAATCTCCTTAAATGAAGGCATTTATTGGTACGCATTTAAATACAATACCGCCGAAAATGAATATTTCATAACAAAATTTGACCATTCTTTAGGCGAAATTTCTTCTGATGGTGCTTGGTGGCAGTTGACAGTTTATAACAAAAACTACTCAACCCCGTCATGGCTTGACGGCGGTATTATTTATCAGATATTCCCTGATAGATTTTATAAATCGGACAAACCCAAGCCAAATGTACCCAAAGACCGCTTTATCGTTAATGATTGGAACAAACAACCCGATTTTACCCCACAGAAAGAAAGCGATGGGCTTAAATTTTTAGGAAACGATTACTACGGCGGCGACCTTAAGGGAATTCAGAAAAAATTGCCGTATCTTAAAAAATTGGGCGTTAACTGCATCTATTTAAATCCCATTTTTGAAGCACATTCAAATCACCGCTATAACACCGCCAATTATATGAAAATCGACCCGCTTTTGGGCGATGAAAAAGACCTTAAAGCACTTATTAAGGCTGCAGAAAAACAGGGAATTAACATTATCTTAGACGGTGTATTTTCTCACACAGGCGATGATAGCATTTATTTTAATAAATACAACCGTTATGATTGTTTAGGTGCTTATCAAAGTGATGAATCGCAGTTTAGAAGTTGGTATGATTTTGGTGAGACCCGCGACGATTATGAATCTTGGTGGGGCATTTCAACCTTGCCCGAAACGCAGGAAAACGACCCACATTTCACAGAATATATCACAGGCAAAAATGGTGTTATCCGCCATTGGTTAAAACTTGGCATTAAAGGTTTCCGCCTTGATGTTGCCGATGAACTACCTGACGAATTTTTGGACAAGGTGCGAATTGCCGTTAAAGCAGATTCAAACGAAAACTTCCTTTTGGGAGAAGTTTGGGAAGATGCAACAAACAAAATTAGTTACAATGCCCGCCGCAGATTTTTGCGTGGCAAACAGCTTGATTCGGTTATGAATTATCCGTTCGCTAACGCTATTATCGAGTATTTAAAGGGCGGAAATTCCCGCAATTTGATTGATACCGTGCTTGAAATTTTAGAAAATTATCCACCACAGGCGGTTAAACTGTTAATGAACCATATCGGCACACACGACACACAGCGAATTCTTACTGTGCTTGGCAACGACGACAGTTATTTCGTAGGTGACCGTCAATGGCAATCGGAACAAAAGCTCACCCCCGAGCAATACGAAAAAGGCATTAAGCTTTTAAAGGTTGCCGCAGTTTTACAATATACGCTACCCGGTGTGCCTTCGCTTTATTACGGGGATGAAGCTGGTATGGAAGGCTATGGCGACCCATTCTGCCGCGCAACTTACCCGTGGGGAAACGAAAATAAAGACCTTTTAAAATTTTATCAAAAGCTAGGACAATTCCGTCGTCAATGTGATGCCTTTAAATCGGGTGAATTTATTCCCTATTATGCCAACTTTGGCGAAATTGCTTATATGCGCAAATCGCAAGACACCACCATTTTGGTTGCGGCTACTCGTTGGCACGAAAACACCCACATAAACATTCCTAAGGAATTTGATAAAGCTCAAGCGATTTTCGGAAAGCCTTCAAAAGATGGCGTTTTGGAACTTCCGCCCTTTGGGTTTGCTATACTGACTATAAAAAATCCCGTTTAATGCGGGATTTTTTAGTGCAATAAATTTATATTGTTCATTTTTTCAAGGTGTGATATAATGCTTTTAAGGAGGTTTTATTAATGAAAAATCTTATAAAATTATTAGCATTAACACTTGCTGCCGCTTGTCTTATGACTGCTTGCGGCGAGAAATCTTCAGAAGGTGAAAAACTTATGAACAGAAGTTATGACGAAGTTTATGCCGAACTTTCAAAAGACGGTTTGGAAAAAATTGATACTAAACTTCTCAATTTTACACAGCCTTATACCGCCAAAGCACCTACTGCCGAACAAAAAGCAAATATGCGCCGCGCAAAAATTTTGCTTATGGGTGACTCTTGGACACAGGGCGGTAGCGCAAGTACACTTGGTTCATTCTTCTATTCTGCCCTTACCGATTTAGGCGGTTATTTTGAACTTGTAGGTATGAATAAATACCCCACACCCGAGCTTGATGAGCATTATATCAGACATTGTGGCGGCGGCGGTTGGACCGTTGAAAAATTGCAAACTGCCTACAACAATAACATAAAAGACAAAATTGATTACGATATTGCGATTATACATATCGGTCTTAATGATGGTTATGGCGACAGTGACGTTGAACTTTACGCTCAGCGTTATGACAAACTTATGGCTGATGTTTTTGCCGATCATCCCGGTGCTATCGTTTATTTGGTTTCGGTTCACGAAGGCGAGCTTAATCCCGCTTATACCGCACAGCTTTCAGAAAAGGTTAAATTAACTGCTGAAAAGTATGCAAAGATGGGTAAGAAAATTTCTTATCTCCACGCACCCGATTATTACGACTTTAAACCCGATGAGAACTTTATCATTTATGGTCCCGGCAACCGTCACCCCAACCATATCGGTAACCAAAAAATTGCTACCGCTTATGCTATGACCGTTATAAACGATGTTTTAGAAATCAATAAGCAACCCGCACTTCCCGACGCTGATAAAGTTATCGACCCAACAAGTGTTACCATCAGCAAGAACGAACTTGATCTTAAAATAGACCAACAAAAAACTCTAACTTGGGAAGTTGCCCCCAAAGGCAACGAAGTTTCAAACATAATTTGGTCAAGCTCTGACCCATTTGTTGTTACCGTTAATCATCATGGTCTTGTTACCGCAGTTGCAGCAGGTGAAGCTACCATTACCGCCCGTATCCCCGGCACTGTTATTAAAGCCGAATGTAAAGTTAAGGTAAGCAGTGAAAAGTTTGAATTAACACTTCCTGAAAACGAAATTTTAAATGAAGATTTTACTTATAAAGCAAATTGGAATGACCCCAATGAAGTAATTGATGGCTCATATGTGAAGGTTCGTTTCCAAGCAATTGACTTTAATCTTCAAAGCAAGGAAGCTTATAAGGCTTCTAAGGAATCTGCATCATTACAATTTACAAACCGTATGACAATGCTTGTAGGCCCTAAGGCGTCAAAAACTCGTTGGTTTAAGCTTTCTTGGGGTGATTACACCATTCAAACCAATGACAACTGGGCAACTACTGAACTTTATTATAAAGAAGACCTTTTAGGTCGCCATAAAGCTCAGCAACGCGCCGACTATGAAGAAACCTTCACCCTTTTATTTGAAAAAGGCAAGGTATTGCTTTATATTGGCAACGAGCTTGTTGCCCGCGCAGATGCTCCCGCAGACCCGAACGGCAAGATTATAATGGATTTGCACAAGCCAACCGGTGGCGGCGGTTTCTATTTAGACAACCTTATTATTAAAGGTTAATTAAAAATTTAAGACCTTGAAGCAATTGCTTCAAGGTCTTTTTTTACTTATATTTAATTTTGTTATATCCCTTTTCCATCATTTCGTGAATCATATCACCAAGCTCAGTCGTATTCATACCTTCATATTCGTTGGGATAAATAACATCAATAATATTAAGGTTAATAACCGTCTTTCTGCGAGCAATGTTTTTAGGCAGTTTTCTTGTATTATTAAGCGCGCAGACAACAATAGGCACCTTTGACTTTAAGGCAATTTTAAACGAGCCGTTTCTAAAAGGTAAAAGTTCGCCTTTTTTACTTGTGTATCCTTCGGGGAAAAGCCCGATAGAAGCCTTTTGGTCTTTCAAAATTCTGATTGCTTCAATAATTGTTTTAGCGGCTTCACGGTCATTTTCACGGTCGATAAATAAGCCGTAAAGCTTGGTCATCGCTTTTGCTATAAGTGGTAGCTTTTTGATGATATCCTTTTTACCGATAAAGCCAATATTATGCTTTGGAAAAACCGACATTAAAATTACAGGGTCTAAATCAAACTGATGATTACAAACAAATAACATTTTTTCATCATTTGGGATTTCATCGGGGTCCATACCTGTAACCTTAATTTTCACCTTTGCAAGCCACACAATAAGCGGTAATGACCAATTTAAAATAAAGCGGTAAAACTTCGCTTCAAAAGCGGTTGGCGATTTTTTATTCGCCAACACAAAAGCCAAAATCAACAGTCCGATATGAATGATTACAAGACCAAGGAAAAACACTATATACAATAATGGTGCCAACCACCAAGAATAACCTTTTTCAAAAATAGTGAAAAAGTTATTGAATATAGGTAATAAAGCGCCTGCGGCAACTAAATAAAAATAAACCATTTTATACCTCTAATTTTGCTTACGAACAATTGAATATTCATCGTAAAAATTAAAATAAGGACATTCAAATTTTGGTGATGTTAGAAAACGCTGCATTTCATCTTCATCTAAATTGACATTACAATAATAGCAATCATCTTCATCATCGTAAATATAATTCGAACAGTTTTCACAATTACTTTTCATAAGCTACACCTTAATTTTCAACATCGGTTGTTGTATCATCTTCGGGCGGTGTAGTGCCGTCCGGAACCGACGGAGTAGATGTATTGTCTTCAGGTGTAGTAGTATCACCAGGAGTTGATGGTGTTGACGGAGTTTCAGGTACTGTTGGTGTCGTGCTTGTCTGTCCCATAGCCTGCGCATACCAGTCGTTCTTTCTTACACCGTTTAGCTTAATATATTCTTCAGGGGTAATATTTTCATAGAAAAAGCCATGTAAAACATCCTTTACATAATCAAGGTCGTAGTAAACGCAGTCGCCCACGCCCTTTAAGCTCTTACCCGGCATTTGATATTCCTTAAGCGGAACACGGGACTGTGCAAAGGTGGGAGACTTCAGCATAATATCCCACGCAAGACCCATAATTTCGGTCAAAGAAAGCGATGTTTCGGTATATGGCATTAACGCTTTCGCAAGACGGAGATATTCACTCTTCGGTAAAGTTAAAGCCTTGTTGAAAAGTTGTTCCATAACATAACGCTGACGGTCGGTTCTACCATAGTCGTTATTTGTACCCCAAACATTTTTGGTTTTACGAATACGCGAATAAGCAACTGCCTGAATACCATTAAGATGGTGCTTACCTGGTTCTAAAATATAGTAAGGTTCAGGGTCAATTTTAAGTCGTGTGCAGACATCATAAATACAGCCGTTAAGCGCATAAATACTCTTATTGACCGAAACAACTTCACCCTTAACAAGTTCAACTTCAATGCCACCAACGGCATCAATAATTTCGGCCATACCGTTAAAGTTTACGGTTGCATATTCCTTAATATCAAGTCCAAAACACTGATTAAGTGTTTTTATTGCCAGTGTGGGACCGCCGGTTGCATAGGCTGAATTAAGCTTGCGATATTTTACCTTACCATTAGTTTCTATCGGAACTAAAGTATCACGCACAACCGACACAATTTTAACCGTTTTTGCTTCAGTATCAAGGCTTAAAATCATTATCGAGTCAGAATTGCCCTTAAAGCCCTTACTGCGAGAATCTATACCAAAAAGTGCAATATTTATAACCTTTTGGTCAATAACATTTTCAAAGCCCAGCTCTTGCGGTGGTTTGTTTTCAATTTCAGAATTGTAATTTTTATTATAATCAAGCAAAATAGATAAAATTGGTGAAAGGAAAATACTTAATAGTATTGCAATAACCAACAACAAAGAAAGCAAAACAATAATAAGTGCTTTTTTACCCTTTTTAAGGTTTTTCCATTTTTCGCCCATGCGCTGGAAGAAGCCGGCAACACCGTGCTTTTTCTTTTTAAAATTCTTATCTTTATAATTTGTAGTTTGTGAAGGAATGTCTACAAATCCGTCTTTTTCAAATTCTTGTTTTTCTTCCATTACAATATCCCTTTCACTTATTTAAAACCAATTTATAAATCTCGCCTTTTTTCTGACCTGTTAAAGCAGCGGCTTCTTTTGCAGCAGATGAAGTAGACATACCATCTTCAATTAGTTTTAGCGCAATTTTTACCGCATCTTCGATTGTATATGTTTCCGCCTGCTTGTCCGCACCCGAAACAATGAGCACAAATTCACCACGCGGGTCATTGTCGTTATAATATTGAATCGCATCTTCAAGCGTTGTGTGCATAACACTTTCGTGAAGCTTTGTAAGCTCGCGCACAATAGCAATTTTTCTGTTACCGAAATATTTAAGCATATCCGAAAGTGTGTTTAAAAGCTTATGCGGTGCTTCGTAAAAAATCATTGTTCTTGTTTCGTTTTTAAGACTTTCAAGATGCTCACGGCGACCGATTTTATTCATAGTTAAAAAGCCTTCAAAACAAAACCGACCGCTTGGCATACCCGAAATTGCAAGTGCGGTTATAACCGCGCTCGGTCCGGGTACCGATTCAACTTCTATGCCGTTTTCATAAGCGGCGCGAACCAAGTCTTCGCCCGGGTCAGAAATTGCGGGCATACCCGCATCAGACACCAAGGCGCAACTTTCACCATTCAAAAGACGCTGAATAATTAAATTGCCCTTGCTATTTTTATTATGCTCGTAATAAGCGAGCATTTCTTTTTTAATTTCAAAATGATTTAAAAGTTTTACGGTCACGCGGGTATCTTCAACCGCCAAAAAGTCAACCTTTTCGAGAGTCGCGATAGCGCGTGGTGAAAAGTCGGACAAATTGCCGATAGGCGTGCCGACAATATAAAGTTTTCCGCTCAAGGCAAATATTCCTCCTTATACTTTCCGTAAATTTTAATCATTTCGTCTGAAAATTTTCCGTCTTCTTCAATGTAAAGCACAGGGTCGATACGCATACCCGATTTGGCACAGCGCTTGCCTTCTACCAACACGAGCCAAGGTTCTTCCCCTTTACGCTGACAAACAAGCCGAAGTCTTTTCGGCTCAATCTTGTTGTCACTCATCAGTTTTAAAAGTTCACAAAGTCTTTCAGGACGGTGACATATACAAAGCCTGCCCGTTGTCTGCAAAAGTTTTGCTGACACCTTAATGATATCTTCAAGGGAACATTCCACTTCGTGCCTTGCTACCTTGTGACGCTCGTTAGGGTTTTGAAGTCCTGCGCCGTCTGCCTTATAAGGCGGGTTGCAGGTAACAAGTGTATGACAGCCAAAAGGCAATTTGCCCTTTAAATCTTTTAAATCAGAATTTATGACAGTGAATTTTTCCAGATTTAATTCTTCTTTGGTTTTTTGGGCTAAATCGGTTGCTTCATCGCTTATATCAACACCAACGGCACTTTTCAAATTGCCGTCCCGCATCATTAAAAGCGGAATTATGCCACAACCTGTGCCCAAGTCTACCATTTTATCACTCGGCTTTGCTTTTGCAAAATTACTGAGCAAAATTGCATCGGTGCCAAAAATATGATTTTCCGACACCCAAAGTCCAAAGCCATTACCAAGTGGCTCAAATTTCATTAAGCACGACTCCATTTAACACCCTGTGGTGTATCTTCTAAAATAATGCCCATTGCCTTTAATTTGTCGCGAATTTCATCTGCTGTCTTAAAGTCACGGTTCTTTCTGGCTTCTGTTCTGGCATCAATAAGCGCTTGAATATCACTGTCAAGCACTTCTTCCTTGCGATTGTAAACAAGACCCAAAACGCCTGTTAATTGGTCGAACATATCTGCACAGGCAAGTAAGCCATTCTTTTCCAAACCGTTTGCAATAGCGGTGTTAATTTCACGAACAAGTGTAAAGATTGCGGCTAATGCATCTGCTGTGTTTAAATCATCTTCCATAGCGGTAGTAAAGTCATTCTTTGCAGTTTCAACAAATGCAGGAACTTCACCGCCGTCAGTTGCGTTTTTAATTGCAAAATCAAGATTATCGCGGCAGGTGTAAAGGCGTTCAAGCGAATTTTTAGCCTGTTCGATAATATCAACAGAATAGTTAATCGGGCTTCTGTACTGTGAAGAAACAAGGAAGTAACGAATTGCTTCGTAACCGTATTTTTCAGCAACGTCACGAACGGTAAAGAAGTTATTTAAGGATTTTGACATTTTGTGGTTGTCAACGTTAATAAAGCCGTTGTGCATCCAATAATGTGCAAAGTCGCAGCCGTGTGCCGCTTCACTTTGTGCAATTTCGTTTTCGTGGTGTGGGAAGGTAAGGTCTAAACCACCGCAGTGAATGTCAATAGTGGTGCCAAGGTAACGGCAAGCCATAGCCGAGCATTCAATATGCCAACCCGGTCTGCCCTTGCCCCAGGGTGATTCCCAATAAGGCTCGCCCGGCTTTGCGCCTTTCCAGAGGCAGAAGTCCATCGGATCTTCCTTAACCTCGGAAACATCTATTCTGGCGCCTGCCTCAAGATCCTCTAAGGGCTGATGCGAAAGCTTTCCATATTCGTTAAATTTCTTAGCTCTAAAATAAACATCGTTACCCGAAGGATAAGCAAAGCCGTTCTCAACAAGGTTTTCGATTATTCCGATAATGGCATCGATATTCTCGGTTGCTTTAGGATGAACGGTTGCTTTGCGGATATTAAGACCCTCGGCATCGGTCCAGAACTCCTTGATGTAGCGTTCAGCAACCTGGGGAACGGTAATACCCTCCGCATTTGCCTTTTTGATAAGCTTATCATCAATATCAGTAAAGTTCTGAACGAAGTTGACATTATAGCCTCTCCATTCTAAATAGCGGCGCAAAACATCAAATACGCAAAGCGGTCTTGCGTTTCCGATATGGATAAAGTTATAAACAGTAGGTCCGCAAGCATAAATCTTGGCTTCTTTTTCTTTTAAAGGAATAAATTCCTGCTTACTTCTTGTTAATGTATTATATATTTTCAT
>JAZKXN010000018.1:0-13040 GCA_045611605.1 Acutalibacteraceae bacterium
ATTTGTACAAATTGCACATGTTGATAACTTTGTTGATAACCTGTTGATAACTTTTCGTCACTTTGCATATTGACATTGGGGGTTTATTGTGCAATATTCACAAAATTGTTAGTCGCCCAACTTATGCTTGACAACTTATCAACAATATGCTAATCTATTATTGAAGTTATCAACAACTTATCAACATAATGTTGATAAAGTTATCAACACAAAGAAAGGAGTTATAAACATGGCAACAATTAATCAGATTTATGAACTACTCAATCAGACTTCAATCGAATGTTGGGGGTTATCAGCCCCAACAGTCAAAGACCTTTCGGGTCTTATTGCACTAGGCGAAACAATAGCACCTAATGGCACGTGGAGTGCTGGCGCTGATAAATACCTTAATAACCTTGTCGACAGAATAGGCAAAACCGTTGTTAGAACGCTTAAAAAGCGAATTGATTTAAGATACCTTATTGTCGAAGGCTTCCAGTTCGGCGCAATTCTTCAGAAAATCGACGTACAGCCGACCGCCGCAAAATTAGACACAAGTTGGACAATAGGAGATAACAACTATTCAACAGACCTTTTTACAATTTCAAAACCTACTGTAAACAGTAGACTTTTTACAAATTTCGACGCTTGGAAAGTTGATGTTGATATTCCCGACCGAATGTTTTACACGGCTTTTACTTCCGACGCTGGCGCAACCGCATTTATAACGGCAATCATTGAAAGTATATCAATTTCAATTGATTATCAGATTAACAAAATGAATCATTTGAATCTTTCAAATTTCATTGCTGAAAAAGTGAAGAACTCAAACAACGGCGTTGTTAATCTTGTATCACTTTTCAATTCAGCCACTTCAAGCGAAATAGCAACGGGCGAAAGCTCACTTTATAACGCTGATTTCCTTAAGTGGTCAAGTCGTTATATTAACAACTTAATTTACTACATGGGCGACGATTCAAGCTTTTACAATGTAGGCGATATGATAAGAGCGACAAGCCGTGAAGACATGCACGTTATTTTTTCTAAGGCTTTTTCAAGTAGTGTTTCAACCATGTTACAGTCGGGAACATTTCACAAAGAACTTGTTGAACTTCCAATGTATGACGAAGTAAGTTATTTTCAGATTAACGCCACCGACTTTACAAATAAGCATAAAATAAATCTTGTTCCGTCAAGTGGGGGCGATGCTATCGTTGTTAACAATGTAATTGGTGTTCTTGCCGATAGAATGGCGCTGGGTTCATTAGTTAATGAACGTTGGAGCGCAACAGATAGAATCAATTCAGAAAGAAGAACCCGACACACTGAAGGTTGCACAATTGGTTATTTTAACGACTTAAGCGAAAACGGCATAATTTTAACACTTAATTAAATTAGGTTTCTCCTTTATTAATATATTTTCTATTACTTGGGGCGTTAATTGTTGGGCGACTAACAAACGCCCCATATCCCAAAGGGGGTGTAATTGTGATTTTTAGATTTTATAAAAACAATTCAGACAACCGAAAAATAAGTAAAAATTTAACCCCAATTAAAACGGGTTCACATCTTGAACGTGTGAATGATTCGGAAATTTGCCCACGTGTTACAAGTGCAAATGCTAATATTACTCAATCAAGCGGCGAAGGGTGGGGCGCATTTTGTACTAATCCAATAACTAGTTGGGTAAATCCTATAGCTGGCGAATGCTGGCTACCCGACACAAGCGACAACACGCCATATTTAATTTATCATTTGCAAGACGATTATTTTTTTAATAATGTAGTAATAAAATGCGGTTCAAATTACGGCGGTCAGTTTCAAGGCACTTTAAATATTTACGGGTCAAATGACGGATTAAATTTTGATTTATTAATTGAAAATCAAAATATAATAGGCGAATTACAAACAGTAACATCAAATACATATACTGTAGATAGTTTTATCACATATAATTATATTAAAATTGAATTTAATCAGCCGTTGGCGGTTGCTTATCAGCCGTCATTGTTTGTTGAATCTGTGAACGTTTCGGGAGCTCATAATATGATTGTTGATAGCTATGATTTGAATGTTATTTTTAAAAATGACGAAAGAAAAGATATACCAACACTTGAACTAGCATTCAACGAAAATATATATAATAATGCAAATTATTGTTATAATACTGAAACGGGTTACTATTATTATTTAAGCGAACCTTTACTAGGTGCATGTAGAATGTATTATGATTGTGAATGTGATTTAAAAATGACTTACAAGAATGATATATTAAATCTTGGGTGTATTATTGCACGACAAGAAAACGAATTTAATACTTACTTAGTAGATGATAAAGCACCCGTATTAAATAAGCGATTGGTTAATACAATTAAATTTCCTAATGGTTTTTCAAATACTGATAGTTATATTTTAGCAACAACGGGGGTATGATATGGCTATTTATAATTCTTTTATCGAATGCTGGAATGCTTGGCAATTGTTAGCACTAGCACCAGCCGACAAACAAACAAGCAACGTTATAGACTTGCCAAAATGGCGACCACCACTAATAACGTTTGATTGGGCTGACCCTATAACACACGGGAGATATACAACAATAACACAGCCGTTTTATCCGTCTATACGAATAACAAGAGAAATGGTTGACGAAATGACCGCAACTTTTAACACAGATAAAACAAACTATGTTCAGTTTGTTTTTAAAAATGAAACGGCTTTGCGCTTTTACATAACAGGCGCTAGCGGCGAACGAATAAATATATATTATCAATTTGTAAATCTTAAAACGGGCGTTGGCGGTGGTCTTTCGGGTGTTAATTTGGGTTATACATACGACGGCGTATTCGCAGACGGTCAACCCGCACTTTATTTGTTCCCAACTATGTTTCATTATAAAGACAGTAGTGACCCAAGCTATAATATGTACGAAGTATGGGGCACGTTATATTATGCTACAGAATGGGGCAGAATAAGAGAAAACGGCGGTCAAATTGGCGACCCTAGAAATTTAATACCAAGCGTTGTTTTATGGGGTACAAATAATTGGTCTAGTATCCCCGATTGGTTTTGGGAAGGAAACATAGTAGATAATAACCCCGACTATCCACCACCAAACGACGACGACGACGGGGGTTTTGGTTCTTATGATGATAGAAACGATACTATCGACGTGCCACCATTCCCGACAATTTCGGCGCTTGGTTCGGGATTAGTGAATTTATACTCGCCCGATTCGTCACAACTTGCGAATTTTTCGGCGTGGTTATGGTCGTCAAGTTATTACGACAACGTTATAAAAAATCAATCGTCGCCAATGGAAAATATAATTGCTTTCGGGTTTGTTCCTATTAACGTTAATACAGTTAATAGCACGTTTAAAGTAGGTAACCTTGATTCACAAATACAAGCCAATGCGTGCGCAACCGAATATATAGAAATTGATTGTGGTTCAATTGACGTTGAAGAACACTTTGGGGGATTCCTTGATTATAACGCCGACTATCAAATTTATTTACCTTACTTAGGTTTTAAGCCAATGCGTGCAGATGATTTTACAAACGGCGTTATACGTGTTGTTTATCACGTTGATATATTAACGGGAAATTGCCAAGCATACGTTTTATGCAAGGTACACGAAACAAAAACCACCTTTAGGAATGAACATATATTATATTCATATGTGGGGAATTGTTTCACAGAATTACCAATAAGCGGGGCAAATTATGCACGAATGAAGCAAGGGCAAATGTCTAGTGTTGTTTCGGGTGCTACGTCGTTAATGGGTGCTAGCTTATCGTTAGCAATGGGAAATGTTGGCGGCGTGGTTAATGGATTAACAAACGCAATGAACGCCGTTCAAAATTACGACTTACAAAAACCCGATTATGAACACGGCGGCGGCTTAAGTGGTAACGCTTTATTCACTTACAGAACGCCATATATAATTCAAACACGATATATGACAAACTACCCAACTAACTATAAATCACTTGTTGGAATCCCTTCACGTGTTTATAAAACATTAAACACACTAACGGGATATACTGAAATAGAAAATGTTGTTGTTGATACTCTTACACATTGCACTAGTGAAGAAAAAGATAAAATAATTTCAGAACTACGGGAAGGAGTGATAATTTGAATACTAGAAAAGAACTAAACGAAAAAATGAAAAATCTTTATGACGTGGGCGACGTTGAAACTGGGTTTAACTATTGGTTTTGGAAACTTTTAAACATTTGTTTAGATATTTTCAAATATAAAGGCTTACCCGATTCATTGCCACAAAGGGAAATAGAACTTAATTTACTTTTGACGGGTCATTGTTTTATTTTTCCTAAAAATGGCGAAATTGTTACAAGCGTTAGTTCTATTTATGGTTTCGATAAATATTACAACCCGACAAAGGCGACATACTCACAAGCCGTTTTAGGAAGTAAAAGTAATTTAAAGATTGAAGACTATGCAATTATATATAATAGTTCTTTAAAAGATAATTGTTTAAACTTACCTTGTGACGGGTCATTATTAACATTTATTCAAAGATACGCCCGAATGCTTGCAGACATTGAAAGCACTATAAATATTTATACTGTGAATTGCCGTATAACTTCGTTACCCGTTGCCACTAATGACGTTACAAAATCAAGTTTACGCAAGTTTTTTAACATGCTTTCAATGGGTAAACGTGAAATAATCAGCGACACGCCAATTATTGACAGTTTCCGAAATATCGACGCAACAAGAAAAACAACAACCGACACTTTAACCGATTTGTTACAATGTCGTGATAAAATACTAGAAATGTTTTATCGTGATATAGGTGTTAAATTTAGAAATCCTAAAAGGGCGCAAATGTCCGACAACGAAGTTGAAAGCGATAATCAAGTTTTATTGATTTCGCTTGATGATATGTTGGGTGCAAGAAATGAAGGACTTGAAGATTTTAACTTTAAATATGGATTTAATGCAAGTGTTGAAATCAACGAACGTTTTGACGTTACAACAGCGTTAGGGGGTACAAAAAATGATACTGAAAAATTACTTGAAGAATAACACTTTATTTTCAAATGATTTTGTTGGGCGACTAACAAATTTTTATAACATTGATTCAATCCCAACTTGGGCAAATACTAATTATAGAACAACGTATGAAAGTATTATAAAATTGAAGATGTCAAACAAAGAACTTTATTATGAAGACCCCGACGACATCAAAGAAGCCGTAACACTTTTATTTATACAGAATTTCGATAAGTATAAACATACATTTGATACACTTGATTTGACTTATAACCCTTTATGGAATGTTGACGCAACAGAAACAACAAGCCGTGAAATGACCGACGAACGAACAAACACTTTAAGCGGTTCAAACGCAACAACTTACAACACGACAGAAACGACCGAATATGATAACACTCATACATATAACACAACGGAAACAACCGACGAAACCGAAGAAACAACCTACAACACAACCGAAACAATAACACATAATACAACCGAAGCAAACACGGGAACAAATTCAAGAACAACTTATGATTCTAATAATTTTTATGATACAGATAAAGAAGATTCAACACGAACAAATACGGGAACTGATACAACCGCAAAGACAGGAACAGAAACAACCGACAACGACGGCACAACCGCAAAGACGGGAACTGAAACCGACGCAAGCGAAGGGACAAATCGAAAAACGGGAACTGATAGTATTACACATACGGCTAACGGGTCAAATGACATTGAAGTAAATGAATCAATAACGCTTGAACGCCATGGAAATATTGGCGTAACTAGTACAATTCAGTTAATAACCGAAGACATAAAATTTTCAAGTCAATATAGAAAATTTTTAGATATGGTTTGCCGTGATATAGTAAACGAAATAACACTTTTTTGTTAGGGGGTAAAATATTATTATGGAAAATATTGTTAATTTACTTGTCAATAATGGCATTGCTTGCGTGGTTGTCGGTTATTTTCTTTATACTAGTTACAAGTTTAATGAAAAGCTTGTTTCTACTTTGTCGGAAATATCAACAAAATTAGAATCGTTCGAAAAGGTGGTATCAAAAATTGAAGATAAGTAATAACGGGATTAAGTTAATAAAAGAATTTGAAGGTGTAAGCCTTACCGCATACAATGACGGATTCGGCAATATAACTATCGGTTGGGGTCATGTCGGCGGTTATAAATTAGGCGACACAATAACCAAAGAACAAGCCGACGAAATACTAAAACATGACTTAATAAGATTTGAAAATGCTGTTGAAAAATACGTTGATAAATACAACTTTAATCAAAATCAGTTTGACGCACTTGTATCATTTGCGTATAATTGCGGCGAAGGTGGACTTGATGAAATGTTGAGAAATGGCGAAATTGTAAAAACTGAAATTACAAATCGTATGTTGTTATATTGTCATGCAAACGGCGAAGTTATCGAAGGTTTACTTGAACGCCGTAAACGTGAAGTAAATCTTTATAATACAACTTGTATTGAAAATAAACCAAGTGTTGAAGATTATGTTCACATGGTTTGTGATACAATTTGTGGAAAGTATGGAAACGGCGATGACCGAATAAAAAATCTTGGTAAAAATTATAACATTGTGCAAGAAGCAATAAACAACCTTTACAAATTCTTTTCTTAATTTGTTGGGCGACTAACAAAAAATAAAGGGGCGGTAATAAAAACCGCCCTTTTATGTTTCACGTGAAACATTTATATTTGCTTGTAAAACCTTTTAAATTCAGAACCCGTTAAGTTATCAGAAAAACAAATATTATTATTTCTTATCATATTAAAAACTATATTTTCGTTTTGTGATAATGCTATAAAGCCATTTGTTGCGTAAGGGTTGCCATTTACAAAATGATTTGTTATTAGTCTTGTGTTTGGTTGTATTGGCGTAGTTTTTGGCGTGCAATATAATGTATATTTATTTGATGTTTTATGTCTTAATAACTGTATAAAATATTTTAATTCATTATATTCAAAAACAAAACTATATATTGTTTCAAATGCCGTTATATCATCAAACAATTTTGGTTGAATTTCGCTTCGATATTCAACGCCGTCGATTGCTTTTTTAGAATGTCCAAACGCCATGTGATTCAAACCAACACCATTAGGGCAACGATATAAAGCAATTTTTACATCACCCAAATTATAATAATCAATTGTGTTTTCTTTTTGTTTTCCAAAGTTTACAAGCGACCATTCCCTAAAATATGGATTGTCCCTATTTTCAAGGTTTGCGACCATATACATAACGCCTTTGTTTGAACGTAAAATTGTTGAAACTAAATTTTGTACTGTATCTGGTTCATTGTCCAAATAAATATCAGTGCTGGCGAACTCTTCAAATACACCCACTGTGTAATCTTTGTAAACATGGGAACGATAAGAACGTTCACTTTGAACCGCAAATTGTCGCCCGACGTGTTGAACGTTTATAAATTTGCCCGTCTTTTCGTCTAGCTTTTGGAAATATAGATTTTTTTGATAACTTCCAATAGCGTCAAATTGCCCCCCCGTTAATTCTTTAATTGGCATGTCGTCGAAATAATCCATATCTTTATCTTTTATATCGTCACGGCGACGGCGAATATAAGCAAGCTTGCCCCCTTTTAATAAATGGTCAAGAATGATTATTTTTTTAACTGAATAAGATTTACCCGAATTTCTACCACTATTCAAAATAATATAATCGGCTTTTATTTCCCGTACTTTTTCATAATTTACGGGATATACTATTTTTCGTTTCATATTAAACCCCCTTAAATTCTTTGCATTTTCCTATCATGCCTTTGTCTGTTTTGTCTTCGTCATTTTTCCATTGGGTTGGGTGCTTGCATTGTATAATTCTAATGCCGTTTGTGTTGTCATAACCTATTAAGCAATGTCGGCAATAAAAACAACTTTTAAATGGTACGGCGTATGTATGCCCCCCGACTTCATAACAACCGAAACCCACGGGAATATCATAATATTTTTTACTTGCCATTGTTATATAGCCCCCTTACTTTTTCATACATGTTGTAAGTTGATAAAATCATCATTATCATGTTTATGTCGTTCATAAATTCATAATAATTTTTTTGTGTGTCAATGTCATTTTGTAAAATAACCTTGATTTGTCTATATGTCCAAACAGAGTCCTTTTTTCTTGCGTAAAATACTAAACTATTAAACATTTGTTGTTCTCCTTTTCTTATGTTTCACGTGAAACATTTTTTTGTTAGTCGCCCAACATTTTTTATGTTTCACGTGAAACGTTTTTATTTTTCTTAAATAGTGCTTTATAATCATCACTCAAATAAATTTCTTCGCTTGCTTCAATTAAGTCTGTATAACCTAATGTGTAAATAGTAGGTTGTAAAACAATCCCAAAAGAATCAGTACAAAGATATTTATTGCCTTGATAATCTATAAAAATAAATGGTTCTTGTTCGTCTAAATAGTAATGTGTTAGTTTTTCGTTGTCGTGTTCTCCTTTGTCGTGTTCGTTTGTTTGTTTATAACCAAATGTGAATCCGTTTTTAAAGTTTCGTATATCGTCTTTTAAATCGGCTACACTTGCTTTTTTTACGCCCGAAACTGTCAAATGTAATTTATTATCTAGTGTTCGATAAGCGTATTTTTTCGCCCCAAGCGTGACAAATTCTTTTGCTGTGCTTTCTTGTTCTTGCTCAAAAATTCCTATATGATGTTGACGGCCTTTATTGTCAAAAGCCGTTAATCGTTGGGGGTCTATCCCGTTATATTCACACATTTCTAATAGTTCGGCGTTTACTGATTTATTAAAATCTGTGAAATCAATTTTACCTATTGATTTTATACTATCGGTATCGTAATAAACTACCATATCATCATTATCTAATATATTATTAAACAATACCGCCCTATTTTTTGCGGTTACAAAAACCCCACAAGAAAACGGGAAAAGTGTAGAATAACTTTTTTTTGCTTCTTCAAGTTTGCCCGTAATAAAATCAATGTCTGTTGTGTTTATTGTGTGCCATTCATTAGACTTATAAAAAGTGTTTTGCTTAATAATATTCGTTACCATGCACCCGTAAATACTATTAAGTAATGCTTTACAGCGCATATAGTAATCGTGTTGTTCTTCGATTCCTTTTAATGACGTTTTGACATTCCATAAATCAAGTATAAAGTTTAAAATCCTTTTATCAAGATAACCTTTTTTACTTGCATACACTTTTAAAATTTTATAATTTTTTTCGGTCATTCCATAATTGCGAATCATTAATTTTAAATCAATGTCAGTTATAACAAGTTGGGCATATTTCAATTTAACAACACGCCCATTATCAACATAAGCTTCTTTATATGTAAGACATTTTGAAATTGATAAATAATGATTAAAATATTTTGATTCAATGTCAAAAAGTTCAATAACATATAACATGTAATAACCATTTGAAAAAAATTTGATTTCGTCGGGCGCTATTTCGTGCCATTCTCCAACGGGTAATTTTTGCAAGCATTGACAAGGGTAAGCAGAATCTAAATCAGCCGAGTAAACGAAATCCCCGTATTGTTCGGGCGATATAACATGTCCAGCATAAATGAAATTTGCATGTGTTAAACCGCCAGCGAATGCTTCAATTTCACGTTGTCGTGTTGTTGGTCGACTAACAAGATTTTGCATTTTCTTTATATAGTAATAATCAATTTTGGTTTGAATTTCCCTTCGCACTTCGCCCGTTTGCGTTAATGGAATACGTGCAATACTTTTATATTGTTTCAAAAAATAACGCATGATTTCCGTAACGCATTTTATATCAAATTCACAGTAATGAAGTTCTTTTTTGCTTAGTTCACTTAGTGGACTTCTAGCGACATTATAATATAAATCGCCCGTAGCCTTGCGCAAGTTTGTAAATTTTTCGCTTGCCCTTGCAAGTGATAAACCCGTTAAACGATAAGCACAACGAAATTCAATATTTAATTCTTTAATGTAAAATGATATTGGTTTACGTGGGGCGCTTGCTAATAAGTCTTCAATCGTGTAATCACTTAGAATCATTCGCAAAAATTGAAATTCATATGCAAGATTAAAAACTACAACATACTTTTTTATTTTTGGGTTTGATATTTTTTCAAGTATTTCTTTAATCATATCAAAACGCCTAAAATAATATATATTATCGCCAACGCCAAACATTGAAATATATACACATGAACGTTTTTCTATTGCGTTATCTGTATAATAATTGTATGGCTTAGTATAATCAAAGGGTTTGTATTCGCCGTCAATCTTGAAAAGGCTTGAAACTTCAATATCATAAACATATATTTGATTTGAATGTTTTTTATTTTTAAATTGATATATTGAACTATCAATATCTTCAAAATCATTTATATTATTCAATTGAATCATTTTTGAAACCCCTTATCATTTTTCTAATGTCAATGGCTAGTTGGTCAGTTCGTTCGACATAACCTTTATTAGATAATTGTTTTCTTACGTTATCTTTAACAGCATTATTAATTAAATTGTTGACTTGTTCGCCCGTCATACCTTTTTCACGTGCTAAATCATACATTGTTTTTATTTGGTCAGAATCTAACATTTTTGAAACAATTGTATCATGTTTAGTTCGTTTCATAAGGTCGAAAAATTCAATAACTTCTTTGTCGGTTTCTAATCCTTGCTCTTTTTTGATTTGTTCGATTCTTTTTTTGTCGCTTAATGTCTTTTTAATGTCGGCGCTTTTATCTTTCAATAAGGTATCAGCTAACCCCAGCAACAATTTTTCTTGTCTTTTGTCCAATTTCTTTGATTTTGTAAAGACTTCTTTATTTTTGACTTTTACCCCGTCTTTTTCGAGTGAAGAATAAAGAACGTTTAAAGCGTTTTTCATTCGTTCGATAGAATCGTTTGTTATTCCCATTTTTTTAGAATTATATAAAAGGCGGTTTGCTCTTTTCATTGTTTTTTCAAATTCGCTTAAATGGTTTTTTGCGGTCTTATTTGGTGTTGTTTTCTTTGCCATAAAATGACCCCCTTTATTATGTTTCACGTGAAACATTTATAAATAATTATAGGGTCGACCCGCTGAAATCGACCCTATTATTTTTGTTAGTCGCCCAACAAATTAGATATAGAAATATACAAACTTTCTACCAGCTTTACTTGTTCCCGTTCCCTTGATAACTGTAAAAGGAACGATGCCGAAAATGTCGGCAATATCGAAAAAGTCTTTTCTTGCGGTTGTTGAATTTGTAGCAAATACCTTTCCCGACTTGTCCATAATTGCGAGAATTTCGACGATTTCGCCGTCTTCCTTTACATCTTCAAAATGTGTATATCCTACAACTTCGATTTCTGTATTGTCGGCAACGTCGGCAAGTTTGAGTATATCGGCGTTCTTTGTTGTTCTGTAAATGTCCTTTGGTTCTGTGAATGTTGACTTAATAATGTTAATCATAATTTTTTATTCTCCTTTTTCTTCTTCATTATTATTTATTGTAACGTCTTCAGCGGTTGACGTTTCCAGCGACTCTTCTATTTCGTCGGCGGTTGTGTTTGATTCAACCGCCTTTGAAATAGGGTTATTATTTGTTGGGGTCATTTCTTCGATTATATCCCATATACTAACCCTTGACATTATTTAGATACCCCCTTTATTGTTAAAACAGCGTCAAGTGCGTTTATTGCGTTCATGTATGCGTTTACTTCATCTTCGTTGTTGCTATTGTTTGCAAGTTCCGAAATCATAGTTATTATATTATTGATTTTATCAAGTTCGGTTGTTTCTTCGGCTTCGGCGGTTGTTTCTTCGGCTTCGGCGGTTGTTTCTTCTTCGGCTTCGGCTTCAATAAGGATTTCGCCATATTCGTTAAAATCTTTAACATCTTCACGGATTTTTTTCTGTGGGGTTGTTTCGATATAACTTTTAAGGTCTTCAACTTCATAAACCTTTTTTACTGCTTCTTCATAAAGATTGATATTTTCTTCGCAAACATTTTCAATTCTTCCAATTTCGGCAAGTTTTGAATATGATTCATTTACAAGTTCTTCACGGGCTTTTATAACCTTACCTGCGTTTATTAAAGAATAGGCGGTTGTTCTGTTTAAGCCTAATTCTTTATCAATGTATTCAATAAATTTCTTTGTGCTTGCTTTATCAACACAAATTTCAACGGCAAGTATTGACATTTTAGCGGTTGATTTTTCAGCGCTTTTGTAAGCTGAAACAAAACTATTAAGTTTTGACTTATTAAGTGTTACTTCCTTCGATTCCTTCTTTGTAATTTCGTTCTTATTCATTGTTTTATTCTCCTTTAAATTTGATTTATTTTTTTAATTCGGTTTGACCGCCCACCGAAAAGGATTTTTATTATTTTCTTAAGTCGTCGAAATATCCTAATTCGTTCAACTTGTCATATAACTTCATGCGGTTATGATAAACAAATTTTTCATTATAATTTTTATCAATTTCGCTAGCGTTTGGATTTGCTTTGATTGCTTCGCCTAAGTGGATTAATAAACAACATATATCATTTGCAAAATCGTTGTTGGTTGTGTTTTCGTCAAATGATATTATCTTCTTAAGTTCCTTAATTGTGATTTGTTTGTTCATGGCTTGTTCTCCTTTTCTTGTGCTTTGTGTATTTTTTCTATATCCCCCCCACAACTATATAATATCACTATGTTATTATAATTGCAAGCTTTTTTGTTAGTCGCCCAACATTTCTACATATTGCACAATAAACCACCAATGTCAATATGCAAAGTGACGAAAAGTTATCAACAGGTTATCAACAAAGTTATCAACATGTGCAATTTGTACAAATATTGGGTGGATTTGCACGTTTATTTGTGCTTTTTTGTGCAATAATACCAATAGGGCGTGTTGTCAATTGGCAATTTGCACAAATATTTATAGTGATTTTTGTGCATTTTTACCTGTTTCGGGTTTGTCAAGGGGAAATTTACGAAAGTTTACGAAAAAGTTATCAACAAGTTATCAACAGTTTAAGTCGGAGGCCAAGCGGTCTTAGGAAGACAACACTTGA
>JAZKXN010000019.1:0-1037 GCA_045611605.1 Acutalibacteraceae bacterium
AGTTGCCCAAGCGGGACCGAAAACGTCAACGTTCATAAGACGAACCATAAGCTCTGTATCAAGAGTTTCAGCGGGTGCGAAATTATCCATAAGACCAGCGTTGTTGATAAGAATATCAAGCTTGCCGAACTTCTCTACTGCGAAGTCGATCATCTTTGCGTTAGTTTCTTCAAGAGAAATGTCGCCTGCATATGCAACGATCTCGCCTGCAAGCTCCTTTGACTGTTCTTCAAGTGCTGCAAGTCTTTCTGCACGTCTTGCAACTGCAACAACCTTTGCACCCTCCTTAGCGAAAAGAAGTGCGATTTCTCTGCCTACGCCGCTGGACGCGCCTGTTACAACGGCTACTTTGTTTTCAAGTTTCATTTTTTGTTCCTCCAAAATGTTTTATTTTTTGTTACGAACAGATTATATCATATTGTTAAAATATTGTCAATACATATTCCCTACTTTTATATGAACATTTTGAAAACATTTCGATTAACAAAAATTCAGGCAACATTTTTCTCCAAAATTCGCCAAATTATTAAGAATTATTAAGAATTTCAAAATTTATTGACATTTTGTTTACATTTTATTAAAATAAACTTGAATTTTTAATTAAATTTAAGAGAGAGGAAATCACATCTATGGCAAATCTTGACTTTGGCCCTAAGCATCTTACGGGACTCGCATGGCTCCTGCCACTTATTGCAGTGGTTTTAGCTACCCTTCTCATAATTAAAAAGAAAAAGAATTTTGGCGAGGCATTTGATAGAGCGGTTATTCGATACACCTGCTACTTTATGTGGGCGTGGGAAATCGTTAAAACTGTTAGAATAATCAATTATCCCGACTACGGCCCCGTTGGTCACTACCCCGTTTGGTTGGCGCCATTCCATATTTGCTCTATGGGTCTTTACGCATATCTTATTATCGGCGCAAAGAAGCCCGGGAAGCTTGCAGAATGGGTTAAGCCTTTTGCTTATGCGGTATTGATGATTGTTACTTCCATTATTTTGGTTATGCCTGCTTCTTCCGGTGTACTTGGTCCGGTT
>JAZKXN010000020.1:0-46736 GCA_045611605.1 Acutalibacteraceae bacterium
CTGACGCTGACCTTGTGATAAGTTTGCACCGTCACCCTCAATAACTGTATTATATCCGTCTGAAAGTCGCATTATAAAGCTATGAGCGCTTGCCGTTTTTGCGGCAGATATAACTTCTTCGTCAGTAGCATCAAGTCTGCCATAACGAATATTTTCCATAACAGTACCTGTAAACAGGTTAGTTTCCTGCAAAACAATACCCAAGGAACGACGCAAATCAGATTTTTTGATTTTGTTAATATTAATACCGTCATAACGGATTTTACCGTCTGCAATATCATAAAAACGGTTGATAAGGTTAGTAATTGTGGTTTTACCCGCACCCGTAGCACCTACAAAAGCAACTTTTTGGCCCGGTTCAGCATAAACGCTTACATCATGCAAAACTTCCTTGCCTTCTTCATAACCGAAGTCAACATTAACCATTCGCACATCACCGCGAAGCTCGGTATAAGTAACTGTGCCGTCGCCGTGGGGGTGCTTCCAAGCCCAAAGACCCGTTCTTTCATTACATTCTGTAATATTGCCGTTTTGGTCTTTTTTAGCGTTTACAAGAGTTACATAACCATCGTCGGTTTCAGGCATGGCATCCATAATTTCAAATACACGCTCAGCACCTGCAAGACCCATTACAATCGAGTTTATCTGTTGTGAAAGTTGGTTAACATTGCCTGTAAACTGCTTTGTCATATTCAAAAACGGAATAACAATACTAATGCTAAGCGGTAAACCGGCAAGACCTATATTTGGAACATCTAAAAGCAACAAAAGACCGCCAACAGTCGCGATTATAACATATAAAATATTACCGATATTCATATTAATAGGGCCCAGAATATTAGCATAAGCGTGGGCGCGTTTACTGTCTTCACAAAGCATATTGTTAATCTCATCAAACTGAGCTTGGGTTTTATCTTCGTGGCAGAAAACCTTAACAACTTTTTGACCATTCATCATTTCCTGAATAAAGCCTTCGGTTTTACCTATCGCCTTTTGTTGGCGCATAAAGTATTTCGCCGAACCGCCACCAACCTTTTTGGTAACCATAAACAGGAAGAACACACCAACCAACACAACCAAGGTTATCCAAATACTGTAAGAAAGCATTATAATAAATACTGTAATTACAACGATACCCGCCTGTAAAATCGATGGTATTGACTGTGAAATGAGCTGACGAAGTGTGTCAATATCGTTTGTAAAATGGCTCATAATATCGCCGTGTTTATTGGTATCAAAATACTTAATAGGAAGGTTTTGCATACCATTAAACAATGTTTTACGCATTTTACCAAGAAAGCCTTGGGTTATATAAGCCATTAACTGTGTTTGAGTAAATACTGCCGCAAGTGAAACAAGATAAAGTAAAGCAAGAATAATAACTTTAGGGATAATAACCTTGCTTGCCCCTGCCCAATCACGGCTTACATACCACTCTTCAATAGCGGCAATAATTTGTTGATTAAAAATCGCGGGTGCAGTAGCAACTAACGCCGCAAAAACAATACACGCAAGTGCTAACGGAAACAGTACCGGATAATACGAAAACATCATCTTAATAACACGCTTTAGTGTTGGAACACTAAGTTTTCGTTTGCCGCGTGGCATTCCTGCCGGTCCGGGTCCCTTAGGACCACGGTAATTAGGCGTTCTCATTACTGTCACCTCCATTAGTTTGCTGATTATAAACTTCACGATATATTTCGCTTCTAGTCAACAGTTCGGTATGTGTGCCCATATCTGCAATTTTACCATTATCCATAACGATAATTAAATCAGCATCTTCGACCGATGCTACACGCTGTGCAATAATAATTTTTGTAGTATCAGGAATATACTTTTTAAAGCCTTGACGGATAAATGCATCAGTTTTAGTATCAACCGCACTTGTTGAGTCATCTAAAATTAAAATCTTTGGCTTTTTAAGCAGCGCGCGAGCAATACAAAGGCGTTGCTTTTGACCGCCCGATACATTGGTACCGCCCTGTTCAATATAAGTGTCATATCCATCAGGGAAATTAGAAATAAATTCATCTGCTTGCGCCAATTTACAAGCTTCAATAAGTTCTTCATCGGTGGCGTTTTCGTTACCCCAACGAAGATTTTCTTTAATTGTACCCGAAAACAATTGATTTTTCTGAAGCACCATTGCAACCGCATCACGCAAGGTTTTTATATCATAATTGCGAACATCTTCTCCACCGACCAAAACTTCACCGTCGGTTACATCGTAAAGGCGCGGTATTAACTGTACAAGCGATGATTTACTCGAGCCTGTACCACCGATAATCCCAACTGTCATACCCGATTCAATTGAAAGATTAATACCTTCTAAAGCGTTTCGCTTAGCATCCTTATTATACTTAAAGTTAACATTATTAAACTTAATCGAACCGTCTTTAACATCACAAATTGGATTTTCGGGATTTTTAAGATTAGATTCTTCATTTAACACTTCACAGATACGCTTCATAGATTCAAGTGACATTGTAATCATTACATAAATCATTGAAAGCATCATAAGCGACATAAGAATCTGCACACCGTAAGTAAGCATTGCTGAAATTTGTCCAACATCGACAGTAGTGCCACCACTTTTTATTACAAGGTATGAACCTAAGAACAAAATCATAACGGTGTTAAAATACATACAGAACTGCATTATTGGTGTGTTTAAAGCTACAATGCGTTCGGCCTTAGTAAAGTCTTCGGTTATACCATCTGCCGCAGCAGCAAATTTTTGCTTTTCATAATCTTCCCTTGAAAAGCCTTTAACAACGCGCATAGCACGAACATTTTCTTCGATAGATTCGTTAAGTATGTCATATTTTTTGAACACGCGACGGAACGCGGGCATTGCTTTTTTAGCAACCATTAAAAGCCCAAAAATAAGCACAGGCACAACCACAACAAACGAAGTTGCAAGTGCGCCACCCATTGTGTAGGCCATAATTATTGAAAAAACAAACATCATTGGGCTTCTGATAGCCGTTCTTATAATCATCATATAAGACATCTGCACATGAGTTATATCGGTTGTAAGACGGGTTACAAGTGAAGTAGATGAAAATTTATCAATATTGCTGAACGAAAAGCCCTGTATTTTTTGGAACATATCCCGGCGTAAATTCTTTGCAAAGCCTGTGGAAGCCTTTGAACAGGTAATAGCTGCGATACCACCGCAAGCAAGTGATATAAGTGCCATACCGATAAGTATTAAACCGGTTTTAATGACACTTTCAATTGGTGCGCCCGCTTTAATGTTATTTACCAGGTCGGCAGTAATAAAAGGAATTACAACTTCAATCAAAACTTCACCCATAATGAAAATTAAGGTTAAAATTGAAGGAAGCTTATATTCCCTTATTGATTTTGCTAATGTCTTAATCATTTTGGTCCTCCAAGTTAAGAATTAATCGGTCAATCATATTCACAAACTGCTCAATTTCTGAATCGGTAAAGCCCTTTCTAAGCAAAGCTTCGCGGCGCTCAATATCTTTCATTATCTCTTCGTGAATTTTAATTGCTTTATCAGTAAGAATTATTTGTTTTAGTCTTGCATCGTTTTCAACACTTACGCGCTGAATAAAGCCGTTTTGCTCCATCGTTTTCAAAATATTACTTGCGGTCGAGCGCCTGATAGAAAAACGATTTTCAAAATCGCGTTGAAAAATCTGTTTATCACGGTTGTCATAAAAATAATGAATTGCCCAACCGTTTACACCTTTAGGCAAAACAATTTTCCCCGACGCAGAGCTTTTTTCAATATCGCGTCTTATATAATTTGCAAGTCGCCGAACATTAAAACCAATGTTTTTTTCGTGTTGCATAAACTACCTCACAAAAATTAATTGTTAGCACCCTAACATTATAATACTATGCCTATATAAAGTCAATATGATTGCCACAAAAATTCACTGTTTATTAACAAAAAAGCGCCCTTTGAAAGGGCGCTTAAAAATTACTTTTTCATTGAAATTGCTTTCTTAGCTTTTTCGACAATATCAACAGCACGAAGACCGAATTCGTCCAAAAGCTTAACTGCAGGACCCGAATGACCAAACTTGTCATTTACACCAAGCTTAACAACAGGAACGGGATATTCTTCTGCAACACATTCAGCCACTGCACTGCCAAGACCGCCAATAATTGAATGTTCTTCAGCGGTAACAATTGCGCCTGTTTCTTTAGCGGCTTTAATGATAATTTCGGCATCTAAAGGCTTGATGGTTGCAATATTGATAACGCGTGCGCTTATTCCTTCTTCCTTAAGAAGTTCATACGCCTGAAGCGCTTCATTAACCATAAGACCTGTTGCGATAATAGTAACATCGTTACCTTCTTTAAGCTCAACGCCCTTACCTATTTTAAAATCATAGCTGTCATCAAAAACAACGGGTACGGGCAAGCGACCAAAGCGCATATAAACAGGGCCATCGTGTTCCATTGCAGCGAACATTGCTTTTTTGGCTTCAGTTTCATCTGCAGGATTAATAATTGTCATACCGGGGATTGTGCGCATCAACGCAATATCTTCATTGCATTGATGGGTTGCGCCGTCTTCACCTACAGAAATACCTGCATGGGTTGCACCGATAATTACATTAAGGTGCGGATAACCTATAGAGTTGCGCACCTGTTCAAAAGCACGACCTGCCGCAAACATTGCAAAAGATGAACAAACAACCTTTTTACCTGTTGCCGCAACACCTGCCGCAATACTTACCATATTCTGCTCTGCAATACCGCAGTCATAAAATCTTTCAGGGAATGCCTTTTTAAACATACCTGTCTGAGTTGCAGCAGCCAAGTCTGCATCCAAAACAATAAAGTCATTACGCTTTTCGCCAAGTTCTACAAGAGCAGCACCGAAAGCGGCTCTTGTTGCTACTGTTTTAATATCTGCCATTTTAGTACTTCTCCTTAGTTTAATTCTGAAAGTGCTTCTTTAAGTTCTGCAACTGCTTGCGCTGCCAATTCATCATTGGGTGCGGCACCGTGCCAGTTAACCATATTTTCCATAAAGGAAACGCCCTTACCCTTAACGGTTTTTGCAATAATTGCAACGGGTTTATCTACGGTTTCTGCTTCTTTAAGCGCAGCTTCAATTTGGTCAAAATCATGACCGTCAATAACAATTGTGTGCCAATTAAATGCTTCAAACTTCTTGTCAATAGGTGCAGCCGAGTTTACTTCTTCGATGCTACCGTCGATTTGAAGACCATTATAATCAACAAATGCTGTAAGGTTAGAAAGATTTTTATTGGCAGCAAACATTGCTGCTTCCCAAACTTGACCTTCTTCAATTTCGCCGTCACCCAAAATGGTGTAAACTTTATAATCATCACCAAAGTGTTTAGCGGATAATGCCATACCAACGGCACAAGAAATGCCTTGACCTAAAGAGCCGCTTGACATATCAACACCGGGGATATATTTCATATCCGGATGACCCTGTAAAATACTGCCCTGCTTACGAAGGGTTAAGAGCAAATCGGTTGAAAAATAACCACGATGTGCCAAAACCGAATAAAGCGCAGGAGCTGCATGACCCTTTGATAAAACAAGTCTGTCACGGTCTGCCTTTTTGGGGTCTTTGGGGTCAATGTTCATTTTAGCGAAATAAAGATAGGTTAAAATATCCGTACAAGAAAGTGAGCCACCGGGGTGACCTGCCTTTGCACTATGGATACTTTCAATTATCCCTATTCTAACCTGTGTTGCGGTCTTCTGTAGGGATTTTTTTAATACAGCGTCCATCTTCTTTTCATCCTTTCAGTTTGTAAAAATTTCAATTAAATATTCTATAAAATCGGCTACAGCGCCATCCTTGCAGCTACCGCCCACGAAATTAACATCATTTTTTATTTCGTCGGGTGCATCTGCCGTAGTAGCGCTTATATCCGCATTTTTAAGCATTGGTATATCATTATAATAATCACCGATTGCGAAGCATTTACCACTTTTGACATTAAGTATTTCACAAAGTCGGTTCATACCAACATCCTTTGTGACACCAAGCGGTACCTGTTCAAAATAATCATGCTTTTTACCGCCAATATAAGTACAGGTGGTCATAAACAAAGATTTGGCATCGGTTGTATCAATTATTGAAGCAATTTTCGCATAATCTTCAGGTCCATTCAACATAAAAATAACCTTATTCCAATCATATTTTATTGCTTCTTCAAAAGTTATAAGGGTTGTTTCAAGGTTTTGAAATTTTTGATGTTCGTTTGTTTTTTCGTTTTGAAGCAAGGTGAAAATCCTATTACCTGCCTGAACTTCAATACCGCAATCAAACCCACTATTTATAACATCTAGTACATAGTGATAATCAGTTTTTGGTATGGTAATTTCATAAAGAATTTCGTTTTTGCTGTAATCGTAAATCATACCACCGTTAAGAACGACAGACAAGGACAAACCGCTTATTGCTTCAGCAATATCATAATTGCCCGCAAAATGGCGACCTGTTGCTAGCGCAAAATGTCCGCCTTCGTTAACAAAAAACTCAATTTTTTCAATATTTCTCTGCGGTATAATACCGCTTTCCGATAAGGTGCCGTCTATGTCACACAATAAAGCTGCTCCATCAAAAATACCCATTATTTAATTCCCTTTAAAAATTTCACAAAATATTCCGGTAAATCCGATTCGAATTCCAAATATTTGTTAGTAATTGGGTGAATAAAGCCCACCTTTTTGGCATGAAGACATTGACCGCCTAGTGAAGTAATAACTTTTTTAGGACCGTAAACATCATCGCCCGCAACGGGGTGTCCAATATAAGCCATGTGAACACGAATTTGATGCGTTCTTCCGGTTTCTAAGCGAAGTCTTACATGGGTGAAATCACCAAAACGCTCAATTACCGTATAATGTGTAACAGCATGTTTACTGCCTTTGTCGGTAACTGCCATTTGCTTTCGTTTAACAGGATGTCTGCCAATGGGCGCATCAATTATACCGCTATCATTTTTAAGGTTACCATAAACCACCGCTTCATATTCGCGAGTAAAGGAATGCTCCTTAATCTGGTCAGCCAACCCATTATGCGCAATATCGTTTTTTGCAACCATTAATAGACCGCTTGTATTTTTATCAATACGGTGAACTATACCGGGGCGCATAACACCATTAATACCTGATAACGATTCACCGCAATGGTGCATAAGCGCATTAACAAGCGTACCGTCAAAATTACCTGCAGCAGGATGAACAACCATTCCCTTGGGTTTATTAACAACCAGTAAATCGTTATCTTCATAAATAATATCAAGGGCTATTTCTTCGGGTGTTACATCATAATTTACAGGGTCAGGCATATTAAGAATAACTTCATCACCAAGCTGCAGTTTTAAATTCTTAGCGGCAACTTTGCCGTTAACCGTAACACAACCGTCATCTAACAGTTTTGCCGCGCGTGAACGGGTAATATCTCCAATCTCGGCGACAAATACATCCACCCTGACACGATCAGCAGTATCACAAATCTTTGTTAGCGTCGTCATTTTCAGCAGCCTTCACAGGGGTTTGAGACATTTTACTTTTAAGTTCCTTAACAGTATCAACCGTAAAGTAAAGTATCAAAAGTGCAACACCGATAACAATTGCGCAATCGGCGACATTAAACACGGGGAATGTTGGCCAAAATTCAAAATGCAAAAAGTCAACAACATTACCATCGCGGAAAATGCGGTCAATAAGATTGCCCACACCACCAAAAAGCACAAGTGACATTGCCCAGAAAATTAGTTTATTATTAGCACCCCATTTAAAAAGTAACGCAATACAAACCAACATAATAATAACGGTCATAGCCAAAAGCCCCCAAGTGTGACCTTCCAAAATGCCCCAAGCGCCACCCTTGTTATGGATGTAAACAATATCAATAATACCCTTTATAAAATCAGTACCTTGACCGAGTTCAAAGGTTGTCATTATGAAATATTTTGTATATTGGTCAACCGCCAACACGAGCGCGCCTACGGTTAACGCAAGAATATATGAAATCAAAATATACCCTCCTAAGGTATTGGTTTATTCTTTCTCACTGGGTTCTGCAACAGAAAAACCGTTATCATCAATATCCGAAACGGTTTCGGGCTGCTGAGCAGGTTTAATAAAACTTTCAACAGAAGGAACTTCGTTAAGTTTGGCGGTAATAACACTAGCCATTCTTTCGGGGTCCATTTGTACTGCATCAGGAATTTCCTGCAAAATGCTAAGATGCTCTTTATATTTTGAAGTAACTGCAGATTTAAATGCTGCAACTTCAAGCTTTAGCTTATCAAATAAAACCTGTTGTCTCTGAACGCTGTCATTTGCGGCAGCAGCAATACTGTCAGCCTGAATTTTAGCATTCTTAACCATTTGTTCAAGTTCATTTTCCAAATTAGCCTTACGCTCTGCCGCCTTAATTTCAAATGTTGTGGCAATTTCTTTTTCCTGCTGGGCTAAAGCAGCCACATTCGCTTCTGCATTTTTAATCATTTCGTCACTTTGCCTTTGAGCGTCAGCAACAATCTGTTCGGCAAGTTTTTGTGCGTTTAAAAGAACACTTTGAATACTGTTTTTAGAATGTTCAGCAGTATCAATTTCGTTCTGTAATCTTGCAACTTCCGCCTTATATTCATTAATTATTGATTCAAAATTCTGATAGTCGGCTTCCACCTTGTCAAGAAATACTTCAACTTCTTCAGTTTTGTAACCGCTCATTGATTTTGAAAAACTTACATTTTTAATTTCTTCAGCAGTAAACATCTTGTTTGTTAACTCCTTTAAAAATATTTTTTGAATTTTAAAACCGTTCTGTCTTTTTTAGTTTTTAAGACAGTATTGCCGATAATAAACTTACCTTTTCCCCTTACCGATATTGCATCGCCATCGGCAACCTGTTTGGTTGACTTTTCACACTGAACAGAATTTACCATAACAAAGCCCATATCAATAAGCTCGTTTGCCTTATTTCGCGAAACACCGCAAACAGCAGATACCACACAGTCAAGCCTTAAAGACGACACTGTAACGGTTGATTCAATAAGACTGTCAGACTGTGGCAAGGGCATAGTAAAACCTTCACTTACTTTGACCCCTACTCTACCGATTTTATCGATATTTAAAAGCACAAAAGACAACACTTCATTTTTAAAAAATGCAACCGCACGGCCGTTTTCAACCAAAATATCGCCTATACTCTCGCGTGTTATACCAAGCGCAGTTAAAGCACCAAGAAAATCGCGGTGTCGAAGCACATCACTATCTCGATATAAGAAAGTGACCGCCGATATTGGAAAATCAGCTTCATCGCACCAATCAGGCAAGCAACCAAGCATAACCCTTTCGGCGCCTTCATAACCACCAAAAAGAACATAATCCGCACCGCGGTTATCCAAAGTTCTTTGCGCCAAAACAGCTTCTTCTCTTCTTAAAAAACCAAAGAATTTTGGTTTGGCAGTTTTTTGCGAAATATCAAAAGTATCGTTTATTCGGGCAATAAGTATTTCACTTTCCATTAAAAGTACATACGGCCTTCGTCTAATTCTTCAAGCATTAATTCGCCCATAACATCAACATCAGCGGGAACAATAATAAAGGTTGAAACTGCAACCTTGCGAATATTGCCGTGATTAGCATAAGCTGCACCGCTTAAAAAGTCGATAATGCGTCTTGAAACATCGCGATCGCAAACTTCAAGATTTAAAACAACTGTCTTTTTAGCATTAAGATGATCGGCAATACCTGTAACATCTTCAAAGCGTTCAGGTTTTACAAGCACAACCTGCATACCGTTTGCCTGTACATTCTTAGCCTTACCGCCGATAACACGGGGTGTAGTATCACGCTTAACTTCGGGTTGCGGTTTTTTCTTGGGTGCTTCTTCAACCACTTCAGTTTCGTTGTCGATTTCGTCCTCCTCAGGAATTGTCATAATGTTTTTGATGCTGTCAAAAATACCCATTTTTTAGTCCTCACTTTATTTTAATTTTTTGTTTAAATATAATAACGTTTTCCGAACAGAGCAGTACCCACTCTTACAAGATTGGCGCCTTCTTCAATAGCAACATCGAAATCATCCGACATACCCATTGAAAGAATGTTCATAAAACAATTATCTATGTTTTTACTCTTTAAGTCAATAAAGATTTGATGCATTTGCCGAAAATATTTGCGGTTTTCTTCAGGTTCATTACAAATTGGCGGAATAGCCATAATACCGCAAATACGAATATTAGAAAGTAACGAGATTTCTTTAATAGAAGCTTCAAGCTCGCTAGGGTCAAAACCCCATTTTGATTCTTCATCACCTATGTTCACTTCTAATAAAATATCCATAACCTTATTTTTCTTTTCTGCCTGTTTGGATATTTCCTTAGCAAGCTTAAGTGAATCAACTGAATGAATAAGCTCAACCCTGTCGATTATATCCTTTACCTTATTAGTCTGCAAATGACCGATAAAGTGATGATGAACATTTATTATGCTGTCTTGCTTTGATAAAAGCTCCTGCACCTTGTTTTCACCAATATAGGCAATGCCTTTTTCTATAGCATAATTAATAGTATCAACATCGACCGTTTTTGTTGCAGCAAGTAAAATAACATCGTTACGCTTCTTTCCTGCTTTTATTAAAGCGGCATCTAATTTTTCATTAACGGCTTTAAAATTTAAATCAAATTCCTTAGCCGATAATTTTTCCATCATAAAGGCTTCTTCCTTTCACAATAACCTGATCATACAAACGAAGCATACCGTCTTCGTCAGACTTTTTACAAATCATCATATTATCGGTAGAATACAAAATATCGACCGGAACAAACTTAGCCTGCATACCTTTAACAATATAGACGCCCTTAACACCATCAACCACACGCAATGCCTTTTTAGGCACTTTAAGTCCGCTATATTCGCGGCTTACGACTGTCATGGGTCCGCTTCGCATAGATGCAAGTTCGGAATTCATTTCACTACACGCAAAAACGATTACCGCGCTTTGAGAATCGTTTGATGTGTTAACTTGTTTGACAGTTACAGGTAAAACCGGAGATGATTTTACAGATGTATAAATTTTAAGCGAATCACCGGCTTTATAGTTATGTGAATCATTTATAGAAACCTTGGCGGCAATATACCACTCATAGTCCGAAACAATTTTACCGACAACATTTCCCGCAGTTTTATCAGCTTTTAGACCATCTAAAAACTCAGCCGTTATGCCCGACAAATTATTAACACTTAAAACACCTTCGTATCCGTCTGTTTTAGAAAGAAAATAACCCGATGCGCTTGCCCTTACTTCCCCCTTAACACCCGTAAGTCCGGACTGAAGGTTTGATAGTTGGTTATTTAAGGCTTCTAATTGTGTTGCGAAAGTAGATGTGTCACCAAGTGCCGCCTGTCGTCTGTTCAATGCAAAGAGCAATTCTTCGCTTTTTGCCTGAACATCATCAAAATTGTCCGCAGAAGTCGATAACACAAGTGAATTCAGTTTATCATTAACACGGGTGTTTATAAGTTCAAGATTAGCGGCTTCAAGGTCATTAAAAGACAAGATATCATTAATATCGTTAATTTTATTTTGAACCGATTGCATTTGACTTAATGTAATTGATGCCGATTCGCTGCCGTAAATATTAGCAATAACACCATTTTTGGAAACGCGCTCACCATCATCAATCATAAAGTGCAAAACACCGGCGTTATCGTTTGTAACAAGTATTTCATTTCTTACAATAACACCGGTTATTTTAAAACCGTTGTTTGCCGTATAAAAAACGGCACTTTCAGTAGTAACAGGCTTATAAAAGGCAGCAACTGCCTGATTAATTAAAAACGCTGCCGCAACAAAAATAATTGCAAATTTTATCAGCGCATTCTTTTTCATAAGCCTTTCACTCCTTTAAAAAATCTTTTGCTAAATTTAAGGCTGTATAATAACAGTCGTTATCTTCATCGGGATACACCCAATTGATCCGTTCATCTCGGTTAAACCAAGTAAGCTGCCGTTTGGCGTAGCGTCTGGTTTGTTGTTTTAAATGTTCAGCGCAGTTATCACAGGTATCTTCACCCAATACTGCGGGATAAAGTTCCTTATGCCCTATCGCCTGAAAACCACCTTTTTTATTATTACCAACCGTTTGCTTTGCTTCTTCAAAAAGGCCGTTTGAAAGCATTATATCAACACGGCGATTAATTCTTTCATACAAAAGTTCACGGTTTTTATAGGTTATACCAATAACAAGCGGCTCAATATCCGATGGGGTTTGACGAGATAATATATTTTGCTCAGTAATAGTTTTTCCCGTCTGTAAATAAACTTCAAACGCACGAATAATTCTGCGACGGTTATTCGGGTGAAGCCGTTCAGCGCTTTCACTGTCAAATTCTTTAAGTTCCAAGAGCATTGCCTGAGCACCAATTTCATCGAACTTGTTTTCAAGCTTTTGGCGAAGTACAGGGTCAGCATCTTGCTCAATATATTCAATATTGTCAAGCAAGGAAGAAACATAAAGCCCCGTTCCGCCCACAATTATCGGCAATTTGCCGCGTGAAGAAATTTCACTTATAACGCTTTTAGCGGTTTTTACATAATCAGCAACCGAGTATTCATCATCCAAACTTAAAAACTCGAACAAGTGATGTGGCACACCGTCTTTTTCACTATCATCGGGTGCGGCAGATGCCACATGAATCCCCTTATAAATTTGCATTGAATCCGCACATATAATCTCGCCGTTTAAAGCCTTTGCCAAGGAAATACTCAAATCAGTTTTGCCCGAAGCGGTCGGGCCGACAATAAATAAAGCTTTTATCACTGTATTCTGCCGAACTGTTTTTCAAGTTCCCTTTTCTTTATTTCGTAAGCCACTGGGCGACCATGTGGACAATACATAATATCCTTAGAAAGTAATACCTTTTCTGCCAAATCCTTCATTTCGGTAATACTTGTTTGGCTTCCCGCTTTAATTGCCGCCTTACAAGCAACTGTATGGAAAAGGTTTTCTTCCCTTTCAATTTGTACTGATTTTGTGGTTATAAGACTTTCTGCCATTTCAGAAAGCAGTGACACAATATCTTCCCCAACAAGAGTTGTGGGAATTGCGCGTACCGCAACGGTAGATGCGCCAAAATCATCAATTTCAAAGCCTGCCGATAAAAGCAACTCAAGATTATTTATAATCGCGTTATATTCATCCTTTTGAAGATTAGCGGTTATTGGTGTCAAAAGTGCTTGAACTTCAATTTTGTGCTCATTTTTAAGTTTGTTAAACAAAATGCGTTCGTGTGCGGCGTGTTTATCAATCATAAAAATGCTATCATTCATTTGAACAATGATGTAAGTGTTAAACGCTTGACCTATAACTGTGATAACCGGCTTGTCTTCATCGATTATTTCATCAAGTTCCCTTTCAATCAAAACATCTTTTTGTTTAGATTTTGGAATATAAATCGGCTCAGTCTTTTTGCCGTCATTACCAACATAAGAGTAAGTATCCGCAAAGGTTGTATTTTTTGGTGATTCAAAAACAAAAGTTTTCGGTTCTTCTTTAATAACAGGCTTTATAGGTTCAGTAAAAATTTTAGCCTGTTCAGGTTTTAGAGTTTCTTTAATAGGCTCGGTCTTAATTACCGTTTGCTTAAACTGTTCGGTTGTCATTCGTTCAAAACGGTTGAAAGTAGGCTCAGCCATTTTGATTTCGGGGCGTGTATCCCCTTTTGATAATGCATTTTTAACCGCAGCATAAACACTGTCAAAAATACGCTTTTCATCCGAAAAACGCACTTCGGTTTTTGCGGGATGAACATTGACATCAACCGTATCATACGGAACATTAACATAAAGCACAAATACGGGAAATTTGCCAATCATTGCGCTGTTTTTATAAGCTTGCTCAACCGCGGCAATAATTGTGCCCGAACGAACAAGACGGCCGTTTAAAAATGTAAACTGATTATTTCTTGTCGGTTTACAAGCGACAGGTTTACATATAAGACCCGAAACTGTAATGCCACTATATTCACCGTCACAACCAATAAGCGAATTTGCAAATTCACGGCCCAAAACGCTATAAACGGCGGTTTTGATTTGCCCGTCGCCCGAAGTGTTAAGGGTTTGCTTACCGTCACGAATTAACTTTATCGAAATTTCGGGATGCGAAAGCGCAATACGGTCAACCACCGCCGCACAGGCATTTGCTTCGGAAACATCCTTTTTAAGGAACTTCATTCTGGCAGGGGTGTTATAAAACAAATCGCGTATTATAATAGTTGTACCTTTAGGGCAGCCTGCTTCTTCATAAAGGGTTTCCTGTCCGCCTTCGATAATATAGTGTGTGCCAATTTCTTCATTTTCGCTGCAAGTGAGCATTTCAACACGCGAAACTGATGAAACCGCCGCCAAGGCTTCACCGCGGAAGCCAAGCGTTGAAATATAATTTAAATCGTTATCTTCCTTAATTTTGCTGGTTGCGTGGCGTAAAAATGCCAAGGGCACATCATCTTTTGAAATACCGCAACCGTTATCGGTAATGCGCATATAAGAAATACCGCCGTTTTGAATTTCAACAGTTATAGTATTCGCACCTGCGTCGATTGAGTTTTCAATAAGTTCTTTTATAACAGATGCAGGTCTTTCAACCACTTCACCCGCGGCGATAAGCTCTGCCACATTTTTTGGCAAAACATTAATTTTTGGCATATTTACACCTCACTTTTAAAGTTCTTTAGCTTTTTTGCAGATGTCAAACAAAATCTGCATTGATTCAATAGGAGTTAAAGTATTAACATCTATTGCTTTAAGGTCTTTTAAAATATCCTGTGCAGACTGCATTTCAAAAGACATTTGCATATCGTTATCACTAACAGTTTTGTAGGTTACAAGGCCTTCATTTTCGGTCATACGAAGTACTTCCTTAGCGCGTTCAATAACCGCATTGGGAATGCCGCTTAGCTTTGCAACTTCAATACCGTAACTGTCATCAGCGCCACCGCGAACGATACGGCGAAGGAAAGTAATATCATCACCGCGTTTTTTAACGGCGATATTATAATTCTTAACACCCGAAAGTTCATTTTCCATTTGGGTGAGCTCGTGATAATGGGTTGCAAACAAAGCCTTTGCGCCAAGTTTTTTCTTATCAGCCACAAATTCAAGCACAGCGCGCGCGATTGACATACCATCAAAAGTAGATGTGCCGCGACCTATTTCGTCAAGAATTAAAAGGCTGTGTTTTGTGGCATTTTTAAGTATGTAAGCAACTTCGCTCATTTCAACCATAAATGTTGACTGACCTGATGCCAAATCATCAGATGCGCCAACACGGGTGAAAATTGCATCAACAACACCGATTTCTGCACTCTTGGCAGGGACAAAACAACCTATTTGCGCCATAAGTGTAATAATTGCAACCTGTCGCATATATGTCGATTTACCCGCCATATTAGGACCTGTTATTATAGCACAACGGTCATCCTGCATATTGAGCAAAGTATCATTTGAAACAAAGGGTGTGCGCAAAACCTGTTCAACAACAGGGTGACGACCGTCATTAATACGGATTGTACCGCTGTTATTAACAAGCGGACGACAATAATGATTATCTGCCGAAACATTAGAGAAGGAACACAAAACATCAAGTTTTGCAATAGCACCAGCAGTTTTTTGGAAACGGACAACTTCTGCCGCCGTCTTTTTGCGGACAGTATCAAATATTTCATATTCAACCTGAACAATGCGGTCTTTTGCAGTTAACACGCGTTTTTCGATTTCTTTAAGTTCTTCGGTAATAAAGCGTTCCGCATTTGTCAGGGTTTGTTTTCTGATATAATCTTCGGGAACTTTATCAAGGAACGAATTTGTAACTTCGATATAATAACCGAAAACCTTGTTATAACGAACACGCAAGTTTTTAATGCCTGTGCGTTCTTTTTCTCTGGCTTCAATTTCAGCAAGAACGCCTGTACCCGCATTCATATCGTGACGGAGTGTGTCAACAAGTTCACTGTAACCGTCTTTAATCAAATTACCCTCCCTGACCGTTGCAGGCGCTTCGGGATTAATTGCTTCATCGATAAGCGCGGCAATATCTTGGAGTGTGTCAATTTCGTTATAAATATCCTTAAGCATTCTGCAATTTGAATTTTGAAGTAACGCCTTAAGGGTTGGGAATTTTTGCGCAGTATAGGAAAGGTTCAAAAGGTCTTTAGCATTGGCAGAGCCGTAAACGACCTTGGTCATTAAGCGTTCAATATCGCGAATGCCACTTAAACTTTCAACAATTTCACCGCGCAGAATTGTATCGCTAACAAGCTCGTCCACCGCGTTTTGGCGAAGACCTATTGCAGTAATACTTAAAAGCGGTTGCGAAACCCAATTTCTTATAAGGCGTTTGCCCATTGCGGTTTTGGTTTTATCAAGCACCCACAAAAGCGAGCCTTTTTTCGACTTGGTACGCATTGTTTCGCAAAGCTCAAGGTTGCGGACAGCGGTTGTATCAAGGCGCATAAACTGACTGCCTGTGTAAACATCAATTTCATTAACCGAAACATGGCCGTTAACGCCCGTTTCGTAAAGGTACTGTAAAGCCACACCAAAAGCACAAGCCGCCGCACCGTTTTTTGTAAGACCAACATTTTCAACACTTATAACATTAAAGTGTTTTAAAATTAAATCTTCGGTAACGGTCAAACTAAAACTTGCTTTTTCACGGATAGTAACCATACCATCAAAATTTTGTTCAAGGTAATTTGAAACTGTGGGGGCTTTTAAATTAAAATCTTCCGCCACAAGAATTTCGCGCGGGTTAAAACGCGCAATTTCATCAATCAGTCTAATTTGAAAGTTTTCTTCGGATAAAGCAGTAGCGTGACATTCACCTGTTGAAGCATCTGTAAAGCAAAGACCAATTTCACCATCACATAATGCAATAGCAGCAAGGTAATTGTTTTTACCTTCGTCAAGCATACTGTCTTCAAGCACAGTACCGGGGGTAATCGTGCGAATAATATCGCGCTTTACAAGACCCTTTGCGGTTGCGGGGTCTTCGACCTGTTCACAAATTGCAACCTTATAGCCTTTTTCAACCAAACGGGCAATATACGCTTCACAGCTGTGAAAAGGAACACCGCACATCGGTGCGCGTTCTTCCAAACCGCATTCCTTACCTGTTAAAACTAAATCTAATTCTTCGGAAGCCTTTTTGGCATCTTCGAAAAACATTTCGTAAAAGTCGCCCACGCGGAAAAACAAAATACTATCTTCATTTTGTGCTTTAATATCGTTATATTGTCGCATCATCGGCGATAATTCAGCCATTTTAAACTTCCTTTCTTTAAAATTTATTGAAAATTAGTGGCAACCGCCGCAAGTAGCACAGCTACCGGTACAACCGTCACTTACTTCACAAGTAGCAGGGTCTTCACCGTCAAGGCACTTTGAGATAATGGTATTAATTTCGTTAACCATTTGGTCGAGCATTGCTTTTGCAGTGTTATATTCAACCATAGCAGGATTAGCCATAATATTGCCATAGCTTTCGCGAAGTTCTTCATTAAGCTTTTTAACTAAAACTTCATCCTTAGCTTCTTCGCTTACTGCTTTTTCAAGTTCCATTCTCTTAATGTTAAATTCGCCAATAGCATTCTGTAAATCAACATCAGCATCATTTGCTAGGCGAGCCTTTGCGTAACGAACAAAGCGTTCATCAGCCTGAATTGCTTTACCTAATTCTCTTGTTACTTCAATTACGTCCATTTTTAAAACCTCTTTTATAAAAAATTAATTATTAATAATTTCACCGTAAAGGCCGTTTTCATACCCTAAAACCTTTACATCTGTAAAACTGCCAAGCAGTTTTTCATCTGCTTTAAATTCAATAACCGCGGTACCGTTTGTGTGACCTGTCATATAGCCGTCACGACTTCCGAAATCATCACATAATACGCGATATGTTTTGCCGATATATTTATTAATATTTTCCTTTGCAACTTCTTCTTGCGCCTTTAAAAGCTCGTCAAACCACTTACCCTTTTCTTCACGGGTTATTGGGTCGTCCATTATAGCGGCAGGTGTACCGTTGCGTTTGGAATAAATAAATGTGAAAAGCGAAGCAAACTTAACTTCATTTACAAGGCTTACCGTTTCTTTAAAGTCTTCATAAGTTTCACCGGGGAAGCCAACGATAATATCACTTGTTAAATCAACATCGGGCAAGCGTTCTTTTGCATTTTTAATAAGTTCTAAATAACCTTCGCGGTCATAATAGCGGTTCATTCGCTTTAAGATTTTACTGCTACCGCTTTGAAAAGGTAAATGCAAATGGCGGGTTACCTTTTTGCAGTCCCTTATAGTGTCCAAAAGTTCAACCGTGCAGTCCTTCGGGTGTGATGTCATAAACCTTATAACAAACTCACCTTCAACATCATTGAGCATTCGAAGAAGCTTCGCAAAATTTACACCGTGCTCACAGCCCTTACCATATGAGTTAACATTCTGACCCAAAAGGGTTATATCCTTACAACCGTTTTGAACCATTTCCTTAAACTCGGCAAGAATTTTTTCGGGCTCGCGTGAGCGTTCCCTGCCCCTTACATAAGGAACAATACAATAGGTGCAAAAATTATTGCAACCGTACATTATCGGAAGCCAGCCCTTAAAGGTGCCGTCACGCTTAATTGGTATTTCTTCAACAATGGTATTGTTATCCATCGAAAGCTCAAAAATACGGGGTGAACCCGAAAGGCGTTTATACAAAAATTCAGGCAAACGGTGGAAAACATGTGTACCCATTACAATATCAACATACGGGTAACTGCGTTTTAACTTTTGTGCTATATGTTCCTGCTGAGCCATACAACCGCAAACCGCAACAACCATGTTCGGGCGGTCAGCTTTAATCTTTTTAGTCATACCTATGTTACCGAAAACACGCATTTCGGCGTGCTCGCGAACAGCACAGGTGTTAAAGATAATAAAATCAGCATTTTCCATCTCGTCAACAATTTCGTATCCGCAGGCACACAGCATACCCTTAAGTCTTTCACTATCGCTAACATTTTGCTGACAGCCAAAGGTATTAACACAGGCTTTTGGCTTAGTGCCGTAAATATTTAAAGCAAGCTCGCGCACCCTTTTAGTGTAGGTGGTTTGCTCTGAAAAATCGGTAGTAATTGCAATGTTTTTCAAAAAGAAAATATCTCCTTAATTTATAATCAATTTATTATACTATATATTTAATAATAATGCAAGTAAAAAGCCCAATGAAATTCATTGGACTTTGTAAATTTTTTATTAAATTTATTTTTTATTTTTAAAAACCAAAAACTTGCTGAAAATATAGTTTAAAATTATAACCAAAATATTGCTAAAAATCTTTATTGCAAGGTCGTTAAATCTCCACAGATCAACAAACAAAACCATTATAAACAGGTCTAAAATACCCGTTGCAATTCGCATTGTAAAAAAGCCGAAAAGCTGCTTTAAAAAGCCACTTTTTTCGGCGTTAAAAACATATTTTCGGTTAGTTAAAAACGCAAAAAGCACCGACAAAAACCACGCTAAAGCGGTTGAAATTGCCGTTGAAAAACTCAGTTTTGAAAACAAAAAATATGCAATAAAATTCACTAAAGTTGTAGCAATTCCAAACGCGATATAAAGCAATGGCTCTTTATATTTTTTTAAAAAATTATTCTTCATTATGAATTAAAATTTCCTCAATATTATATCGCGGACGCTTTTTGGTTTCTATATAAATCTTGCCAATATATTCACCCACAAGACCGATTGAAAACAGTTGTACACCACCTAAAAACCAAATTGAAATCATAAGCGACGGCCAACCAGCGTTTGCGTGTCCCACAAAGAAAGATACAAGCACATAAATAATTGCCAAAAGTGAACAAAAAATTATAAAAAGGCCGAGTGCCATAATCATTTTAAGGGGCTTTACCGAGAATGAAGTTATACCTTCAACCGCAAAAGAAAGCATTTTCCCGAACGGATATTTTGTCTTCCCTGCCATTCGTTTTTTGCGTGAATAATAGACACAGTCGGTTTTATAACCAAGTCGAGTAACAATACCACGCAAAAACAAATTGCGTTCTTCATACTGCAAAAGTGCTTTTACTGCACGACTGCTTAACAGTCGAAAATCGGCGTGATTATCAACGGTTTTAGCACCAAGCCATTTCATTAATTTATAAAAAGCATTGGCGGTGGTGCGCTTAATAAAGCCATCGGTTTTACGGTTATTACGAACACCGTAAACCACATCGCAACCACTATTAAATTTATCAATCATTTCTTCAATAACCGCAATATCATCCTGTAAATCAGCATCGATTGTAACGGTAACATCGCATAAATCTGCCGCAGTTTGAAGCCCTGCCATAAGTGCATTTTGGTGGCCAACATTACCCGCTAGATTAACCGCATAAATATGACTGTATTTTTTATAAGCGTCACAAATAAGACAGCGGGTATCATCACAACTGCCGTCATCTACAAACATAATACCGCTGTTTTTAGCAATTTTTTGTTTCTTAATAAGTTCGAAAAGCAAATTTGAAAGCTCGGCTAAAGTACTTTCAAAAACCTCTTGCTCGTTATAGCAAGGAACAACTATCATTAAGCGTTTCATTTAAACACCTCTTAAATGCTATTATATCCCCTATTTCACATTAGGTCAACAAAAAAATGACACTTTCAAATACTTTGAAAGTGTCATAAAATTTTATCCTATTGCATTATTAGAAGCAACCGTAATAGTTGTTGTATAATATCTGCCGCTGCGGTAAAGTTTAACATTAATCTTTTGTTCGGGCTGACAATTTGACATTAGTTTTTCCAAAACCTTAAAATCGTTAATTTCGGTGCCACCAAATTCGGTGATAATATCACCTTTACGAAGACCTGCCTGATAAGCCGGACTGCCGCTATAAACACTTAAAACAACCGCACCCTTGGGGTAGCCATAGAACTGCAAAACTTCAGCGGTATATTTTTCACTTAAAGTAATACCTATATACGGTTCAGGTGAGTTTTCTTTTGAAATTATCTTTTCGCAAATTTCAACCGTTTCGTTTGAAGGAATTGCAAAACCCATACCTTCAAACTCTTCCGAAACAATTTTAGAACTGTTAATACCCACAAGCTTACCTGTTGTATCAACCAATGCACCGCCCGAATTACCGGGGTTGATTGCGGCATCAGTTTGAATCAAACCAATATCGCTATCGCTTGAAACTACACGGTCAAGACCGCTTATAACACCGTAGGTCACGCTGTCCATAAATTCAAGACCGCCAGGATTTCCAACAGTTATAACATACTGTCCAACCTTAACCTTTTCAGAATCGGCTATTTCGATAACAGGAAGCCCCGTAACATTGATTTTTATAACTGCCAAGTCAGCAGAAATGTTATAACCCACCACCGTAGCGATATATGAATTTTCGGCAGAAGCATCCAAAAACACTTCGATTTTTGTATTACGCGAATTAACAACAGCATCTTCTATTACATGGTAATTGGTAATAATATAGCCGTCTTGCTTATAGATAACACCACTGCCTTCGCCCGATGATTCTTGCTGATTACCAAAAAAACTGTTAACCGATGTAGTTGTGCGAATACCAACAACACAAGGTGTAACCTTTTTAGCAACCGCTTCAACAACCGAAAGCGCCTGTTCATCAACACTAATGTTTATATTGTTATTTTCCAAATCAAGGTGCTCGGTCTTGGCATTTTTATCCTGATTCCAAAAAAATGCCGTTGTAATAACCGCACCTGAAATACCAACAAAACCCGCAACAATTGCCGCCACAACAACAGTTAAAATACTGAACCTTGCTTTTGGTTTTTCGGTTTGTGGTTTATAAATCGGTTCGGTTTTAGGGGTTTCAAAGTCATTATTATAGAAATTAAAATCGTCCAATTTTTTCACTCCTTATGAAGTGTATTTTAATTATATTTTATTTCAAAAACGGTAACAAAATGTGAATAAACCGTAAATATTTAAGCCCCGACCAATAATCGGGGCTTAAATTACTTTGATAAATAAATAAGCAAAACCGTAACATCGGCAGGGCTAACACCCGAAATTCGCGATGCCTGACCAATATTAGTGGGTCTAATTTTATTGAGTTTTTCTATTGCTTCCAAACGAAGACCTGTGATTTTTTCATAATCAATGTCCAAAGGGATAAGTTTGTTTTCAAGACGAAGCATTTCGTTAATCTGCGCTTGTTGACGGCTTATATAACCTTCATACTTAATTTCGGTTTCAACCTTTTCGCACACCGCGTCGGAAAGTTCGGGGCGCGCATTATCAAACGGTGCTAAATCTTTATATGAAAGCTGCGGTCTTTTAACCAAATCAGCAAGGCGCATACCCGTTGTCATAGGTGCTGTGCCACGCTCTTCCAATAAATTATTAAGTGCTTCTTGCGGACCGATAAAGGTGGAATTAAGGCGCTCAATTTCATCCTTTTTTTGCTGTGTGCGAAGGGTGAATTCATCATAATTTTCCTGTGAAATAAGGCCTAATCCGTAACCAATTGGCATTAAGCGTTCGTCGGCATTATCCTGCCTTAAAACAAGACGGTATTCACTTCTGGAAGTCATCATTCTATAAGGGTCGGCACAGCCTTTTGTAACTAAATCATCAATTAGTGTGCCGATATAAGATGATGCGCGGGAAAGCACAAGCGGTTCTTTACCTTGCACCTTTAAAGCAGCATTTATACCCGCAATAAGACCCTGTGCAGCGGCTTCTTCATAACCCGAAGAACCATTGAACTGACCCGCACCGTAAAGCCCGTCAAACGCCTTCATTTCAAGGGTTGCCTTTAAAGCAGACGGGTCGATACAGTCATATTCAATCGCATAAGCATTGCGTATAATTTTAACATTTTTAAGGCTTGGAATAGTTTTATAAAACTGCACCTGAACTTCTTCGGGCAGTGATGAAGACATACCTTGAAGGTACATTTCTTCGGTGTTTTCACCACAAGGTTCAACAAAAAACTGATGGCGCTTTTTATCCGAAAAACGCACAATTTTATCTTCAATACTTGGGCAATAACGGGGTCCTACGCCTTCAATTTCACCCGCATACAAGGGTGAACGGTCAATATTGGATAAAATAACTTCTTTGGTGTCATCATTAGTGTAACCAATATGACAAACAACCTTATTTTCGGGCAACTCTTTTGTTTGGTAACTAAACGGAACAACCTTTTCATCACCCGGTTGAACTTCAAGTTCAGAAAAATCGATACTATCGCGTAAAACACGCGCAGGTGTACCCGTTTTAAAACGACGAAGCGGAACACCAATTTCTTTTAAACATTCAGCCAAACGGTTTGATGGAAAAGCCCCGTCAGGACCGCTTTCAAAATTAACTTCGCCAACATAAATACGACCGCCAAGGAAAGTACCTGTAGCTAAAATAACCGCCCTTGAAATAAATTCAGCACCCAAATTTGAAACAAGGTGCCAGCCGTCATCTTGCTTTTCCACAGTCACAATTTCGCACTGTTTAACATCTAAATTAGGTTGTAATTCAACCGCGTGTTTCATATATTCGCTATATGCACGGCGGTCAATTTGAGCACGCAAAGAATGAACAGCGGGACCCTTACCAAGATTAAGCATACGGCTTTGAAGGGTGGTTTTGTCCGCCGCTTTGCCCATTTCGCCGCCTAAAGCGTCAATTTCACGCACCAAATGTCCCTTTGCGGTACCGCCGATTGACGGATTGCACGGCATATTCCCTATCCAGTCAGCAGTAATTGTAAACATAATTGAATTACAGCCAAGGCGAGCGGAAGCTAACGCCGCTTCTATTCCTGCGTGACCGCCACCGATAACGGAAACATCATAACTGCCAGCATAATATCTTTTAATTTGCAATTAAATCCCTCTGTTTTCTTCTAGAAACTTTTGTTGTCTTATGTCCTTGCCAATAAACTTATTAGCATTATAGCCGCCAATAAGACGCGATGCGATTCGCTCGCCGTAACGATCGGCAATTTCTTTCATAGTAAGATTTGTATTAATAATAGTCGGCTTTTTAGAGAGCAAACGGCTATTGATAAGATTATAAAGTATTGAACGCGAAAATTCGTTAATAAATTCAGTACCCAAATCATCAATTACCAATAAATCACAGTCTAGCATTGCCTGATAGCTTCCCTTGTTTTCTCCCGAAAATCTCTCATTAGAAACAAGTGTGAAAAGGTTTTCAGCCGGACCATAAAAAGGTATAAACCCTTTATCAGCAACACCCGAAACAATTGCAAGTGTCAAATGGGTTTTGCCAAGACCTGGTGCTCCCATAAACAAAAGATTTTCAGATGTATTTGAATTAAAATTATTAACATATTCTTTGCAAAGCTTCAAAATTGCAGTCATACGCTTACGCGCATTTTCCCCATCCTTGCTGTAATAATTTAAATCAAAATTTTCAAAGGTGCAATCTTCAAGCGGCATTTGATTTTTAAGTTCTTCAACAATAATCTTTGCAGCAATTTTCTTTACACATTCGCAAACTTTACCGCCGATATATCCGCTATCCTTACAAATCATGCAGTCATATTCTATATCCGTAACTAATTCTTTTTTTAGAATTGCGTTTTTTTCTTTAGTAAGTGCAACAGAATTCTTTTTGAGCACTGCAACCTTTTGCTCATCACCCGAAAGTGCAGTAATGGCTATTTGAGCGCCGATAGCCGATAATTCTTGGTCTATATCAACAAGACGCGGATTAGTAGCATACGCTGCATTTAAAAGCATATTGCGACGCGCCTTTTTTTCCTTTAAAGCATTATTTTTAATCTCAAAAGCCTTTTTATATGTAAGTTCTTTAGTAATCATTTTTTATTCCTTCGCATTTAGCATTTCTTCAAACAAATCAAGGTCATAAGCGCCACCGTGGCTCTTTTCCTTTTTGCCGTCTTTTATAATGTCAGCAGGCGCTTTATAACCGCTATCGTGCCAAGTCTTAAGCACTGTATTTATATATGCAAATATCACTGTACCCTTAGCATCAACGCATACATCATACGCCGCTTCAAGCATTTCTTTAGACATTTGCCATTCATTAACCCAAAGACAAGCAAGTTCACTTTCTTTTTTAGTGGGCTTGCGGGGTGGCAAGCCAAACGCCGAGCGCACCATTGACCATGCAAGGTCGTGTGATGCCATCATACGAAGTTCTTCGTCAGCGGCGGCAACAGTATCAATGCCCTTATCAAGCCATTCAATAGCCAAGGACTGGATAAATGAAATTTTTAAACGATTAATACTTTTAGCATGATTTAAAATAACAAAAAGCACATCAATATCAAGCCCCAAATTATGATAAATCCAAATAAGTGTTTGGCTTTCACTTTCGGCAAGATTGCGACCAAAAATAAACTGCGACTGATTTAAAAGCCACTTGATTTTTGGGTCTTGCTGACTTAGTAAAATAACGTCGTCGCGGGTGGGCTTTACAATTTTTTTATATGCTTTTTTATCAGCCTTTGCGGGTTTGGGTGTTTCTTTTGTCATTAAAATGCCCGCATCTGCCCAAAAAAGCAAGGCTTCCTTTACATCGTAAACCGACATTGCCAAATTTTCGGCAATAATATCTTCCGACAAAGTATCATTATTGTTACGAAGCATATAAAGCAAAACCTTTATGTGTTCGCCTTTTGCAAGCTTTAAATATTTATCGCAAAGTTCAGTCGGTACTACAAATGCCGATGCAAAACAAGACGGGTTCACAAAGTAATCCATATTCCACCTCACAGACTTATTCAATCTATTATATCAATAATAACGACCGTTGTAAATAGTAATATTTAAACAAAAAATTCTTATTTTATTTTTATAAAAAATGTGTTATCATTAACTACACATTCAATTAAAAGGTGATTATATGAAAAAATCCATTTTAACTTTGCTTTTAATACCGCTTGTAATTATTTCAGTTTTAATTACCGCGTCAGCACAGGCAGTAGGTACACCACTTTATGACGGTCTTGTTTATAATGAAGACCACATAATAAATGCCGACGGCAATAATGCGGATATTTTTTCACTCACACTTGACCTTAAAAAAGCATATGCTATTTGCGGGCTGCCTGATAACATTAAGGCATTGCAAATTGGCGCCAAGGGACAACAAACCTTAACCGATATGGTAGCTGCCGCACAGCGTGACGGATACACTGTCTACGCCGCTATGAATGCTGATTTTTTCTACCGTTCGGATATGACTGTCCCCCAACCCGAAGGTATGGTCATACGCGACGGAAAACTTTTGAATCCTATCGGCTCATACAACTCATTTTTCGGCATTATGAATGACGGCAAGCCATTTATTGGTCACATATATGATTACACAAATCGGCTTAGGCAGTTCGACCAAGCGGTCGGCGGTGACTATGGCGCACTTATTACCAAGGGCGAAGCTATTACCGAAGACAAAAATGGCGGTTGGCACGCAGTCGGTTATGCAGACCCACGCGCCGCCGTCGGCATTAAAGAAGATGGTACAGTATTTATGGTAGTGGTTGATGGAAGAAGTGAAAAATCAAAAGGTTTAACACTTACCGAACTTGCAAATTATATGAAAAAGCAAGGCTGTGTTTCGGCTATTAACCTTGACGGCGGCGGAAGCGCTCAAATGGGTATTTGCGACCCCGAAACAGGCGAATTTAGGATAGCAAATAGTCCGTCAGACGGCCAAGAACGACCAATTGCAAACTGCATTATGATAGTTTCAGACCGCGAACCAAATGTTCCCGCAAAAGCCCCGACTAATGATGCTGCCCCAAAAATCATTACAATCGTTATTGGTTTTTCACTTGCAGCTTCACTTTATATAATAGCGTTTATTTTAAATCTTAAAAAAGTCAAATAAAATAACACGGTAGAAACATCCAAGTTTCTACCGTGTTTTAATATTACGCTTTATTTTCAGAACCAAACAATAATATTTTCCGCTTAACTGATTCTTTAATTTCCTGTACTTTAAGGTTTCTGGTTTCGAGATAACCAACACCTGTTTCCATACCCTTTTTCATTGCACGGTCGCCCGCGAGACATAAATCGGTAAAAATATTCACCTTTGCAATACCATACTTAATTGCATTTTTAAAGTCGTCATCGGATAAGCCGCTACCGCCATGAAGCACTAGTGGTGTATCTATACGATTGCGAATTTCTTGAAGCCTTTCAAGATTTAACTGCGGTTTTGACTTATAAACTCCGTGCGCAGTTCCTATCGCAATAGCCAATGCATCAACACCGGTTGCTTTTACATAGCTTTCAGATTCATCGGCTGTCGTATACATATCAGAAAGCAAATTATCATTAGAATCTGCCTGTCCCACATGGCCAATTTCGCCTTCTACACTTGCGCCGAAAGAATGAGCAATTTTTACTATTTCACGAGTATCAGCAAGGTTGGTTTCGTAATCCCCCGCCGAGCCGTCAAACATAATTGACGAAAAACCCAGTTTTAAGGCTTCAATACATCGGTCAAAAGTAAGACCGTGGTCATAATGCATTACAACAGGAACCTTTGCTCTTTTTGCCGCCGCCAAAATTGACGGTGCAATCAATTTCAATTCGCCATACGGCAAAAGCACCTCTGCCGTTCCAATAATTACGGGCGAATTAAGTTCTTCTGCTGCCGAAATTACTGCTTCAAGCATATCCGTATCGGTAGTATTAAACAAACCAACCGCATAATTTTCTTTTTGCGCTTTTTTTAATACATCATTTAAATTCACAAGCATAATTTTGCCCTTTCGTATTCTTTACAAATTTCTTTTATTTCTTCTTCAGATTTTAAGCCGCTTGTAGCATCAGTATTACTCAAAGCCATTGCCGCAGCCGAAGAAGCCAATTCCATAATTGCCTTATCTGTTTTGCTATTATAAATACCGATAAGAGCACCAGCGCAAAAAGCATCACCTGCACCGGTAGTGCCCTTAATATATCCCTTTGGCAAAACAAACGAACCAAGAACGGAAAATCCTTCATCAGATAAACAAACAGAGCCTTCGGAAAAATGAATAATAACCTTTTTCCTAACACCCATTTGGTAAAGTTTTTCTGCAATTTGCTTTAAATTATTGTATTCGGGAGTTATACCGGTCAATTTGCCCGCTTCAATCTCATTAATAATGAGATAATCTACATACGGCAAACACGGCAACACTAAAGAATAACGGTCAGAGTTTTCGCTCACCAAATCAATAGAAGTTTCTATTCCCAAATCAGTAGCTTTTTGCAAAATCTTAAGTCCTTCGCCTTTATCAACTGCATCAAGTAATAAAAAATATCCCAAATGAAGCATTTTAGGTTGATTTTCAGAAAAATCAATATCATCGGCTGTAAAATCAGAATCCGCCCCAAGATAAACAAAAAATGTTCTCTGACCACCCGAAATACTCATAACATCCGTAAAGGTTGTTTTTTTAAAATCACAAATCGAAATTTTAGAAGTATCAACCCCATTTTCTTTAAGGGTTTTAATTATAAATTCACCTTCGGCGTCATTACCGATTTTACCAATCGCCGATACCGAAAGTTCGGGAACTATTTTCTTTAAATCTATTGCGACATTTGGAACGCAACCGCCAACCGCTAAATCAACATTTTTGATTTTTTGAAGCTCACCGCATTTTGGATAAGCAGATATTTCATTGATTTTATCGACCAAAATGCTTCCTGCAACGCAAATACCATTATTTTTCATACTAGTTACATTCCGCAATTAATGGACCCGCAAGTTCTTTAAGGAAGAAAAGCTTACCGGGTAAGGTTGGAATATATGTCGAAGTAATCCAGGGTGTTTTACCGTAACGCAAGGTCATCCATAAGGACATTCCCTGCCACTGCATACCGCGGTTAAATGTACCGTCGGCACCGCCTATAGCATAATCGGCCTTTAGGAATATGCCAGGGCCGATTGTATTTGCGCGGCAAGGCACAAGTGTAGTTCTTGACTTAAAGCTTGTAAGTGCATTTTGTTCTACCGTAAGCGGATGAATTTTCGCACCAATTCGGTATGGCGCATTTTCCCATTCTTCTGCAGTTTCATAATCAGCCGCAAAAGTAGGTTCCCAAAAGGCAATATGGCACATTCTGCCAATACCATAAACCAAAACAAGTTTTGCACCATCAGCTTTTAATGCGGCAATTTTTTCAGGATATGTAGGCAAATTTTCTTTTGTCGCAAAATTTCTTTGTTCTTTAGGAACTGTTAATTCTCCTAAGGGATTAAACAATGCCTGTTCCATAGCATATTGGAAAGAGCCGTGATTATCAGGCGATAATGTATTGCCATCGCCATCTGCCCATTCATCCATATTAAAGGTATAAACATGTTCACAAGAAACATTCCATGCTTTTAAGAAATATACAACCCACTTATACATACCCATTGGTCCAACGGGCAAAATAAAAGCAATTTTTTCATTGCGCTTTTTAGCATTTGAAATTTGAAGTGCAATTTCATGACCCATATATGCTTCAAATTCACCAAGGTCTTCACATTGTATAGGTGTGAAGCCTTTATTCCAATAGCCTTGTCTTTCTGTTATTTTTTCAGGTAAATCTATACAGTTGTCAATTTTTTCAAAGTCCCATCCCGCGGGATAAAAACCTTCTAAAGCTGAACCTTTTACTGTGGAATTAAAATCCATAATAATATCTCCTTTACGGTAATAATCTTTTAGTCGTGCCCTTTAAATAAACTTGGCACTGTCTAAAGCCTTCAGCATAATCTGCCCCGCACTGAAAACCACGGTAACGGCAACAGGTTTTAACCATATCAGGAAAATCGATATGATCGTGATCACGCATCCAAACAATTTGTGATTCGTGACAGTTAAGCATTTCCAGTTTGGCATCAATAAATTCGCTTACATCAACATATTCGGTTGGATTGAAATTAACACCAGCCAATGTATCCATATAATAAACAGGAACAAGTCTTGCTCGTCCTACGGCGTTAGTGTGGTAATTCGGCAATGTTGCCGTAAAACAAGCATCAAATACAAGCTTAGCAGTTGCAGTATGGTCAGGCATATAATCATCAGGCGAATGGGTAATTATAAAATCAGGATCCACCTGTTTAATAATATCAACCACCTTATCTCGCGATTCCTTGTTATTATCATAAATCTCAAGGTCATTAAAACCGCCATACATAATTTCAAAACCGCCTATTTCGGCACTTTTCTTTGCTTCATTTGCGCGCATTACGGTTAACTCATCAGGCGGTATAATCTCATGCCCTAAGTTACCGCTCGAAAGATGGCAAACTACCACACGGTCACCGCGTTGTTTGCATTTAAGCAAAGTTCCTGCACAGGCGATTTCCATATCATCGGGATGACAGGTTATTGCTAGTACTGTATACATATTAAAACCCCCTTTATAATAATTATATCTTTTGGCCTATTGATTTGGAGTGCAAAATCAGTTATAATATGTGTAAAATCGGATAATTGGTGATTATATGAAAGATAATTTTACACGCATAAATTTTGAAAAAAGTTTTAATGTCAGCAAAATTATAACCATTTTTTATATGGAAATTTCCAAGAACTTTAAATATGACGGAGAACAGCACGACTTTTGGGAAATGGTTTATATCGACAAGGGCGAAATGATTTGCACAGCCGATAAGAACCGTTTTATACTCAAAAGCGGTGAAATGACCTTTCACAAACCAAATGAATTTCACAATCTATCAGGTGACAACCGCACTGCGCCTAATATAAGTATAATCACTTTCGAATGTAGAAGTAGCGCGATGAAATATTTTGAAGGTAAAATTTTCAAACTCAATCAGGAAGAAAAGGCAATGTTATCACTTTTATTCAGTGAAGGTCTTTCCTGCTTTCGATTAGCCGATGAAAAAAATCCGCTTTTACAAAAACTTGTGAAAGTGGAAAACGCTCCCTTTGGAAGCAGTCAAATGACTAAAAATTTATTGGAAGCATTTTTAATAATGCTTTACCGCCATACCGATGTTTTAACCAAAAAAATGCGGCGAAGTTATGTTATCGACGGTGTGGAAGTTCCGTATAATATAAAAGAAATTATCGACTTTTTAAAACATAATATCTACGGCAAAATCACAATTACTGATGTCGCCAAGGCTGTTGGTAAAAGCGAAAGCTCGGTAAAAAAACTGTTTGACAGTTATCAAAAAAATGGTATTATGAAATACTACAATTCGCTCAAAATCAAAGAATCAAAAAAGCTTATACGCGAAGGAAAATACAATATAACCCAAATTTCAGATATGCTTTGTTTTGATAATCCCCAATATTTTTCAAAATCATTTAAAAAATTTACCAATATGACGCCCAGTGAATATAAAGCATCCATAATTTAAAAAGTGGCAGAATCACTGATTCCGCCACTTTTCAAATTATTTTTCAAATTCATTTGCAACTGTTTTCAAAAGTTCTCTGATTTCTAAATGCTGCGGACAAACGGTCTCACAAATACCACACTCAATACAGTCACTCGCTTTAATCCCATCGGTTGTATGTATGTTATAATACATTTCACTTCCCCATCCGCCATAAGCCTTTTGTGAATTAAGACAAGCGAAAAAGGTTGGAATTGGTATATTCTGTGGGCAACCCGCCACACAATATTTACAATCGGTACAACTGATCAAATTTTGCGCCTTTAGAATTTTGCAAACTTCACTTACCGCTTTTTTTTCGCTTTCATTTAAAGGTTTAAAATCTTTCATATAACCGATGTTATCAAGCATCATTGCCATGTTGCCCATACCCGAAAGTGTCATAATAATGTTATCAAAACCCGCAGCATAACGAATAGCATAACTTGCGTTACTTCCACCATTTAGGCTGTCAAAAATCATTTGTGCGGCCGGCGGCAAATTAACAAGACTGCCACCGCGTACAGGTTCCATAACAATAACGGGTTTATTATGTTTCACACAAACTTCATAATTAAGTCTGCCCTGAACCGAAGCATCTTCATAGTCTACATAGTTAAACTGCAATTGAACAATCTCAATTTCGGGATATGTAGTTAAGATTTCATCCAAAACATCGGCAGTGTCGTGAAAAGAAAGACCAACATGCTTAATTTTACCTTCTTTTTTAAGGTCAAAAGCGGTTTCATAAGCACGGCACTCTTTATACTTTTTAAAGTTGTTTTTATCCTGCGCGTGCATTAAATAAATGTCGAAATATTCAACACCGCACCACTTGAGTTGATTTTCAAAAAACGGGCGAATTTCACTTTCGCTATTAAAACAATGGTTTGAAAGTTTGTTTACAAGCACATATTCTTCCCTGTCGTAACGCTTTGCGAGACAGTCACGCAAAGCGATTTCACTTTTGCCGTTTAAATAACCGTGTGCCGTATCAAAATAATTAAATCCCGCTTCCATAAACGCATCAATCATTTTAGAAAATTCGGTATAATCAACTTCTTTTTCGTTCATTGGAAGGCGCATACAGCCAAAGCCAAAATTCTTTTTTATTTTGCTATCGAAAACTCTCATAATTTTTCTCCTTAAATTACTAATTTAATTATACGGATATGTGCCCTTAAGTCAATATTTTTCCGTTCAAAACACAAAAATGACCGTTGGCTTTAAACAACTTGAAAAACTAAAGTCAATATCGTATTATTATTTTATAAGGAGTGGTTAAACTTGAAAATTTCAGTTTTTACAGATAAAAACCGCGAAGAAGAAATCGTTATTTTTGCTCACGAAGAAACCGAACTTATAAATCAGATAAAATCACTTATAAACGATTATTCTTCGCAAATAACAGGTTTTAAGGAAAATGAGATTTATCAATTAAAAGCAACCGATATTTATTGCTTTACAGTTGAAAACAACAAGGTTTTTGCCATAACCGAAAATGATAAATTTCTGCTCAAAAATCGGCTTTACAGTATTGAAGAAGGCCTATCATCCGACTTTATAAAAATCAACAAATCCTGCATAGCAAACATTAAAAAAATCGAACGATTTGATGCAGCAATTACAGGCACACTTATGGTTAGATTTAAAAATGGCTATACCGATTATGTGTCACGCAGAAGTGTCAAAAGCGTCAAGGAAAGGTTGGGAATATAATGAATAAATATTTAAAAGAATTTTTACACCGCGGTTTGATTTTTGGCGGTTTTGGTCCTATAATTTTAGCAATAATTTATTTTATTTTATCAAAAACTGTTAAAGATTTTGCTCTGACGGGTAGCGAATTATTACTCGGCACAGTTTCAATTTATTTTCTTGCCTTTGTACAGGCAGGCGCAACAGTATTCAACCAAATTGATAATTGGCCTATAACAAAATCGCTTTTATTCCACTTTGGTTCACTTTACATTGTATATGTGCTTTGCTATATTATAAATTCTTGGATACCATTTAAACCGATGGTGCTTGTAATTTTCACAATTATCTTTGCTATAGTGTACTTTATAGTTTGGATAACCGTTTTCCTTTCAATTAAAGCATTTACTAAAAAAGCAAATAAAAAATTAAACTGACATAAAAAGCGTTCTGTTTAGAACGCTTTTTTAATTTACAAATAAGCTCAAATATGTTAAAATGACTTTACTCTATATTAAGGAAGCAATAAATGAAAAAACAAAAAATTAAAAAACTTGTACTCTCGGCTTTGTTCTTAGGAATAGGCATGGTATTACCATTTTTAACAATGCAAATCAAAGAAATTGGTGACAGCCTTTTGCCGATGCATCTACCCGTAATGCTTTGCGGTGTTTTATGCGGATATGGTTACGGCGCAGCGATTGGTTTTTTATTACCCTTTTTACGGTCGTTTTGCTTTGGTATGCCGCCTATTTACCCAAACGCTGTGTGGATGTCAGCAGAACTATTGACATATGGTCTTATCATCGGATTATTGTATAAAAAGCTCCCCAAAAACACCTTCTGCCTTTACACTTCACTCATTGCGTCGCAAATTTCAGGCAGAATTGTTTGGGGAATTTCAAAAGCCTTATTACTTGGGCTAAACGGAAAAACCTTCACCCTTGCATTATTTATAAGCGGCGGTTTTATTGATGCATTACCAGGAATAATTTTGCAGCTTATACTTGTTCCAACCATAATAACCGTTTTTAAAAAAGTAAAAGATTAAATATTATAACTTTAAAAACTTAAAGCTCTAAAATTCGGAGCTTTTTTCAATTGACATATAATGACAAAAATGGTACAATATTTTCAAATATTTTAATAGGAGAGTTAAAAAAATGGCAAAATCAAAAATCAAATTAAATATATGGGCAGTTTTTGCGGCTATTTCTTTCGTATACTTAGCTTTTGCGCCATATTTATCATCTTTAATTCTAAACCTTTTCCAAGACCAACCCATTCATATGATGTTTTTAAATTTCATCAAATCCGTGTTCAATCTTGGCAACACACTTAACTTTTTAGGTTGTTTGGGCGTGGCAATTTGCATTTTTACCAAAATTGATGCAATAGCTGTTACACTTGCATCCGCAATATTTTGGTTTTCAAATTTAATCGCTATAATCAAAAGCGTTTCTATTTTAATTAAATATTCACTTCTTTTACAATTCTTGGGTTCAACAATTACCGAACTTTTAGAAACAGGTGCGTATTTCGTAATGCTAATTGTTGGAATTTGGTTTACAATATTATTCTTTATGAAAAAATCTGCACCACTTTTCGCTAAAATCGTAACGTTTCTCCCTGCACTCACTTTCTTGCTTCTCTTCGTAATTAGATTTATAGGTAACACTGGCAATGTTTTGACTTCACTTACCACTGGTTCAAATTTCCTTTATTCATTTGTTATGAATTCAACAAGCACATTTAATACATTTGTTATATTCATCGGTTTTATGGCAATAGCATTTAAATTTGCAAACTTTAAAAAGAAACCAAAAAACACCGTTGAAATCAGCGAAGATGTTGTTATAGAAAACGCCATCGCCGAATAATTAACATAAAATTTAAAGCCCCGAAAATCGGGGCTTTTTTGTTTTATTAAATTATTCAAATTCCCACATTACGGTATAAAAATCGTTCCATTTTCCTTGTGTCATTACTTTAATACCGTAATTCATAAGTTGTGAACCGTAATAGGTTTGACCTGTCGCTTTGTCAGTATAAATTTTATTTTCATCCAAACCGTAAAGCTTAAGGTTGGTCTGAAGATTTATAGCGTGAGTTTTAAGACGCATTAAGCCGACTATAACCTTATTGCCCAAAACATATTCAAAAATTGCATAATCGTTAGTTTTTGGGTTAGATAGGCGGTAATATTTACCATTTTGGAAAACTTCAAAATTTTCATTATAAAACTTAATAAATTCTTTTATGTATTCCCTATCGTTTTCAGCAATTTTTTCAGGCGCTAATTCATAACCAAACGAGCCGGTAAGCGCAAAAATATGTCTTGCCGCCATAGATGTTGTTCTGCCTGTTTGGTGGTTAGGACAAACCGAAACGTGTGCCGACTGACAGCTCATTGGATAAATTAGTGATGTGCCGTACTGAATTTCAGCGCGTTCAACCGCATCAGTATCATCGCTTGTCCAAATTTGTGGGGTGTAGTAAAGCATACCGATATCAAATCTGCCGCCGCCCGAAGCACAACCTTCGAACAATACATTCGGGAAATCGCTTGTAAGGCGCTCTAACACACTATAAAGGCCGAGAATATATCTATGATAATATTCACCCATTTGGTCAGCTTTAAGATATGTAGAGCCAATATGCGCCATAGTGCGGTTATAATCCCACTTGATATATTCAATATTAGTAGTTCTAAGAACATCGGCAATACTGTTGTAAACAAAGTCCTGTACTTCAGGGTTTGTTAAATCTAACATCAACTGCCATCTGGTTTCTGTCGGCTTTCTTCCGTTTATTTGCATTACCCATTCAGGATGTTTTTTAATAAGTTCACTTTCAGGTGAAATCATTTCGGGTTCAAACCAAATGCCAAGCTTCAAGCCCTTGTCATTTACATATTTGCAAAGCTCGTTAAGACCGCATTTAATCTTATCTTCGTTAACATTCCAATCACCAAGAGAACAACGGTCGTGATTTCTTTTGCCGAACCAACCATCATCAATAACAAGTAGTTCAACACCTAAATCGGCTGCGCTGTCAGCCGCTTTTTTTATTGTTTCATCGGTAAAATTAAAGTAACACGCTTCCCAAAGATTAAGTAGTACAGGACGCTTTTTATCACGATAAACACCGCGACAAACACGATTTTTTATAATACTGTGAAAATTATGCGAAAGACCGTTTAAACCGTTATTACTAAACGAAATAACAAGTTCGGGTGTGGAAAAGCTTTCGTCCTTTTCTAAATTCCAACGAAAGTTATCATTAGAAATACCGCCCGAAAGGTTTACAACATTATATCTGCTTAAACTAGCACTCATTTTATGGTTTCCGGAATAAGCCAAAGCAATACCGATTACTTCGCCTTGGTGCTCAGTAGCGCTATGTTCTGCCATAATCATAAAGGGATTTGCATAATGCGAACTTGAGCCACAGTTAGATTCAACAACCGCTCCTGTATGTAACAGCGGTGCGCGTTCAATTTGTCTTTCCCTTGCCCATGTACCAAAATTTGAAATAATGTCATAATTTTGGTTATCAAATGCAATATTACCGCTTAACGCCTTTAAAAGAGTAACCTTGTTTTCGCCTTTGTTAGTAATTTTAGCCCAACGGGTTATTACATCATAATCGTAAAAAACAGCATAAAAAAGGCTAACTTCTAACCCGCTTACGCTATCGGCAGTTTTAATTTCTAAAGTTTCTATCCTGTCACCATCTTCACAATAAGCGGCTGGTAAACCTTCAATTACAGGCTTGCCGTTCTGTACAATGAAATCTATAATCTTTAATTCGGCAAAGTTTGTGCCGTCGGCATTTAAAACTTCTAATGCAGGACTAGTTATACCACCGTCACCAAAAACAGGATATTCAAGCAACGCATTATCCAAAGACAAAACATTTTCGCTTACATTGGACTGAAAATCACCGTTATACCACTGACGCTTTACCATATAGCCGTGGTCACAGTCGGGTAAACGCTTGCCGTAATAGGTATGACATAACACACCGTTTTCATTATGCATTACATAACTTGTATTTTTGGTGTTTAACTGAAATTGATTATTAGTTATTTTTATAATATTCATAAAATCCTCATATTGATTCAATCTATCATTTGTTATGCTATTTTAACTAATTAGATGATTTTTTAATAAATATAAACCGTATATAAAATACTGCAGATATTGAAACAACAAGTGCAATAATTGATACAAACTGCTGAGCATAAATAGATAGCCCGAACACTTTATTTCCATTATTTTGAATAAACGATACAACAGGGCTTATTAAAAGCGTAGTTATAAAGCCCGTAGAGCCCGCTATCGCTTGAGTTATTGCTAATGAATCTGCCCTTTGTTCTACCGTAACATAGTCAAAAACCAAGTTTATAAGAGCGTTACTGATTCCACCAAATGCTATCCCTTGGAATATGTAATATAAAAGAAACATTCCCTTACCGTTACCGGGTACTGCAAAAGCCACACAAAGCTCAGCAAGACCCAAAAATATAAAGCACTTTTCAATCATTCGTGTAAAGGACTTTTTATCGGCATATCTTCCCCAAAATTTAGAAACCAATATACGCGATATACTTCCACACATAACGATAGCCGAAACATAAGTTAAGCTTAGTCCAAGCTCGTTTATTTGATAGGTGCCGTAAAACGGTATAGATATATAATAAGAGACATAATACAAAATAAAAACAACCGCAACTCTTAAAATGTTCTTGTTTTTAAAAAGTTCGCCAATTGTCTTTTTAAAATTTTTACGCTCAACATCGGGCGTTTCTTTTTCAACGGCAAAAAGCATCGTTGAAGTATGACACACCATAATTACAAATAATACAACAGCAGTCAAAATAAACGCAATATTTATCTTCCCCGCTTCGCGGAAATAGTCGATTAACGCGCCCATTAAAAACGAAAATATCATACCCGAAACCAAAGAAACTATTTCTTTATTTGCAGTAAAGCCGCCCCTTTTGTTATCTTCAACCAAAGACATCAACCAATTGATTTTCTTGGGATGAGCGAAATTAAAAATCAAATAAGCTACAACAATAAATGTAACAAACAGTACAGTTTTAACTATCGGGCTTATATTTATAACCGGTATAATGTAAAGCAATGTAAAAAGAGTTTGGTTTGCCATACTTAAAATTATTACTAATTTTTTGGCTTTCTTCGGCCTTATCAAAAGAGATAAAAGTTGAAAAAGGCACCCTAAAGAAACCACAGAAGAAAGCACACCTGTTAAACTGTCGGTAAAACCAAGTTCTTTAGTAAGGGTTGCCAAAAAAGAACCGGCAACCATCATAGTAAAAAAGTATTCAAGAGCAGCTTCAATTATATACATTAGTCTGCTTCGTTTCAAAGATTTTTCCTGCATTCGTACTCACTCTCAATATAAACCATTGACAATTTTAAATCCACTTGCAGACAAATGGCTCATCAGTATATTTAACCAATTTATCTTTGTCTATATCACATTCAAGGTTAATAAATTCAAACTTGCCACCTTCGGTCCAGCTTTTAATTAAGCATTCGCCCTTTGCATTTTTAACCTTTAGGTTTTTAAGCTTAATTTTCTTAAAGTTTGCAACATGCATAAAGGGATTCTGTTCAAAGCCCTTTTTAAAAGAAAATTCAACATTTGAAAGTGTCAATTCGAACGGGTTTTCCTTGTCGCCGTAAGCGGTTAGCGGCATTTCAATATCGGTTGCAACAATATTTTCAAACTTAATATCCAAAAGTGGCTTGTTATTTTGCCATGGTTCATTACCCGAATAATTGAAATGTAAAAATCTTTGTGTTCCCGAAACCTTACAGTCGCGTATAACGATATTTGTTGCCAAGTTTTTAATAATAACTGACGGGTCAGCGTAATAGGTAAACAGACTTAATGTGTTGGCACGGCTAAAATCCTTTGCAAAAGCAGCGTCATTAGCCATAATATTGCCGCGTTTTTCTTCAACTGTCATTGCACCACGGAAAAGATATGTTGGGGGCGCTGAAATTTCACAATGGTGAATAAAAATGTTAGTGCCACCCATACGAAAAGCATTACAAGCAGTATTGAGCTTACAATCACATACAATAATGTTTTTATTATCAAAGCCCGCTACGCAGTCGTCACCTGTGTGGAATTCACAGTCTTTAATAATTACATCTTCACAGGTGGTCATATGTACACCATCATGACCTGCAAGCACCAAAACATTTTGTACTAAAAGATTATTGGTGTTTTGAACTTCGGTTGCCCAGTTTCCGGTATTGCGCGCTGTATAACCCTTTAAAACCACATGCTCACAGTTAATAATACTAACACCATGTGGACCGCGATATTTTTCCTCGCCACCTGCATCAAAACAGTTATCACCGTCAATAATCGAACCCCGTTCGCCGATAATTGCAATATTTTCGGCATTAAATGCCCTAATCATTGCGTTGTGCCAACGGCTACCATATTTATGGAATTTAATACGCTTTGCTTCACCCGTTAAGCGTTCCCAATCGGTAGGGTCTAAAAGTGCAGAATCAACAGGTTCAAGCTCATCATTATCTAAAATAAAATAATCCTTATAATCACGACTGCCGATAAGCATTGCATATTCAAGCAAATGAAGCGTAACATTTGAACGAAGGCGCAAGCCTTTAATACGGTATATGCCTGTGGGAATGATAACTTCACCACCGCCATTTAAAAAGCAATAATCGATCGCTTTTTGAATTTGGTCAGAAGTATACTCATTCAAATCGGGAAATGCACCGAAATCGGCAACAGAAACCTTAACTAACATCTTAAACTCTCCTGTAAATTAATCTAAAAACTCAGTGTTTATTTCCTCGTTTTCGGGTGGGAAATAACTGTGTCTTGCACTTTGTATAAATTTAATTTTCTTTTCGCTTTTGATAGAATTATATAAAGCCATAACAGTTTTTGGGGGGCAACAAGTATCACCTAAATAGCATTCAATACTTATTGGACACTTTAATTGCATACCCTGTGCCACCGTATCAAAGTAACGGAGCCCCTCGGCAAAGGTAGGTCTCCAGCCCTTAAGATAGCCCTCGTTCTCAGCATTAAGATCACATAGCCATGGTTTATAAGCTATTACTCGAGTTACATCTCTGTCATGTGCGGCAACCGTTATCGCTTGTAGTGCACCCTGACTGCCACCTACGGATAGTATATCTTTTTTATTCCACTCAGGCAAAGATTTTAAATATTTAAGTGCAATAAGATTTCTTATCATCATATTTCTAAAATATGTAGTCACATTAGAAGCATTTTCTTCATTACTAAAACCATACATATTCAGTTCTTTGCCATATGTTTTCTCAATTTGGTCCCAAGGACCATTTTCAAAACCGTGAGCATTAAAGCAACCGCAAATCATATTTTCTTCATACTCACAGCTTGCGGCATGAAGACCATATCCCAAAAACGAAATGCGAATAGGATATTTTTCACCATTCAGCGGTATCGTAACATATCCTGAAGCGGGTCTACCAGATGGAGTTTTAATTCTGACTTCGTAAGATTTATATCCCTTGCGTCCATCAATTTCTCTTAAATACACAATTTCAGTTTCAAAATCTGCAACCAGTTTTTCAATACTTAACCAATATTCGCCAAAATCTTCAGGCAATGTATCCGAATAAGTGAGTCCGAGAACATTAGCACCTGCTGAAGCATCCAAAGGGTCAAATCCTTCAATTTCATCGCCATTTTGGTCTAAAGCAACACAATTCAGATACGCGAATCCCGCTCTTTTTAAGGTGTATTTAACTGTTAATGGATTTTCTTCAGTAATATTAGAAATACCTTCTATATTACCGCCATCATCCCCTTTAATCACCCATTTGACTTTTTCGCACTTGATATTTTTGCCGTCATCCCTTGCAAAAACAGTAAAAACCATCTCATCACCAAGGGTATAGGAAACAGGATTTTTATCAGTAAAACATTTGAAATATTTAGCCATTTTTCTGCCCCTTATCTTTGCTTCATAGTAATGCTATTTATCGAAACCGCATTTGAAAAGCTAAGCGTTATCTTATGCTCCTTCCACCAATCGATTCTAAGAAGTCGGGTAATCTCAATTTCTTCGCCACCGGTACCGTTTACCATAATTAAAAATTCAGAATTATCCACCTTAACAGATATTGGTATCTGCGCCAAAGAATCCAAATCGCTTGAAATCTTAAATACAAATGCGGCATCCCCATTAGATTTAATGTTAATAATATACTCTTTATCAGCTTCAACATTATAAATGCTATCAACAACACTCATATTGTCTATATTTATAGCTATTGGATATTTAGGTGTGCAGCCGCGTTCAAGATAACCATTAAAAGTGTTAGTGTTTAAAATCCAATTTAAAATTCGTTTACAAGCAGCCTGAAGTTGTCCCCTTGTTATTGTACCCTTCTCCAAACCAACAAGTATACTGCCCGATTTAACCAATGCATCAGGACTTACCATATATAAATCATTTTGTGAACGCACCATTACATCAAGACGGTTTGTACTTCCCCAATCTCCTTGAGTTGCATTACATTTAGCCCACCAGTCGGTCATAACGATATTTTCAAATCCCCATTCATCCCTTAGGATTTTTTTGGTTAAATCGTAGTTAGATGCCGACCAAAAGCCATTAACCGAGTTGTATGATGTCATTATTAAAACATTTCTACCCTCTTTAACCGCAATTTCAAAGGGCTTTAAATATATTTCTCTGAGCGCTCTTTCACTAACTGTAACATCATAATCCGCTCTTGATTTTTCTTGATTATTGCAGCACAAATGTTTAATTGTTGAATATGTACCGTGTTCGGCGACACCTTTGGTAATGTATGCACCAATTTTGCCACTCAAATAAGGGTCTTCCGAAAAATATTCAAAGTTTCTGCCGCAAAGTGGGCTTCTATGTATATTAAGTCCCGGTCCCAAAAGTGAATCTACATCATATTTTTTTAGTTCCCCGCCAATAGCTTCATACAATTCCTTCACTATTTCGGTATTCCATGTGCATGCAAGCATTGTTCCATTTGGAAGTAAAGTAGTTTCATATTCCTTGCTGATTTTTATACCTGAAGGACCGTCTGCCACACAGCAAGCAGGTATTCCATAATCAGACAAACTTTCGGTTTGACCACCCAAAGCACCTGCGGCTCCTGCGGTAACTTTAGGACTGTTTAAACCCTCACCGCAAACCAAAGCGGCAAGTTCAATATCATTTAACTGTGCAATAAATTCATTTATTGTATGTTTTTTATTCCAGACATCCGAAAGTTTTATATTCCTGTCACCGCTAAACTCAAGCTCAGTAAAATCGGTTTTAAAACTATCGATATCTGCTGCTTGTCCCTTTATGCTGCGATAGCCTATTACATAATCGCCGTTTTTCTCTTCGGCTTTTATTACATCAAAATCCACAAAAGGAGCCATGGCAGAGCTTAATTGCTCAGTAACCTTAATGCTTGGTAGATTATATGTAAAAATGCATTCTGCACTTCTCACATCGGCACCAACACAAATTCGATAATCTCCCTTAAATAAAATGTAAGCAGATTTATTTCCTGTTATACCCGTATCATCAAAGGCTGCCATTCGGTTTATGGGAAACCGTATGGTTAATTCTTCACATTCCCCAGGGGCTAGTTCTTTAGTTTTCACAAATTCAACCAGCTGCCTTACGGGGCTTCCCATATCACTAGCAGGCGCCTCATAGTATACCTGAATTATCTCTTTACCACAGAAATCGCCAATGTTTTTTACATTTGCATTTATGGTTATAAAAACACCATCGCTCATAGCGCTATATGAAGTATCGAATTCGGTATATGATAGTCCGTACCCAAAGGGATATCTCACATTTTCCTTTGCAAAGGTTTCAAAATAGCGATATCCAACATAAATATCGTCATCGTAAACAATTTTACTTCTATTTCCAAAAGAATTATTTGTAGGATGCTCATTCATATTAAGCACTTGTGTATCCGAAAGTTTACCCGAAGGATACAGTTTACCACTTAAAATTTCGGCAAAAGCATTAGCACCTTCCATACCGCCCTGCCAAATATATAAAACAGACTTTATGCTATCGTATTTATCTATAAATGTAAGGTCAATCATGTTACCAACATTCAAGGCAACAATAACCTTTTCAAAGTTACCGCAAACAAGCTTTAAAATTTCTTCTTCGTCATCAGTAAGTTGATAACTTCCCTTTTCATTGGCATTATCATGGTCTTCACCCGCAGTGCGGCCAATAATTACAAGTGCAGCATCGTTTTTTAAAGCCGAATTTTTTACAAGTTCTAAGCTAAGCGGCATTTCCTTTTGAAACCACGGCTCACCTGCCCATACACCACCACCGTCATCAAAGGGATTTTCCTTTACCCATTCGGTATAAGTGTTTATTAAATCTTCATCCAAAACCAAATCAGAATTTGCTTTTAATGAATTTAAAATACAAGGTATTTCCTTTAAGATAACGCCGCCACCCGAGCCGGTACCGCATCTGTAATAAGCAGTTTGCATTCTACCAAAAACCGCAAGTCGTGTACCTTTATTTAAAGGCAATAAATTACAATCATTTTTTAATAAAACCGTACCTTCAGCAGCAGCTTTTTTACATAAATTTGAAACATTTGACATATCATCACACCCAACACAAACTATATGTGCATTATAACATTATTTTCAGTTTATAGCAATACGACAATTCTAATACAAATGCAATAATTTATGGAATTTGTAATAAATATTACTGTATGGTTAAAGACTTAAATTTATGTTAATATATGATAAATAAACTCTAAAAGGGAGATGTCATATGAAAGATAAGATTATTTCTTTAATTAATGAAATCGAAACAACATTAAAAAATGACGATAAAAGCGTAAAACTTCCACAAAACACATTTTATCTTAGTAACGACCGTATTCTTTCCTGCGAAAGAGAGCACGGTACAACACGCTACCCTTACGGATATGATGGTTTTACACTTTGGCTTTATAATAACGGTGTTATTGAAGCATGGGAATCCACATTTAATTTATTTAAACCTATTCACTATTGTGAAGAACCTTCTGTACACTTTTTCGGTGGTATAAAAAACGGTGAAAAATACATACCGGTTTCTCTTTTCGAAACCACAAAACAGCTTAACGAAACAGATATAAAACGCTACACAGTTTATGAAAATAAGTGTGCTTGGTATCTTGCAGATACTAAGGATGTTACATTTGCTTTGCGTATTTTTGTGACTGAAGATAAGAAGATTGTTTTTACATCGACCGCAATCAACAAATCTGAAAAGATTCAACAAATATACCTTCTCTCCTGTTTCGAGACTATTTTAGCAAATAAAGAGCATGAAAATTTCTGGGATAAAATGAATAAATATTCCGAAGCTCATAACGGTGCTACACTCTTTAAAAACTGGAATCAACACCTTGTTGTAAAGCCTTATATTAATGAAACACCCGATAAAATTTCTCATACTGTTGGAAAAACGGGTGCTTTTGGCAATGTAAGAGCTGCTATGAATTCAGATTCTTTATTAAATGGTTGCTTTGCAGAAGAAAAAGTAAGTGTAAATATGACCGATACCCCTGTTGCGGCAAACCTTTATTGCTATTCGCTTAACCCAAATGACCAAAAACGAGTTGACCTTGTGCTTTCCTACTGTCATGATGCTGAAACCGCACAAAATTTCTTAAAAGAAGAAAATGATATCAGCGCTTTGGAAAAGCGTATGGAAGAATTAGAGAAGGAATATTTAAAAGACCTTTCAACATTCAACATCACCTTCAAAGACTACAAAGGTGATATACATCCTAACGTGCTTAACCGCTTTATAAGAAATGTGCAAAAGCAGGTTTCATTCTGCGCAATGGGCAAGAATTTTGATGGTTCACTTATCGGTATGCGCGATGTTATGCAGCAACTTGAAGGCTGTCTTTTATGGCAACCCGAAAAGAGTCGCACAAAGCTTGCTAATACGCTCAACTTTGTTTTGGACACAGGCAGACCGCCCAGAAGATTTTCGTATTCTGAAAATCCTAACAGTATGCCAAGAGTTGACCTTGATGAATACATCGACCAAGGGCCTTTTGTCATTTCGGCATTTTATTCATACCTGGCTTACACCAACGACTTTTCCATTCTTAACGAAAAATGTTCGTATTTTACTGCAAAAGAAGACAACACAGGCTACAAGTCAATAACCGATTATTCGGATACTGTACTCGAACATTTAATTAGAATTATGGATTATCTTTGCAGTGAGTTAGATGATAAAACCAATTGTCTGCATATTCTTCACGGTGACTGGAACGATGCCATTGACAGACTAGGTGTCACCCAAAAGACAGGCAAACGTTGGGGCAACGGTGTTACTGTTATGGCATCCGCTCAAATGTACAGAAACTGCCGCGAAATTGTTGAAATCCTATCTAAAGTCGGCGGTTATGATGATTTGATATCCAAATATACCGAAGCGAAAGAAAGATTAGAAAAAGGGCTTTTAGAATATGCTATTGCTGTAAACGAAAACGGTGAAAAGAGAATTCTTCACGGTTGGGGCGATAACCGTTCATATTATATGGGCTCATTCAATGACCCCGATGGCGTGTCACGCATAAGCTCTACCGCCCATTCAATGTGGGCAATTTGCGGTTTGACTGAAAAAGACCACTCAACTAAAAATATTATTCACGAAGCCTTCAAGACATTAGATTCAAAATACGGTCTTTTAACCTTTGATAAACCCTTCTTAAAAGACAGTTACAATTATTTTGGCAGAATTTCCACAATTACCCCTGGCATCGCCGAAAACTTTGCGGCGTATATTCACTCTTCCATTTTCGGTTCAATGGCACTATTTGAGATTGGCGAAAGCAAAATGGCATGGGAGCAGATAGAAAAGTCTATCGTAATAACACACGAAAACTGTTCCAAAACCCCATTCGTAATGCCTAATTCTTATTGCTACAATCCCGATTACACTATAGATGGAGAGTCTATGGGCGATTGGTACACCGGAAGCGGAACCACATTGATTAAAGAATTGGTCGGTTATGGTTTTGGTATTAAACCTAATCTTGACGGTATTAAAATTGAGTTCCCCAACTACTTCCCATCTAACGAAGCAGAAATTGAACTTAAAATTAAAGGCAAGAATGTTAAGATCGTTTACAAAAACACCGATTCTTCTGAAAGAGTATTTAAGGTTAACGGCAAAGCTTTAGCTCCGGCTTGTCATGAATTAGCCAATACAAAATATATTGCATTATCCAATGATGAGATAACCGATAATACTATTATTGAAATTATAGATTAATAGCTACCGTATATGCTGGTAGTATACTATAGTTCAAAACCACCTATTATAAAGTAGGAAACTTATTTTACCTTGAACAAAAATAACACAGAAAAAACACCCTTTCGGATGAAAGGGTGTTTTTGTTTAGGTAATTAACAATTAATGAATATAATTGTAAGCAGAATCACCGTATTTGAGCATAGCCTTAATTAATTGGTTAAGATAAGGAACGCTGGTGTCGGTGT
>JAZKXN010000021.1:0-1388 GCA_045611605.1 Acutalibacteraceae bacterium
GTAGGAATCAAATCTGCACCGGTTATTAAGTTGACAATGTGACCTGCACCGAAAGTAACGGCACTTACAATTACAGCACTTTTAACATTGTTTTTTGCCATCATTTTAAATAAAAAGCCCCTGAAAATAATTTCCTCTATAAATCCAATATTAATCATTGTTAAAATATGAAAAACTATCTCGTTTGATGAATGGTTAATATTAAAACCATTCCATAAATTAACTGTTACAATAATCAACAATGGTATAAAGTATAAATATTGTCTTGCATTTTCAACCTTTTTTAGCCCATAATATGATGTTCTTTTTAATACCAGCATTATGACTATTAAACACGCAGATAATATTGTATTGGCAATAAATCCAACACAACTTGTTTCTCCGAAGTTTTGAACACAAATGGAATTAACTACGAGATATATGATGATTAACAATATGCAAAATAATGTTTCGTGCTTTTCAAATGCTTTAGTCATAAAAATCTCCACACACTCTTGATTTACAATTGAATTATATCATTACAATTCTAAAACTGCAACAAAAATCCCCACCGATTACTCGATGGGGACTGTTTTATTTATTGCATTAGACGCTTGCGTCGCAAGGTTCTCCGAAATTATCAAAATCTTTGATTTTGTTATAATTTCGTGAGGTTCTTATTCCGAATAAGTTAGACTTATTTCATTTCAGCGATTGCTGCCTGTGTGGCAGTTAGCAAAGTGGGGAAATGATTACAAATCGATAAACCTTTAAGATGCCACGGGACCGACATTAGAGAATTGGTTACCACCTTTTGTGATAGTGAATGTGGTTGAAGTTTCACCATTTGGCATCATATTGCTACCTGTATTATCAGGTGGGGTCATATTTTCCATACCTTTAGGCATTTCAGGTCTTTCACCTTGTGGTGTTTCACCATTTGGCATTTGCGGACGCTCGCCATTCGTTTTTTCAGGTTGTTCCATACCTTCAGGAATTTCGGGTGGGGTGCCTTGTTCGTTTTGTTCACCATTAGGCATTTCGGGTCTTTCGCCCTGAGGCATTCCACCTTGCATATTTTTCACCTGACTTGCAGTTAATTGGTTATCGCCTTGCCAGAAAGTATAATCCCCAGGGGTAAGTTCATCCCCTGCAACAATAAGGCAAGTAAAAGCGTTTGCAGGCGAATATTCACCTACAACCTTTCTGTCTGAATTTTTAAGTGTGTAGGTGCTATTACCGTTTTGACGACTTGCAAAATTAAACACAGCATAAGTCTGGTTGCCACCTGCAATATGGTCAAGCATATTGCCCGAAGCAATCACTTTACCGCCATTCAAATAAATGCCCTTGTCAGAGTCTATGCCTGCGTCACCACTTGTAGCACACGCCTGCGCTATAACGGTGCC
>JAZKXN010000022.1:0-3475 GCA_045611605.1 Acutalibacteraceae bacterium
AATTTCACGAAATATCCCAAGAGGAGTATGAGAAAATTACCATAGCCGAGAATACTCCTATATAGTAAAGGGGTATTATGTTATGAACGAAACAATAATAGTAAGTCTTATATCCCTTATCGGTACCCTTGGCGGTACATTGGGCGGTATTCTTGTTTCCAACAAGCTTACGACCTACCGAATAGAACAGCTTGAAAAAAAGGTTGAAACACACAACAAGGTTATTGACCGTGTATACGAGCTTGAAAAACGCGATGAGGTTGAAAAGGAGGAACTTAAGGTTGTGAACCACAGGCTTCACGACCTTGAGGAAATGCATAAATAAATTTTAGGAGGAATTAAAATGTTCAAATTAGCACTTAATGCAGGTCATGGAATGAAAACGGTGGGGAAAAGGTGCCTGAAAAGCCTTGACCCTAATGAAACGCGGGAGAATTATCTAAACCGCCGAATATGCGACAAGATAGAGGAAAAATTCAAATTCTATGACGGTATCAAAATCCTTCGTGTTGATGATATTACCGGCAATGTTGATGTTGCATTAACAACAAGAGCAAACAAAGCAAACAAATTTGGTGCCGACCTGTATTTATCAATACACCATAATGCTGGTATAAAAGGCGGTATCGGTGGCGGAATAGAAGCGTATGTTTATCCTGCTGTTGATGCAAACACACTCAATTGGCAAAGAACATTATACGAAGCGGTCATAAGTAGAACAGGACTTCGCGGTAATCGTTCACAACCTTTACGCTCTGCAGATTTCGCAGAACTACGCCTTACCAAAATGCCCGCCGTTCTGCTTGAGTGTGGCTTTATGGATAGCACCACTGATACACCAATAATTTTAAACGATGATTTTGCGGAAAAGGTTGCATCTGCTTGTGTTGAGGTTATTGCTGCAAAAGAAAAACTCACAAAAAAGGAAACTGCATCCGCCCCATGCACGCCGACCATAACACCCACGACCACCAAAGAAAAGATATCCGTTACATATCAGGTATGGGACGATGTAAAAAATCGGTGGTTACCTAATGTAAAAGACCTTGAGGATTATGCGGGTATATTCGGACACGATGTGTGTGCGGTATATGCAAATCTCACAGAGGGTAATATTTTCTATAAGGTGCATATAAAGGGCGGCGGTTGGTTGCCCGAAGTTAAGAACCGCGCAGATTATGCGGGCGTATACAATAAGCCTATTGATGGTATTATGATGAAAACTGATACGGGCAAGAAAATCCGTTATGCTGTTCACCTACGCCGACACAATATATGGTTGCCTTTCGTGAGCGGTTATGATGCCGATGATTACAACAACGGCTTTGCAGGTATTATCGGCAAGGAAATTGATGCCGTTAAGATTTATGTTGATTAATCAATAAGCGAGGGAATGACCCTAGCTAAAATAAATTTGGAGGTATAATCATGAAAAAAGAAAAGTTTTTTAAATGGATTAAAGCTGCAGGAGTAAGAGCGGTAAAGACCATGGCACAAACGGCAATAGCTTCTATAGGCACTACTGCAATGTTATCTGGTGTGGATTGGGCTGTAGTAGGTTCCACATCAGCTCTTGCAGGTATTTTATCACTATTAACAAGTGTAGCAGGCTTGCCTGAAGTTAAAGAGAAATGATATAATGATATAATTTTAAAAACTTATAGTTAATATTACATAATAGAATACCGCTCCGTTCCTTAAGTGGTACGGAGCGGTTTAATACTATATTGTATAAAACATTCTATTTCACCACGGTTTCACCACAAACCACTACAAATCCTTTATTTATACGCATTATTAATTGACTGGGGGTCAAGAGGCCGCAGGTTCAAGTCCTGTCACTCGGACCAAAATTCCAAATTCGACTATTTGTCGGGTTTGGAATTTTCTTTTTATAAACTTTTTCACATTCTCCTGTTGATTTTTACTGATTCAAAATTATTAAATAAACAAATATTATAACTCCTTTCGCATATGTTTTTGCCATATACAGAAGAACTTTGATTCCTTGACTATTTTCATCAACTATGATATACTGTTAATTAACAAAGGGCTGGTCGTGAGACCCTGGTCCACCGACTGGCGGGGAATTTCCCCGCTTTTTGTTTTATTCAATTAACTAAGACGGAGGTGCTTTATGCCTTTACAAGAAATATTCCAATCGTTTTTATCATCTTTTTTTCAAATAATTCTTTTATTAATTAATCCCGTGGTTTTGATTCCGGTTATTATTGTAATTGTTATTCTTGTAATAAAAAATAAGGAATATAAAAAAGGTGCATATTATCAAATAACAAAACTTCCTTATCTTTCTGTTAGAAATAACATAGGACGATATGGTGAATATTACACCTATAAGCGTTTAAAGCATTTTGAAGCTGAAGGTTCAAAATTCCTTTTCAACATTTACATTCCTAAAGATAATGGCGAAACAACAGAAATTGATGTTTTAATGATTTCACCAAAAGGTCTTTTTGTTTTTGAAAGTAAAAACTATAGCGGTTGGATTTTCGGCAGTGAGAACCAAAAAAATTGGTATCAAACTCTCCCCGCCGGCAGGGGAAGAAGTCATAAGGAAAATTTCTATAATCCTATAATGCAAAACCGTTCACATATAAAACATTTAAGAGCATTTCTTGGTACTGATATTCCTGTTCGGTCAATCATTGTGTTTTCTGATAGATGTACCTTGAAAAATGTAAAAATCACAAGCAATGATATTAGTGTAATCAATCGGTATAATGTAAACCCAGTAGTATCCGCTATTTGCAATCAATCTCAAGAAAATCTATTGAGTGCCGAAGAGATTTCTAATATATATAACAAACTTTATCCCTGCACCCAAATAAATGAAACTACGAAAGTTCAGCATATAACAAATATTCACAACAAGATAAATCCTACTCCTGTGCAACAAGTTGATGTGCCTGAAGATATAACGCAAACAAACAATGATATAGGCGAACACCCGTCTACCGTTAGTCAAGAAACTGAAAACATAGCAACAACAAGCCAAGAAATAAAATGCCCAAAGTGTGGTGCTGATTTAATTATTAGAACCGCTACGAAAAGTGCTAATGCAGGCAAACAATTCTATGGATGTTCCAACTATCCTAAATGCAGATATATAGAAAATATTAAGTGATATTTTCGAGAAAATTATAGATATGTACTGTTTTTGGCTGCGAAAAGCCCAGTATTTATGCGGGTTTAGGCTTGATTACTATAACGCTACTCCGACCAGTCGAGAGCCTCGACACGCAATTCGCGTGCTGAGGTTCTTTTTTTATAGTTTTTAACCTCGTGTTTAAGGTTGGTTATGAACACTCAGACCAAAAATCCAAATTGGACCTTTAGGTTCAGTTTGGTTTTTTCTTTTTGTATTAACAGGACTTGGATTTGTGAATGTATGAAGCGTAAAAAATCAGTCACGACCAATTGGTCGTGACTGATTTTTTTATTTAACAAGTATTTA
>JAZKXN010000023.1:0-2793 GCA_045611605.1 Acutalibacteraceae bacterium
AAAGTTGCCAGTGGCAAGTTTTTAGCCGAAAAAGGCGCGGCGGGTACCGAATGCGAAGCATTGGGTCGCCAAGGCGAGTAGTACGCATAGCGGACGGCGATCCCCACCGTCTCCACCATGTTAAAGGATTGCAGAATTTTCGGGTTTTGCAATCCTTTATTTTTTGCGCAAAGGGATCGAACCCAGGCGGGTTTCGGCGTTATAAATAGGGGTTTATCGCTTACGCAAAATTCGTAATTCATAATTCGTAATGCGTAATTATTGTCCTAATTAAATTGATATATCGCGTAGGGGCAAGCGTCCTCGATTGCCCGCCAGCAATCAACCTTAATAAACGGACAGTCCGGGAGGCCTGTCCCTACAATTTTCAACCAATTCAACCGAGCGATAAACTATAATTTAAACATTCTAATATTCTACATACACAATATATACATAACAAATATCAATAAAACACAATATATACAACTTTTCTACCGCACTTTTCGCTATAAATTCCAACTTTTATCCACACCTTTTGTCAATATTGCCGAAAATGTTTTTATTGGGCAATTTTACCGCTTTTTTTCTTGCTTTTGGGACAAGCCCTATATATAATAATAGGTATAAGGGGAATTAGTTTTCCAACCTTAAAAATTAATAAAAAGGGGATAAAAAAATGAAAAAAATCTTGTCAATTCTTTTGACAGTGGCATTACTGCTTGCAGTTGTGCCTATGGCAATCGGCGCATCTGCTGATGAAATAACTACAACTTATGATTTCAGCACATACGCAAAAGGCACACAGTATGCCGAAGGCGAAGAGCATGTATTAGATGGAAATCTTAAGCTCACCATTAATGGTGCCCATCTCAATTCTCAAATTCGTCTTTATGCTGGTTCAAATGCAGTTTTTGAATCAAGCAAAGCAATCACTGCAATTAACGTAACCGCTGGTTACAAAGCCGACTCTCTTAAAGTTTTCGGTTCAACCGATGGTTCTGAATATAAATTAATTCAAACCATCAATACAACCACATCAACATCTACAGCTTATGATGTTACCATTCCTACTAATTCAAACTATAAATTCATTAAGTTTCAATCAACAGGCGCTCAGGTACGTCTTTACAAAGCAACCTTTACTTTTGCTGATTTAGTTGTTTGTAACCATGTTTATAACACCGTAACCACTCCCGCTACATGTGAAGAACCTGGTTTAACTACTGAAACTTGCACACTTTGTGGCTATGTAAATGAAACTATTATCGAAGCCCTCGGTCACAACTATGTTGATGGCACATGTGAAACCTGCGGACAAGAAGAACCCAACGAAGTTGTTTTCGTATTGGGTGAAGATGGTGATGCGACACATTCTGACGGTGGTTCAAATGCTACATATACCGAAACTGTTGGCGATTACACATTATCTATTACCGATGGTGTTAAGATGTCCACAGGTGCTCGTGATGCAGCTGGTAACGGTTGCCTTAGATTCGGTACTTCTTCTGCAGTTGGTTCTTTCTCTTTTTCTGTTCCTGCTAACATTGGAAAAGTTATAATTTCAGTTGCTCAATACAAAGCTAATACAACTAAGGTAAGTATTAACGGTACGGAATATGAAATTTTAACTGCTTCTACCAATGGCGAATATACCGATATCGAAGTTGATACTTCAACCAAAAAATCTGTTGATTTCACAACCCTTGAAGGCGGTTGCAGAGCAATGGTTAATACCATTAAGTTTATTCCTGCTGAAGACACTGGTTGTGCTCACAATTATGTTGAAACCGACCGCGTTGAATCAACCTGTACAGTTAAAGGACATATTACATACACTTGTTCAGTTTGCTCTGAATCTTCATACGATGAAGAATTACCTTTAGCTGACCACAACTACATCGATAACGTTTGTACCGCTTGCGGCCATGTTGGCGAAGGTCCCCGTCCTGTTGTTTTAGGTGTTCTTGGCACAGAAATTGATGAATTTTCAACTAAATACACCATTAAAGAAATCATCACTGCAAATGGCAACCAAGGTGTTCAATACGCTGAAGAATTATGGCAAATTAACGATAAACTTTCAATACACACATTCGATGCACATGTACATACAAATGGTGAAATTAGAATTTATTCACATACATACAAAGAAACCACTTATGATGGTTATGTTGAATTCATTTCTGCTGATGCTATTGATTCATTAATCTTAAATCTCAGCGAAAACATTGAAACCATCAATGTTTATGGTAAAGCAAATGCCGATGACGAATATGAATTACTTGGCACTATCGAAGTTACCGCTGAAAATTATAATGAATATGAATTTGATGTTGAAGGTAATGCATATAAGTACATCAAACTCGACACTGCAAATGATAAACAAATTCGTATGAGAGATTTCACAATCGTTACTGTTGATCCTAACGCTGAAGTTCCTTGCACACACGAAAAGACCACAACCACCACTGTAGATGCAACCTGTGCAGAAGACGGTTCAATAACCGTTACTTGTGATGCTTGCGGTGAAACAATTTCAACTGAAGTTATCGAAGCTAAGGGTCATAAATACGAATCAGAAGTAACCGAACCTACATGTACCCAAGAAGGTTACACAACCTACACCTGCACTTGCGGCGATACCTATACTTCAGATAAAACTGATGCATTAGGTCACACCATCAGCGACTGGATTGTAGAAACTCCTGCTAAACCCGGCATTGCAGGTCTTAAATATAAGGCATGCTCGGTTTGTGGTAATGAAAGAGTTGAAGAAGCAATCGAAGCAGTTAAGTTAATCGGTATCGGTGG
>JAZKXN010000024.1:0-1546 GCA_045611605.1 Acutalibacteraceae bacterium
TCATTGAAAATTACGTATATTATTTTAACAACGAACGGCTTTCTTCTAAATTGAACTACAAAACCCCTGTTCAATTTAGAATCGAACAAGGGTTTGGATAATTTGTGGTTTTTTGTGTCTACTTTCTATTGACAACTTCACCGTGCTGGTGGCTTGCACAAGCCCCCTTGGGGCATTTCACACGTTGAGCCTATAGGCTCGTCGAATGATCCGCCACTTGCGGAAGTTGCCCCTCTGCCACAGATGTGGCAACTATCCTTTAGCCTCCCTTGTGTAAAGGGAGGTGGGCATGTTATAATATGAAGTGCAACACCCATAAAAATTATAGAATAAACAACTGAATAACAAATTTGTATTTTTGAAGTGAAAGGCGTAGCCTTGAACGAAAAAAATACAAATTTCGGCAAAAGTATAGACTTCATGCTTTCCAAGGTGTAAAATGTAGTCACCACAACAAACATCTAAACGGAGGTTAGCATGAAGCCCTACAAACATTTTACCACAGAAGAGAGAAAATGTCTACAACAATTTTTATCAGAAGGATTGAGTTTTCGAAAAATAGCAGATTTACTTGATAGAAGTCCGTCCTCTATTAGCCGAGAGGTTAATAGAAACAAGGCAAAATATAAACCACATAGCAAACCCGACAATAAATATTGGTATAACTACTGGCGTGCACAAAATTTGTATACACGCCGCAGACGTGAACAGAAACGATTTGTTTTAAACCCTAATACTCCCGAATGGGATTTTATCGTCTCGCATTTAAAACAATATTGGACACCAGAACAAATATGTGGACGTTGGGAGTTGCTTTATCCTGAACGTAAAAAGCTTTGTATATCCACCATTTATAGAGCTATTAAGGATAAGCGTCTTCCACATATTACAGCAAAAGATAATCTCCGTCGCAGAGGTAAACGTCAGTGTTCCAAAGCTTCCAATTATAACACTATTCATCCAGATCGTATCATCCCGGAATGGAATGAGGTCATTAAAAATCGTTTAAGAATCGGTGACTGGGAGGGCGACACAGTGTATGGCGGAATAGGCAAAGGTTTATTAGTTACGTTAGTAGATAGAAAAACTCGTTTTCTTTGTGCCGGAATTATTAGTAGCAGATCTGCCGAAGAAACAAGAAAGATGATTGAAAATCTTCTTAGGGATAAACCCATAAAAAGTATTTCACTTGATAACGGTTCAGAATTCTCCGAATTTAAACTTTTAGAAGAACATTTAAAAACGGAAGTGTATTTTGCCGAACCTCATAAGCCTTGGCAACGAGGAACAAATGAAAACACTAATGATATTTTAAGATTTTTCTTCCCCAAAGGCTATAATTTTCACACCTTAAGTAATGAACTTTTGCAAAGTATTGTTTTATCTATTAATTTAAGACCTAAAAAATGTTTAGGATGGCGTTCGCCCTTTGAAGCATTTTTTGGTGTTGCACTTGCTTGACAATCTGCCCTGGCGCCGTAGGCGACTGAAGGAGTATGCGTGCATAATGAATTTAAGTTACTTTATGCCAAGAAAAACTCCTTCC
>JAZKXN010000025.1:0-20891 GCA_045611605.1 Acutalibacteraceae bacterium
ATTTTTACTAAAAATTTGTCCTATCCCATTGCAATGAATGTTGTGCAAAATTAAATATTAGAATTTAATTTTGCCAAAGCCACTTCTAAAGTGGCTTGTCGGAACGCTTTTGAGCGTTTCGACTAACTACAATCATTATAATTTCAGATTGCAATTTGAAGTTATTTCATTTTTGCAACTTCATTATTATACTGTGTAACAGCATTACTGATAACGCCTGCCTGTGAGTCTAAGAATGATTTTGTCTGAGAAGCAGAGGTAGCGTTAAGTTGTTGCAATAAGCTACTGCCGCCGATATATGCTGATTTAATTACATAATCATCATTATCTGCTATAATAAGGTTCTTCTGCTTCATACAGCTCTTATAAACATCTAAAATCTGTGCGTTAGCGAAGAAGGTTTTCTCATCATAGTTTTCGCCATCAAGATAATAAGAGAGGAAGTAAGGAACTGCCTTAGGATTCTTTGCGCCCTTTGCTATACCGTATGCCTCATATTCATGCATTATCTGATAATATTCACTCTGACCGTCAACCTGCGGGAAAGGTACGCAAGCAAGCTTATTAGAAGCCTTCATATCTTTGTGATATGGGTGTGTCTTACGTGCGCCTATGATGCTTTCGGACATAAAGAGATAATTACCTGCGGCAAAACCTGACATATCCCAAGTAGTCTGACTGATTTTGCCCTTACCAATCCAGTCTGCCATTGTTTGCATACCTGTAAGTAAATTAGCACTACCAACATTACTGGAAAACTTACCATCCCTATAGTTTACAATAGGAGCTCCTAAAGAATATGCGTAATCTGCTGTGGTTGCAGTCCATGCAGGCTGATTTTTGCCAGTTGCTTCCTGATAGTCATCAATAAGCTGCATAGCCTTATTCCACGTCCATTGGCCCTTTTTCCATAACTCATAAGGATCTTCTAAGCTATAGCGTGTGATATAACTCTTATTGTAAAGCATAACACGGGGCAACTGTAATAAAGTATTAGCGCGGTTTGTTGCAAAAGGCTTGCCGTTGACGGTATAGTAAGCCATAAGAGTCTGGTCCCAGATTTCATCTGAAAAATCATTACCCGAAACTGTTAGTGGATCAAGATGCTTTGTTACACCGGCATTAAGTGCACGCAAACGCACAACATCAGGCGCTTTATCACTTGCAATCAAGTTAGCTAATTCTGTTGCGTAATCATCAAAAGATGCTGTAATCCACTTAACATTAATTCCTGTTGTTTTTTTGAATTTATTAATAACACTTGTACCAGTAGGAACTGCACCAGGCTCATTCCAATGGAAAACCGTTACCGTTGAACCCTTAAGCTCAGAAAGGGTAGCAGGCTTTGTGTCATTGTTTGCGGAAGAACTCGTGACGCTGGAAACATTCTGATTATCATCGGAAGCGGTTCCGTCATCTCCTACCACTACTGCCGAATTGTCTAAACTATTAGTATCTTCATTCACAGAACTATCTTTGCCATCTTTACAAGCAGTAAAGGAAAGCAACATAATTAAAACTAATGCAATTGAAATGATTTTTTTAAGATTTTTATACATTAATAAATACCTCCGGTTCAATATATTACAATTAGCCAACTATACCAGAATTTACTATGCTGGCAATAAATTTCTTTTGGATAAACAAATAAAATATAAGAATAGGTGATATAACCAAACAACAACCTGCCATTATTACCGAACCCTTATTCATAAGAGTAATTCCTTCTGCAGTATGACCTGTAGCAGAATAAATATTACCAAGATTAACTCTTAATGGAAAATTCTCTGAAAGATACATCTGCGCTAAATAATAATCGTTCCAATGCCATATTATTGAGAATAACAGCACAGTACAGATAATCATAGTAGATGAAGGAATAATAATGGTTAAAAATGTCTTTAGCGGGTCCGCGCCATCTATAGCGGCGGCTTCCTCTAGTTCTTTTGGTAATCCCTTAAAGAATTGCGTATAAATAAAAATCAAGAAACCGCTTTTTAAACCTACTGCAAAGAACGAAGGCAGGTAAAAAACTAAAGGCGTATTAATTACCGAAGGACGTAATTCCTTACCTACTAAATCACCTATTGTCTTTATTATTCCTGCGAAATCGAGGTATTGGTAATTTATATAGCTTGGAAGAATGATAATTTGATGAGGAATCAAAATCATTAAAATCATTATTCCATATAGAATCTTTTTACCACGGAAGTCAAAGCGAGACATTCCGTAAGCCGCAACCATACAGGTTAAAACCTGTATAAGAGCAGCGACTATTTCGTTTATAAATGTACTTTTAAGAGCGTTCCAAAAATCCAAAACCTTAACCGCAAGCACAAAACTTTCAAATGAGAAATTTTTAGGAACCCATTGTACAGTAGGGTCGAAATAATCTAACGGACTTTTAATTGCGCTGGAAATCATAAAAAAAACAGGATAGATAATTACATAGCTGAATGCCAGTAAAAATACATATCTCAATATATTAGTAAAAATCCGCATAGCCATCTGAGTCGGCTTACTGCCTTTCGATATCATAATTCAACCCTGCCCCCTTTCTCTTGATCAAAAATGCTTATATTATTTGCTAACTTTTCTTTTTTTAAATAAGTAAATGCATAAAATCGAAGCCGATATTAAAACAACTGATATTACAACAATCAATACAATCGTATTCCCTGAACCTTCAGAATCTTTTGAAGTTTCGGGTTTCTTATCAGATTCGTCTGTAACTGTTTCTTCAAAATCAAAGTCCATTAAATCGTCAAAACTGTTATATTCTAAATTCAAAACAAATGATGAAGCTTCAGTAATCTCTATCTCTTCTCCGAAAACAATTTTTTTACCGTTCTCAAGTTGTACTGAAAGTTCATATTTACCAACAGGTATCATATTGAACGCAAAATTACCTTCGGCATCTGTTTTAGTGGTCAATTTCGTTTTGCCGCTTAAAACAATCTTGGCATTACTTAGAGCATTTCCGTCTATATCAACCAGAGAACCTATAAGTTTTCCTGGTGCAACAGCGCCTTCCGCCCAACCGATTTCATTGAAATAACTGTCATTATCATCACGAAGAAAGAAGTAATCCTCGTAATCAACAACGACAATTCCACCGGTTTTGGTAGTACCATCTGTGGTAACCGTAGTAGGAACTGTTGAAAGGAACTCTCCGCCTCTTACGACACCTTCATCAAGACCGGCAGTTCTCCAACCGTAAAGTCCTTGTGAAAAATCGGCATTAGTAAATAATTGCTTATCCGGCTCATTCTTTTTAACAAGTGATGGCTTATAAATATAAGCCAAGCTGCCCAAACCGCCTTCATGGAACATAACAAATACACGAACCTTGCCGTTTTCAAATACATGCGCATTGCTTGGAACTTTAAACTCTCTTGTGCAGAAGAAGGTGTTTTCGTCAATAACTGTTGTAGCGTCAGTTTGCAATATTGATTCTCTTCCTGTACCACTGGAACCGGTATTATAGCGAATAGACATTGATATTCCTGTATCAACTATCTTCTTGAAATAAGCCGAGAAAACATAGGTTTCATTGGGGTCAAGCTCAACCCACTGACCAAATTCACCTGCTTTGACAGTACCCAAAATCATTGCAGCTTTTTCTTTCTGTACAGGTTCGGGTGCTTTTACAAAGTAATTCGCGGGAATTTCTGCCAATCTACCTGTCTTACCCTTACCGATAATGCCGCCCGGCTGTCCTTTGGCATACATTTTCCTTGTCCAGTTACTGAAATCACCGTATATTGCGGCTATATTTTCGGTTCCGGTAATCTTACCGTCTTTGTTGGTTTCATACATTTCCATATTAGAAATATAGCCCTTTTGACCTCCGCTTTTGCTGCGAAGGAATATACCAAACCTAAGTTCACCCTTGAATTCCAAGTTAAAGATATATTTATCACCGTCAATTTCTGCGGGGAAAACATAATTTTTCTTGTTTTCACCGTCTAATACATAGAACTGATACCAACGGTTACCCGAAACGATTTCTTCCAGACCCTCACCTTTAACCTCAGGTGTGTAAGATATATCACGGATGCTAAAGGATAACTGATAATTCTTAATATCTGCGCCGACATCCGGGAAGTGGAACTGAACATCACTGTTACTGCCCTGATAGTAAATCATACGCTTTTCGCCGGCAACAACATCTTCTTTGTCCTCTTCGCTGCCACTTAAATAAAAGAAGCCGTCAGGTATATCCTCTAATGTACCCGTTATATCATCCATATTTTCTATAATGTTAAGCGAGCCTACATAGGCTGTTTCGGGCTGTGTTTCCTTAGTCCAAACGCTGAAATCACCATAAGCGGCAGCATGATTATATACAGAAGCATTTTCATAATATTCATTACACAATCTCATATTTATATTAGAGATATATCCCTCGCTACCCGCTGGGAAGAATATACTGAAATCAGTATCAGAACCATCAGAAACCTTAGGAACTGTAAAATCGAACGTATACTTTGTACCGTTTACACTTGTTTCTTCAATATAGAAGTCTTTACCGAAATGACCCCAGAACTTAGTCGGGGCATCACCAACAGTTGTTCTCAAATCAAAAGTAAGTCTATAATATGTATTACTCTCGCCATCGGTTGGAAAACGGAATGCTATTCTTCCTTCTCCGGTTGAAGAAGTTTTGTATTTCATCATTTTAGCCGGCTTGTTTTCAAATAAATCAGCGTCAACCTCATCAACCCTACCGGTAATGTTATTCATAAGATTTTCTAATTCAAGTGCACCATCACCAGAACCGTACTTACCTTTAAACCAATCTTTGAAATCACCAAATTTTGCAGCTAAATTTTCAGTACCGGTAATTTTAAAATCACCGTCTGCTTGGTATAATTCGAAATTAGAAATATAGCCTGCAGATTTTTCAGCAAAAAACATATTAAAAATAAGCAAGCCATTTCCAGCGGAATAACCGCCGTCCTTAATTGTAGAGCTATTAAGCGAAATATTAAATGTATATCTGTTACCCTCTACCTTAACAGGTAAAACACTGTTACTTGACCAACCCGCATCAGCCGACCACCAGAACCTATAAGGAACTGCACCAACAGTTGTTTTCATATCAAATGATAAAACATAGTTGGTATTCTTATTTAATTTTGCAAATTTGAAACGCATTCTGCCAAAATTTTTGCTTGAAGCAGAATCAACGATATCAGCGCTGCCTTTAGCACCAACCTCATAATACATTGCTTTAGGCTTAGTATTATCAATAACCGGATCAAAGAATCCATCAGGAATAGTGGTAAGTTCACCTGTTACATTATCCATATTCTGAATTAGATTAAGAGAGCCTACGAATCTTCCTTCCGGCTGAGCATCCTTAGTCCAAACGTTGAAATTGCCATAGGCTGCAGCGTGATTGTAACTTTGAGTATTTTCAAAATTAGAATCGCAACGGTACATTTCAAAATTAGTTATGTATCCTTCGCTATTCTTTGGTAAGAAAATACTAAAATCGGTTGCATAACCATTTTGGATTTTAGGGATTTCTAAGTTAATGGTATATTTTGTACCATCAATATCTATCTTCTTAACAAGCTCAGACTTGCCGTTGTGTCCCCAGAATTTTGTTGGGGCATCGCCTGAAACGGTTTTTAAATTAAAGCTTAATTTGTAACAGAAATTAGCTGAAGCACTGCTATCAGTCGGGAAACGGAAGCTCATTCTTCCCTCACCGTCAGAAGTGGTCTTATAGTGAAGCATTTTAGCGTCCTTAACTTCAAAGAAATCTTCAGTAACTTCTTCGACTTTACCACTGTCATTTTTCATGAGCTCTTTTAGCGACAATGTACCGTCGCCTGATGAATAACTTCCCTTATCCCATTTTTTAAAATCGCCAAAGGTATCGGCTAAGTTTTCAGTACCCGTCACATTATAATCACTATCAGCCTCATACATTTCAAAATTAGAAATATAACCCGCACTCTTTTGAGCAAAATACATATTAAAAAGTAATATGCCATCAGAACCATCAGCAGTTGTAGCGTTTACATACAGATAAAAGAAATATCTATTTCCTTCTACCCTTGCAGGTTCTACATCGTGATTTGCTGCACTATTTCCTTTAACGGCATTCCATCTGAATAACCACGGAACACCGCCCTTTGTGGTCTTCATATCGAAAGATAACACATAGTGCTTGTTATTATTGCTAATGCCACCGATTGCAAATATCATACGGCCGCGATATTTGCTACCGTCTATAACATCGGTATCACCGTTGACGCCAACCTCGTAATACATTGCCTGCAGTTTCTTCTGTATAATAGGTTTTGTGAAGAAATCAGCAGGGATTGCTTCTGTTTTACCTGTTTCACTGTCCATATTTTGAGCAAGCTGAAGTGAGCCTACATACTTTATATCACTTTGTGCTTCCTTAGTCCATACAGAAAAGTCACCGTACACAGCAGCATAGTTATAGCTTTTTACATTTTCAAAATTAGCGTCACATCTATACATTTCAATATTGCTAATATAGCCTTCGCTACCTGCGGGGAAGAACATACTGAACGCATTTGCATAACTATTATTAATTTTGGGGACTTTTACATTAAATGTATACTTTGTTCCCACAACGCTTACAAGTTCCACATATTCACTTTTACCATCCTGTCCCCAGAACTTTGTAGGGGCGGTGCCAACTGTTGTTTTCAAGTCAAAAGAAAGCTTATAACAGAAATTTGAAGTTGAACTACTGTTGCTTGGGAAACGGAAAATCACTCTGCCTTCACCCGATGCGGCTTTATAATACATCATCTTAGCATCTTTTTTGTCAAAATAATCTGATGCTACAGTATCTACTCTGCCCGAAGCATTCTTCATTAGATCGGTTAATTCTAAATAACCATCACCCTTAGTTGTGTAATTTCCCTTGTTCCATTTTGTAAAATCGCCGTATGTATCGGCCAAATTTTCGGTGCCCGTCTTTACATAACTGCTATCTGTTTCGTATAACTCAAAATTAGAAACACAACCCGCACTCTTTTCTGCCATAAACATAGTAAATAGTAATATGCCGTCAGAACCGGCAGCAGTTGTAGAGTTTACATCAAGATAAAAGAAGTATCTATTTCCTTCTACCCTTGCAGGTTCTACATCGTGATTTGCACTGCTATTTCCTTTAACAGCGTTCCATCTAAATAACCACGGAACACCGCCTTTTTCGGTCTTCATATCGAAAGATAACACATAGTGTTTGTTATTATTGCTAATGCCACCAAATCGGAATATCATACGACCGTAATAACTACTTGAGGAAGAAGAAACAACATCTCCTTCGCCCTTAACTCCTACCTCATAGTACATTGCTTTCGCTGTATTGCTTGCGCCTGCAATAATGCCAATTCCCGAAAGTGAGCTTGCAAGTATACTTATTGCAAGAATCAATGTAACTATCTTATTGAGTTTTTTACCGTTTAACATATCAACCCGCCTATCTAAATTTATAAGTTATAAAAAGCCAAGCGATAAATTATACAGGAAATTCACCGCTTGACTTTTTCAAGTTAATTATGCAAAAATTCCTAATAAACGGCTTCTTAAAACTGCAACATCTGAAGAATCAATTTCATTGTCGTCATTAAGGTCTGCCATAAATGCTTTAACATTAACCGACTCTGCATTTTCAATATATTTATATAATGCTACTAAATCTCTTATATCGATTACATTATCTGCATCGCCGTTTATATTATTGATATAAATTTTTTCGCCACACTTTTCACATTCTCTGTATTCATTTAACTTATTAACATTGCCAGGTTTTTTGCAATGGGTATAATCGTGAACATCGGGACAAATATCATCAATATCAACTATCGAAACCGAAGTGTTATTATAAGCACCGTTATCTGTTGTATCTGTATATACCTGCAAACTTCCAACATACGAAGTATTTGACTGAGTATCTGCACTGTATGTACTAAAGTCACCATAAACTGCGCCGTAATTGTATTCGTAATTCACAGAAGAGAATGTGCTGTCAACGGACCTATACACTTCAAAATTTGTGATATAGCCCTTTGAACCGGCGCTCAACAAAATCGAAGTACGGTGAGCGTGTGAAGTATTGCGCGCTTTTACTTTTGCTATATACTCTGTACCTTTGCTTGTGGTTTCACCTACTGTCATTTGCACAGATGCATCATATCCATCGTGACCCCAAATTGCTTTAGGTGCACTGCCCTTTACGGTAACTTTCACAAGATAATATCTATCGGTTGTACTACTGCTATCATCAGCCCAACGGAAAATTATTCTACCATTATTAGAACCATTGGTAGTATCGACTGAATAGCGCAACGCTTTCGGAGCCGAAGTTGTAAATAAATCCTTTGATACAGGCTCATTTTCACCTGTGATTGTTTTCATCAAACGGTCCGCGCCTACAGTTCCTTCACCGGTTTGATAATCAGATTTTTTCCAATCCATAAAATCGCCGTATGTATCAGCTAAATTCGAAGCGCCTTCTACCTTATTATAATCGCTATCTGTTTCATACATTTCAAAGTTTGAAAGATAGCCCGCACTCTTAGGCGCAAAGAAATAATATAATATAAAGTTACTGGTTTGATTTACGCCTGTTGTATCAATTCTGTATTCATAGTGATGACCGTCAACAGAATACGGTTCGAGGAGATAATTTTTAGAGTTTCCGTCAAGCGAATATCTGATTGCATACGGTACCGAGCCAACAGTTGCTTTCATATCAAAGGATAAAACATACTTTTTACCCTTTGAAACATTATCCCATTGTAAAAACATACGTCCGTTGCTTTCGTTTTGATTATATACACCAGTGCCGCCTTTTACTCCTACCTCATAATACATAGCTCTATTTTCAAAGAAGTATTTGGGCATGGCTTCAACAGTACCTGTTTTGCTGTCCATATTTTGAGCAAGCTGAAGTGAGCCTACATACTTTATATCACTTTGTGCTTCCTTAGTCCATACAGAAAAGTCACCGTACGCAGCAGCATAGTTATAGCTTTTTACATTTTCAAAATTAGCGTCACATCTATACATTTCAATATTGCTAATATAGCCTTCGCTACCTGCGGGGAAGAACATACTGAACACATTTGCATAACCATTACTAATTTTGGGGACTTTTACATTAAATGTATACTTTGTTCCCACAACACTCACAAGTTCCGCAGTGGCTTTTGTACCATCCTGTCCCCAGAACTTTGTAGGGGCGGTGCCAACTGTTGTTTTCAAGTCAAAAGAAAGCTTATAACAGAAATTTGAAGTTGAACTACTGTCGCTTGGGAAACGGAAAATCACTCTGCCTTCACCCGCAGATGTGGCTTTATAATACATCATCTTAGCATCTTTTTTATCAAAATAATCTGATGCTACATCTTCTACTCTGCCCGAATCATTCTTCATTAGGTCGGTTAATTCTAAATAACCATCACCCTTAGTTGTGTAATTTCCCTTGTTCCAATTTGTAAAATCACCGTATGTATCGGCCAAATTTTTGTTTCCTGTTTTTACATAATTGCTATCTGTTTCGTATAACTCAAAATTAGAAACATAACCCGCGCTCTTTTCTGCCATAAACATAGTAAATAGTAATATGCCGTCAGAACCGGCAGCAGTTGTAGAGTTTACATCAAGATAAAAGAAGTATCTATTTCCTTCTACCCTTGCAGGTTCTAAATCGTTATTTTTATCCTGATTTCCTTTAACAGCGTTCCATCTAAACTTCCACGGAACACCGCCTTTTTCGGTCTTCATATCGAAAGATAACACATAGTGTTTGTCAGTATTACTAATGCCACCAAATCGGAATATCATACGACCGTAATAACTACTTGAGGAAGAAGAAACAACATCTGCTTCGCCCTTAACTCCTACCTCATAATACATTGCCTTTTGGGTGGTCGCCTCTCCTTCGGCATTAGCGAGCAAGCATACACTACTAAATGCCGAAAGCACTACGCAAACAGTGAGAATTATACCAGTAATTTTTCTCAATTTGCATGATGCTGAAAATTGCCAGTTTTTCTTTTCCATTTTTAACCCTCCAAATAAATTATTTATATTAATTTGTTTCCACAAAGAAAATCCGTATATCATAAATCAAACCAAAAACTTTCGTTTTTAAAAAACAGCATTTACAAAGTTAAATTGTAAAATGTTTAACTATTTTGCACAAAATTTTAATTCTATCCTATTATAACCTTATAAAAAACAATTGAAAATGCCCATAGTAAATGCAAAAGATATCATTTTTTAATGTTAATAAATGTGAAAAATAAGCACTCTTGTATGAATGCCATAACTAACCTGGTTATTAATTTATAAAAGACTTAACACTTTACAAAACATTTATTCAATTATAAAACCGCGTAAAGCACGAAACAAGCGGTATTATTTACCTAAGAATTTTTAGTTTTGCGTATTGCCTTTAAAATAGCCAAAAACTTAAAATTGAACAAATATTTTACACCTATATTATATTTTATCAACAAATTTCACACAAGAAAGAAAAGAAACCCATTTATATAAAAAAATACACTTTTATGTGCAACTCCACTATAAAATGCGAAAATGCATACCAAAATTTACTGTATATAACTCATTAAATATGAAAAAATCCACCTTTTAGAGCTATCCTTAGCCCAAAAAGTGGATTTAAGTAAAAGGTATTTAATTTCACTTACTTATATTATTGCGGTAATTTCTGGGTGAAACACCAAAATGATTTGTAAACGCCTTACTCAAGGCATAAACCGAAGAATAATTAAGCAATTCTGCGATTTCGGTTATTTTAAGTCTGTTTTCCAAGAGCAACAACCGAACCGTTTCTAATTTTCTTTTATAATAGTAATTAGAAATCGTATCGTTAGTTGTTTTTTTGAAAATTGCAGACAAATAGCCATAGCTATAATCGGTAATTTTAGAAAGCTCGGTAAGATTCTTTATAGAATATATATGAGTATCTATATAATTCATTATTTTATAACATAAAATCTCTGACGAGGTGACTGCATTAGGATATGTAGACGGTTTAATATTAGAAAAACCTCTTATTGTGTATATTATTATCTGTCTGAATATCGATACCAATAATTCATTTGAAAATTCTTTTTTATCATTTAATTCGGCAATTGCATTACCAATCAACTGACGAACTTGCTCGTTTCTAAAAATACGCGTATTTGATAAATGATAATTTTCTGATATTTTCTCAAGCGCACGATGAATGACATCGATATTGCAATTGAAAGCAAAAAAATCATATTTAAGGGGCTCTTTAGAATCAGATTCAATCTTGTGGGTATCACAAGGAAGCGACAAGTAAATATCGCCTCGTTCAACCCTTACAGATGCCCCATTCGTCGTAACAATACCTACTCCCTCAGTTACAACTGTCAATTCAAATAAATCGGTATGCAAATGAGTGTCGACTATAGTTGTAGCATTACAATAAAGTCTGCCAATTTGTGAAACACGTATGCCTTCAAAATCCAACGGATTTTCAAAAAAGCATTTATTTAAGTGAAAATCCTTACTCATTTAATCACCTCAATACAAATAACTTTAAAATCAATACAAAAGCTTTGCATTTACAATTATAGCATAATATTTTGATTTTCAAAGTGATATTTAAAAATGATATCTTTTTCAAAGACTTGCGACATTTTTAGTTTGCTCAAAACATAATATAATAAACTTGTGATAAAACATTTACAATTTAATGAGGTGGATTTTATGAACACAAAAACAACTATTGCCGTTATTGGATGCGGTCGAATTGCTAAAAACGCTCACTTCCCCGCTTTTAAAGAAATGGGCAACGTATACGTAAAATATGCATGTGATCTTCTTCCCGAAAAAGCTCAGGCTTTTAAGGAAGAATATGACTTTGTAGGTGAAGTTATTACCGATTACAAAATTGCATTAGCTGATAAAGAGGTTGAAGCGGTTTATGTTCTTACCCCTAACTATGCGCACTACACTATTTCTATGGATGCTTTAAAAGCTGGTAAACACGTTTTCTGCGAAAAGCCAATCACCGTAAATTACAAGCTTTCTTGCGAAATGGCTGCCGAAGCAGAAAAGCAAGGTAAATTACTTTGCATCGGTGTTTGCAACCGCTTCCAAACTTCTGTTGAAAAACTTGAACAATTAAACCGTGAAGGGAGATTCGGTGATATCTATCATATTTACTGCTCATTCCGTAAATTTCGTAATATCCCGGGTCTTGGTGGAGACTTTACAACTAAGTCACAATCGGGCGGCGGTGTTCTTATCGACTGGGGAATACATTTCTTTGATTTAATTCTTTACATATTAGGCGGTGCAAAGCTTAAAACCGCCTCTTGCAATGCATACTCCGAAATGGCAAAGGATATGAGAAAGTATAAATATACATATATGTGGGCAGAAGATACAGCTAACATTGAAAATGGCACCAACGACGTCGATGACTTTATAACAGGCTTTATCCGCACAGACAAGGCAAGTATCTCCTTTAACGGTGCGTGGGCTCAAAATATTGATAAAGAAGAAATGTTTATTGATATTTTAGGCGATAAATGCGGTGCGCGTCTTAATTATCTTGGAAAATTCACACTCTATGACGGTGAAACTCTTGAAACTATTGAACCCGAATATGAGCTTAGTAGCCTCTATTTAGATGAAAATGTTTCATTTATTGATTCTATTAAAAGCGGTGTTAAAAATCGCGCTTATATCGACAATATTCTTGAAAGCGCAAAGCTTTTAGACGCTTTATATGAATCCTCCGAAAAGAAAGCAGAGGTTGCATTATAATGAAGAAAATCGGCTTTATTGATTTTTATATCAGCGAATGGCACGCAAACAATTATCCCGCATGGTTTAAAAAAGCAAACGAAAATTTAGGTCTCGATTATGAGGTTGCTTACTTCTGGGCAGAACAGGATGTTTCCCCCGTTGACAACGTTACTTCAAGTGAATGGGCAGAAAAAATGGGTATCACACAGCTTGATACTATTGACGAGCTTTGTGAAAAGAGTGACGTTATTGTTTTACTCGCACCTTCTACACCCGAAAAGCACTTAGAGTATGCACAAAAGATACTGCCCTATAAAAAGCGCACATACATTGATAAAACCTTCGCGCCTGACCTTGATACTACAAAAGAAATTTTTGCAATTGCCGAAAAATATGGCACACCCTTTTTCAGCACCTCTGCTCTGCGTTATGCCGAGGAACTAAAAGAATTTTCTGATGTAAAAAATCTTTTAATAACAGGCGGCGGAAGACTTTTTGAGGAATACCTTATCCACAACTGCGAAATGGCAATAGCACTCCTTAAAAAACGCATTGTTAAAGTAAAAACAGAAAAAATGGGTAGACAGTATTTCTGCCGCGCAAAAACCGAAGACGGCAATGAAATAGGTATTGTTTTTTCTCAAGGCTTAGGCTACAGCATCACAGCGGAAAATTCAAAATCAGAGCTTTTACACAAGGACGTTACAAGTTCATTCTTCCTCAATTTGATTTCCGATATGCTTAGATTCTTTGAAGACGGAAAAACACCGTTTGATACAAAAGAAACTATTGAAGTTATGCGCTTGAGAGCAGGACTTATCAATGCTGCCCAACAAGACGGTGTGTGGCTCGACGTATAAGGAGTAGTATTATGAAAATTGGTGTTATTACAGACTGTTTTAAAATTCCGCTTGCTGACAGCATAAAACTCGCAAGCGAGCTTGGATTTAAAGGTATACAGGTTTATGCTACTACAGGTGAATTCAGTCCCGAAGTTTTGACCGAAGATAAAAAAACAAAATTTAAAAATCAGTTAAATTCTGCAGGACTTGAAATAAGCGCTCTTTGCGGAGATATGGGCGGATACGGTTTTCAAATTGCTGAGGATAATGCCGAACGTATCGAAAAAACAAAACGCATCGTTGATTTAGCAAAAGAATTTGGCACCAATGTTGTCACAACACATATCGGTGTAATTCCTGCTGATAAAACCCATCCGCGTTACAAAGTAATGGTTGACGCACTCACTGAATGTGGCCGTTACGCAAAGGAAAGGGGCATAATACTCGCTATTGAAACAGGTCCTGAAACCGCGGATGTTCTTCTACAGTTTTTGGAGGATACTGAAGGTGGCGTAGGTGTAAACCTTGACCCCGCTAACTTTGTAATGGTAACAGGTCAAGACCCCGTTTCAGCTGTGCTTATGCTTGGCAAATACATTGTACACACACATGTCAAAGACGGTGTTATGCTCAAAGGCACCGACCCAGAAATTATATACGACCACTTTGCTACGGGCGGTATTGAAGCGCTTAATGTTGCCGACTACTTTTTAGAAACCCCACTAGGCGAAGGCGATGTTGATTTCCCGAAATATCTCGACGCACTCAAAAAAGTAGGTTTTGACGGTTATCTTACAATAGAACGCGAAACAGGAGACAACCCCATAGAAGATATCAAATTAGCATACAAAAAAGTTACAAATCTTTTAGAAAAATAATATTTTGACAGCGAGACTCAAACAATTTATAATAAAGTTGTCAAATTTACCGTTATCTGCGGCGGCATAAACACCGCCGCACTTTTATATTCACACTAACATCATAGGCCACAAGGAGAAAAATTATGAAGAAATACCTTATATCAAAGGAAGGCAATTTCTATAAAGCAAACCTACACTCCCATACTAACTTTTCGGATGCAGCAAAAACTCCCGCCGAAGTCAAAGAAATTTATAAGAATATGGGTTATTCCGTGTTAGCAATTACCGACCACGAAATACTTATTCCCCACGACGAGCTTAACGATGAGGACTTTTTGTGCCTCCACGGTTTTGAGATGGATGTTTCCCAAAAAGATAATCCCGAAAACCTACCATTCCGCTTTATCAAAAGCTGTCATATAGGATTTATAGCATTAGAACCCCACAACCTTATTCAACCTTGCTACAATAGAGAAAAATACGTTTATGGTGATGCATTGAAGCACCGCGATAAAATAAAGTTTGACGAAAGACTGCCCGATTATATCCGCGATGTCACACCTGAAGCTATTACAGACATTATGGCAACCGCAAGAGAAAAAGGCTTCTTTGTAATCTATAACCACCCAACTTGGAACGGACAGAACTATAACAAGTATATGAACTTTAACGGAATGCACGCTGTAGAGATTTTTAACGGCGGGTGTATTGTACTCGGCTACAGTGCTGACGATGTTAAGATTTATGACGATTTTTTACGTTCAGGCAGACCGCTTTACTGTATCGGTGCGGACGATAACCACAACTTTACATCACTTAATAGCCGTAAAAACGATTCGGGTATTGCTTTCACAATGATAAAAGCTGAAAAGCTAGAATACCGCAGTGTTACCAAGGCTCTTGAAGAAGGCAATTTTTACGCTTCAATGGGACCTCTAATTGATGAGCTTTACTTTGAAGACGGCAAGGTTTATATAAAATGTAACGGTGCCGATAGCATTTGCTGTAATTACGGAGTTCGCCGCACCGAAGTGGTATATAACCAAGGTACACCTTTGACCGAAGCGGTATTCTCTGTAGTGCCTGAGGACAAGTATTTCCGTATAACCGTTACTGATAGAAACGGCAAAAAAGCTTCTACTAACGGTTATCTTACAAAAGAATTATTTTGAGGAATAAAAAATGCAGATTATAGAAAAATTTAAAACCGATTTACACAATTTAGGAGTTAAAAAGGGTGACAGTGTAATGATGCACTGCTCGTACAAGTCTTTGGGCGAAGAAATCACCCCCGAAGATTTCTTTACCGCCTTTATGGAAGTTTTAGAAAAAGACGGAACACTGGTACTACCCGCTTTTTCGTACAATAACGTAAACTATGAAAATCCCGTCTTCGACCGTGATAAAACACCCTCTTGCGTTGGATTTTTGCCTGAATATTTCAGAACTAAGTTTCCAAATGTAAAGCGCAGCCTTCACGCTACACATTCCTGTTCGGTATTAGGTAAGAATACCGAGTATTTAATTAAAAATCACCAGCTTGACTTAACTCCCGTAGGCGAAAACTCCCCTATAACAAAGCTTCCCAAACTGCGCGGGAAAATTTTGATTTTAGGCAGTCACCCCGACCACAACACCGCACTCCACGGTGTTGAAGAAAAAGGTAATGCACCATATATTTTCGACCGCAATAAAACTATCAATTATATTCTTAAAGAGGGTGAAAAAGAAATTAAACAAACAGCATTCCGCCATGATTTTAGAAAGGCAGACTGTTACTACGAACAAAAATATTCCCGAATTCTTGACATATTATCAAAAGACGATTACACAATCGGCAAAGTTTTAAATGCCAATTGTTATCTTATGAACGCAAAAGCTGTTTGGGATAAAGGTGTTGAAAAATTAAAAGAAGACCCTTACTTCTTCGTTAACAAAATTATTTATACCGATCAGATATAAATATCCATTCTCTACCGAATATGCCTTTCAGTTTTTGCGACAGCGTTATTTTTTTAACCTACCTTTTCACAATTACCGATATAATAATTTTATAAAACACATTTTAAATCGCACATATTATACAAGCCCCTTTTCATATCTTCAAATAGAGGATGAAAGAGGGGCTTTTTATGAAATTCTTTATAATAACAAAACGGCATATTATGCTTTGCATCGCGCTTATAACGGTGCTGACGGTAGCCATTATCGGCTCGGCGGTGACATTTGCGCAAAATGACCGCAAACTGCCGATTTACTGCGTAGAAACCGATAAAAAACAGGTGGCAATTTCTTTTGACGCAGCTTGGGGAAACGATGACACTGAACAGCTTATAAGTATTTTAAAGGAATATGAAGTACCTGCGACATTTTTTGTGGTGGGCAGTTGGGTAGACAAATACCCCGAATCCGTAAAACAACTCAGTGACGCGGGGCATCAGGTGCAAAATCACTCGAACACTCACCCGTATATGACACAGCTATCTACCGAGCAAATGAAGAACGAGCTTGAAAGCTGTAATCAAAAAATTGAGGCTATAACGGGCGCTTGCCCTACCCTTTTCCGCCCACCGTATGGGGATTACGATAACGCGGTGATAGATGCAGTTGCCGATATGAAAATGTACACAATTCAATGGGATGTTGATACAATATATATAAAAGTAATGACAAATGCATATCATTGTGCTATAATGAGTATAGTGTAGTATGATAACACATACTTTTAGAAACCTATCTCAAGATGAAAAAATAATGTTATACATAAGATTACTTGAATCTATCAACAAAAGGACTGACAAAGACAATGACAAAACAAACGGCAATTTATGCAAGGCAGAGTGTGGACAAAAAAGAAAGTCTAAGTATCGAAGGTCAGATTGACAAGTGTAAAAGCAAGTTGAGTGATGATGAAAAACCACTTGCAATTATTTACAAAGATAAAGGTTTTAGCGGAAAGAACACCGATAGACCTGACCTTAAAAGACTTATAAATGATATTCAACTTGGTAAGATTGGAAAAGTTATAGTTTATAAATTAGACCGTATAAGCAGAAATATTGTTGACTTTTATAAACTATATGAAATAATGGATAAAAACAACTGCAGTTTTGTAAGTGCAGAACAAGACTTTGAAACAAGTACACCTATGGGTGCTGCTACTATGGGTTTCCTTGCCATATTTGCCGAAATGGAACGAAAGAACATACAAAAACGAGTTAAAGACAATTATTACTACCGCACCGCCACAACAGGCAGTTGGGCGGGTGGTCCTGCTCCCTTTGGTTTCAAGAATGGCAGAAATGAAGACAAAAAACCTACACTAATACCCATACCCGAAGAAATAGAAGCCGTTGAGTTAATGTTCGCACTTTATTACGGTGTTGAACAATGCACCTTGGGGCAAGTTGCAAGGAACTTAAACGAAAGGGGTTACAAGCCACACAAAAGAGATGTTTTTGACAGTGTAACAGTATCAAAAATCTTGCAGAATCCAATATATGTTAAAGCGGACAAAGTGCTTTATAAATACTTTAAAAAGCGGAAAATCAAGTTCCTAAATAGTGAAGAAGAATGGGATGGCACAAGAACTGCCCATATCATAGGTAAAAAGGTTGGAAATGCAAATATCCGTTCATATACCACTATGGAAGAACAAAGTGTTTATTTAACTAATTTTGAAGGTTTTATACCAAGTATAAATTATGTTAGTGTTCAAGAGCGACTTGCAGAAAATCAACAATTCACACGAAACAACACCGCAGGACTATTGGAAGAACTTGGTGGCAAATTAAAATGCAAATCTTGTGGTTATGCAATTAAATCTTATAGTCAAAGTACAAACGGCAGACCGTATCTTGACTGTTACGGAAACCGCAGTTTGCACACTTGTAAAGAAAAGTTTAATAATATCAATTTTTGGGTGTTGCAGGAAACGGTTGGCGAAGAAATACAAAAGCAACTTGACAACCTACACGGACTATGGCAAGAAAGAATTAAAATCGCATATAAAGCCAACGAAGAAATAAAAACCAAACAAGCAAAACTTGATGAACTAGTTAGTACATTTGGTGATGATGAAATAGGTAAAAAGGCAATAAAAAACACCGTTATAAGATTACAAACTGAAATTGATGAATTAGAATATAGACAACAAGTCGCATTAAGTTCATCAGGTACTTTGGAAATCTTCTTAAAACACAATTTAACACTCAAAGAAAGCATTAGTAAAGGTATTAAATACATTGACCTTACCACCGAAGAAAAACGGCAGATAATTGATTTTATGATAGATAAAATATACCTTACAAACGATATAAATACATTTGAGATTGCTTGGAAGATATAACAAAAAAGATATGAGAGATTTTAGTTTTCTCTCATATCTTTTTTACTTTTTCTTCATTGTGAATTTGCTCTGCTTGTTCATAAGTGCAGTTTTTTTCTTTTCGTATTTCTGCTATACGGAGTGCCTTTTTCCATTTTTCAACATTGCACCTTTTACACTCTTTTTCATAATTAGAATCACTACACATAAAACTACCTCAATTCATCAAAAATATCACTTTCAAGAGATTGCGGTGCAATTTCCTTTTCATCTGCTAAAACATTGTTTGCCATTTCAATAAGTTCTTTTTCAAGTCTTTCACTTTCCACTCTATGCCATTCATCAAGTGTTTGGTGTCGTGCTTTGGTGATTTCTTTGCTTTCACCACGAATAAGACCAAATTGTGCCATATCAGCCGCATAAGTGTCTTGTAATTCAATTATTTGAGATTTCTTTCCAAAATACTTACTTGCATTAAATTTGCCATTATCAAAAGTAGAAATATAGGCATGTATGTGAAAAGTCTTTTCATCTGCATTGGTAAATAACTTTAATAATTTTTCTTTTCCAAAGGTCTTGCGCAACCATTTGACATTCGCCTTTATCCAATCATTTTTATCAATTTGATTTTCCATTTCAGGCGAAAAAGTCAAAACAAATTCTGTTAATACAACAGCATCTTTTCGCACCTTTTTGCCTGTTGCTTTCTCTTGGACTTTAATTGCTCTTTTTAAGGTCTTTCTCATTGTTTCATTATACTGACTATATTCAATGTTTTCTTTTTCTCGTTCGGGGTGTGCTCGGTTGTGTAGTCGCTCTCGGTATTTTTGGTGTCGCTCAATATTTGCCACACTACCGATTTTGTATTTTTGAAATCTCATTATTGCATAGTTGCTCATATCAAAAACTCCTTTACTCTTAATGTGCGAGAGCAAAGGAACGGAAACACACGAAAGGATTTTTTGTTGCCGTTCAACCTTACTGCAAAGCACTTGGGAAACGGTGCTTTTTCGTGCGGTCATATCTCTGCTCTATGAAATCAGTATGTTGAATCTGGTTTTATTTCGAGCAGAAATATGACTTACTACGGTTTATACTAAACCTGTAAGGTCTTGCAGACCGCATTTGCAAAAAATATATATCATATTTATTGCAAGGAAAACGGAAAGGAGCAAACCAAGATGAACGAAACACTTTACGATTTAGAGCAAAAAAGAAATGCCGTTGAACTTGACATACAGGCATTATATGAAACATTGCAAAAGGAAATCAAAACTGCTCACACCGATTAAAGTGCGAGCAGTTTTTTCTTGTAGACTGTTTATTAATATACGACTTTCAAAAAAACTTGATTTTAATTTTAGGCATTTTCCAGATGTATTTTTGCCAATTCTTATTTTTCATAACGATTTTCATAATAATTAGTACAACGGCAACTATAATGGTACATAAAATCAAACCAATCCACAAAGGCGATAAAACCCATAACCAAGACCAATTTATTGTGCCTGTCAATTTTAATATTATAAATACTATTGCTACAATACCGAAAAAACTTAAATTTATTGTTTCCTCTGTGTTTTTGAAATATCGACCGCTTTCAAGTGAGAAGCGACACTCTTCTAAAATGCGAATAGTATTTTCTTCAACTTTTTTGCGGTAATTATCTTCTGGTATTTTTTCGCCTAATAATAATTCATTGACAGATATATTAAGTAATTCACACAAGGGTTGTAGTAATGACACATCTGGAAAACCGTTTCCGTTTTCCCAGCGAGATACCGTTTTATTGCTAACCCCTAATTTTTCAGCAACTTGTTCTTGGGTTAAATTACATTCTTTTCTACAATTCGCAATAAATTTTCCAATTTTTTCTTGGTCCATATCATCATCTCCTTATGGGAATTATATTACATTTATCATTAGAATAACAGGACATAGAGCGAGAATGTGATATTTTTGCTAAAATTTATATGTGAAACCCCTACTAGTTTATTAGATTATATCACAATCGGCTTATAAAGTAAATCACTCAAAAAAAGATATGAG
>JAZKXN010000026.1:0-2201 GCA_045611605.1 Acutalibacteraceae bacterium
GTTTTACAAAGCGCAAAAAGAAGTTTACGGCGATTACAGCATTTATTACGCTACCGACCCATTCCACGAAGGTGGCAATACTTCGGATATGTTGCCGAGAGAAATCTCGCGCGAAGTACTTTCGGCAATGATGAGCTTTGATAAGGATGCTGTATGGATTATTCAGTCTTGGCAAACAAACCCGACATCTGAGCTTTTAAGGGGAATTGCCGATTTGCCGAATGGCAAACAGCATGCACTCATTTTAGATTTATATGCGGAAAAAGACCCCAACTATAAAAAGGGACATAAAGATAACCCACATCATGGCTATGCACCTGAATTTAACAGCACGCCTTGGGTATTTTGTATGCTTAACAACTTTGGCGGTCGTTTGGGGCTACATGGACATATTGATAACTTGGCTAATTGGATACCTGAAGCATTCAATAATTGTAACTCATGTGTGGGTATAGGTATAACTCCTGAAGCAAGTTTTAATAATCCTGTTTTGTATGATTTTCTTTTTGAATCGGTTTGGCGCGATTGCTTTGACCGTGAGATTAAGCCGATTAATCTTAACGAATGGATATGTGATTATGCCGAAAGGCGTTATGGTGCTAAAAGTAATAACGCAAACAAAGCGTGGGAAATCCTTTTAAACACTGTTTACAAGGCGAGTCTTAATATGTTGGGACAAGGTGCTCCCGAATCGGTTGTAAACTCACGTCCTACGCTTGAGGTCAATCGTCCCGCTTCATCTTGGGGCAATGCTGTTATAAGCTATGATAAGAAAGACCTTATAAAATCAACAATGCTTTTGCTTGACGATTATGATAAATTAAGTCAAAGCAAAGGCTACCGTTATGATGTTGTGACCGCTTTACAGCAGATTTTAGCCAACACCGCGCAGGATGTACATTTTAAAATGGCAGAAGCATTTAATAATAAAAACATAGATGAATTCAAAAAACATTCTGAAAAGTTTTTAAATATTGCTGATTTAATGGATAAGGTTACATCGCAAAGCAAGTATTATATGCTTGGCCGTTGGGTGGAACAGGCAAAGGAATTGGCAAAAAATGCTGATGATTTCACAAAAATGCTGTATGAATTAAATGCGAAATCGCTTATAACTACATGGGGTTCATATAAGCAGTGCGAAAGTGGTGGACTAAGGGATTATTCGAATCGTCAATGGTCTGGTCTTATAGGTGATTTTTACAAGGTCCGTTGGGTTTGTTGGATAAATGAACGCATTAACGAACTTGAAGGTAAACCATATGATAAAAAAATTGATTGGTTCGAATGGGAATGGCAATGGGCAAGAAGTGATACAAAATATCCTTCGGCAGAAAATTGTGATGATCTTTTAGAATTAAGCAAAGAAATTCTTTAATAAGGTGATTTAAATGGAAAAATATCTCAAAAAAATAGAAACCTGTCCTAAAGAAAAAGTTTTTTTCAGTGAAGAACAGGTTGAACTTAATAACTTTCCCGCTAATACAGAATGGGGAATTATAAATTTTTATGATGATGTGGTTTATCAGGAAGTTTTAGGCTTTGGCGGTGCGTTTACTGAATCTTCCGCTTATCTTTATTCGCTTTTAAGTGAAGAAGACAAAAAGCGCTTTTTAGAGCTTTATTTTGACAGAGAAAAGGGAATAGGCTATAACTTCGGTCGTAGCCATATTAATTCTTGCGATTTTTCACTTTCGATTTATTCATCGGTTACTGAAGGCGACAAAACTCTTGAAAGCTTTAATTTAGACCGCGAAAAGCAGTATATTTTACCTTTTTTAAAGGATGCTCTTCAATATTGTAAAGAAGAAATTGTGCTTTTTGCATCACCTTGGAGCCCACCCGCTTATATGAAGGATAATAATGATATGTTGCACGGTGGTAAGCTTTTGGAAGAATATAAGTCAGTATGGGCACATTTTTACGCTAAATATATTAAGGCAATGGCAAAAGAAGGCGTAAAAATCAGCGCAATTTCTATTCAGAACGAGCCAAATGCAAAACAAACTTGGGAAAGCTGCAATTATTCACCCGAAGACGAATGTGAATTTATTGATAAATATTTAATTGATGCTTTGGATGAAGAAGGTCTTTCGGATATTAAAATTCTTATTTGGGACCACAACAAAGAATGTGTTTATGACCGTGCAAAGAAGATTTTAAGTAACGAGCGCGTTAATAAACGCGTTTGGGCAGTTGCT
>JAZKXN010000027.1:0-1280 GCA_045611605.1 Acutalibacteraceae bacterium
GTGTAAGCAATCTTTTCGCATTTATGTAATGCTTTGTAGGTGGTAAACGTGTCTTCGAAATTTTTGCCCACAGGGTATCTTACGTCGTCAAACATGCTTTTGTGATAAAGCTTACCCCAGGCGTAGTTATATTGCCAGGAGTGATTTACCAGAAAATCTTCCGGAGAGGTTATTTCATGTTCAATATCATCGTAGTTTTGGTGAGGGATTTCAGTTGTCACACGCTTGTAATTACATACGGATATTTTCACGTCATTTTCAGTAACGCCATTCAATAAAATTTTAAGATAGTCAGGATGAAGCCAGTCATCGCTATCTACAAAAGTGATGTAGTCGCTTCGATTTTGCTTGTAAAACCAATCTATACCGGCATTTCTTGCGGCGGAAAGCCCACCATTCTTCTGATGAATTACAAAAATACGACCGTCCTTTTTTGCATATTCATCACATATTTCACCGCAGTTATCGGGGGACTCGTCATCAACAAGTAAAAGCTCAAAATCGGTGTAGGTCTGCTCAAGAATACTGTCAACGCAACGGCTTAAATATTTCTCGACGTTATAAACGGGGACTACTATAGTTATCATTTTAATAATCCTAACTTCCTCTTAAGCCTTGTTATATAAAACATAGGCTTGTTTGTTCTTTCGTAATAATAAAGCTTTTGATTAACATTTAGTTTAATAAATTCAGCGTATTGATTTCTTATTTCCTTTTCACATTTTTTAATGTGTGGAATAAATTGCTTACCGTTTTCTGTATTTGCACAACGGTACATATTTGCAGAAATCTCGAAGTAATATGTTGCAAGATGCTCGGTCATTTTTTTGAAGTCTATTGAATAGAAAAAGTCAAGTTGCTCTTTAAATGCCCATAAAACGTCAAGTCTTCTTTGTGAAAAGGCTTTTTTAGTCGTACCCTGTGTGTTTGCGTAGTAAAAATACAAGGGGGTATCGGTTAGAGCCACCTTTTTTGCCTCGTAAAGCCATTTGCAGACTATTGCGTTATCCTCGTAGATTCTACCCTCTGTAAGAGGATGTTTTTCATAAATTGATTTATGAATAAGCTTTCCCCACACAACCCAGTAATAGTATTTTTCGTTTTTGCAAAGGTGAAGAATACTATCTTCATTCATCCGGAGTGTTTTGAATTTTACGTCTTTATGACAATTAAAATCTTCGGGAAGCGTTTCGCCCTGAAGTGCATAGCACATAGCTAATTTTACATCGTTATCTGTAGCGGCAGTATAAAGACTTTGAAGCATATCGGGATGAATTAAA
>JAZKXN010000028.1:0-1267 GCA_045611605.1 Acutalibacteraceae bacterium
GAACGCATTATAATGTAAGAGTGGTGAAATTAGCACACTTGTGGATGAAGAGGAATGCTACGGTGTAGCTCGTAATTAAGAACCCTCGTACAAACCAAGACCTTTTTCAAATTTAGTGACGAATTCAAAAAATTCATTAAAACTAAATTTGGAAAAGGTCTTGGTTTTTTTGTTGAATATACGGAGTAAAGATGAAGAAAGTGGAATTTTTAGGTATTTTGTTTACACAATATATTTGTTAGAACAACAAATAACCTTCCACTATCAGCACGATTTTTACCATTATTAAACACGCCAAAAAGAACTCCTCAAATAGAAAAAACTAAGTCTCAAACAATTTAAATTAAGTCTCAAACAATTTAAAATCTTTGAGATTTAATAACGCTACTTCTTATATTTGTCTTTACGAAATCAACAATAAAGCATTCTAAAAAACTTGTATCTAAAGTAAAACCACAATTATTGTGTGAAAATAACGCAATAAATTTTGTTGCTTTGAAATTATCGTGTAATTTTGCGTAAAAATAACGCATAAATAAAACCTAAGAATCAAAAAATAGTCATCATGGGAGGAAGTTTTAAACCTCCGACATTGGCACAAAACAACCTTGTAGATGACTGGAAAGGTCAGAATCTACTTGGATGTGCATTGATGGAAGTACGAGATTGGTTGAGAGAACAGGAGTAACTATACAATAACGAAGCATAACATGCCATATACATACAAATACCCCCACCCTTCCGTAACAACAGATTGTGTTATCTTTGGGTTTGACGGAACTACAATAAAAGTTTTGCTCATTCAGAGAGGCATCGAACCTTTCAAGGGGAAATGGGCATTTCCTGGAGGATTCATGAAAATTGACGAGACGGCCGAGGATTGTGCTAAGCGCGAGTTGGAGGAAGAAACGGGACTTAAGAACACTTCGGTGGAGCAATTTTACACCTTCACGGATGTAAACCGTGACCCACGTGAACGCGTCATTACTATAGCGCACTATGCTTTAGTACGTTTATCGGAAGTGAAGGGTGGAGATGATGCATCTTTTGCTCAATGGTTTTCTATGGACGAGATTCCAAGTCTAGCATTTGATCATGACCGTATCCTTCGCATGGCAATTAACCAACTGAAGGAGCGCATCTGCTTCGAACCTATTGGTTTTGACCTATTACCCGAAGTCTTTACAATGAGTAAGTTGCAAAACCTATATGAAGCAATATTGGAGGTAAAGTTTGACCGTCGCAATTTCTACAACAAAATGCTTAA
>JAZKXN010000029.1:0-2007 GCA_045611605.1 Acutalibacteraceae bacterium
CCGCCTAAATGGACAGGTACTTCGCCTTGGACGTAGAGCGCAAGGAGCTGCTCGATATACTCCTTTTTAGCGCCTTTATACTTGCCAGAATAAGCAGAATTGATGATTGTGTTCACTTCTTTAATCGATAATGGGCAGCGAAGAGTTGAATTGTATTGATCGAGTAAGTCGAATGTGAAAGACTTGTCCTTGCCGTCTTGAAAGCATACTAAAGCAAGCGTAAACAATAGATTGTTGCGCCCCATTTGCCCCTTTTCGCCTTTGACATCTGTTGCAGAAAGCAGCTGATGAAACCACTCGGACTGCGTTAACGACGTCGCTTGACTTTTCGACGGTACAACAAATAAAGGTCTCGCTAAATCGTCATCGCGACGCATCGACCAGTTAATGAATTCATGCATTGAATACGTGTTATTTAAATCTACATAAGCGATATTGTCTTGCTTTGGCATACGGAAAAAGCCGAAGTCGTTGCAGTAAATATCTGCATCCACTGACTTTAGGCTTCGCTTCAAATTATCACTAATACGTTTTGCGACCTTCAAGCCCCGGAAGTTGTTTTTATTTGAAATAAATAGCGGTGAAGACAGCACAAAATACAACTGATAGCCACGATCTGACTCCACAATAAACGTAGGTAAGCCGATTGAATCGTCCATACACGCTAGCAGTAACTCATTTACCGTATGACGCTTCGTATCAATATCGACGACGAATGTGTTGATTTGTTGTAAGTTGTCCTCACTAAAGCCTTTAATAAACAGACGCTTTTCATCACTATACGTACCGTAACGATAAACATTAGGGGTAAAATGTGTCAGTGCATCTACGTTTGCTAACAAGCTCTCTTTTGATGTGATAATATAGCCTTTCACGTGGCCATTCGCAAAATGCGCTTTATCACGTACGACAAAAAGAACGCCTTGGCGATTTTCGCGCTCGTTCTTCTCCGCTGCTAGACGATTTGGCAAGCTCGCATTCGAGCCGACCTTTTTATAAGTTAATAAACCTTTTGGTAGTAACACATCAAAAAGTTGCTGTAGCATGTGCATCGATACCCCCCTAATTTTTTATATAACCATTATATAAAATCGAGGTTGTGCATTTTGGCTCTCTCTATAGAGGAAAATGCACCATTTTTGACACGCCTTCAGCCTTAGAGCCACAAGGGTTTGAAAAAAAGTTGTAATTTTTTTTTTAAACGGGTTTGTCCCAAAAAAACGGTGCAAAAAAACAAAATGCACCACTCCCTAAATGTTGAAAACGTTGATATATCAACGTTAATTGCGATTTTGGCGAAAAAAATACTACACGGGTTTGTCCCAAAAAAATGCCGAGTGGTGCATTTAAAGTACACGGGTTTGGAAATGCACCACTGAAAAATCGCTTTAAAATGCACCATTTTTTTAGAAACGTTGATTTAATCGCATTTGTTTGTACACGGGTTTGTCCCGACTGGTGCATTTGGGCAAAATACTACACGGGTTTGTCCCAAAGTTTGTACACGGGTTTGTCCCAAAATTCAAATAAACGGTAAAAATGGGGCGCGTTTTTTATATAGACTGAAAAATCAGATAATAAATCGGTACATTTTATTCGGGCAAAATTATTTCATTGTTTATTAAATTAAAAATTATGCACCAAACGATAAAGGGGCATGATTAAAATGCACCAACTCCTTTTAGCTTGGTGCATTTTGATATAATAAAAGCAAAAATTTCAATTTCGGGAGGTGACTTATGGATTATCAAACGTTAAGTGATACAAAAATTTTAAATTACGAACAAAGAAAAATAGCCGTCTTTGAAGAAATAAAGGGGCTATTTGAGGAGTTACCGTTCTTACTTGATATATGGTACCAAGACGCCTACCAAATGCCTGGTGAGCACCAAAGTGAAAGCTTTTGTGCCATTTATCATTTAATTATTTACGAGTTAAGTGACTACATACGCTTCACAAAACGCATTATACGCGATATCGTGCTCAATTTTGAAGATACGATCAAGG
>JAZKXN010000030.1:0-13382 GCA_045611605.1 Acutalibacteraceae bacterium
GGTCCCCTCACACCCACCCCGATTAAATTTTCGTCATATTGCACAAAATGATTACAGGTTGCTATCACTTCCGGTTGACCGGAAAGGGGTTTGATTATCTGTGCAGTACAATTTGTACATTTTGACGGAACGTGTTGCCCCCGGTTGGTTGTGGGTGGGTGTCGGTGGTTGTTGGGTGTATGTGAGTGTATGGGGAATTTGATGGGAGGTGTATATAATGTATATCGGGTGTATGCAAATTTTTCGGGGATTCGGGGTGGAATGTATATATTATGTATTGAGTGTATGGAGTTTACAGTGGTGCATATTGACACATACCCTCATCTGGAGTATGCTATATTAAAGGGGGTAGTGTATATATGGGAAGGTTAAATAGTTTTGATAAATATATTGGCAGTATTTTACCCGGATTTAACGGTTATAATTTTGGAGATAAAAACCGGGCAATAACCACACATATAATTTATATGCTAAACAGGACACAATCTATGTTTAAGTGGGAGGGTTTACCCGATACAATTCCACAACGTATTTTGGAGTTGTATTTACAAATTAACGGTAATGTATGTTTTTATAAATGGGAGAATGACCTATATGTATTTACCGGTGGAATGGGCGGCGAACCTGACCAGTATTTTAGACCGACTATTTACACAATCGCAAATCCGTATCTTAAAATCTCTAAGGAACTGCGGATTGATACCGAATGTATTGTCATAAATAACGATGGTATGTATATCGGTCTGTTACCCCTTTTTGAACGATATGCAACTGCAATTACTGAAACGGAATTGTCCATTGATATTGCCACTATTAACTCTCGCATTGTGGATTTGATAACCGCCCCCGACGATAGAACCAAGGCAAGCGCTGAGAAATATTTATCTGATATGCGGGATGGTAAACCAGGCATTATCGCCGAAAATGGATTTTTAGACGGGCTGCGGGCGCAACCCTATGGCGCAACCGGAAATGCGAATAATATTACAAATTTAATCGAATTGGTGCAATATCAAAAAGCCTCTTGGTACAATGAACTGGGCCTAAATGCCAATTATAACATGAAACGTGAAAGCATAAATTCCGGGGAAAGTCAACTAAATAATGACGCATTGTTACCCCTTGTGGATGATATGCTGACCTGTCGAAAATTAGGGGCCGAAAAAGTTAATACCATGTTCGGCACTAATATTTCCGTTTCTCTTGCGTCCTCTTGGGAGGATAACCAAAAAGAAATTGAAATGGAACAAGACAATATTTCCGGTCAACCGGAAAATGAAAATGGAGGGGAAAACGATGGAACAGAAACGATTGATTGAGGTATTCCCTGACTGGTTTTCTGGTGGAGGAATTTTCGCAATTTTGCAAAATTATAATGTCCCTTGGAAAAACGAAAATATATCTACGGCATTAGATTTAGAATATTTTGGTAATATTTCCGGGGATAAATATATATCCCCTTTAGTGGAAAAAATAAAAAGCGGAGATATTTTAACATCGTCTGAAAAAGCATTGTTAGCAACATCTATTTTAGCAATAAGCGGTACAAATTGGGGTAAACTCTGGCAAACAATGGAGTTTGATTATAACCCCATTGAGAATTATTCAATGGTAGAAATTATGACCGATGATGAAACAGTTACGGCATATGGCAAGACCCATATTAGGACCGATAACCTATCTCACGGTAAAACTGGAACGGAAACCGAAACCCCCAACACCACAGAAACCCGCACAGATAATTTAACCCACAGAAAAACCGGGACGGAAACTGAAACCCCTAACACCACGGAAACCCGTACAGATAACTTAACACACGGTAAAACGGGAACGGAGACAGATACGCCCAATATTACAGAAACCCGAACGGATAATCTCACTACGGGTGCGACTACCAGTGAAACTATCACCCCTAACACAACTGAAACTACGACACCCAATTTAACCAATAATGTGGGTAACTCTGTTTACGGTTTTAATTCGTCCGTGGCGGTAAATACGGGGGCGAGTGTAACAACCGAAACAGGCACGACACAGGTTACTAAAACGGGCACAGAGGGCAAAAGCGGAACCCAAAGCGAGACACACACGGGCACACAAACCACCGCAAAAACTGGAACGGAAAGCACCCAATATAATCTATCAGAAACCGATACAGGTACACAAACGGTTGCTAAAACGGGTGAAACGGAAACCGAATATGATACAACCGATAGTGATACAGGAACTCAAAAAATTGAGAAAACCGGAACCGAACAACACACCTATAATACAACCGAAACCGATACAGGAACGGTTAATGATACGGACGGGGGACAAGATACCCACACACGCAATTATACATTAACACGTTCCGGCAACATCGGAGTGACAACTTCTCAGCAAATGATTGAAAGTGAAAGAAATTTGTGGATTTGGAATTTCTTCCGGGCGGTTGTTTTCCCCGATATTGATAGGGTATTAACCCTTTCGATATATTAAATTAAAATGGAGGTAATGAAAAATGAATGGCGGTTATGCAATGGTAGATTGTTCCGGGCTTGACCTTGGAAACCTTGGAACGGTAACGGGGCTTTACGCTAAAACTAAGGCGGCAGTATCTACGGGGAAACCCGTTGTATTGTGCGGTCTGGTAAACGGCACACAGGCGTTTTCCCCCGTTGTTGCGTATGGTGGGGAGGAAAGTTCCACTTCTGTTTTCCTGTCGTTTTTTCCGGTCACACTGCACATTTCCAACCTTGATGTTGTCACTATTTAATCCAGTTAGTAATATTATTTTGGAGGTAAAATATCATGGAAGTTAAACAGATTTATGATCTTATGAACTCCGTTACCGGGGAGGTTCTCGGCGAAACCGGGATTGTTTCGGAGGATTTATCCAACGTGGTTGATGTTGGCACACAGATTTTTAATGCCAACGCAATCGACGATTATGTGCGCTCCCTTGTAAACCACATTGGCAAGGTGATTTTTGTAAATCGTCCTTATTCCGGGGGTGTACCGTCTGTACTTATGGACGGATGGGAGTATGGTTCCGTCCTTGAAAAAATCACCGCCGAACTGCCCGCCGCAACCGAAAATGAAAGTTGGGAGCTTACCGATGGTGCAAGTTATGACCCGAATATTTTTTACAAACCGTCTGTTTCCGCAAAGTTTTTTAACAAGCGAGTAACGTTTGAAATTCCCATGTCGTTCACCGAACGACAGGTCAAGGAGAGTTTTTCCAGCGCCGCCCAACTCAACGGATTTTTGTCCATGCTCTACAATGCGGTTGATAAATCCATGACGGTAAAAATGGACGCCCTTGTTATGCGGACTATCAACAATATGATTGGTGAGACTGTCCACGCAGATTTCGGTAATAACTCCCTTTCCGGAGGTTCCGGTGTTAAAGCTGTCAATCTTTTGTATCTTTACAACCAGAGATACAGCACCAGTCTCACCGCCGCTAATGCCCTCACCACCCCCGAATTTATTCGGTTCGCGGCGTTTGAAATGGGGGTTATGACTTCCCGAATGTCCAAAATTTCCACCTTGTTTAATATCGGGGGAAAGGATAGGTTCACCCCCGCCGATATGCTCCATGTTGTCATGCTGGCTGATTTTCGCAAATCCGCTAATGTGTTTTTACAGTCTGATATTTTCCACGACGAATTTACCCGACTTCCTAATGCGGAGGAGGTCCCCTATTGGCAGGGATCGGGAACTGGTTACGGTTTTAGTGATATTACCAATGTAAAAATCACAACCGCAAGCGGGGACACTCTGGATATTCCGGGTGTGCTTGGTGTTATGTTTGACCGTGATGCTCTTGGCGTGACCAACCTTGACCGCCGTGTAACTACTAACTATAACGCCAAAGCGGAATTTTATAACAACTGGTACAAATTCGACGCAGGATATTTTAACGACACCAACGAAAATTTTGTTGTATTTTTCATCGCTTAAAATTCCGGTCAACCGGAAAAGGGGCGGGGGTATTTAGGTATCCCCGCCCTAAAATATAAGGGGGTGTAATGTATGTCATTAAAAGCGATAGCATTTACAGACGGCACGAAACTCGCTCTATATTCTTCTGGCGCTCCTTGGGACGATAGTATAACTTATTATAACACTGTTGAGGTTTTTTTACTGGAAAACGCTTTTATAACGGCGGGCGACCCGTCCGGGGGGTATGTAAATCCCAATTTGTCCGGAAAAAGATTTACTGATATGGACGGAAATGTTTGGGCGTTTACCTTAAACGGTAGCACAATGACCGCCACGATATTAAAAACCGATGGGACTACAGTTAATAAAACACTATCACGCAGTTATTCGGCCACTTGGGATACTTGGATATGGTATGTTTGCTGTAGAGGGGTAACGGCCGGCGGGTTGTATGAAATTTGTTGGGGGGGTAAACGGCCCACAACATCATCTTCCCGACAAACAACCGGGACTGGCCGATATTTGCGTATGGGATATGTCAACGGCATATCTGGACAATATAATATATCTGATGATGCCGCTTTGCTGGACCCCGAAACTTATAATGCCGTTAGTTCCAGTCTTAGAAATTTAACCCCCGGCTCACCATTTGTTAATGCTACTGGGTACAAATTAGGGACAGCGGGTGGAACTACCCACGAAGCGTGTGATTATTACTCCAACCCATACAGCTCAGGTAATGAGGATTCAAACCCGTTTTTACTACTGTCTGAAAATGCCATAACCGATTATTCGCCGCCTATCCCCGTGGAAGATACTGACCCATTTTCCCCCGGGGGTAACACGGGGGACGATGGAACCGGGGGGACTGGGGGGACGGGAGATTTTGACGGCACAAGTGATAATATCGACTTTCCCACCGCCCCCGCAGTATCGGCGGTTGATACCAAATTTATTTCACTCTACACTCCCACGTTGACAGAGCTTAACGCCCTTGCAAGTTATATGTGGTCAAGCGCTTTTGACTTAACCACATTAAAAAAATTGTTTGCCAATCCAATGGATTGTATACTGGGGTTATCAATTGTCCCGGTAGCGGTCCCCAGTGGGGGCAGTAGAGCGGTAACAGTTGGAGATATTGCCACTGGGGTAAATATGACCGTTGCGGGGGCGCAATACATTGAGGTTGACTGTGGTACTCTAAATGTTAATGAGTTTTGGGGTGCCTATCTTGATTATGACCCATATACCAAAGCGGAGTTATATTTGCCCTTTATCGGTATCCATCCACTTGCAGTTGATGATATTATGGGTAAAGCTGTACATATCAAATACAGGGTGGATATTTTGTCGGGTGCGTGTGTGGCATTTGTTAAATGCGGGGACAGTGTTCTATATACATTTATTGGTCAATGCTCCTCATCTATACCCATCACAGGTAATGATTGGACTAATGTTATCAACGGCGTTTTAACCGTTGCCGGGTCAATCGGTACGATGGTGGCCACAGGGGGGGCAACCGCTCCAATGGGGGCGGCGGCGATTGCGTCAACGGCGGTTAATTCGTTCAAACCCTCTGTGGAAAAATCCGGGGCCATGTCGGGAACGGGCGGCATGATGGGGATTAAAACCCCCTATATGATTCTCACCCGCCCCCGTCAGGCTCTACCCGCAAATCAAAATGAGTTTACCGGGTATCCCTCATTTATAACCCGTACTCTGGATAGTTTAGAGGGGTATACAGAGATAGACAGTTGCCATCTTGAAAATATCCCCGCAACCGGGGAAGAAATAACCGAACTGGAAAATATACTTAAATCGGGGGTGATTTTTTAATGGCCTTTAACATTGTTTTACAAACCAACAATAGCGAGAAAAACCGAGTAATCAAAAATTTAACCGACATCGCAACGGTTACGGGGACGCTAAAATCCGAAACATCTATTATAAATCCGGTGATTTTGATAGAGGGGGATTTGACTAACTATGTTGGTTGTAACTATATGTCAATCTCCACGTTTGAACGGTCATATTTTATCAACAATATTCGGTCAATTCGGAACGGTCTATTTGAGGTATCTGGCCATGTTGACGTATTATCCAGTTTCCAGACGCAATTAAAAACTAATCGGGCAATTATCCGCAAGCAAGAAAATATCTGGAATTTATATCTAAATGACGGCACGTTTAAGATATACCAAAATCCGAATGTATTGACCAAATCGTTTCCATTCGGTTTTACAACGCAAAGTTTTGTTTTAGCAGTTGCGGGGTCTTAGTATGGATTTATCATTAACAATACTTTTTGTGTGTATGCTTTTAGTTGCCCTGTATACTATAATATTTTACTGATTTCCGGTCAACCGGAAAAATATGCCCCCGTTGGTATCAATTCCAACGGGGGCATACATTTACCCTCTATTTTGCCGCAGGAAGCCCTGTACGGCGTTTTACGGTGTAGGGGGTATATCTACCCTACCTATACTCTAAAGGCTCTTACAGGGCTTCTTACGGCGTTTTGCGGCGAGTATCATATCGGCATATCTCCATGTACTTGCAAAATAGACACAAGTGTCGGCAGTTCCCATTTATCCATTTCCAAATCAAAAACTTAATCATTTCTCTACGTCCTTTCCACACCAAATTAAATAGTTTCTAATAATTTCCCCTATTTCATTGTCCGCATAAAATACTTTGTCTTTCGTAAAATGTTCAACGATTTTTTTCTCCAATTTTGTTGTTGGTTTAGTAATTTTCCGTCTATAATTTGGACGGGGGGAAAAATCGGGGGTATATATTAAATCGTTTTCTGTGTCTTTTAATGGGGTAGTTTTTCGGTGGATAAATGTGAAATATAAATCGTCATGCCGAATAATTTCACATTGTAGCAAATCCCCCGAAAATTCGATAAAATATGTAAATAATATTTCTTGCGGCGTGTACTTTACAGGACAATGTGGGTATATATCAATTTCCCACGCTCCCCCGGTTATCATAGATAATTTGGGATTATCAAACGCAAAATAATAATCGTTCTCTTTACCGTCTTTATTAGGTTTGGTGTATTCAACCGCCACCGTTAAATTACTATCTCCATAGCGGTAAACATCAATATTACCCGGCTCCATTTCCTTTATATGGGACAGGCCCATTTCCTTAAAATACGGGCAATATTTATTTACTGTGTTACCCAGCATAAATATTTTTACATTTGTACGATGTCTAATTATGGTAGATACTACATTCATAAATAGTACAAATTCATCCGGTAAATATGCGCTTCTTGTCAAAAATTCGTCAAAACAAATTGTAGTAATATTGGGATATGCCGTTGATTTATCATGCTCCATAGACGTGAGGGAAAATCCATATGCAAACGGATTTTCACTGGTTATTCTTTTCCCATCTTCTTCATAACGACAGAAAAACCAGCGTGAGCCATAATAGTATATGTTATTCCACTCACCGCCCGTAGCACGCTCTATTTCCCCGTTAGATACCAAAGCATTAAACATGGTTACGCCACGTTTCCCCACAAAATCATCTTGCCAACGGCGCACAATGGCTAATTGTTCTCCAGTTTTTGCGTGTTTTTCTATCGCATATTTTAACACCGCATAAGTTTTACCATTCGACCGTTCACCAAAAATTACATTATATTGCGCATCTTTAGATAAAATATTTTTGAGGGAATAAAATTTTTGTTTCATAATAAACCCCTTCAAGTTCTATCAGAGTATTGTATAATATAACCGTTTTTATCTACAATTTCAACGGCGCATTTATAGCAATAACACCCGTTTATTCCTTCAATTTCGTATAGAAACCCCATCCAAGTACGGTTCCATATGCCCCTACTGGTACATAGATTACAGGACCCTAACCCTTCCCCGGCACATTTCTTTATTCGGTTCATTATATTAGTCCTCCTTTTCTTTTCCGGTCAACCGGAAATTAAATTTATATTAGTTAAATAGTTTACCAATCGTCCGACTGTATATCCATAATATAATCAACATATTCTTGCGATAATTTCAAAGTATATTCGGCTTGTCCCAAATGTACCGCCGACAATTCACAATATATTTTTTCATTCCCTAAATAATCTACCATTTTACCTGCCTTTATATCCTCAATATAAGTATGCACATTTTTCCCAGTATAAGCAGGTGGGACATATAAATCATTATTAAAATGATTAAATACTTCTTCTTTGCCCCACTGGTCAATCATCCATGGGACGCATTTTTGCTTATTCAATCCAGCAACGGTTATATTTATTTTACCCCTGTTTTTTTCGTCGTTCCTTTCATCGTCCGAGTATTCTACCATATATCTTTTTGCCCCTAAGGTCTTAAATTTATTATAATGGCCGTCAAAATCCCATACCCCTAAGCATTTTTTTACCCCCTTTTTCGTTTTCGGTCCGATTGCGTCAAGGGGGATTTTGTGAAACCCTAATGCCTTTTGTAATTGCGTTTTTATTCGGGCATTATATCCGTTAATATATTCCATATGATTTTCTATATTCAATACTTTTATACTGTCTGTGTCACTATATAAATAATCTTCCTTAAATTCCAAAATTCCGGAAAATAAATTTCTTCTTGCGTATGCCGTAACCCATACTCCCCAAGGGTAAAACAGGAAACGCCCCCGATTATTATTATATTTTTTAATTGCTTCATCTGTATCTATTACAGGTTTTTCAGATGTTTCTAACCATCTGTTTTGTTGATAAATAAACTCCTCTCGCACTATATCAGTTACGCACATACCATAACAAGAATTTAACATTTCTTTACTTTGCAAATATTCAACCTCTTTCCCTGCTACTCCTTTTAATGTCGTTTTATCCTGATACAGTTTTAAAATGGCTTTTACAAAATCTGTTGGTAAATATCCCTTTTTATATCGCCTAAAATTTGATACCCGAAATTTATCCCATTTGTAAAATTTGCGAATTATCATAAAATCTGTTTCGGTAATTGTAGTGCATAATTTAACTGCTGATACGATTCTACCATTATTTAATATGGCGTTCTCCTTTACCCAACAACGGGAACTTGATATATAATTATCGCTCCATATTTGAGGAGATATATTTATAAATTCTATATCAAATACACAGCAGTACAAACGCAAACTTTTATAAAATTCCTCTTGCGTAATATTATCTATCTTTTCGCTTGATGACATAGGGAACTGCTCTGCAATCATAACACAAGGATAACTTGACGTGAAGTCATAACTTGTTACATTTTCAAATACTTTGCCTGTTGCAAACGGGTTTGCATGAGTAAACCCCCCTTGGAACGCCCTTTTTAATTGATTATATTCTTCCCCGGTTAATCGTAACCGTTTCATAATTTCCAAATATCTAAGGCGTTTATAATCCTTTTTACGGGGCAATCCGGGGGTGTAAAAACAGGAATTACGACAATATTTTCGGACATATCCAGTTTTAGTTAATGGGATTTGAGATATTCCCCCGTCATTTTCTATACATTCGGATATGTACGCTAAAACTATTTTAACGTCATTGACACAATAACCAATTTCTTTTTCTGTTAATGGGGTTTTAGAATGGCGCAATAAACTATAATCTAAATCACCAATAAGTTTTTTTATTTTATAAGTTTGCAAATTTTTTGCAAGCGTATTTAGAGAGTATCCCGATAATAATAAACTGCACCGATATTCTATTCCCGTATTCGTTAGGGCATATATCGGTTTATGGTTATCAATAGCAAATACGTTTTTCCATTCAAACCATTTACGCATAAATTGGAATTCATACGCTAAATTATGACAATAAATTATCAACCGTTTATTTTCATTCAAATCTAAAATATTTTCTATTTTATTTATCATGGAAATATATTCTTCCCACGTCCTACCCATGATAATGCAACCAAATATCCCAAAAGTCCATACATACATTATAGCGGCCTTTTCCGGTTCTTCCGCTTTTCCGGTTGACCGGAAAAAGGACGTTGTTTCTATGTCAAAAGCGCAAGGCACGTTGAAATATTTAACCTTTGTCTTTGTGTAGGAAAAAGAAAAATATTTTCTAACTTTTTCAAATACTAATTCTATATCTTCCGGTTTATATATTTCATTCCCAGTCAAAATATTCCGAAACTCCCCCGGAAATACGTTGTTGTTCAAGTTCTTTATTCCACTCATAAAGATTGTTCACTTCCTTATTCATGGCAATTGCTATGCTTTCGGGGGTTTCATTTTTATCTATTATGCGGGTGGATATTGTCTTAAATACATTATATTTGATACTGTCTAATTCAACATCGGGATTCAATTCTTTGAGTTTATTATATGTTTTCCAAAAATTATCCCACTGATTATCTGTAAAATTTATACCCTCTATTCCCAATTTATTGCGTGTTTCCTGCTTTACTTTTTTCCACCCTTTGACCGTAGATGTTTTTTGTTGTAAAAAGTTTTTCGCCCTTGCAAATTCAGATTTTAATTGTGAGAAATTTTTACCTCTGGTGGAAAATTTACCACCGGAGCGATTAACCGCCCTCAAAGCGGGGGAGCTATTTTCCTGTCGCTCTAAGTTTCGGATACGCTTATTTCCTGCGGATACCAGCCGTCCCGTCACTTGGCGTAATTCACCGGCTGTTAATCGGTTCCAAATATTCTCATCCATATTTAATATGTCCTTCACCGTCATACCCGAAACGATAGACGGATTTTTATATGTTAATTTCACTTAATATCACCCCCGTTAAATTCATGTATTGTTAAACCGTTTTTAATATACCAATATAGTATTAAGGCGTTATTATTCCTGCCACACTCAAAAGCGGACACATTTTCTTTACTACAACTTATTTCTTCCGCAACATCATGCTGGAAATACCCTAACCGCTCACGGTATTTTTGACAGATTCTTCCTAATGTCCGTAAATCCATTAAAATCCCCCCTGTTTGAATTTGACCGGGAGGCATATACTTATATACCCCCCGGCCACAAATGCCCTCACAGGGCCTTAAAATGAGATTTAGACCTATTTTACTCCGTGTCGAACTCATCCATGGAAGTATCAACATAAGGAGAACCGGTTTCCCAATAGGACACCCACAAAGTATAGGCAAGCCCCGCTTCCCCAGTATCTTCCCTCACAAAATCACGGGTGGACATATTACAATCTTTTTTATCAACAATAATGTTAAGAGGACATTTATCAGCTTTGGGACTTCCACACGCTTCTCTAAATTTCACCTGCACGCTTTGCCGGGACCCGTCCTTACGGGTGAGGGTGGAAAGGTAGTTGTAAAAGGTTTTACCGTCTTTACCAGTCCGCTTCTTTGCAAAAATAGCGATTTCCATAGTGATTTCCTTTCCGGGGGTTTATCCCCATTCAAAAATTTATTGTCCCCGGTTTTTATAACGGGAAACCGGGAAACCGTTGGGACTTAATCCATCATATAATTATTCGCAATCGACAGTGGCACACAGTATTTTTTCCCCTCTTTATCCCACAAATCAATACAAATTTCCGCAGTATCATCTTCCGGGGTTTCGGTATCATGCCCCGTTTCCGCTGTATCATCTTCCGGGGTTTCGGTGTCCCCCTTAGTGGCCTCTTTAACAATTCTCCCAATTTCTTTACAAGTCATGTCGGGAGTGATTTTCCCGCCCTCCACAAGTTCAAGGGCGAGGGGGTGACCAGCGGGCAACATCTTTTCCAACTGAGTTGTCGTGAAGTCCTTTGTGCTATCTTCCGGAAGAAGATTAGACGCATACCCCACGACTTTTCCGGTTTTAGGGGACTTAATTTCCCTCACATACTCATTCCCGATTTTCAAAAGAGAATAACTGACGGACTTTTTGAAACCAAAGGTTTTTTCAGTCCACTCATGGACATTGTTAAAACCATCTTCTTTGTAACATTCCATGTCATTAACATTTGCAATAATGACCGCAGTTGTGAGGGCGCAACGTCTAACAGTTTCCCCGATTTTAAAAATATCTTGCGTTGCTTTAGCAAGGTTTTTATTCGTAAATTCGGGGAGATTGGACTTTACAATAATTTCATTCATCGTTCAGAACCTCCATATAATAATTAATAACTTCTTTGTAATGGTCAATGGCAAAACGGCGGTCAAGATGGATAATATAATCAATCCACGCCTTATCAATTATGCCGTTTGTCGCAAGGGTTTTTACTGCGCCGAATACCTCCATATACTTTTCTGGATTTTCGGTGAATAACTTTTCTGAGATTTCTCTATATTTCTTAGTATTCATATTTACCCTCCTGTTTACAAAGTGCAGTTTTTAGTGGGCAACCGTCCTGTAATAGGGCAACCATAATTGTAAAAGAAACAACGTTCGCAAAACAATTTATGACTATCCTTGGGGTAATTAGTTGTGGGGTTTACAGTTCGCTTATGCCACCCCTCCTTGTGATGGGTTTTAATTCCTGTTTTCTTCTTGTTTTGAAGTTCCATATTTACCTCCCTTTCCGGTTGACCGGAAACCCCGTTTTTAATCGGAACGGGGAAACCGAAATTTTTAATACTCCACTTTCTTAAATCATATGCCAATACCGGGGGTGGACGGGATGGATATAATACTCAACATCGTCCCGGCCCTTGCAAACAGTCTTAATGTCCTTAAATGCGTCTTTTTTATTCCGGTAAAAATCCCTAAAAATCAAATCGTAGTCACAATTACCGATTTCCTTGTAAATCTCTACCTCATAAATAACTCTGACATTTTTAGTATTGCTAACCATTTGTGTTACCTCCTTTTTATTTTCCCCGTTTTTATCCGGGACGGGGAAACCGGGATTTCTGTTAAACTAAATAAACCTTCCCACCCATAGATTTATAGGTCTTTACTTCCTCATCAGAAGCCCCCGAATACCCCAACCACTTAGGGAACTCAGTGTCGGCGTACTTCACAACCTCCACTTCCGTTCCGTACAACACGACGGGAAACGTGAACCCGAACGCAGTCACCTTAAAGACCCAGTTCCTTTCATACCCTTCATTCATTTGTAAATCCTCCATTTCTTTCCGGTCAACCGGAAGAAGTTTTAATTTGGTGGGGCTACGCCCCATTATAAAGAAAAAAACATACAATGTCAATACTTTACACCACAATTTACAAAAAGTTCACAATTTGTTCACATTTTGCATCATGCACCACTGTAAACTCCATACACTCAATACATAATATATACATTCCACCCCGAATCCCCGAAAAATTTGCATACACCCGATATACATTATATACACCTCCCATCAAATTCCCCATACACTCACATACACCCAACCACCACCGACACCCACCCACAACCAACCGGGGGCAACACGTTCCGTCAAAATGTACAAATTGTACTGCACAGATAATCAAACCCCTTTCCGGTCAACCGGAAGTGATAGCAACCTGTAATCATTTTGTGCAATATGACGAA
>JAZKXN010000031.1:0-2523 GCA_045611605.1 Acutalibacteraceae bacterium
GGAGTCTGGGCCGTGTCTCAGTCCCAATGTGGCCGTTCAACCTCTCAGTCCGGCTACCAATCGTCGACTTGGTGGGCCGTTACCCCACCAACTATCTAATTGGACGCGAGTCCATCTTACAGCGGATTGCTCCTTTGGTATGTCCGAGATGCCTCGGTCATACGTTATGCGGTATTAGCAGTCGTTTCCAACTGTTGTCCCCCTCTGTAAGGCAGGTTACTCACGCGTTACTCACCCGTCCGCCACTAAGTGAAACAAGGAAATCCGGTAGCAAGCTACCATCAAACCAGCGTTTCACTCCGTTCGACTTGCATGTGTTAGGCACGCCGCCAGCGTTCGTCCTGAGCCAGGATCAAACTCTCTAAAAAATTATATCTTAACACCGAAGTGTTAACATCACTTTTAGATAAGCTTAAAGCTCATTCTTAGACAATACTGACGTATTGTTTTTGTCCTTCATACTTTATAAAGTACTGACATATTTCTCTCGATTTCTCTTAAGAATTGTCGGGTCCTTATTATTGTCGTTGTTTAATTTTCAAGGTCCGTTTGTTGCGCTCTCGTTAGCGCGCTAGAGTATAATACCACAACCATACCCTTTTGTCAACACTTTTTTTAAACTTTTTTTAAAAAATTTTTTGACCACAATATCTTGGGTTTTACTTGTGTTTAAGCACCTATTCAACATTAAAAAATAAATAAAAAACAGGATCGCCTACCTATTATATATATATAAAGGGTGTTTTTGGGTTTTTGCGGTACATAAAAAAATTATTTCCAAAAAATTGAAAAATAATCATTCATATAAACATACTTTTAAAAAGAAAAAAGGTGGCAGGATATTTAAACCCGACCACCTTTAATTTGAATATTTAAAAATTAAATTATGTTTTTAATATAGTTTGCAACTTCGCTCACAGTGATTTCTATATCCTTTTCAGCCAGGCCTTCAGCAACACCCATAATGATAATGCCTGCAAAAACAGTGAAAATTACTGTGTAATGCTTCCATGTAAGTTTTTCTTTAAGAATTACTCTTGAAAGGAAAACCGAGAAAACACAGTAAGCCGAAATCATTGGTGCAGCAACAGCAGGATTACCATACTTCGGACCAAGCGCGTAAATGTAGGCAAATTGTCCTGCCGTTTCACAACAAGCACCTATCCACTTTGGTGCATCGTATTTCTTTTCGAATTTTTCTTTTGTGATAATATATACATATATAAAGCAAATAATTGCCATTATGAAAAAGGTATATTCATAAGCGATGTTACCTGAATCTTCATTTACTTTGCCGGTATCAAGCAAAAGTGCATCCGCAAAAGTGCCTAACCCGTCAAGTAAAGCATATAAGAACGGGAATACAAGCGCGATAAAGCCAACACGGTATTTTTTATTTTCCGATTTGCTCGAAAGTTCTTTTACTTCTTCATCTACATTCTTTTCAACAAAAGCAAGCCCAATAACACCAATTATAACAAAAATCATACCCAGCCAGGTAATAGCATCTGGCAAATGTTCTTTTCCAAGAAAAACAAGGCAAAGTATACATGCAATTGCACCCGATGAGTTACAAATAGGTGAACCTATTGAAAGCATTATGTAACGAAGACCTACATAACCCAAAATCATTGATGCTATATAACAAAATGTTGCGGGTAAATAATGTATAAAATCAATTGGTTGAAACTCTGTGCCTGTAAGCACCGAAATAGTTGCGTGAATACCCATTACGGTACCAACCGCTATAACTATTTTCCAGTGACTGTATTTGTCGGTAGATTTTGAACCCATTTTTGAAAAAAGGTCACTTCCGCCCCAAAAAAATATGGTTATTAATGATAAAATAAACCACATATAAATTCTTCTCCTTTAAATTTTAAAATTCGTTATTAAAATCAGAATTAATTTGGTGGTGGACGACGTCTAAACACCCTGCAAGGCATTAATTTTCTAAGTCGTTTTGTCATATATTAATCCGTTAACTTGTTTGCAAAATCGCAAAGCTCTTTATCACTGTAAAATTCGATAGTGATTTTACCTTTGCCCTTGCCTGTGGAAACGATTTTAACCTTACGGTGAAGCTCGCTACGAAGGGATAGCTCAACCTCGCTGTAAAGCTTGTTCTTTTCCTCTTTTTTAGCGGCTTTTGCAGGCTTTTTAGCAAGCTGAGCCATTCTTTCGATATCACGTACAGAAGCGCCGTCAATAGCTGCTGCAAGCATTTTTGCACGGATTTCAGTATCTTCTATACCAATAAGGCAACGGGCATGTCCTGCGGTGATTAGGCCATTTTTAAGGGCGTCAAGCTCATCCTCGTTTAAGTTAAGAAGGCGAAGCGCATTTGTAACCGCCGAGCGCGATTTACCCATGCGGGTTGCTACTTCTTCCTGTGTTAAGCCGAAGCTTTCAATAAGTGAACGGTAACCGAAAGCCTCTTCAACGGGGTTTAAATCCTCACGCTGAAGGTTTTCAATTAAAGCGATTTCCATAAGCTCCTGCTTGGTGGCTTCCTTTACAATT
>JAZKXN010000032.1:0-8278 GCA_045611605.1 Acutalibacteraceae bacterium
GCCTCCCGGACTGTCCGTTTATTAAGGTTGATTGCTAGCGGGCAATCGAGGACGCTTGCCCTTACGCGATATATCAATTTAATTAGGACAATAATTACGCATTACGAATTACGAATTACGCATTGGGCGTCAGCCCGCTAAGCCCCAATTTATTAAATAAAAATATTCTTGACACATAATACTGTGTGTAGTATAGTATTGTGTGTAAGGGGGTATTGTATGGATGTTCAAATGAAGCGTGGGCTTTTAGATGTTGCGGTGCTTGCGGCCATTAAAAATAAAGATTCTTACGGTTATCAAATTATCAAAGATTTAAAGCCGTATATGCAAATTTCGGAATCTACACTTTATCCAATTTTAAGACGGCTTGAAGCGGGCGAGATGTTGACAGTGCGTGACACTATTCACAACGGTAGGGTAAGAAAATATTACCATATAACCGGAAAAGGTTTTGAAAAAATTAATGCTTTTAAAAATGAATGGCAAGAAATAATGCTTATATATGATTTTGTGACAAAGGGGGAAACGGGAAATGACCAAGACTGAATTTTTAAATGAACTTGAAAAACGGCTTTGCGTTTTTGAAAAATCAGAAATCGAAAACTGGCTTAAATATTATGGCGAAATAATTGATGACCGTATTGAAGACGGTCAAAATGAGCAAGATGCGGTAGAATCGCTTGGCGATATGGATGCAATAATTAATGAAATATTACAGCAAACTACAATCACCAAGCTAGCAAAGGCAAAACTTAACCGTAAAACCTTGCGCGGTTGGGAAATTGTGTTACTTATTTGTGGTTTTCCGTTATGGTTTCCCTTGCTTATTGCCGCGTTTGCGATTATATTATCGGTTTATGTGTCTATTTGGGCGGTAATAATTTCTTTGTGGGCAGCTTTTGCATCGGTTGTTGCTTGTGGTCTTGGCGGAATTGTCGCAGGTGTAGGTTTTATATTAACGAGTGTTTTACCATCGGGTATTGCATTAATCGGCGCAGGGCTTACTTTGGCAGGATTTTCGATATTTTTATTCTTTGGTTGTAAGGCGGTCACAGATGGCACAATATGGCTTACAAAGAAAATTGTTTTGAGTGTGAAAAACAGTTTTATTAAAAAGGAGACGACAAAATGAATAAAAGTGTTAAGATTTGGCTTATTGTCGGTGCTTCTTTGGTGTTGGTCGGCGCTATAATTTTTGGGGGTGTTATGATGGCACTTAATTGGGATTTTTCGAAAATTTCAACAGTTAAATACGAAACAAATGAATATGAAATTAATGATAGCTATAAAAACATAAAGGTTGTAACCGACACTGCTAAGATTAATTTTGTACCATCAAAAAATACCAAGGTTGTTTGCTATGAAGATACAAAGCAGAAATATTCGGTAAGTGTACAGGGCGATACATTGGTAATTGAATTAAGCAATAATAAAAAATGGTATGAACATATAGGTATTAATTTTGGTTCGCCTAAAATCACGGTGTATATCCCTGCGGGCGAATACGGTGCTTTAACAATAAATGGAGATACAAGCGACACCCAAATACCAAAAGATTTTAAATTTGAAAGCATTGATATTTCACAAAGCACAGGCGATGTTAAATGCTTGGCTTCTGCTATAGGTGATATAAAAATCAAAACAAGTACAGGGCATATTACGGTCGAAGATATTACCGCCGGCTTGCTTGATTTAAAGGTTTCTACAGGTGATATTATCGCATCAAATGTTGAATGTGCCGATAAGGTTTCGGTTAAGGTTTCTACCGGAAAGACAATACTTGAAAATGTTAAATGTAATGATGTTATATCGACAGGTGACACAGGTAATTTCACACTAACGAATGTTATTGCTGATGGAAGTATTGATATTGAAAGGACAACCGGCGATATAAAGTTTAATGGTTGTGATGCTAGTGAGCTTGTAATTGTTACCGATACAGGCAATGTAAAAGGCACACTTTTAAGTGATAAGGTGTTTATTGTTAAAACCGATACAGGAAGCATTAAAGTGCCCGAAACGGTGAGTGGTGGAAAATGCAAAATCACCACCGATACAGGTGATATTAAAATTGAAATCAAATAATAAAAAGGCGCTCGAAAGAGCGCCTTTTACTATTTCATATTAATGCTATTTGCACCTAAATTTTCGGCGGTGTCGCTTATATATTTATGGCAAGTGAACATTATTATTTGGTTTTTATCAGAGTATTCATTTAAATACTCTATAGCAATTTTTTGGCGGTTATCGTCAAACTGTGCTAGGGAATCATCAAGCATAATGGGAAGGGAATCGTCTGAATCATTAATTAATTCGCTTAAAGCCAAACGAAGACTTAAATATGCTTGGTCAACCGTACCGCTTGAAAGATAGGCCGAATCGAAGGTCCCGAACTGGTCTGCTTTTTGAACAGAAATATCAAACGATTTTGAAACATTAAGACTTTGATATCTTCCGCCTGTAATACCGCTGAAAATCTCACCTGTTTTACTGTCAAGTACAGAGCCGTAGCTGCGTCTAACTTCGGCAAAGCTTTCTGTTAAGACTTGCATGGCAAGGTCTAAATCGGCAACATATTTTGCTTGATTTTCGGTTTTTTCGGTTAATTCATTAATTTGTTTTTTAAGTGTTTCGGGATTTTCCATAACCTTTTCAGCAGCCTTAATTTCTGTTAAAATTGCAGTTGCATCGGTTTTTTTGGTAGTGATTTCATCTAAAATATTGTCATATTCTGATTTAATGCTTTCAAAATCGCTAATTTCACCAAAGGTTTCAGCTTCTTTAATCTTTTGCGCTGCGGTTTCGTATGAAATATTGCCTACATCTTTTAAAATGTAGTTGATTTTTTGCTTAATTTCCTTTTGCATTCCAGATTTTTGGCGGAACTCTTCAAGCACCAAATCAATTTCGGTTGTATTAAAGGTTTCGCCTAAAAGTGCTTCAAGCTCACCGTCATAAACCAATTTTTCTTTTTTGTGTTCTTCGATTCTGGAAATATTTTCCTTAATGTGATTTTGCTGATTTTCAATCATTGCCGCATTAGAATTAAGCGCGGTGGTAATTGCATTAAGGTTTGACTTTTCAAGGGTGATTACCGCCATAAGCTCGTTAAGTTCAAGTTTAATATCTAACAGTTTGCTCTCCAACCCTTTTCTCTTGGAGCCGTTAGCGGTTGTAATCACGGTAAATGCAGTACATAAGACAATACCAATTAAAGCAACAATAGCGCCTATATATGTGTTATAGGTGCATAAAACTGCACCACCTAAACCGAATATAACACCTAATATAAGCAAGATAAGTTTGGGCGATTTTTTGGTGTTTAATGCTTTTTCAGTATCGTTATAATTAGATTTTAAATCAGCTTGATTTTCTTCAAGGGCTTTGATTTTATTTTCAATCTCAGCCAATTTTTCGGGTGAAGCTTTATTGGGGTCAAGTGCCAAATCAAGCCCCTGCTTTATAACCTTGTTTTCGTTTTCAAGGTTTTCAATCTTGGTTTTAACACCGCTTATTTTAGAAAGGCAAAAATCAATCTTTTTAAGGAACATTTCGTCAATAACGGTTCCGTTTGCCAAGGTTAAAGATTTGGTAATATTGTCAAGCTCGGCTTTTAAATCCAAAAGCTCGCGAAGCTTTTCGGCATTTCTGAAATCTTGCTCCTTATCAATTGTTACCTTGAGTTTATTTGCTTTTTCCTGTAGTTCTTCAATTTCGGCAACAATTTCTTTTGCCTTTTGTTTGCCAAAATTGATTTTTTCCTGTGTTTCTGTGGCTTTTAAAAGCGCTTCGTTAAGTGCTTTAAGTGAAGATAAGTTTTTATCGTATTCGCCGGCTCTGCCGCTTTTTGAAGCAAGGGCAAGCTTGGCTTTTTCAAGGCGCTTATAAACTTCATCAAACGATGCATCTTCTTCACCGGTTAAAGCAAGGTTTGAAAGTTTGGAATTTATTTCACCTTCAGCATTGGTGTTGTTTTCAGGGAATCCAAACTGACCTATAAATATACTACGCTCAAACGCGGCAGAAGAAAGTCCTAAAAGCTTTGCGCCAATATCTGCCGAAACATTTTCGCGAGTACCTAAATCAGTATTGATAAGTGTTACCTTATCGGTTGAATTTGAGTCGCCGAAAATGCGTTCAAGTCGGTAGTTTTTGCCGTCTTTTATAAAATCAATACTGCCTGCCATTTGGCTGTTATCCCACGGAGTGTAACGCTTGCGGGGACTTTTTGACAAATCGCCTTTTGCACGGTCAGAACCGTAAAACATCATTTTAATAAAGTTCATAACGGTGGTTTTGCCGTTTTCGTTTTCACCGTATATAACATTAAAATTATCGTTTAAGTCAAGTTTTAAATCTTTTACACCGCCGAAGGCAGAAATATAAATGCTTTTAATCTTCATTATACTTTACCTCCGAATTAAAGGCGCGAAGCCCAATATTAAGCGCGCGGGTAACCGCTTCTTTATCTTCGGCGGTTTTCATTTTTTCAAGCATATTTTTAACAAATACACCTTTAAGGGTAGGCTCTTTTGCCAAAAGTTCCAAATCAATTAAAAACTCGGTCTTGTCGCGCAGTTTTAAAAAGTATAATGTGGAAGAAAGTCTTGCTGTAATTTCGGCAAGATTTAAGTGTGTTTCGGGGGGAATACTGCCCACAAGTTCGATTTTATAAAGGTTGTCAGTAAAGTTTTCAAAATTTGCCTTAAGGTCATCTAACACCTTTGCGGCAATATCTTCTGTGCCGGTAATATCAATTTTTCTTATAATATGCTGACGCTTTGAAACTGGGATAAATTCCATTTCGCATTTATTTTTTGAAACCGTGCCGAAATATACACCCTTCTCATCAAGCTCATCAAAGCCTTGACCTTCGGGACAACCGCAATATGCAAAGCTTGTGTTTTCAATTTTACCAATTGGGGTGCGGGCGTGAACATGACCTAAAGCAATATAATCCATACCGCTTTTTTTAACAAATTTTGGCGTGATAGAATTATAATCAGACCCTAAGTCTGCCCTTAATTCGCCGTGTTGCACCATAATATTGATGTAGTCGTTATCGGCGGTAATGGTAAATTCTTCTTCACCCTTTAAATAAACGCTTTCAAACGATTTGCCGTATACCTTTGTTTTTATATCTTCAAAGGTTATAACGCTGTCCTTTGTGGGAAGTACATAAAGGTTTTCGGGCAAGGTGCGGGTAACAAAAGGTGAGTCGGCTGTTAAGGGGTCGTGATTGCCTGCAGCAAAAACCACCTTTATTTCGGGAATTTGCGCTATTTTATTAAACACACCGTCAACAAATGCGGCTTCAACCGTGTTGTTTTCAAATAAATCGCCTGCAATGGCTAAAATATCTGCGCTTTTTTCCTTTGCTAAATCAACAATTCTTTCAAAGGTTAAAAGGGTTTCAAAACGGCGGCTTTCGGCGGTAACGCCTAAAAATGCGTCACGCGCGCCAATGTGTATATCTGCTGTGTGCAAAATTTTTACATTATTCATTAAATTTCGTCCTTTTTCGCGTTTGGGTTATAATCATATTATCATTTTTTATATAATATATCAAGACATAAATTGACTTTAGCGCTTTTATGTGTTAAAATGTTTTTAAAGTTTTAAAGCGAGGCGATTTTTATGAAAAAAACCGATTTTGCCGACCAATTATTTGATGCGATTTTGACACTCGAAAACAGAGATGAACTCTATATGTTTTTCAGCGACATCTGCACCCCGAAAGAGATTGAAACCTTCGCTCAGCGTTTTGTGGTTGCAAAACTTCTTAATGAAAAGAAGGTCTACAGTGATATAGTTAAAACTACAGGTGCAAGCACTGCTACTGTAAGCAGAGTTAGTCGTTCAATGAACGAAGGGCTTAATCTTGCTTTTGAAAGGTTAAAATAGTAATGTATAGTATTTTTGCCGATTTTTATGATGAACTCACTTATGATGTTGATTATAAAAAAAGAACGGCTTATTTAATGAAGCTTTTTAAAAAGTATGGCAAAGCTCCCAAGCTTCTGCTTGATGTTGCCTGCGGTACAGGTGGCTTTTCAAACGAATTTGCAAAATTGGGTGTTGAAGTTATTGGTACCGATATAAGTGAAGAAATGCTGGGTATCGCTCGTGAAAATTCGGCGGATATGGGGCTTGATGTTTTGTATCTTTGCCAAGCAGCAGAAGAGCTTGATTTGTATGGCACAGTAGACGGTGCGGTTTGCTGTCTTGACAGTTTAAATCATATAACCGACTATAAAAAACTGTGTAAAGCGTTTGAAAAAATTTCGTTGTTTTTAGAGCCTGATTGTCTTTTTATATTTGATGTTAATACCGAGTATAAGCATCGCGAAATACTTGGTGATAATGTTTTTGTAATGGACAGGGAACAGGTTTATTGTGTTTGGGCAAATGCCTATAATGAAAAGAAAAAAACTGTGGATATTATGCTTGATTTCTTTGTGAAAGATGGCGAAGTATACACCCGTTATAGCGAAGAATTTTCTGAAAAGGCATATACAAATGAAGAACTTGGTGCCGCTTTAGAAAAGGCAGGGCTTCAGATAATTGAAATTTTTGACGATATGACCGAGAAGGCCGTAAATAATGAAAGCCAAAGGGCGATTTATGTTACTAAAAAGGTGAAATAATGGGTAAACTTATTAGATGTATAACAAGCGAAGGCGCTATTATGGTGTCGGCAATTGATTCGACCGATATCGTTGCAAAGGCTGAGCAAATTCATAAAACTTCGGCAGTTGTTACTGCTGCACTTGGCAGACTTTTAACCGCCGGCGCTATGATGGGTAATATGCTTAAGGGCGAAAATAATTCTATTACATTAAAGGTGGATGGTGGCGGACCAATTGGTATTATTACGGTAAGTGCCGACTATCACGGTAATGTGCGCGGCTACGCTACAAACCCTGTGGTTGAAATTCCCTTAAAGCCTAACGGCAAGCTGGATGTTTCGACTGCTGTCGGTACCGACGGTAATTTGTTTGTTATTAAGGATTTAGGCCTAAAAGACCCTTATAACGGTTTTGTTCCGCTTGTTTCGGGTGAAATGGCAGAAGATATTACTTCCTACTATGCCACAAGTGAACAGATTCCAACGGTATGTGCGCTGGGTGTGCTTGTTGATAAGGATTTGACGGTTAAAAAGGCAGGCGGTTATATTTTACAGCTTTTGCCCTTTACTGAAGATGAAATTATTGATAAGTTGGAAGAAAATCTTAAAACTGTGCGTCCTGTCACCACGCTTTTAGATGAAGGTATGGATATTGAAGATATAGTGCGCGATGTTTTAAAAGGTTTTGATGTAGAAGTAATATATACCGAAGAAGTTGAATATAAATGTAAATGTTCAAAGGAAAAGGTTGAAGCCACTTTGAAGAGTTTGGGCGAAGCAGAACTTAGTGAAATTCTTGAAACTCAGCCCACAATAGATGTGTATTGTAACTTCTGTAACACAACATATAGTTTCACAAAAACCGATGTTGAAAAAATTTTAAAAAAATAATAAAAAAATTTAAAAAATTGCTTGACAAACGATATTAATTGTGTTAATATATTGCTTGTCGCCGGTGAGTTGCCATTGGCAAGCCAGCGCGGTCATCGTGGGAGCATAGCTCAGCTGGGAGAGCATCTGCCTTACAAGCAGAGGGTCACAGGTTCGAGCCCTGTTGTTCCCACCATGTGGCCTGGTAGTTCAGTTGGTTAGAACGCTAGCCTGTCACGCTAGAGGTCGTGGGTTCGAGCCCCATCCAGGTCGCCACTTTGGTCCTGTAGCTCAGTTGGTAGAGCAGAGGACTGAAAATCCTCGTGTCGTTGGTTCGATTCCGACCGGAGGCACCATAACCGAGAGATCGGTTATACTGCGGATTTAGCTCATTTGGTAGAGCGCGACCTTGCCAAGGTCGAGGTGGCGGGTTCGAGCCCCGTAATCCGCTCCAATTTTAGAGGGATAAACAAAAGGCTCGAAGGTAGCTTCGCGAATCTCGGGCCCCGTAATCCGCTCCATATAAAAAGAAGAGATGCAAATTTCTTCTTTTTTAATCGGAAGCATAGCTCAGTTGGGAGAGCATCTGCCTTACAAGCAGAGGGTCATAGGGTCGAGCCCTATTGTTTCCAGCATTAAATTTATTTCCCAATAGGGAGGTAAATCAAGGCCATTTTGCGAAGCGAAATGAGTCCAATTAAGGCCATTTTTCACGTAGTGAAAAATGAGACCAATTTGAGCGTCAGCTCAAATTAAGGCCCGGTAGTTCAGTTGGTTAGA
>JAZKXN010000033.1:0-40023 GCA_045611605.1 Acutalibacteraceae bacterium
ACATCAGTAAAGATTTCTCTACGTCCTTTTAATACCATCTGCAAAACTCCTGTAAAATGAAATTGAGCCATTAAGTCTGTTGAATTAACAAACTTAACGGCTCAACGGCTCTCTAATATTATTTTTATTTCTTTTCGGCAACATCTACACCAAATGTAAATGGTGCCTTTTGTGTCAGCTTCGGTTGTAAACAACCATTTCCCACATACGGGGCATTTTACTTTCTTTCTCATATCAACACTCCTTCTTTAGAAAGAGCCACCGATATTAAATCCCGCCTCGGTGGTAGGGCGAGTTTAGAAAGGATGTCAATGAAAAAATCTATTCCTATGGATATAATATAGCATATAATTTCGTTTTTGTCAAGTTATTTTTTAATAATTCGTTAAAAACGAGTTTTAAAGTTAAAAAAAACGATTGAATATTTCAACTTTATTTCTTGTGAATGATTGTGCATACTCCGAAAGCATTGCCATACCATCGGGAACGTCATCGTGTTTATTTTTACCCGCCATAGTATATGTGCAAAGCATATCCATCATTTTGCCGTAATCTTCTTTTTTCTTATACATTGATTTGTCTTTAAATAGACAATGCTCTTTGACCCAAGCGGAGTTCATTATTATTTTTGTTTCCTTATTACTTGTGGTGAATTTGGTGGTTATCTTTGTGATGCCACCCGCTTTTTTTATCGTTTCCTGAATATCTTTTGCAATTCTACCACCTGCATTATTATGCTCAAATCGTGACATTTGCACCTTGTTCGTAAGCAAACAATTCACAATTCTTGGCTCTACAACATCGGGCAAACCATTATCACATACACAATCGGCAATATAATAGTCATTTCCGTATATATATGCTACCGGCATAAAGGCATAGTCTTTACCTTTATCTTTGGTATCACAAATGCTAATTACACCATCAGGCTCACCTTCAGGCAACTCAAAATATCGGCGCAATTCATCTTCGGAATATAGCAATCCTTCTCTTTCAATAGGTTGGTTCATATACAACGCTCTCCAAGAGGCATCATCCATAGTATCTCGCATATCGTGATAGAATTTTGTTGAAAATCCAACCCCATTTATATAATCGAAATTACTCTCATCATTATCATCTAATGCGGGCATTACTATAAATTTCGCTCTACCGCCATCAGCATATTTTTGCTCTATTCTACCAATAACATCGTGAACACTCCACCTTGTAGCAATATGCAATTCAACACAATTGCCAATTTTTCTTTGTCGCAAGTCAGTTGTGTATTGCTCCCAAAGTTTATCCAAACGCTCTTTACTTAAAGCCTGTTCAATACCACTTACAAGGTCATCACAATATAACAAGCCTTCAGCTCTTACTTTACCAGCATTGCCACTACCAACCGAAGTGAATTGTAATGTTGCAAATCTTTTTGGAGTGCCAATATCAATAGCAAGGTCGGCGGCATTTGTTCTTTCAATATCTATATTAGGGAACACATCGTGCCATAAATACTCGCCTTCTTTCCCCATAATGCGCAAACATTCATCATATACACCACGCAAAAATGAATTGCTATGACTACCCGTAAGCATAGGTTTATCGGGTTCTTTACCTGCTAACCAAGTCAAAAAGAATATCGCAAGGGTTGTCTTACCAACACCGGGAGGCATAGATATTGCCAACACATCTAACTTACCTTCAGCTAATTCTTGTAATGCCATAGCAACCGGTTTTAATTGTTTTCTTCGTGGCAAATAAAATCTTTTACTTGGTTCTCTTACAAACTCTAAATATTGACAATAACTATCGAAATCCACAGGTGCTGCCATAAGCAATGTCTTTTTATATAACTGCCTATATTTTTCAGCGTGTTCAGGACGGTCTTTTTTAAATTTTTTTGATTTTTCGGCACATATTTTTCTTACCTTGAAGCATAACTCCATATCATTGGTGCTATAAGCAAGGTCGAACAATGCTTGAACGTTTTTGAAAATATCGTGCGATTTGTTTTTCAAAAGGTCTTTTTTAAGTCTTTCTATTGCTTTCTTTTCCATAAAAATATACCTCCAAATAAAAAAGAGCCAACAATCCCTAATGGACTATTGGCTCAAAGGCTCTATACAATATTATAGTATTTTCAACAAACTTATCCCGATTAACGCAATTATTAGCACCCCAAGAAATGCAAGTAATGTTGTTATTCGCCTATCTTTTATTTTTAATAAATCTTTATATATGTTTATTATTTCGTTATATAATCTTTCATCAACTTGCGGAACTACTACTTGTGGTGCCTCGCTAACAACATCGACTTTTACCGTATCATCGAATATATCCGCCGCCGTTCCACCCATTGCTTTTGTCATCGCAACTACAGTTGAAACCGTTGGATTTGGTGTCTTGCCTGAAAGAATCCTTGTTATTGTACTTTCGGGATAACCACAATCCTTTGCAATTTGAAGGACTGTCTTACCACTTTTTACCTTCAATGCTTTTAATCTGTCAACTATTGCTTCATTTTGGTCTATCAACTTTGCACACTCCATTTTACTGTGTTTTTAACGATGTTTATATCAAATTTGATATCCTTTTTTTGCAAATTTGAGAGTTCAAAAACTCGACTTTGATACCCAAAAGCGCAATCTTAATACCCACAGTGCAAACTTGATTATTGATTTATCATTTGCTCTTTGATATATTTTCCTCGTAAACTTTTTACACATTATACCACGAAAGGAAAATAAAAGTCAATGACAATCAAAGAATTAAAGGAAATAATTTCAAATTTACCTGAAGAAACCATTATTTTAATCGAGGAAAAAGATATATACGAAACCGAAACAATTAAAGTTCAATTTCATTCAGACGGTAGAACACACTTAATATTAAGTGCTTTGGAGTAGGGGTGGTGAATACCGCCCTTATTTAATATCCAACCCCTGTTACACCATATACGGCTTGTTCGTGAGTAAAGCCTTCATATTCTAATTGTTGAATCAAACCTTCTCTTGAATAAGCAGAATTTAGCAAATAAGATTTTGCTTTTTTAATCGCTTGTTCATTCCAATTGGCACCACAATTATCTGCTGCATAGACTGCATCAATGTGGGGGTACTTTTCATACTCTAATTGTTTTACTAAACCTTGATAGGAAAATTCAGATGAAGCAAGATAGGTTTTAGCTTGTCTTAATGCGTTTTGTTGAGATAAAGAAATATTTGTAATATTTGTTGAGTGAATTGGTTTACTAACATTTTTGGGTTTAGAAAACTCCATTTTTGTTATAAGTATTTTATAATCTCCACTATTTTCATTACACTCAATTATCTTGCAACTACCATTATTAAAAATTACTTTAAACTTAACTTTATATCCTGTAATAACATTCCTATTCCTATAATGTTCGTGATACGAAAGATAACGTCCGTAACTTGTTGTATGACCAGTATTTTCGCATACTTGCTTCACTATTGGTTCTCTACTTATTATTTCGGCGCCAACAACGTCATTTCTTAATTGTTTCAATTCTATATTACGAAAAATTAAATATATGATTGCCGCCAAAAATAACATACCTACAAATATTAACAGTATCCACCAATATTGAATAATAAATACTACTACACCACATATCAATAAAAAAACTATTGCAAATAATATTTCCATTTTTTACACCCTCTTATTTTATGATGCCTCTTTAACTAACCTATACCAATGTGTCCTACTAATACCTAACTGTCGGCATCCTTCCGATACCGATAGCAAACCTTTTTTTGTTTTTTCGAGAAATTTTGGAAACTCTTTTAAATCTTTGCCCGGATTCCCCATAGGTCTACCTGTTTTTGTTGATACCTTCTTGCCATTAACCATCGGCATTGCGGCAATACCTTCTTTTTGCCTTTCGAGTATCTTTTCTCTCTCTTGTTCGGCAACAGCACCCAACACTTCAATAAGAATATTGTTTACCATTTCCATAACCCACTCTTGACCTTTGGGATATTCAATTAGTGTGGTAGGCACATTTAATATACGAATTATTATACCGTGTTCTTTAAACCAAGCTAATTCTTTTTGAATTTCTTTTTTATTTCTACCAAGCCTATCTAACTCTTTAATAATAACTTCATCACCCGGTTTTAACTTTTCTTTCAATTCCTGATATTTTATTCTTTCAAAGTTTTTACCTGATTGTTTATCACTATATATGTTTTCATCTAATAGCTCCGGTCGATACTCTTTAACGGCTATTATTTGCCTTGCGAGATTTTGCTCTTTGGAAGATACCCTTAAATGTGCGTAAATCATCTTTCTAACCTTATTGTCCTTTCCGCCTTATTCTCACCGCTTTTAGGTTTTATTACAATTTCATATCCTAAAGCATCGGTGATTTCAAGCAAAGTATCAACATTACAATTGCCCCTACTAACCATATTGCTAATAAAGGTTGGGTTCTTCCTTCCAATAAGCTCTGATAAACTTGCGTGTGATTTATTGTTGTCTTTAATAAGTTTCTTTAATGCCTCTTTAAAATTCATTTTCATTCACTCCTATTTGTTTGTGTTTTCATAATAACACACTAATATGTGTATTGTCAACACTTTTGTGTGTGTTTTTTATTTTTTGAGAAATTTAAGGTGGTTAGGGGAAGGTGTGTGGGGTGCCGGTTGACCCCTCCCCCCCTTGAAGCCTTGAAAATGCTTTATATATGTAATAATTTAATATCTATTTATATTTATATATATTATATGTAACAAAAAGCACACTTTGTGTAACACAAAATATAACACACAAAAAAATGTGTAATTTATACTTGACACACACAAAAAAATGTGTATAATGATAATAGACACATAAAAGTGTGCAAATAAAAAACTTTTGGAGGTTTTAAAAATGGAAAACAAAAAATATTTTTACGGTCACGAGGTCAGTTCTTACGGTGTAGAGCATAATAGAGTGGACTATAGAACGTTAGCAAAAAGTTTTGATGCTGTATTATGTAATGATATTACAAAGTTATTTTATAGCACTATAAACGATGAGTATAACGAAGTCGAGTTGGAAAATGGTTCAGAGTATTATTATGAAAATGAAAATGGTGATATATTAAGTGTATCAGAATATGAAGAATTAGAGCCGGAGCAACAAGCTAGTTATGGCGAAATATACGAAGATATATATCAATATTATATTATATCTTCGTATGGTGCAAGTATATTAGAACAATACACAAACGAAATAGTTTACTATATTGAACATTTAGATATGTATATTTGGGGCGTGACTCATTTGGTACTGCTTGGGATTATGTTCTAACAGATATTAAAATAGATGAAAAAGGAGAATAAAAAATGGCTCAATTATTACAATGGAAAAAACAAATGGTTAAAAATTTTGAAAATAGAATAAAGAAATTTTATGATTCATTTTATATTGAAATATATTCAAATGATACTGATATAAAGTATGGTGTTTTTATTGATGGTTTTATGGTGTCAAGGTGCGATGAGCTTAATGCACTTGAACAAGTTATTAATGCAATAGAATTTTTACTTGAAAGCAAAACTGAATAGAGGATAGAGCTATGACAACAAAAGATATTTTATTGACTATATTTGAATTTTTATTATTTGCAAGTGTTTTTTTAGGTGTGATTTTTGAATATAAATTGATTGATTTTGAAATAGCACTAAAAGAAAAAATAAAAAAGTTTTTGGAGGTGATTTTTTAAATGACAATATTATTGATTTTATTTTTACCAATTTTAATAATTTTAAGCGCTATAAAATAAAAAAGAAGGTTTTAAAATGAAAATATTTATTTATAAAGAAATTAAGCATCATAACAGAACACGAAACAACAGAGAGTTGACAATATATAAAATTAAAAATAATATTCCGGTTTATATTGGTCGCGTTGAGTATTCAACAGGGTCAACACGGGGAGCACAACACGAAACTTTTAATTTTCTAATGGATAATGGATATATACCAAAAAAATATTATAATTCAAGTAAATGTGATTTTATGGGTCCGGGATATTTTTATGGTGACGTCACAAAAAATTATAATATAATTGAAATATAAAAATATAACCGTCTGATTGATTCGGGCGGTTTTTTGTTGTCTTAATATAAATATATTACCGTGCATTTTTAGAGCCCCCACAAAAGAATATATAAATAATATAGCATACTAAAATATTATAGTATGCTTTTATTGTGCTTTAAAATCGATTTTAAAAGCCTTTTGTATATTTATAGTATGGTTATATTACTTTAATATAAAAAGCCTTTAAAAGCCATTTAAATAGCTTTTAGGGATATACTATATTTTACTTCATCGTTCTAAAGCATTAAAGCAAAAATCACCTCAATGGCAGTTTTGCGACCTTACTCTATATATGCAAATTTTGGTCAAAATCAGCCTATATGCAAAAATTGGTCAAAAATTGCTCTAAATAGTGAAATATGGTGTAAAACGGGGTGAAATTGGTAAAAATATGCTCTCTTTTTTATGCAGCGTGTCTTATCAAAATTCTCATTATATGCAAATTCTCATCAAAATTAAAGACACCCACATTTAGTGAGTGCCTTATATATGCGATTTCTTGTCAAAATTAGTCCTCTACTATATCCGCATCAATATAATCAGCAATTTCTTCAGGTGATTTAGGTTGACCCAAAAGTGATTCAGAGGGTTCAATTACGTGTTTAGTTGTTTCCACATAATCATATTGCGATTTCAAGATAAACATAGCCGAAATATTATTAACGGCATTTACAAGTGCTGCTTGTTCGAGATTATCTTTTATAGCATCTTTAATTTGGTCAAGGTATATTCCTTCGGGGGATTGTCTATCAATAAGCCTGTAAAGGTGTTTGAAAGAATACCCATACCAATTAGACAATCTACGAAACGATGGCATAATACCGTGCAAGTGGCAAAATTCAAAATACTCTTTTGTGGACTGAACGAGTTCTTCAAGATTATGAACATCAGTTTTAGGTCTTTCAAGGCTCTCAAATAAAAGGGCATTTGATTTTTCCAAAATAGCGGATATTTTTTGTTGTGCTTCGTTTCTATTAGGCACATTATAAAGTCCGCCTTTTGCTGGGTTGCCGGTTGGCACAATGGATTTATCGTTTTTTGGCATAAAGTTTCGCCTCCTTAAAATAATAAATATAGTATGACGATATGACTATGACGGTATGTATTTTAGCTCACTCTATATACGTTTATTTTTTATACCCTATTTTCTTATATGCGTATATACTATTTTTTATCGTCATATCGTCATAAAGTAATAAAAAAATAGATAAATAAAGGGTTTGTAGCTATGACGATGATGTATGACGATGTTTTTAGAGAGATTTAAACATCGTCATTGTCATAAAAATCAGCCATTTTTTGCCATCCTCTTATATCACGGGTTCTAAATCGCTGCAAATCAGGACGATGTTCTTTAAAAACAATCGATATTCTTTTTGCGAATACTGTTGGCGGCATAGGATTTTCACCGCACCAAATCGTGTATGCTTTATAAAGATTTTCGTTTGTTATTTTGCCATTAAAAACAACTTCCTTTGCAAATTCAATCAAATCATCATTTTGTGTATATTGGTGACCTTCTTCTGATAATTTTAAAATTTCAATCCACTCTTTTAAAGTGTGTGTTTCGCCTTTGTAGGTTATAAGTTTCATTTTTTATTGCTCCTTTTAATAAAATGGGTTTTCGTCATTATCGCAAGGGATAAACTTAGTCTGCCAACCACGCTCTTTAGTATTTCTATAAGGTTCAAATTCAGGTCTATATTCCTTAAAAGATTTTGCAATTCTTTTAGTAAATGTATTTCTCGCCAAAGCATTATGCCCCGAATCGTCACACCAATCCCTATACAAGTTATAAAGCATTGCATTGCTAATTTGACCATCAACTTCAACTTCCTTTGCAAATTCAATCAAGGGGTTAGAAAGCTCTTTAAATTCTTCATTGATTTCCTTTTGGTCATCTGGTTCGGTGAAGTAACCACAAGCGAGTAAAATTTCATAGCCTTGTAAAACCCAATTAAAGATTGCCGATAAAGAATCGTTAGTAGTTAGTTTGGATTCAATATCTCGGTCAATTGGTAGTTCTTCAGGGTTATTAGGGTTTGGATTTTCCACAAAGTGCATAGGGAAGTCCACGAAACAAAAGCGGCGCACCCATCCTTCCGTAGTGTCGGAAGATTTAACATACTCATTACAAGCGAGGAACATTTTAGCTCTTGGGCGGAAGGTGATGTAATCTTTACCTTTGTAACAAGCGGAAATTTCATCACCGGCGGTTATTTGCTTAAACTTTGATTCAGCTCCTGCAACATTTGTGCGAGTTTCGGCTGATATATTAAGCATTGAGTTCATAAGTTGAATAACCTGAAAGTCTTGTGAAAGGGAAGACATTTCAACATTAGAGATATTTGCCGAGCCAAAAATTTTAGTAAGTACATTTAAGAACACGGATTTACCGTTGGCGCCGGAGCCTATAAGGACGGCACATTTTTGAAGTCGGTTATCAGGGAATAGGACATAGCCTGCGAGTTCTTGTAAAAGGCATATTTTCTTGTTATCGTGGTTAGTAACGGTATCAAGGAAATCGAGCCATAGTTTTGAGGTTGCCGATGGATTATAAGGATAAGAAAGGCAGTATGTGCAGCAATCCTCGGCACGATGCTCACGGAAGTTAATTTCCGGGGATAGTTCGAGGGTTCCATTGATAAAGTTAATCACGGGGTTTACATTAAATAATTTGTTTGTTACAACAGCGGATTTAATTACCTTTAGAATTGAGGCTATTTTTGGTCCGGTTGCATACGGACCAAGAGCATCCGCAATGTACGTTGAGATTTCGGTGTCGGTTTTTGAGTTCCAATAGGTGCCGTTATATTGGAAGAACGATATTTTTTCGTTGTATAATAGTTTGTATTTAGCTGTGACTTCCTCGGCAATGGTTTTGTCAAGGGGAGCGGCTTTACAATCCTTGCATAAGGATTTAAGCCAATCGGGGTCAAATTTCGTGGATTTAAGAACGGATTTAAAGAACATATCCACATCAGGCTTTGACATATAGCGGCACACTTTACGAGCAAAGGCATTAAATTCTATTTTATTGGTTATCTTTGAGGCAATAAATTCTATACCATCAACGGCATTATTTATAATATCGGATAAATTGCCTTTATCGGCAAAAAACTCCGAAACATCTTTGTATGTTGGTGGAACATTGCCGATAATACACGGTATGCGTTTTTCGGTCAAAATTTTAGCCATTTTAATTGTAAATTTCTCACCCGCTTTGGTGATGGTGTCATTGTCGAACACAAGGAATACATTTTTAAATGACTTTGCAATTGATAGAGCTGTTGGTAATTGCTCACGAGAAAAGTGTCCTGTGATAGCTGATATTACGGAATAGTTTTCTTGCTCAAAGGATAGAGCATCGAAAGCGCCCTCTGCTATGACAAGTAAATTTCGGTCAGGGTCACGGTCAAGTGTGTGCAATCCCCACACGGTATGCTCGTTATAATCATCAATAGGCATTTTCTTGTATTTTTGTTCAGGGTATTTACCACCCGGTAAATATCGAGTAGCATAGTAGCACACATAACCATTTTTCCAATATGGGAAACACAAGCGACCATCAGGTGTACGACCTATTTTATTACGGGCAATGGTATCATCGGTAATCCCACGTTGGTAAAGATATTTGCGGTCATTATTGGTCAGGCTTTCGTGGTACGATTGAATTTTATTGCATAGGTTTTGTGTGTATTTAATCCACGATTGATTATGAGTGTTTGAAACATCGGTGCCGGTTAGTTTAGCAAGGTGTTTGATGGCTTTGCCTTTATCATCATTAAAAAGAAGTTTAGCGGCAAAATCTATAACATCACCACCTTCGCCAGAGCCAAAGTCGAAGAAAAAGTCATCATATACTATAAATGAGGTTTTATTCGTTGCATTTGGACGCAAAGGGGAAATGCACCTGTCACCTGATTTTGATATAGGTAAATTATTTTGTGCTGCAAAATCAACACAAGATATTCGATTTTTTATTTGTGATATGTCAAGCAATTAAAATCACCTCCGTATTAAATATATTTTAATTTTCAAAATAAGCAACGCTATATCCGTTTTTGTCAAAAAAAGCTATACTATGTTCCCCAAGCCTTATAAATGGTTTCTTTTTCTTGAACCTTCTGCAAGGTTCGCCACTTTTAACATCCGCACATTGCTTTGATAAAAACATTACATCGTCTTGATACTTGTCACGATTTTTCTTGTAATACTCTTTATCTGCTTGTAGGCGGTTGATTAGGTCGGCAAAATCATTTTCAACAACTTCAAAGTTTTCTTGCAACCACTTACACACATATTCAAGATTAAAAGAGCCGAAACCGATATTCATTTCTTTGTTTTCAATGCCATACCAACAAATGCAGTAATATGGTTTATCGTCAACAACACTTACTTTTATATGCGGATATATTGCTTTGATTTTTGTTTTTCCAATCTCGCTATCGGTTAGTTTTTTATCGGGCATTGTTGTCACTCCACTTCTGTTTAATAATGCTATGAGATTTAATTTCACTATCAATCTCAAAAACATCACTATAAATTTTCGCTTCTTCATTTTCGCAAAAAGTAAGTTTATGACCTGCCGTTCCATACTTTTCAACTTTAATCCACCAAACAGCAATAAAATCGCCTAAAATTGTTTTCTTTGGATAACCAATGCGAATTACTGTGCCGTCAATAAATCTAATTCGTACATCACTATTGTAACAACCGATTTCATCTTCCTTGTATGTACTATTTTCGATTTCTACAAGGTCATCACTTGCACCATATATTTTAATCATTTCCCCTCACACTCCTTTTATTGCTCGGTTAATTCATATAAAGCCTTTTCGTAACTGTCGGTTTGTTTTCCTTTTTGTGTCGGCTTATATCCTCTTACAACAACATATTTGTCAATAAATTCATTAAAACCACTCTCGCAAACACTTGTAATCAGTTCTTTTTCTTTTAACTTTTTCACAAGGTTTCGAGTGAAGTTTTGAGAATAGTTAAGGTTTTGGGCAATTTCGGGAACACTAACAGCAACAACATTTCCGTTCAATTCCCTTTCAATGCACCTATAACAGATATAGTCCATTACTTTTTTCATTTCCCCAACTCCTTTAACTCACCATAACTGCAAAAATCGGTTTGTTTTCTATATGAATTGTGCAGTCGGCAACAATGACCCTTTATGGCTTCTTCGCCTATTTCCTTTATGGGATAAAATACTTCACAATACTTACAATCCTTACACCTGACAACCTTAACCACATCAGCGGTAGGAACAAAATGGTCATAAGCAAAATGGCATTTCTTATTGTCACATTCTCTATGTTCATTAAATTGTTCGCACACGTAAGAATGAAAACAATCCTTACAAATTGACATTGTCTTTCAACTCCTTTAATCTATTGCTATTAGACAAGGTAATATGTACCACCATAAAAGCCCTGCTCTTTGAAAATACATAGCGACAATAGTTATACATACAAACAATACTGAAACAATAATAGCCTTTGTTGTATATTCACCCATTTTCTTTACCTCTCTTTTCAAGTTCTCTTTCTGCTTCCTCTTTGGTGAGGAATACTGTTTTGCCGATTTTAAATATGTATTCGTTTTTATATGGTCTTTCAAATAACTTCATACACCTATTGTGGTGCTTATTGGCAACCATAACGGCTTTTATCCACTTTGTTGCATTTGTTCTTCTATGGTGACATTCCTCAAAAGTCCTATACCCACAAAAACAACTGCAAGGCTCAATGACATACACAATATCCCCCACCTTACAAGGCGGTACTATAACACCGTTTGCTAAAAGGTAGTCAACCACATCGTCAGTCTTTATTCCGTCAACAATAGTTCCATTTCCAAAATATGTGCCGTCTGCAATATTTCTAAATAATTCTATAAGCCTATCTCTATCGGTCATTCTCTTTGCACTCCTTTTCCCAAGTTTTATAAGCAGCTCGTTTAGTTGGCTTTTCAATAACGTGTTTGCAAGAGTGACATTTAATTCTACATCTAATTGTTATTCCGCAAAGTTTTTCTTCCATTTCAGTAATCATATTGCTACCACAACGAGAACAAGTTTCAATATCTTTCATTCGGTATCACCCCAATCTAATGCTTGACCGCAAATTGAACAATAGTTTTCTTCGTTTTCATCAACCGACATTCCACAACAAGGACATAAAGGCATATCATAATCGCCCTCGATATATTTCGGCTTTTTCGGTATCTGCTTTTCAAGGGCAGAAATAATAGCCTTTTCGTTAAGCAAATATTCGGTCTTAATTCCGTTTTCTATTGCCTTTTGCTTGACTTCACCTAAAATGGCATTGTCTATATCTTTTTGCCATTTAATGCACACTTCATTTATGCTTTCAAATGTCATTTTGTACACTTCCTTTCGCCATAGCCACAATAATGATTATGTCTTACATATTGCCTTAAATATTTGCAATACCACCCTTCAAGTGCTTCTTCACCCCTTGCTTTCGCAGGGTAATGGTGTTCACAACCCACACAATCCTTACAAAACACCACCCTAATAACATCTTCGCCTAAATCAATGTTTATCTCACCGTGTTTTAAATGCTCATTACCTTGTAATAAAGGCTCATAAGCAGGTAATTTTATTTTCATAATATTACATCCTTAATATAAAAATTTTTTTGATATATTTGGTCTTGCTCCACCATATCCACCCAACATAACTGTGTACATTCTTGCTTGACTTTCGATTCCATATATTGCTTTTGAAACGGAAAAACTTTCGTTATATTTCATTTCTTGCGTTGGCTTGTAACAGTCAGGGTAGGGGCAGTTGAAACAATCCTCGTTGCAACCACCCTTTTTCTTAAAAATTTTTGTCATTTTATTTTGTGTCATCGTTATCCCCGTTGGCGCTAAACAATGCACATATTCCAAATCCAAAAGTACCTCCGATGAAAAGTCCAATTATAAATCCAAGCATTTTACATCCTCCAATCCAACTATCAATACTGAATTTTTGTTTTTATCAAGCAGCTCTGCCAAGTAATATATTTTTCCGTTTGTATCTTTTTTAATGGTGCTACCATTCAAGGTGTATGATGTGCTATCTTTATACCTAACCCTTTTGTTAAGGTTAGGTATAATTTCTTTAACTTCCATTATCTACACCTATGATACTTAAAGCATCTTCTGGGGAGCGGGCAAGGTCTGCTTTAATTCCGTATTGGTGCATAATTTCAATAAAGCGTTTTTGCTTTTCTCTTGCTGTGCCTTTTTTGGTTTTGCACTCAACGAAAGCAACATTATTTTCTTCGCCAAGAAATAGTAGGTCAGGTGTGCCTTCAGGACATCCTTGTACGGGTCTTAAATTCACCAACACAAACTGATTAAATTCATTGCTCCATACTCGTTCACCTTGCCAAAATTTACCCGAATTAAGCCTTAATACAATGCCGTGTTCGGATAGCGCCAAACGGATTTCACCTTGTATTCGGTTTTCTGATTTCATAATCAATAATCCACCTTACAATTATTTCTTTTGCAGAACATTACGTATTGCTCACATAGTTCAGCTCTTGTAATGGCAGGGTCAACTCTAACAAGCATTGCTTTTTGTTTATTCCATTTTTTTTGATATTTTATATCTCTAATTGATAATATAAGGTCAAATAAAACATAGAAAAACACAAACAAATACGTTGTAAATTTAATTATTAACCAAAACATTTTTATACCTCCTAAAAAGTTACACATACATTAAGTACGGCGGCCGCTATCCAATAAATCATCATTTTCCAATCAGTATGTATCGCATAAACACCAGCAGCACATACATCAAGAATTATTAAAGCAATAGGGAATATGTATTTACTCATTTTTAAATTCCTCCAACAAAACTTCAATTGCATTGACCAACGGCTTATGCTGATGGCAAAATTCGTTCCAATTTTCTAAAACATTTTCAAGGTATTCTATAGCTTCTTGTTTAGTCATTGTCATCACCCTTTATATCCATCTTTGCACCACAATGTGAGCAATACTTTGTCCTACCAAATCTTAGTTGGTTACAAGATGAGCATCTATAAGCCACCATTCCATTATCGTCTTCTTCGGCAAATACCCACTCCCCGTGCTCGACCTCACCCGGAGCATCTAAAATTGCTTTTTTAACCGCATAAGCGTTTATTGCACAACATTTTAGGTCAACAACCTCATACGGAAATAATTTTTTTAATAAGGCTTGTCTATCAATTAAATCCATAGCTTTTCCTCCTAAACATTAGGTATTACAATTTTTGTGTTACAATACTCATTCGTGTATTCGCAAACTTCTTTATACCCCAACCCACCTTGCGATATTGGTTTGAAAGCATAAGCAACTTTAGCAGGCTCTGTTTCTTGTAATCGCACAAATCTTTCAGGGTCAAATTTTATGCCAAAGCCACATAGCGCACAGCCTGTCCTTTGCGCCTTTGTGCAACGATAACACTTTTTATCGCAATCCATATATTCTTCAATTTTTCCATAGTCAGAACATATAGGTATTTCACGATAATTTATTGAATACAAAATAGCATCCAAACTTACGCTACCTAAAGGTTTTGAGCGAATAGCACCATCAGGAAATCTATGATTACATCCCGTTTTAAGCCAAGCATTTTCTCTATCTCTTGATTCAACCGCTTGTTCACCCGTCATAATATTGGGATAATTTAATCGTGAAATAGGTTCTTTTTTTAAAACGTTGCAACACTTTTCCGAAAATCTTATGTTTTCACCTGTGACATTTTTAATATTAAGTAGCGGCAACCATTGTTTAGCTAATCTAAAAGCATTTCCAAACATTTCCTTTTGACAGCTCCAACCTGTCATTGCTAAAACCGTTGTTTTGCTCAATCCCATTTCTCTCAAAGCATCTCGGCATTGAACCGTTGGTTTATATAAGTTTTTAATATCGTTATAAGTAACATTGTTCTTTCCTAAATCTTTTGTTACTTTTCTTAAAATACTCGAAACCGATTTTGATATAAAAGGCAATCCTTCTTGTTTCATAACGGAAATGATATTTTGTCCTTTTGCCGGTGTAACTTCTTCGAACTCGATTTTTACACCATATTTTTGCTCACATCTTTTTATAAAATATGGAACAAAATTTCTCATAGCGGTGGTTTCATTTGTTGTATTCGCCCAAGCAACTTTAATAGGAATATGGGTTAAACCGAACATTTGAATAACTTCGCAATACATATCAAGCATTAGAGCTGAATCCTTACCACCGCTAAAACATACAACTATATCACCTTTAGTCCAATTTACAGCCTCCATTATTTTTGCTAATATCCTTTGATATTGCATTTCGTAAGGCTCGTTAATCATTGCGACTTAATCTTTTTTTGTGAATTTTTTGTCCATTTTTCATCCCTCCCAATCAAGTTTTTGCCCGCAAACCTCGCAACATTCAAACTGATATTCATTATTTCCTAAGTTTTCGTTATCACAATTAGGGTTAGGACAACTATAAGAAACAACTCTTGTTTTTTCATATTCATCTACATTTGCTATTGGTTTTTTTGGTATTTGTTTTTCAAGAGCCTTTGATAAAACAATCTTAAATTCCAAATCACCAATAAAGGTTTTATCAAGTCTGTCTAATGCTTCTTCCGGGGTCACTTATCAAACACCCCGCTTTCAATCAATCGCATAACAATTCTTTTAATCATTATGGGAGGCACGGACATTCCACAAATGTAACCCACATTACCCTCGGTGTTTGGTGAAAAATCGTAGTCAGTGGGAAAAGTTTGACTATTCCTAATGGTTTGCCAAGATATGTAAGCTATATTGCTTAAATCTATTACGTCTGGTTTGCTTCTCAAAGTTGGCATAATGTCATTATCTCTAATGTAATAAGTTTGAAAAGCACTACCTTTATCACCAAGTCTTATTCTTGTGTCAGCCAAACATTTATCACTATCGATAGCTCTACTTGAAAAATAATAATATTTTGTATCTCGACCTATTAAATGACCGTGTCCCTCTTTTATTTCGCTATAAGGTATTGCTACATAATTGAAGCTCATATCCAAATTTAATAAATCAAAATCAATATCTTCTCTCAATGCTATAAAGAACACTCTATGCCTTTTTTGTGGCACTCCCATATACTCACCTTTTAAGAGCCAATGCCTAACCTTATAGCCTATATCGTTGAGTTGTTTGTATATCTTCTGAACATAACTCCAAGCCTCACCTTTGATTAGTCCTTCAACATTTTCCATAATCATTACTTTAGGTCTTAACTTTGCAACCGTATCAATGAATACGAAGGATAAATCATCCAAAGTTTGCTCGGCTTGTCCTTCTCTAAACTTTTTCTTTTTACCCCAACTTTCTTCTCTCTCACCAGCCATACTAAAGGTGGTACAAGGTGGGGAGCCGTCAAGTATATCAAGGTTAAATAATTCTTCGGGTAATTCGTTATGGGGTATGTTGTTGAAATTTCTTATATCCATACAAAAATTGTGTTTTGGATTGTGATTTTTTACATAAACACCATTCATTTTAGGGTCTATTTCACAGCACCCTAAAACCTCACACCCGGCTAATTTATATCCCATAGTCGAACCGCCACCACAAGCAAAGCAGCTAAACACTTTTAAGCCGTTCTTTTCGGGATAGTCATTAGCCATAGACCATTTCCAATCGGTTGATTTTATAGGTTTAAATCTCGCTTGTTCTTCTTCATCCAAAAAATCAAACATACTTAAATTTTCCACCTATCAATCTACTCCTTTCTTTATGCAGTTTTTTGAGATATTTCCCATAATCTCTCTTTAATTTTTCGCTTGTTGTTTTTTGTAAAGCGGCTTCAACTCGCTTTATTTCCATCGTGTAATATTCTTCGCCTTTGCCATTTGCCATACCCAACCCGGTTTGTACCCCCGGATTTCCGCAATTTCTCGCAATTGTGCTATTGTTCTGCATTGACCTACCTCCATTCGAGCCGCTTTCTTTTGCTTTTCCTGTTCTTCTTTTTGAATAGCCTCTATCTTCTTTAACTCGACCTCTTGCACTTGCTTTAACTCTCTACCCTTAACCTTATATGTGTAACCACAATAAGGGCATACAGGGGCAGTTTTAAAACATTTAAAGCAATTCTCACATTGTCGAATATTTAATGTGCCATCTTCATTAAATTCCTTGCGCTTTTCAACAGAGCGTGATAAACTCCAATTATGAGTGTCAGTTGGCATACCGTGTTTTTGAACATTATTAACGAAATCAATTATTGCGGCTTTCTTGCCTTCGACGGGGGTTAATACCCTGCAAGCCTGTTGTATGAATAATGGCAGGCTCATAGTTGGTCTTAACAATAGAGCGACACTTGCATTTGGCAAAGTCACACCTTCGGATATTAAATTGCAATTACAAAGTATTTGCACATCACCATTGCGAAACATATCCATTTTTTCGTTGCGTTCTTTTTGCGACATAGAACCATCAATACTTATTGCCGATATGCCGTTGTCGGTAAACATTTTTGCAGTTTGTTCACTATGTTTAACCGATGTGCAATATGCGATTGCTTGTTGGTTTTCACCCAAAGTGCAATAATATTTAAGAATGTCACCATAGATTGCACTTTGGCACATAAGTTCGGTTAGTTGTCCGTTGTTATATTCACCGGCAACCATATCGACATTATCAATATTTAAGTTAAGGTCAGGAGCATAGTAGTCATAATCGCTAATAGCACCTGTTTTAATTAGTTCGTTAGCCGTTATACCCGTTATTAAGGTGTCGGCTAATGTTAATGGTTTTCCGTCTAAACGGGCGGGTGTTGCCGTAAATAAAACTCTACGGCATTTGTAATATTCACATACTTTTCGATATGACATAGCCTCCGATAAATGAGCCTCATCTATGATTATTAGGTTCACATCTTCGGGAGCATACCTTCCCAATCGACTTGCTTCCGTGAATACTGATTCAACCCTAACGTTATCCGTAAGTACACCTAAACTTTTAAGCAATTCTTTGTGTTGGTTTATGAGTGTATGTCGGTGAGCCAATACAAGTACATTGCCTTTGGCACCTTTAATCATTCGTGCCATAATGTAAGATTTGCCCGAGCGACAAGGGAGTACACAACATACTCCCTTGCCACCCTTACGAAAAGCGTCTGTGGCTTTATTGAAAATATCTTCTTGATAGTTTCTTAATTCCAAGGTAAGTCCTCATCGTTAGGTGTAGGCGCTTCTTCAAAACTCGCACTTGCATTGTTAGGTTCTTGCCAAGCAGGTAATTTATCTTGTCTATCTTTATTGATAAAGTAAGCAACTTTTGGATTTGTATTACCGTTATATTCTTCGTGTTTGACTTTTGCGGCCCCAACTTTGCCAACCCAACTTTGTAAATTAAAGTTGCCTTGCTGAATACCAAAGCTATTCCAAAGTTCACCTAACTTTTGATTGGTAAGTTTTTGGTTGTTGGTAAGAAGTGTTAAATTGTGCCAAATTTTTGAGCCATATCCCGATACTTCAAGTGTAAGTACAATCATTTGATTGCCGTTGGCACTTATTTTTTCTTCCGCCTCTGCGATGCGAACCCTATAATCACCTACAGGTATCATTTGAAATGATTTTTCTTCGTAATCCTCGCTTGAAAATTGCCATTGAATTGCCATAATAAATTCCTCCAATTATTTTTTATTTAATGTTTTTTCTATACTCCACCCTAATCGGTTGATTCTTCCGATAAAGGTGTTGTAATTTATACCTATAATTTCCGCCCACTCCTTCATAGTGTGCGTTTCACCTTTGTATGTTAAAAGGTGATTAGTTCTTCTGTTGTTCCCTTGTTCTTTTGCGGTTGCCCACCTACAATTTGAAGGTTCATAATTTCCGTTGTTGTCTATACGGTCAATGGTCAAATCGTCACTATAACCATTGACTATCGCCCAATTATAAAAAGGTTCAAACGATAACCACTCGTCACAAACTTTTATTCCTCTTGCTCCGTGTGTATAATATCTCGCTGAAGTAGGTCTATAACATCTGCCTTTCATATCTTTCCACACTTGGTATAAGCGTGTATAACTCATACCGTGCTTTACAATAATGGGTGGTTTTGCGGTTTCTTTTTTAAGACACCCACAACTTTTTGTTTTGCCGCTTATCAATTTATTAGCTGGAACAATAGTGGTGTTGCCACAATCACATTTGCAAAGCCATAACATATTCCCGTGTTTGTCTTTTCCAACTGTGCTAATGGCGGTAAGTCTATTCGACCTTTTGCCTGTTAAATCTTTTGGTTTTATTTTAATTTCCTCCAAAAAATTATTGTTTATTTCCACCCGTGAATATATCTTCGGGCATACAAGTTTTGCGACAATGTAATTGGTCTTTGACCATCAAGGTTTCGCTTGGTTCTAACACGTAGTACCAACGCTTGTTACCATCTTTGTCATTAGCCGTTGATACACGGGCAATAACATTACATAAACCACAAACTTGTTGTTTGATTTTTGCCGGTAGCATAGGGGATAGGCGGTTTTTAATTTCGCCTGAAGGTGTTGTGATTTCTTCAACATCTTCCCAACAGTTGAATACACAATCGGTTCCACAATGTGCCGCTTTTCTTGCTAATGCTTTGACTTTTGTATAAGCCAACATATAGGCTTGTCTTATATCGTTGAATGCTTTGCTTTCTCTACACTCAACTATGTAGCCATCAATAAGGTCACTCAAACAGTCGGTAATAATCGTGTCATACTGTTTTGAGGTAGTGGCTTTTTCAAATTCATCAAGAAAATCTTTAAAAGTCGGGATTGGCTTAATGGTTAGATTTTCTCTTTTGAAATTGTTCAACACTACTGCCGAGTTATCACTTGAAAGCAATAAGCTCTTTCCTTTTATTAGTGTTGAATTGACGGTTTTGCCTCCGCCCGGAGGTGAAAAAATAATTGCTGTTGACATAAACTAAATTCCTTTCTTTATCTCGATTAAATCGAGTTTTTTGGTTAAATAAAATCGCCATTAGCAGCTTTGATTTGTCGAGGGGACATACCAAGATAATTGCTGTCTATTGGCTCTGTAATAATGTTTGTTTCGGTGCAATAGTGACAATCATATTCACCACACCTTTCAGGCTCTATCTCACCATTTTTAATTGCTTGATAACGTGGTGCAAGTACCTTAACGGTTTCTAATGCTTCATCAAGGTCATATTGCTTGATTTCGGCTACTGCTAAATGCGAGGGTGTTTCTTTGGTTGCTATATCTAAATAAAAGGGTAATCGTTTACCTGTGTTTTGATAAACTATTTCTTGATAGACAGCACCTTGTATATCATATCCCCAATATTTAACCATAGGCTCAAATAAATTAGGAGAACGCAAACTTGCCATATATTTGCCGTCGGCAATAAATTCATTTGGCTTGTAGTTATCCATTTTAATTTTAAATGGAACACCTGCGATTTCGCCGGTCATAATAGTTTGGTGTTTGCTCTTAAAGTGTTGCATCATAAGAGGTTGCTCTTTGATTTTTTTAATTGTTTCAAGTGCTTGTACTATTTCGGCATAAGGTTTATTATCGGCATTGAAAATATTTGTTAGATAATCGTTAAGTAAACAGGCAAGTTCTTCATCGGTATTTTTGCTTAATTTACTACTCTTTTGAAATATCTCTAAACGATTTGCAACGATAAACTTTATTTGCGATTTTTTGGTGCCGGTTAGCATCTCATCTACAAAACTTCCTAATAGCAACGCTTTTGATTTAGGTCTTTCGTATTCGCCTTTTAATTCAGCGAGAGCTGTAGCTTCGCATTTTTTAAATTGCTTAAATTGGCTTACGCTCATAAACTCTTGATTGGCTTTTGTACCATAATAATTATTGTTAGTCAGTTTCATTGTTAAATACCTCGTTGGGTTCTTTTATTTGGGCGCAATTTTCACAACCAATTACTTCGCCCTCGTTATTTACATAAATTGATTCATATACTTCTTCACCACAAATAGGGCAATAGTAATGAGGCAAAGGTTTACAATCCATACAACCGTTACATTCACCTCTACCTTTCACACATATAAATCCCAATTCCATCATCCTTTCCTTACATATATCCAAACTTTTTCATAAGTTTTTCCTTATCAATGCGCCATTGTTTTCCAATCTGAATAGCAGGTATATCTTTTGTTACACAATATCTTCTTACGGATTCTACACTTAAACCCAACAAAACACTTGCCTGCTCCAAGTCGATTAGCGCCGGAACTTCGTTCCAAGTTAAATACAAGTTTTGTTTCATTTAATCACCCTTTCTCGATTTAAACGAAATTTTTATCCAAAAAAATTTATGTCGCTCATATCAACAATATAACCATTCTTCGCAAAACATTCTATAATCTTCACCATTTGCGGAGCATTTGGAAATGACCTTCCTTTTTCCCACTTATATACAGTGTCGACGGTCACACCTACAGTATTGGCAATCTCTTCCGCTTTAATATTTGCGATTATTCTACACGCTCTTAACGTAAGATTTTCACGAATATTTACCATAATTTTCACCACCTTTCGAGTTTATTTTATCACCGATTCAGCGAAAGGTCAACAAAAATCTCGTTTAAAACGAAAGTTTGTTGAACAAAAACACGAAAAAACATTTGTTTTGTGCATTTTTACTAAAACGAAAAACTTGACAAAATCTCGTTTAAACCTTATTATTATACAAAAAGGAGTGTTAATATGAATACATTAGTAAAAACCGATTTAGGTAACAAAGAAGTTTTTGTAAGAAATCTTAAAAGGCATCTAAATATTTCAGGAAAAAAGAAAATTGAAGTTGCAAAAGCCGTTGGCGTTAGCACCGGCACTTTCTCGGATTGGTTGAAAGGTAGGTCATATCCACGAATGGATAAAATACAACTATTGGCGGATTATTTTGGCATAAAAAAATCCGATTTAGTTGAAGATGTTAATCTTTCAAAAGAAACTGTTTCAGAAGAAGACCAAAAAGTTCTTGACCTTCTTCATCAAGTTCCAAAAGATAAGAGAGCAGCCGCTATTGAGATGTGTGAAGCTGTGCTAAAAAATCTTTCAAAGTTTTAATAATTATTTCCCTTGTTTCATCGTTTAACATTTTTAATAATAATTTGTCATACTTACTCATAATTGCATCCCCTTTTATACCGAACATTTGTTCTATTGATACAATTATACGAGTAACGTTTACAGTTTGTCAATACCCAAAAAAATAAAGTCCAATAAGCAGGACATTAAAAAGGATGTGAATCTATGGCTAAAAAAATGAATACCCAAAGAACCGATGGTAGATATATGGTAAAAGTATATATAGGTATCAAAGATGGGAAAAAAGCATATAAATATGTATATGGTAAAACCCAAAAAGAAGCTGACAGGAAAGCCGAAGAATTAAAAGTATCTTTACGAAAGGGAATGGATATATCCGCCCATAATGATTCTTTCAAGACTTGGGCGGAATATTGGTTGGTGTCAAAGAGGCACGAAGTATCGGAAGATAGATATAGCTCCTTACAATCAAGAGCAAACATTTGGATAGACGCCCTTTATAATTCTCAAATTAGCCAAATAAAGCCCTTTGAGTTGCAAACGATACTTTTCTCAATCTCGGCAAAAAATCCTTATACAGACAAACCTATGGCTAAAAAAACCATACGTGGATATGTTCAAGTTATAAACGCAATATTTGATTTTGCGATTGATAATAGAGTTATTGATTATAACCCTGCTAATAAGTTAAAAGCTCCACAAACGGCAACAAGCGTTCAGCGTAGAGCTTTAACGGAAATAGAAAGAGAAAGAATTATGGAGTTTGAGCATAGAGCCAAACCATCGGCTATGCTTATGATGTTGTCGGGGTTAAGGCGTGGTGAGGCTACGGCTTTACAATGGAATGACATAGATTTTACTAATAATAAAATTTCCGTTACCAAATCGTATAATTTTAAAACAAAAGATTTTAAAGCACCTAAAAATGGTAAAGCAAGAGTTGTTTCAGTTCCTCAAATACTCATTGATTATTTAAAGACTTTACCACAAGTATCTCTATTTGTTCTAACCAATGCAAAAGGTCAAATGATGACCGATGATTCGTGGCGTAGATTGTATCAAAGTTATATGCACGATATGAACATTGAGTATGGTTTTAATGGTAATGCACCTAATAAATTTTCGCCAACGAAAATTCCTATGTTAATTACACCATTCACTCCACACGAATTAAGACATACATTTTGTACTATAATGTATGAGGCGGGAATAGATGCTTTAACTGCTATGGAACAATTAGGTCATTCCGATATCAAAACAACCTTGTCAATATATACGCATTTATCTAACCAACATAAAGAAAATGATGTTAAGAAATTAGATGCTTTTTTCAAAAAGGGTAGTCAAGGGGTAGTCAGCCACCTTGCATAAACCTTATAAATAAAGGGTTTGTGAGTGATTACTGGGTACTCTCATAACCCGAAGGTCGTTGGTTCAAGTCCAGCCTCCGCAACCAAGTGAAAAAGTCTTATAAACTCGATAAATAAAGGGTTTGTAAGACTTTTTCTTATTCCATATAAAAAATATTTTTGTGGGTAAATTAGGCTAATTTCAATCAATTTTAACTAATTAGGGTAGTCAGAGGGGTAGTCAAAATTATAAATAAGCACACCATATTTCAGGTGTGCTTATTATTTTTTATAATCTTGCGGTAAATTCTTTTTTAGTGCCATTAAGATAAATTATAGGTGATGTGGTATTACTTGGTTTAAATTCATACGTTTGACCGTAGCCTCCGTACTTTAATTGTGCCGATGTATTTACAAACAATTTACTAATTTCAGCAACTGCACTATTGCAAGTGTCAATACGATAAAAGTTTTGTTTCATTACCATAGGTAAGTGCGTATGGCTATGTATATAAATATCGGTATCTACTATTGATGCCATATCTGCCAAACGAATTGCCTTTGCACCTTCTTTTCGACCACCACCACTACCGTGAGTGCAATAAATTGTATAGCATACTTGTCTATTGTGTGCGTGCTTATTGCATTGTCCCACTCTTAAAAACAATACTCCACCCTCACGGGCATATCGGTCATATAAACCCAATTGTTGTGATAATAGAGCCGTAAGGTCTATTCCATCACTACGATATGTTCTCGCTTCGTGGTTGCCTTGTGTAAACATTAAAATTTTATCTTTTATAGGTTCAAGCAATTCTTGTAATTTTTGCAACTGTTCCATAGGTGGTATAACTTCCGCATAGCAATCGGAAACGGAATTTTTAGTTGCATTGTTCATTAAGTCCCCATTACATATTACATACGCATTAGGTGTATTTGCAATATGTAGAAGTTGCTCTTTAATGGATTCTATATCACAAGCCTTGTCCCCTATATGCCAATCGGAAAAGGTGTGTATTTCGATATTTTTTAATTCTTTAGGTAGGTTGATTTTTATTGTTTTCATAAGCAATTATTCCTTTGTTGCTTGTGTGCCAAAGTAGAAACCAATGATAATTAAATAAATATCTTTAATATCAAACTGTCCCTTTAAAGCAAGAACCACCACAACAAGTGTCAATAAAATTGTTACGATACTTTTAACCGTAAGTAATTTTTGTAAGCGTTCTAACATATTAAACAACTCCTTTATTTTAATAGCTTGTTTACAAGAGCTTGTATCACGGAATAGTTATAACCGGCTTTTTCAAGTTTTGTTTTTCTTGCAGCACCATTACCCCATTTACCTGCGATAACTTCTTTTGCAATTTCTTCGTTTGATTTTTTTGCAGGGGTAGATTTGCCACCAACAAGTTCGTTGACCTTTGCTTGTACCTTATTGTAGTTATATCCAGCCTGTGTTAGCTTTTTCTTGCGTTCTTGACCATTTCCCCACTTACCTTTTAAAACTTCTTGTGCGACCTCTAAAATGGTTTTCTTTTTAGGTGATAGTTTATTTTTAATCATACCAATAAACCTATCCCAACCCAAATCAAGAGTTCTATGAGGGCAGTATTTTTTACTATAGTCTTGGTGTTTTGTTACCTTGTCAATACCCCAACCATATCTTTTGAGAATATCCACAATAAGTTCTACGGCATTTTCTTCTGCTTTGGTAAATTTAGAACCACCTGATTTTGAGTAACAAATTTCAATCGCAATACCTTCACGATTGCCTTTACCTTTAGCACCATCACCAGCGTGCCAAGCATTACGATTTTCAGGTATGCCTTGCACGATTTCTTTGTCATCTACGGCATAATGGAATGAAACCTCGTTATTATTTCTTATCATATATGCAACTTCATTCTTTGCGGTTGCATCGTTAGCGGTATTGTGTACCACTATTCTTGTTGGTTTCATAGTGTAAGGACACTTAATTGAATATTTGTTTTCAGGTACAAGATTTTGAGTTATTTTCATAATAAAAACCTCCTAATGATTGAGAATGTCATTTATATGCAATTCTTCAATTAGATACTTTTTAATCTCACCATTTTTTCCTTTTTCAAGATATTTAACACCCGCCGCGATACGCTCACCTATGGGCATTTCAGAGTTCATAATAGTAAGTCTTAAACCTGTGATATAATTTTCTTCGCAGTGTTCTTTGATGGCGGGGATGTCTTCGACATTTTTAATGTTATTCATAACATATTCTTTTGTTTCTTTGACATCTTTCTTAATATCATCAAGAAAATGAACAAAAGTAACAATGAGTTTCCATAAACCGATAGCTGCACCAACGGCAGCACCAATTTTAATTACCCAATCAAGCCATTCCACATTGTTCCCCCCTTAAATTATCATTTCAAGCAATTTTCTCAAATTGGTTCTTGTGATTTTTGTGCCGTATATAGAAATAGTTCCGTCTTTATACACTTCAAAAGCATTTGCTCTATTGTTTTCAGAAGTGCCGCAACCTAATTCAAACACAGTGTTTGGCTTATTCGCATTATAGGTGCCGCAAACATATTGTGCATTACCTACAGCTATTGTACCCTCACCATTGGCATAAGAAGAATTACCTATGGCTTTTGTTCTTGTACCATTAGCGTTACTGCTATCACCAAGTTCAACATCACCTAATGTGGCATTTGCTAAAATGAATAAATAGTTTTTCCCCGAAGATAAAAACCTATTTATTTGCGAAGGGTAGCCTTCTATTTTTAAGACATTATTTTCAATAGATTTTATAATGCCTGCATTTAGTAAAAAATCTTGGTTAGAATTACTTTTAATAGATACTAACATTTCGGGTTCTAAACCTGTACTCGAAGTTAATGTAATAGAACCTTCAAACACGGTTTCTTCTTTAATTTCAAAAGAATACATACCATCGGTTTTGGATAAATCGAGTACACCTTCTTTAGAAACAATTTCATCACCTAAATCATTAGTAGCTGAAACTATGTAACCATCTTTTACTTTGTAAACACCAGCAACCTCTGTAAATGTTAGCACATCATCATTCGCTGATTGGTTTGTTAATACCCACATTGGAGCATTGATTCTTTCAAGTCCGGGCATCCAAGGTACGATGGGGAAGTTGGAAGATGAATTTATAATTTGCACAGCGCCTTTAAAGGTAACTCCGTCAAGATAGTCAAAAGAGAGAGTTTGAACTTCTTTAATATTGAGGTTTACATTCTTATTGAACTTGGTTGTACCATTTGTTTTACCACTATAATAGGCGTTGAAAACTATTTTTGCAGAGATGTCCGAACTATTCAATTCAAGTTCAACATCTTCGGTGTATGTTTTAGCAGCATAAGAGAAGTTTGACAAGCTAATGTACGGAGCCGTTTTAGAATTTATCACAACTTTTTGACCTGCAACTTCTTTTGGAGAGCCATTATCGGTTCCGGTGCCAAAAGTAAGTGTAGGATATGCTCCCGATATTACGCATTTCTTATCAAATACAACATTACTTCCACACATTTGAATATTTGAATATTGTGTTTCAATTCTAATGTCAACATTCTTGTACATTGTTAGGTGTCCTTCATTATTAGCAATCATTCTTGAAGAACCTACAAATGCAATAGAACGTCCAGATGCTTTAGATTCTACCACTAAATCAAATTTATATGGAGGTAAAGTACCAATATCTACCGCACCTGCATCAAGGATTATTGAAACAACATCTCCTTCAACATATCCACCATTGTTAGCAAGTTCAACTGCTTTTGCAATCGTGAGAACCTGTGTTTCGGTAGATAAACCATCATTTGTATCTTTGCCTTTAGAACCTACATAATAAGTAACTACGGCACCTACATCTTCTTCAGGTTCTTCCTCTTTTGGGGTGAAGTCGATTGCGGTAATTTCAAATGCTTTTGTACCCGCAACACATTCTCTACCTTGTGAGTGAGAAGAATTTCCTATTGCTATAGTTTTTGTGCCTTCTGAATGTGACTTATCACCTTGTGCCGTTGACATCTCCCCTTCAGCGTGAGAGTTTTTTCCAAGAGCTTTAGTGCTTTGCCCTTCAGCGTGTGCGGCATCAGCATTAGCCAAAGTTTCTCTACCTTCAGCGTGTGCTCCAAAGTTTCCGTTAGCAACCGAGTGATTACCTTCAGCGTGTGAAGCGTTACCATTTGCCTGTGTATTTCTACCCTCGGCGTGAGCATTTTTACCCGCAATGGTTTGACGTCCTTCAGCGTGTGCTCCTATGTCTAATGCTTGGTTGAGGTCATCGCCTTCGTAGGAGTTAAAGATTTCGCCGCCTTCATCGGTTATTTTACCCACATTACTACCGAGGATTATATTTGATATCCCCATTATATTTTCACCGTTTATATATGGCATATTATATCACCCCGTAAATTTCAGTTATTCCCAATGGTTCTACGCTCATTGGTTTATCGTTACTAGCACTCATAACATAAGAAGTAATTGTGCTATTGTTTGACCATAGCTCAGCCCCTTCGTATTCGGGATGCTTCATACGTCCAATGTTTATATGAATTCTGTTTCTTAAATCACCAGCGATGTATTCATAAAAGCCATCAATAAATTCATATATACCACTGGAAAAAGCAAACATAGTTATGTCATAAGACCTAATTAAAAATACTTTGTAGTCTTTCTTTAGTGGGTTCATAGGAACTTGTGCATTTCCTGCTACACCCCAAAATTCCGCGATATCGTCACCGATTAAATTTAGCTCTCTCTCGTGCTCATCTACAGTACGCTGTATAGATGCAATATTTTTTGTGTTAGAATTAACTTGAGGAGTTACTAACTCAATTTTTGCTTTTAATTCATCAATTTGTGCTGATAACTCTGTAAGCGATATTTCATCGGTCAATATATATAAGCAACCACTTATTTTTTCTTCAAGTTGCTCATATTCTTCCGAGGTGCCTACCCAAAAACTAAACTTACCACCGTTGTTCATTTCTTTTAGGCTTTCGATATAACCTCCTGCCTCAATTTCTTCTCTAACTTTATTAGCATTTTCTGTGGCTTCAACACAAGCATCATATTTTTCATTTGCCTCCGCACTTTTCTCTAATGCCTGATTACTTACATCCAAAGCCTCTTGTGCAGTTGAGGCTGCTTCTAACAATGATACAAGTACATCGTATTGTGGGTCAGATGTTATATCATCACCACCGTAGGCGGCTTTTTCAACAATCAATGTAAAAGAGGTTGTTGTTAGTTTTTTATTATCATCGGTTGCGGTATCTATAACAGATATATCACAAATAACCGTGCCGTCTAACTCTAACATCCAAGAGTGCAAGGGAACGGTAACTGTGCCGTCATCATTTATGACACCATCGAAGCCTTTGGATTGACCGTCTTTTCTTTCGGCATTTATAACAACCTTTGCCGTTTCGATATTAGGTATATCAATACGGGTTCCGCAATCCATTAAGGTTACTTTTAAAAATCTTGTATTCATATCGTATTGTTTAGCGACTAAAGCCTGAAATATATTTGGTTTTGTCACTTCAACACTTAATTCTTTAATTATCTCTATCAATTTAATTTACCTCCTTATTTCCATCTACCAACAACATACAATGAAACGATAACCCCTGTAACTGTTGCGCTATACGGTGACCACAAACGATAAACCACTTGCGCGGTTGTTGCACTTGCTACTTGACAATGTGTATAACCGTTGCTATAAACATTTGCAAAAGCTAATGGTACAGTAGTAAACAATCCCGAAGGAAGTGTTACCCCTCTGCCATTATATGAAGTGCTGGAATACACACCCGCAATCATTTGTGTGGTTAGTGGAACATCTCCCAACTCAACTTTGCGCCAAGCCTCCGATTTACCATTGTTCCACTTTATATAATTCCATTCACTACTAATTCCTTGCTCGACAACAAAATCTTTTATATGGTCGGTGAGGTTTCCTGTATCAAGGATAAAATATGCACCACTTGTATCAGCAGTCCAACGCCTTAACCCACTATTTGCTGTTGAAGACATACCAATAGAGCCTAATACACCATTGGTGTTTGCGAATCTTATTGTTGCGGCATTTGCAGAATCGTTACGTTTTATTAGCGTTGCACCAAATGTAGAGGAACTAACTTCAAGTGATTTTTCAGTTTTAAAATCTCCTTTTACATTTAATGTACCGCCCAATTTTGTATTCCACGCAACATCGAGCAAATTACCACTCTCCGCAACCTTACCCATTGCAATACCATTACCATCTTTATAAAAGTCCATTGTAACGGCTACGGTAGGTAATGTGGCGGCTCTTTCAACGGTAGTATATGAATCGGTAAATATCGCTTTTGCAGTAAATGTTTGGTCGGTAGAAACATTTGTAAAAGTTGTAGTTGCATTGATTGTGTAAGCACTTGAAGTAATTGTGTTTGTTACACCATTCAATGTAACTTTAATCGTTTTTGCATTTTTATTATTGATAGCCGATATACTACCTTTAACAGTTGCTATAACCGTTGTGCCGTCCGATTGTCTTGCGAGAGTAAAATCGGTAATGTTTGGTATTGAATAATCGTACACTGTAATTGCCGATGATTCCACAGTTACGCTTTTATCTCTTGTATCTACAAAAGTAATCTTTGCGGTTTTACTACCGTTAGACAATACACTTGTTGTAAATGGTAAACCGGAATAAGATTTTCCATCTATAACGGTTGTTATGCTCTTTGTCTTTGCTCCATAAGAAGTTCCTATAGTAGCATTAACCGTAACACTTGATTTTCCTTTTACATAATCAGAGCTTAACAAGTTGTTGCCTGTAAGTGTTATTCCTGTGATTGTTGGTGTATATGACGGAATATTTAAAGTGATTTTTACATATGTTGTTCCTATATGAGAACCACTTGACGTATATGTATAACAAACTATTTGTCCCGTTCCACTTAAATTGTTTGGAATTTGACTGCCTAACGAAGTGGGGGGAGTGAAAGTTATAGTTGTGTTACCTTGCGCCGTAAATTCAGCTCCAATAGAAAATCCATCAGCCGACCCACTTACACTTCCAAAATCATAACGAAGTTTATGTTTAAAAGTGCTATTTGCGGGTGTTAAGGTTATATTGATAGCCGAACCCATTGTTATTGTGGTATTGGCTAATACGGGAGTAGTTGCTCGTTGAATTACAGGAAGTTCCCAACTTCCACTACCTGTGGAGTTGTATGAGCCGCCATACTCAAAAGCACCGCCACAAGATGCGCTAAATGAAGCTTTACCATTAGAATCGTGCTTTATTACTGTTGTGCCACTAAATGGGGTTGTACCGTTATATGTCACTTGTGCGTCAGAGGCACTTTTGGTTGCGCCATATACCGTTACATATCTTTCTCTTACGGTGTTATAATAACCTGCTGTAGCTCCACCTGCTGCAACTACAGACCAAGTAATTGTACTTGTATTATCAATAATGCTTTGCGATGCCAAAGACCAAGAAAACACATAATGGTCGGGAGAGTAAGCATCACTATAGCCTGTTGTTGAGAATGAGCCACTTCTTACTTCTGCCATTATTCCACCACCTTTATATTAGTTTTGTAAATGTTAAATTGCCCGATGCTCTCGGTATAAATCCAAAGTTTTGAAATCTAATTTTACCTTCGGTTAAATTCTCAATTTCAAAGCTATTGTTTGTAAACCAAGCAATGCGTACATCGTTTCTATAAAATGCTATTTGTCCGTTTTCTAACTTTAATTTAATAGCATTGTCCGTTTCGCCTAACTCTATATATCCATCACCAAAATGGATATAATCAGTTAATTTACCCATACCATCATAGGTATCTACCGATATTCTTTCGGCACTTAAAGTTCCTGTTGTAATAAAATCGGCATTTATTTGTCCGTCTGCCGTGATAGCGGTTTTGTACGGACCCAAATAAGCATTGCCCGTTGGATTATAGGCATAACCTAAACCTGCTTTATTCCAACGCCATACTTTTGTAGCCAATTTAATATCTTCTACATCCATAATTAGCAATTCATCAGGTTTTTCATCGTTATTGGTATCGTGTAAAACCACAACCCCACCTTTATTGCCTGTTATAGCACTTGTGGCGTCCAATATTGCTTTTTCAAGTTTTACATTTAATCGTCCTATTTTTTTACCCAACGGTTCAAAATTGCTTGAAAAAGTATTTTTTGTTTCGCCGGAACCTTTGCAATCGATTTTCGCATTTAAGCCGCCACCAATTTTGATGGTTTGGCTCATTACTAAAACTGTATGAGGATAACCCTCTTTATCATAAACTGTAACTATATCACCGGCTTGTATGGCGGGATTTCCACGCCAATCAACAGAGCAGGGGGTATAAGTCAATCTATTAACACGACTATAAATATCATCAGCCATATTATTTGTGATATATGGGTTTTCAAAATTTATTTGCAACCCATTTGTACCATCACCTTTAACAATAAGGTTTTCTTCCGTCCCCGTTGATAAAGAAGTTACAATCACGGATTTATTAAGTGTTCTTTTAAATCCGTTCATATATTGCATTTTACGAGAAATTTCTTGCCCTCTATCTTCAAACCACGATATTTCAAGTTCACCTAAACGGTCAAATCTTGCAAAGCCACCCAAACAACCTGCTACATAGGCTATTGCTTGTGTATATGTAATATCCAAATATGGAAATTCGGATATATTGTATTCGGGTAATGTGCGCTCTTTTAAAACAATTCCACAGTTTGCATAAAGTTGTTCTCTCAAATCATCATAGACTGCTTGTAAAGTTGTATTTGCGGGTACGGTAGGAATATATTTATCCGTCATTTTGCAAAAACCATCATAAGCGGTTAATTTGAGATTTTTAAAATCATTATTAGTATCGGGGTCAGTTGCATAAAATTTTCCTAAAGGAACATATTCGTAAGTTATAGGTCTTTCATTTAAAAGTAGTCCTACTTCCGCCGTAAAGGTAGCGCCATCATAATCTATATCTGTAGGTGGATTGATAAGATTTATTGTAATCTTATTAGAACAGGCACATCCCATAGTAAGACTATCACCTGAAATAACTAATTCATCCAACGATATATCTTGTATGGTTGTGCCTGTCAATTCGGTGGATGGACTAAATGTAAGTCTTACGGAAAATGCTCTGCTATCAGATATTATTTTTTTGGCATATTCTTCGCTAACTATATACATTTAGTACACCTACCTTTCAATAAAGTTTGCGGAAAGTCCTTCCCACAAATATTTCCCTTTTTCGTTATTCCACACATACATAGGCGTACTTCTATCACCTACATAAAATTCGCCCTCACGATATGCACCATCGTGTGCATCGGGATATCGAATTGTGAAAAATACGCTATCCATCGCTTGTAACAATGCTGCCATTTCAAATGGTTCCATAGGCGCCCAAGTGCAACTTAATTTTCTCTTGGTCGCCACTCTATCACGGAACATTAAACCTTCTTGGTTTCTTCCAGCTCCATCTTCGGAATCAAGGTCATATAAGTCCCAAGTTAGTGTCTTGGGGTCAGCTATATCAATCTTATTTATTTGTAAAATTGCCATTTATAACTCCCCCTTACACTAACAACGGACTAACGCCTGTTTGAATAACTTTGCCATTGTGATATTGAATAACCTTTTCGCCAACAACATCACCATCAATTTCGTTAATAATACGGATTGTTTGTGAGCCACCTTTGTTGGTGGAGTTGGCTGCCATCACAGCACGATATACACCACTTTCAATACCACTAACAATTTGGTCGTTATTTGCAACGGCGGTTTTTCTACCAATAGAACCTACAAGTTCTGGACCTGCTTCACGGGCAATAAACATTTCGCCTTCGGTTGGAAAACCACCTTCAGCATAAGCACTCCAACTTAATGAAGGCCAGCCTGACAAACCAAGTGCTTCATATACTTTTTTCTTATCAGCAGATACCCATTTACTAAAACTTACATCTAAAGAGATGCTTATTGTGTTAAATACTTTGCCGATATTTAAAGCATTTGATATTTCCGTACTTAACTTTTTGCCAAATGTTTTACCATAATCTTTTGCGATTTTATCGGTTAAAGCATCACCTAATACCTTTTTAACACCATTGCTTAAAGCGGTGTTTTCCGATTTCATACCAGCTACGAAACCTGTAACAAGGTTTTTGCCAACTTCTTTCATACTTGTAAACATACCGCTTGCAAGAGAAATGTTGTTACTTTTTCCTGTCAATGTTTCTATTTCTTCTAAAAAACCATAGTATTTTTTCATTAAAGAAATTGCGGTTTTAAGTTCGGGATTAGCTAATCTTAATTTCTCGTTCAAGCCTTGTGCTTGTTTGTATTGTTTATTAGCGTCACTCGCCATAGATTTAATTGGGTCTTTTGTAAAGAAACCAATAATCGAATCAACAGTAGCGGAGAAACCTGATATTGCAGAGCTTTTTGTATAACTTACAACGTGACCTGCAAACTCCTTCATATAAGTCGTAAAGTTTGACATATTAGTTGAAAGTCCGGGCAATTCAGTATTAAGGTTGGTAAGTGCGGGAGCTAACTTTTCACTTAATTGCTTTGCTACTTTTACAAGACTACTAACAAGCTCTTTTAATGCTTCTGCAAGTAATACCAACAAAGCTGTACCCAAGCCTATTGCTATTGGTAATGTGCCTGCACTGGCTATAGTTATAGCGCCAAGTGCGGCTGTTGCGATACCTACATTTGTTAAAAGTGTAGTGCCTGTTTTAATTCCCGCCTCAATAGTAGCTCCGTTATCAAGTACGGGTTGCCAAGCAGGTATAAGTTTTTTCAATTCTTTACCTACTTTTTTTATCTCGGCAACAAATAGTATGGTAGCGGCTCCTAATTCGAGCAATATTGCCGTACCAAGACCAATAGCTAATGGTAAAGCACCAGCCGTAGCGACCGTAGCCAAACCTAAAGCGGCGGTAACTACACCAACGGCAACTAAAAGAACTGTGCCTGTTGCAATTGCGGTTTTAATGGTATCGCCATTGTCGATGACAGGTTGCCAAGCTATTCCTACCTGTTCTAATAACACACCAATCGCCAATATTTCAGCAATAAATAATACGGCGGCAACGCCAATGAGAGCTAATACTGCAATACCTATACCTAATTGCCCTGCCATTGCGCCACCAAGTGTACCAAGCAATGCGGTCGCAACACCAATAGCAACTAATATGCCTGTGCCAATTCCCATCGCTATCGCAACGGTGCCTCCGTTGGCTATTACAGGTTCCCACGCTTTACCAACTTGTTCTAACATTACGCCAAGCAACCATATTGCGGCAACTATCAAAATCGCGGCGGCTGCTACTTCAGCAAGTATTAAAAGTCCCCAAGCAAGATTTGTTGCGAGGCTTTTAAGTTTGGTTGATAAAGTGCTTGTTCCTGTAGATGTAGTTTCTATGGTTTCTGTTGCTGTTTGAATTTCGGGGGTAACACCGGGTGTACTTTTGTTGAAAAACTTAATAACGGTCACTATTCCGGCAACGGAAAATAATGCGCCACCAATTATTGAAGCTATATTTTCAACATTTGCACCTTCATCAACAGTGGCTTTTATACCCGATATTAAAAGTGTTATACCAACACCAAGCATTGCACCACCAATAGCTCCTGCCCATCCACCTAATGTAAAGCCAATACCTGCTCCAACAAGTCCTAATCCTATCGATGTTATAAATGTATTTTTAATATCAACACCTTCGGCAAACATACTTGTTATACCTAAAATTGAAAGTGCTACACCAATACCGATTACTGCACCACCTAAAGCGCCCGGCCATCCGCCTAACTTGAAGCCAATGGCGGCTCCTATCAAAGCACCACCTATTGCACCCTTGACAATATCACCTATATCAAGACCATCTTTTATCGTGGTTCGTATGGAATCTATTAGCAATGTAAGTCCTATTCCTGCCGCAAGTCCACCAAGGGAACCCAAGAAAGATTTTGATAGTTTCCAAGCCAGTAAGCCTACTGCTATTTCGCCTACAAATGAAAGTATGTCGATTAGTTTTTGTTTTACTTCATCAAGTTTTTCGGTTTTTAAGCCTGCAAGAAAATCATATTCCTTTACAGGTATATCCACCGAGCCACCATCCGAATTATCAGAGCTTGACCCACTGTCACTATTGGGGTTACTTATTATATTTAATTCATCAAACCCCATCATTTGCTTTTTAGCTTTTTTTAGTGAATCACTATAATCCTCAACACTATCTTCAGCATCACCCCAACTACTTTCGATTCCTGAAGTGTCTGCTTCAAAATCTTCAGCACTAAAGCCAAAGAAAACAGCAAGTTTTTTCGCAGCATCGGTTACTATTTCGACAAATGCCTGCACATACGGAATAACTTGTGTTACAATTACACTCACGATATTACCAAAAGCACGTTTCATTCGTGTAAGTTGTGATTCTAACACACGCAACGCATTTGCAGGTGTGATAATAGTTCTCGCCATATCACCTTGAATATGTTGTGATTGCTCCATAATATAGTTGTAACGGAGCAAGGCTTTTTCCGCTTGTGTCATAGAACGGACTTTTTTATCTATACCTTGCGAAAGTGCATATTCTTGTAATGTCGCAACTGTGGTATCAATACCATATTCACGCAAACCTTTTACTTGACCTGACATAGCAGAAGATAATTTATCAAACGATTCTTCAACGCTTGAAGCATTAAAGAATGAAGCCATATCATAGGATAATTGTGTTAGGTTTTGTGACATTTTGTTTGCATCTTCGGTTGCTACTCCAAAACCTGCCGTAAGGTTTTTAAATACACCTTGATATTGCATAAAGTCTTTACTATCAATACCCATAGCCGATTCAACTGCTTCGGCATATTTACGAGCGGCGGGAGCGGCTTCACCCATAGTTACATTAAATAAATTGACAGTTTCGATATAATCATTACTTTCTTTAAACCAACCTGCCATTACATTGGCTGCTGATTTAAAAGCACCATACAAAGTATGAAATTTTGATATTTGCCCTACTAATTTATCAGTAAATTTTTGTGAAGATTTACTTGCTTTATCATAAGATTTTGATTGCTTATCAATCTCATCTTTAACCTTTGTTGCGCCTTTGGCAGTATCTTGTAAACCATTGCCCGCCTTTTTACCGGCGCTGCCCAAAACATTTAATTTTGACTGTAGAGTTTCAAGCCTGCCGATTAAAGTATCAATAGCGGTTGTCGCTTTTGTACTTTCGGCTTCTATCTGTATATTTAATTCTTCTATAGTTAGAGCCATAGACAGACCCTCCTTAATTATTAGGCTCTGGCTCTATGGCTCTGGCTCTTATTACTATTTAACCGTACAAAGTTTTCCATCCAAGCGGCTGCTTTTTCTTGCTCTATTTCAACCTCCTTGGCTTTCTCTTGTGCGGTTTTGTGTTTCTTGTACAAATCGTATGGTTGCTTTGCATAATCTTTTGGTGGGGGTTTTTGTTTACCCATTCCTCTTAAAGCATTATGTAATGCGGTTGATATGGCATCATATACATATAAACCTTGCAACCAAGCATTGTTGTTAAATTCCTCTTGCTTTATGCGATAAGCCTTGCGGTAGTATTGAGCGAGTTTTGAATCACCCTCCCAATACTCCGCATAGGACATACCGATGGCAAGATAAAACGGGAAACATTCTTCAAATATTTCTGTATAAGTTTTCTCTTGCGTGGGTTTTTCTTCAGTTAGAAGTTCGCTTCCCACGCTATTGCGTTTCCCTCATCAATGTTGTCATTATCCATTAGTGTTTCCATAGGCTCTGCATACATTTCAGCAAGTTTTTCAACGAGAGCCTGTTTATTTGTAAACAGTTCAAAGATTTCATCAATCTGTTTCTGTTTGGTGTCGAATCTATGATGCGCTTTAAAAGCGCCTGCAAAAAGTTTTGGTAATGTTAGCATAGGCTTTTCCATAATATCCTTTGCCACAAAACCTTCTCTTTCCATTTGTTTTACACTTTCTCTTGTGTACTCAAGGTTGTATTCCTTGCCTTTAAATTCAAATTTTAATTGTTTGCCCATCGATATGTCCTCCTTTTAATTAAGCGGCTGTTGATTTAGTTTCCCAAGCGGGAGCGTTAGTAGGTGTGATATAAAGGTTGGTTTCAAGAACATTACCCACAGCCATAGCGGGAAGTCCCATAGCGGAAGGTTGTCCTGTGAAGAATACGGATTTATCAAGTTTGGGATGTTTAACCTCAAACCAAACTGCCTTACCATCATCGGCGGCGGTTTTGTATTCATCTACCAAGTCTGCCCATACACCTTCGAGTTCGGTAGTATAGTTTGCAAGGAAACTCAATGCACCACCCAAATCTTTAAGACCTTCAATATAAGTCTTAAACTCTGTTTCCGAAAGTACGGTTGTTTCAAGAGTTTCGGGTTCCGGGTTCATTTCAGGAATTTCCTTAATGTCGGGAATAACTGTATATCCCGTTGTGGGTCTTGTACCCTTTGTGCTTTCTACGGCATAACCAAAAGTTACACCAGCAGTTGAAATTGCGATACCCATAATTTTTCCTCCATTAAATTACATTATTTTTTCTGTATCTTGACATTCTACGATTTATAGTCGAATCCGTATTCGGTACAATCTCGCAAAATGTTCTTACATAGCCAAGTCCACCCATAACATCAGAAATAATGCTTGTGATTTCCTTTGTTTGAGCTTCTTTGCCTTTTTCAAGGTTACTATAAACCTCTGCCTTATAATCTTCTGTAACCACATTTTCAAGGCTATCAAATGTGGCAAATTCTGTTTTAGTTGTATTGTTTGTTTGCACAAACGATACAGCCGGGAATTTAGGTGGGGTAGGGGACATTTCAGCACCTATAACATAAATACCTTTAAATTTTTTTCTTAAAGCCGTTGATACCACTTTAAAAATTTCATTTTCTTTATCTATCAAGTGCTAAACACCTCCTTTGTGATTTTTTGCAAATCACGTTGTAATTCAAGCGCCGTTTCATACATAAACGGTCTGCTTTCCATACCTTCAGTGAATCTAAATCCACCATCATCGGTAGGATAAATCCAACCTACTCTACCATCTTGTGTGGTAAATATCTTTGCGCCTGAAGCATATTCCCAAGCGGCAAGAGATAGATATTCTCCGTTTTTATGTGGACTATTTTGACCTTTGACACCTGTACCAAATTCTACAAACGCTACGTGGTCACTCGTTACTTTAACAAACCCCGCATTAAGTGAAGGGGAATAGTAACCACTAACACCTGAAAGCAACTCACCCGAATAATAAGCTCCCATATTAACGATTTTTATTCGCACTATTTCGGCGCCATAATCGGTAAGTTTTTGTACTAAAAGACTTGTTTTATTTTGAACACGCCTTTTGTATGCCCGTAGTTTTCGTAGTCCTTTTCCAAGACTGCCTTTTTCATTAAGGTCAATTTTTATTTCCGTTCTCACGATACATTCACCTTCTTAATTGCATATCTAATACAATTAAGAGATTTACTAACCGCTTTAACAATATAGTTATGCGTTTTGGTAGTATCTCTGCCGTCAATCCACAAATGAGTATATTCATCGATAGGACAACTCATATCGTGGGTTGACATTTCACGGTCATAATCTAAATCCATACCAAAGGCTTGTTGTGAGATTTCACCTTTGTCACCCGAAACGGATATATTCATAACAATGGGGTCACCATAAGTTTTTATATCTTCTGTGTTACCCCATTCATCCTCACCAGTTGAAACATTTAAAAGGGAATACCAAATTGTTTGTTGATTTCGTTTTAAATCTCTCATACAACACCCACCTTCGGTGTTATCTCTTTAAGCAAGTCCTCCGAAACATTTGCACTCGCATAACTACGGCTTATACCATTTTCGCTATGTGCTGTTTCACCTTCGGCACCTCGCTTATTAAACATTTCAACGGCTATACGGATTTGTAAGTCTTTGTACTTATTTTCTATTTCTTCGGGTTGCTCACCAAACGGAAAGCGGCGTGACAAAATAACCGCCTTTGCACTTTCCAATATATCCTCCAGCTCTATATCATCAACTTTTTCCGTGATTCTTATTTTCAAGCGCTCAAGTTGTGTCATTTGTCACGCCTCCTTTAAAATTTAATTAAGCACCTTTGGTAAGTTTTACTGCTTGTGTAGCATCAGTAAATGCGAAAATACCATATTTACGAGAATAAACGGTATTCTTACGGATGTTAGCATCTCTTTCTTGTTCAACTTCTGTACCTTTCTTTGAGAAATAGGTAACAGCTTTCTTGGTAGCAAGAACGATAGCGCCTTCATCTGCTTCGTTTGATGTGTAAATGCTTACGCCATTTACGGTACCAATGTAGCCAGTTCTTACATAAGCCTCTACATATTGAAGTGCATCTTTAAGGTTCTTTCTGATTTCCTTAACATCGTTCTT
>JAZKXN010000034.1:0-3043 GCA_045611605.1 Acutalibacteraceae bacterium
CGACCCTGTCACCAGCAAAACGGTGGCAATAATAACGCATAGCGCCAGCATTATATGCTGTCTTTTAATAATAAAAAATTTCATAAAAATGCACCCTTTCATAAAAAGATATGAAAGGGTGCTTGGGCATTATACTAATGATATATTAACTTGTAAAATTAAAATTCTGCACGGCTTAACGGAAAACAAATTGGGAATAAAAAAAGGTGTTGAATATGAAACCAAAAAAGCCCGAAAGGCCAAGGAAATTATATTAAAGCATAACGTAAGTTTTGGCGGCTCGCTAAATAATGAAGAAACTATTAAACAGGCGGGGATATCAAAAAAGAGTTTTTATAAATATAAGGGTGAACTACTAAATTCTTAATATTTTTGCTGGCTAAGGCGATTTTTGCAGTATTTTAAACCGAATTGAAAAAAGTTTTCGCTCTAATTTTGGCGTTTGTAAATTTTTGTCTTTATTTTGTATTGTTTTGCCATAAACATATATGGTATTAGACAATATATAAAGATGTTGCTATAATATTATAAACTTGTCCTAAGAATGAAAGCGGAGTTAGTATAACTGTATAAAGGAAGGCAAAATATGATTAAGTTTGATAAAGAAAATAACGTTTTTTATCTAAATACTAAAACCACAAGCTATGTAATGGGGGTTTTTGAAAACAAGGTTTTGCTGCATCTTTATTGGGGCGAAAAACTTTTAAATCCTTTTAATACAAGTATAATATCCACTATGAAAAGAAGGCCGCTTTCCGCAAGGGATTATGGCGAATATTCAACGAATGATTTTCCGCTTGAATATTCAACTTTTGGTAGTGTGGATATGCGTTTGCCTGCTTTTGATGCCGTTTATGCGGACGGAAGCCGTATAACACGCCTTGTCTATGCCGACTATACCATTACCAACGGTAAACCTGCTTTGCAGGGCTTGCCTGCTACATATTGCGAAGCTAACGATAAGGTTGAAACTCTTACAATTCGTTTGCACGATGATTTAAAGAATGTAGACATTTATTTATCATATACAGTTTTTGAGGATTTTAACGCCATTGCAAGAAGTACAAGAATAGTAAATAATGGTGAACGTCTTGTGCTTAATACCGCTATGAGTGCTACTGTTGACTATTTCGGTATGGGCGACTGTGAATTTCTTCAACTTGACGGTCATTGGTGCAGGGAACGCAACATCACAAGAAGAGAAGTTGTTCACGGTAACCAGAATGTTGAAAGCCGTTATGGTGCATCAAGCGCAATACATAATCCATTTATGGCAATTTGTAGCAAAGGTGCCAATGAAAGACAAGGAGAAGTTTACGGCTTCAGCCTTGTTTACAGCGGTAACTTTACCGCAGGCGCAGAGCTTGATCCCTATAACTGTCTAAGGTCTTATATCGGTATTAATCCTTTTGGTTTTAATTATGTTTTGGAAAACAAAGAAGAATTCCAGACACCCGAAGCAGTGCTTGTATATTCTGCAAATGGTCTTGGCGAAATGTCAAGAATATATCATAAACTTTACCGCACCCGTCTTTGCCGCGGAAAATTCAGGGATACTGACAGGTTTGTTTTAATAAACAACTGGGAAGCAACCTATTTTGATTTCAGCGAAGAAAAATTAGTCGCTATTGCCAAAAAGGCGGCCGAAATCGGCGTTGATACGATGGTGCTTGATGATGGTTGGTTTGGTGCAAGAAATAACGACAGGGCCGGCCTTGGTGACTGGTATGAAAATCCCGATAGATTGCCCAATGGTTTAAATTCTCTTGCCAATAAAATCAATGATTTGGGTATGCACTTCGGTCTGTGGTTTGAGCCAGAAATGGTAAACCCTGATAGTGAGCTTTATAGAAAGCATCCCGACTGGATTTTACACACAAAGGGTAGGGAATCTTTTCAAACAAGATATCAATTAACGCTTGATTTGTCCCGAAAAGATGTGTGCGATTATATTATAGAATCGGTTAGTAATGTACTTCAAAAGGCTAATATTGAATATGTTAAATGGGATATGAATAGGTATATGACCGAAGCGGGTTCGTCACTTTTGTCGGACGAAAGGCAAGGCGAAGTAATGCACCGGTATATGTTAGGTCTTTATTATGTTCTTGAACAAATAACAACACGCTTTCCGAATGTGTTATTCGAAAGTTGTGCAAGCGGCGGTGGTCGTTTTGATCCTGGTATGCTTTATTATATGCCGCAAACCTGGACAAGTGATGACAGTGACGCTGAAGAGCGTTTAATGATACAGTATGGCACAAGTATGGTTTATCCTTATTCTTCAATGGGTGCTCATGTTTCAACTTGCCCAAATCATCAGGTTGGAAGAACTACGCCTTTTAAAATGCGTTGTAATGTGGCGATGCCGGGTCAGTTTGGTTTTGAGCTTGATTTAAATAAGTGCAACGAAAAGGAACTTGAAATTGCAAAGCAGGCCGTTAAGGATTATCGTGAACTGCAAAGTGTGTTCCATAAAGGTGATTGTTATCGAATTAAATCTCCGTTTGAGACAAATTTATCGGTGATAGAATTCATTTCTGAAGATGAAAACACTATAGTGGTTTGTATTGACTGTAAAAAGGCCATCCCAAATGCTCCCGAAGAATTTATTCGCTTAGATGGCCTTGATAAAACTGCATTATATTCGCTAAATGGTGAAATTTATGGCGGTGATTATCTTATGAATAAAGGTCTGGTCTTTAAAAATAATTCCGAACATAATAGTTTTAGATATGTAATTAAAAAGTGTAAAAGTTAATTTACAAATATATAATAAAACACCCGAAAAGCGAAAGACTCTTCGGGTGTTTGTTATTTGTTGTAACGGTTTTTGTTTTCGCGCATTTGTGTGGGGGTTATTTGATAAAGCCGTTTAAAACAGTTTGTGAAATATGCAACGTCAGAAAAACCGCAGGATAAAGCAATATCTTTAATAGAAGAATTGGATTTTGAAATTAATTTTTTTGCCTCTTCCAAACGAAGTACTTGTATATATTTCATTACAGTTATACCGGTATTCTTTTTGAATTTGCGGCAAAAA
>JAZKXN010000035.1:0-1800 GCA_045611605.1 Acutalibacteraceae bacterium
CTGCCCACCAGTACAGCCTACACTGATTACCAATTGACTCTTACCTTCATTAATGTATTGAGGAATTAAGAAATCAAAACGTTTAGCTTCTAATTTGAGATATTCAAAAGTTTGCGGATAACGACAAATATAATCAACCACAGCTTGGTCGTTACCGGTTTGAGTACGCAATTCTTCTACATAAAAAGGATTGGGTAAGAAGCGTACGTCTAAAACTAAATCGCTATCCAAAGGTAAACCATACTTGAAACCAAAGGAACGCACTACAATCCCCATACGTTCTCTTTCGTTATCAGTACTGAAAAGTTCTCTAACCCTATTTTTTAATTCAGAAGAATTTAAATCAGTAGTATTGATGATATAAGTAGATTTTTCTAGCAAAGGTGCTAAAAGCTCGCGTTCTTGAGCTAAATTATCCAAAAGAGTTTCGCTATCGCCCAAGGGATGACGACGACGAGTTTCTTTATAGCGACGCACCAAAGTTGCATCATCTGCGTCTAAAAATAACAATTCATATTTTTGACCGGACGCTTTAATTTCATCCAACACTTGCAGAAGTTTATCAAAGAATTGACCACCGCGCACATCCACAACTAAAGCTACATTGCTTTCAGAAGTTTGACGGCACAATTCTGCGAATTTTGGAATCAACGCCGCAGGCAAATTATCTATACAAAAATATTTTAAATCTTCTAAGGTTCTTACTACTTGGGTTTTGCCAGCACCGGACATACCCGTTATGATAAGAAAACGTGTCTGCATAATAGTCCACTCCTTAAATAAATTAATGAGATTAGTAAATTATATTATAGCATACTTTTACTACTTCGGAAAACAAAAGAAAAGCGTAGCCACGCAGGCTACGCCTAATTCATCTAATTCCTGCAACTCCCAAAATTAAACCTAACACTCCAGAGAAGCACAATAATTTTATAACGCTCATTTTATTACGAATACACCACAAAGAAATTGGCAAAACAATACAACCAATCAAGTCAACCTTAGTGTAATCTTTAGGCAAAGTTTCCGTATTCCACAAAGCAAGTAAAATAAAACCAACACCAGCGGAACAAATCAACGCTACAACCGCAGGACGCAAGCCATTTAAAATTCCACGAATCGGACCAATATCACCGTACTTGAAAAACAGCTTTGCCAAAATCAAAACGATGATAATGGAAGGAAAAATAAATCCTGCAGTAGCGGCAATCGCTCCAGGAACACCTGCAACTTTAGTGCCGACAAAGGTTGCCGCATTAATACCAATAGGCCCCGGTGTCATTTGTGAAATAGTAAATATATCTATAAATTGTTGTAAGGTAAGCCACCCATGACGTTCAATAACTTGCTCTTGAATCAACGGCATAGATGCATAGCCGCCGCCAACACAAAAGGCGCCAACTTGTACAAAACTCCAAAAAAGTTCCCAATAAATCATTACGCCCTCCTCAAGAATATTTTTCATCACGCAATAGCATAAAACCAAGCATGGCGTCTACTAAAATTGCGTACATCAAATTAACATCGAAGAAATAATTTGCCACAAAAGTTCCTACAATAATCAACAACGGAATCGCAAGTTTTTTCTTGATTTCCTTCTTTAACAAATCGATAGCAACGTTAATAATAATGGCAGGTGCGCCACACTGCATACCCTTCAAAAGTAATTGCACATACTCATTGCTAGCAAAAACATCATAAGAATAAGCCACAACGCTCAATGTAAACAAAGGCGGTAAAACTGTAGCCAATATCGCCGTTAAGGAACCTGCTAATCCAGCCAACTTATAGCCAATAATA
>JAZKXN010000036.1:0-1359 GCA_045611605.1 Acutalibacteraceae bacterium
GCTTCTCTTTGATGCGAATGAATTAACTCCCGCTTTATGCGGGGTTTTTTCTTTTATTAAACATAAATCAGCAGGGTTATTAATCCCCTGCTGATTTTTTATTGTATAACGAAAACCACGCGATAGTCGCGTGGTTCAAAAGAGGTTAACCGATGAACAAAACAAAATCCTCCGTTTGTGTTAAAATAGTAGCGACCTGCCAGTCAAGCTAAAACACAAATGGAGGATTTAAAAATGAAAAAAGAACAAATTGATACAAATAGTTTAGCACACACAAAATGGAATTGCAAGTACCACATAGTTTTTGCACCGAAATATAGACGAAAGGTTTTCTACGAAGATAAAAGGTTGGAAATAAGAGAAATATTAAGAAAACTTTGCGAATGGAAAGGTGTAGAAATAGTAGAGGGTGAAGTGTGCCCAGACCATATACATATGCTGGTAAGTATCCCACCCAAAATGAGCGTTTCGGGGTTTATGGGATATTTAAAAGGTAAGAGCGCTCTTTTAATATTTCAAAAGTGGGGTAATATGAAATTTGCATACCGAAATCGCGAATTTTGGTGCAAGGGATATTACGTTGATACCGCGGGTAAAAACACGAAAGCAATAAAAGAATATATCTCAAATCAATTAAAGCACGATAAGGAAACAGACCAATTGAGTCTTTTCGACCCGCGGGACCCATTTATGGGTAGTAAGTAGCAATTGCATGGCTGGCAGGCCAACAAAAAAGCGCACTTGTGCGCCGCCAGTATCGTTTAGGGCTATGCCCGAAAATGAAATACCACCCGCTATGCGGGTGGATATTTATTTGTATAACGAAAAACACGCGATAGTCGCGTGGTTCAAAAGAGGTTAACCGGTGAACAAAACAAAATCCTCCATTTGTGTTAAAATAGTAGCGACCTGCCAGTCAAACTAAAACACAAATGGAGGATTTAAAAATGAAAAAAGAACAAATTGATACAAATAGTTTAGCACACACAAAATGGAATTGCAAGTACCATATAGTTTTTGCTCCGAAGTACAGACGAAAAGTTTTTTACGAAGATAAAAGGTTAGAGATAAGAGAAATATTAAGAAAACTTTGCGAATGGAAAGGTGTAGAAATAGTAGAGGGTGAAGTGTGCCCAGACCATATACATATGCTGGTAAGTATCCCTCCCAAAATGAGCATTTCAGGGTTTATGGGATATTTAAAAGGAAAGAGCGCACTTTTAATATTTCAAAAGTGGGGCAATATGAAGTTTGCATACCGAAATCGCGAATTTTGGTGCAAGGGATATTACGTTGATACCGCGGGTAAAAACACGAAAGCAATAAAAGAATATATCTCAAACCAATTAAAGCACGACA
>JAZKXN010000037.1:0-26536 GCA_045611605.1 Acutalibacteraceae bacterium
GCTCGGTTGAATTGGTTGAAAATTGTAGGGACAGGCCTCCCGGACTGTCCGTTTATTAAGGTTGATTGCTAGCGGGCAATCGAGGACGCTTGCCCTTACGCGATATATCAATTTAATTAGGACAATAATTACGCATTACGAATTACGAATTTTGCGTCAGCGATAAACTCCAATTTATATCACTGTATTTTAAACATTACACTTGTTTTTAATTGTGGGGTGTGTTAATATTATTATGGTATATTGGTATTTATGCGTTTATATTAATTTTATAAGGAGTGTTGCATATGAAAACCAAACGATTACTGGCACTTGTATTGGCAGTGGTTATGGTATTTTCCTTAGTGCCATTAACCGTGAATGCTTCATCTTGTGTTACCGGCGATCACGCAATTGTGGTTGTTCCGGCAAAAGCACCAACCTATACCGAAATTGGTTGGGACGAATATGAACTTTGTGAAAATTGTGAATATTCAACTTTTTCGGGTTTCTTGCCTTCTTTGGGTGGAGAACCGGAAATTGATAATTATGAAGAATTTGTTTACAACCTTGCCCTTTTGGAAGAGGTTGCTTATGAATATGCAAGAATGAATCCCGGTGTGGACCCCGTTGCGCTTGTTATCAAATACATCCGTACAGGTGTAGACCGTTACAATTCCGGTTCATGGGGTATTATGGCAGGTTATGAAGATGCGAATTTTGCGAAATTCGTCAAGGATATGGAAGCCATGCTTAATTCGGAATCTACAGATGGCTCTTATTTTAAGATAACCGGTCTTAAGAACCTTAACCGTTTTATACTTCCTAACGGACAAAAAGCAGATATTGGGCATGTTTTTGGTTCAATGGATATTACATATCATAATAAGGGCAGTATGAACCATGCCGATGTTTCGGGTTGGGCAGGTGACCTTGTTGACCTTTTGGAACTTTCCGATATGTATGGTGTTTCGGGTAGTTTGGATGAAATGATTGAAAAAATCGGCAAGGATTACCTTGGTAGTGACCATTCACCTAACCCAGGTATGAGCTTAGAAGATATTCAAGGCGACCTTGATTCGGTTTATATTATGGACACATTATATGACACCGATTACTATACAGGCGCATTGGCTGAAATCTTTATGTATTACTATACTGAAGAACTTTCAGATGCACAGCGCGCAGATTACTTCCTTAAATCTCGCCTTGAAACCACAGGTACCCGCATCCAAATTCGCAATGCGGTTTATAACGCGTATTTAGGCAATAAGGTTGTTACAACACTTGAAGGCACACGCGAATTTAAGTCGACTGATATTACCGAGCTGCGCAAGGCGGTATGTTATTCTTTTGCTGATTATTTGTGTGAACTTGCCGGCGACTATGTGGCAAGTACCCAAAATACATATTACAATGTGTTTGAATCATCAAGCTCTGTATTGGCTCCCGGTATTGTACAGGAAGCCTATCGTGCAACTTCTGCAGACGGTAAACAGATGGTTTATTATGTAGCAACTGCAGATATCACAAGAAGTGATGTGCATGTTTTTGCAAACTATAATAATGCCGACCCCACAAAATGGGAAATGGCTCGTGTTCTTGATCAGGCAAATGCTGCACAGGCAAAATACGGCGATCCTTTAAGTCCTGATTATATTAAAGATTACAATGTTATCATAAGCACAAATGCGGATGGTTATGATATGTCAACCGGTGAACCCGGTGGCTTGCTTATTATGAACGGCAAGGAATGGCACGGTATAAGCGGTAGCGGTTTCTTTGGTATCACAAATGACGGTAAAGCTATTATCGGCACCACTGCCGAATACAACAAGACCTATAAGGGTCAGCTTAAAGATGCGGTTGGTGGTTTTGGTACCCGTCTTGTTAAGGATGGCAAGATTGTAGTTGATGCGGTAAGCAATTACTACGATAACCGTGCATCTAGAACCGCGGTTGGTATCACCAAAACAGGCAAGGTTGTTCTTATGGTGTTTGACGGCCGACAGGAACCTTATTCTTGCGGCGCAAGCATGGAAGAAATTGCACAGGTAATGTTTGAAGCAGGCTGTGTAGATGCTATCAACCTTGATGGTGGCGGATCTACAACAATGGTTGCTAAACTTCAGGGTGCAGATTCACTTGCAGTTATTAACAGCCCTTCAGACGGTGCTCCCCGTTCAGTAAGTACATCGCTTTTGATGGTTTCTACTGCTCCAAGTTCAACCGCATTTGACCACGCAAACCTTGAAAGTGAATATAATTATATCACCAAAGGCACATCAATAAAGATTACTCCCGTTGGTATCAGCGCAACCGGTAATGTTACCGACTTGCCACAGGGTTACACTTGGGAAGTTTCGGACACCCGCTGGGGTACAATTACCGAAGACGGCACCTTTACAGGTCTTCGTAACGGTTCTGTGGATGTTTATCTTATGCTTGATGGTGCAGTTATCGGCAGCAAGACAATTAATATTGTTGTTCCCGAAAGTATCTATTTCACAAAAGATTCTATCGACGCTGTTTACGGTTCGGCTATCGCTTTACCGATAACGGCTCTTTGTGAAGGTAAGCGCGTGGCATTAAATGCTAACGATGTTACTCTTACACTTGAAAATACTAAGGCAGGTACATTTAACGGTTTTGAATTTACTGCTACTGAAAACAGTGGTATCAAACGCGCTAAGATTACTGCTGAATGGGCAGAAGGCGGCGATGTATTAAGCGGTTCAATTGTTGTTAATATCTACAAGCAGGGTGAAAACACCTTTGATTTTGATAAAGCAACAGGCGGCGACAGATTATTGGCTTACGACCGCGTTGTTTCAAACTCGGCTAACGATGGTGGACTTTCTTATACAGCGATTGATACAAACAAAGATATGGTTACATCTTATATCTTTGCAATGGATATGACACAAATCCCGATTCCTGCGCGCCTTGCAGACCTTGTTTATATGCTCCCCGGTGCGGATATGGAAAATGCTTCAGCTTGGAACTTCTTGCTTCAGTTGGCAGAACGCATCAGTACCTTGACTGAAGTTACTCCCGTACTTAAGTTTGACCCCCGTTTTGATGTTGATTACAGTGAACTTAGTGTTATAAATGAGTATTTCACACTTGTTGAAAAGACATTCGACGAAGAGACAAATACTCTTACTTTAAGACTTAGATGGATTGACCAAACTAAGGCGATTGACCCTGCAACAGCAAATCCCCTTTGCCTTTTAACGGGTATTAAGCTTACCCCCAAGGACGGCGCTTATGATGCAAACAACCGTATAAGCGCGGTTCACAGCGGTAACATTAGTTATAAGGTTTATTTGCGTGCAAGTGCACTTTATTCTTTCGCACAGAAGCCCGAAAATCAGGAAATTTTTGGCTTGTTGCCTTTTGTTAATCCTGATGATGCATCAGAAAAGGGCGGTTACTTCGGTGATGTTTATAAGGAATTTGAAGACAATTATGTTCTTCAAAATTCAAAGAAAAACGGTTGGTTTGTTGAAGACGGCGGCTATACTTATTATGTTGAAGGCGTAAGAATGGCGGGCGGCGTTAAAGAAGTTGAAGGCTATTATTATTACTTCAATGATAACGGCGTAAATGAAGGTCAGACCAAATACACGGGTTTGTTCTATATGGATGCAACCGGAACATACCGTTTTGCAAAGGCCGGTGTACTTGCAAATGGTTGGCAGTCAATCGGAAAAGATTGGTATTACTTCGATACTAAAACCGACGATGCTATAAGCGGTAAACACAAAATTGGTGGTGTTAACTACGAATTTGAAGCAAACGGCAAATTGAAATCGGGCGTTTGGGTTAATGTATTTGTTGGTTACAGATATTACTACGGTCCAGATTATTACCGCACAAAGTGGCAGGAAATCGACGGCAATTGGTACTACTTTAGAAATGGTGTTCGTGTTACAGGTCAGGCTTTGGTTACAGCGCTTGATAACACCGGCGTGAGAAGATGGTATGATTTTGGCGAAAACGGTGCTTCTCAGGGTCTTATCACAGGTATCGTTAATGATAATGGAGATCTTTATTGGTGTGATAACGGTAGAACAAAGGAAATTGGTTTGTTCTGCTATAATGGCGATTACTATTATTCACATATAAGCGGTAAGCTTATTACAAATCAGCGTTATTATGCTTGGCTTATTCACGAAAGCAGCGAATTGCCCAAGGGTCATTACGATTTCGGACCTGATGGCAAAATGCTTGGTATAACCGAAGAAACGGGTATAAGCGGTATCGTTGAAAAAGACGGCGTGCTTTATTATTATGAAAACGGCAAACCTACCGAAAAGGGATTGTTCAAATATGAAGGCGCATATTATTATTCAAGATACAACGGTGCATTGGTTGTAAATGATAGATATTACGCCTATAAGGTAAATGCAGATTGCGATTTGCCTGTTGGTCACTACGAATTTGGTGCAGATGGCAAAATGCTTAACGGCATTGTTGATAAGAACGGCGTATTTTACTATTATGAAAACGGTTCGGGCGTTGAAAAGGGTCTTTTCTTACTTGACGGTTATCACTATTTTGCAAAGAGCAAGGGTGAACTTGTAACTAATCAGAAGTTCTATGCTTGGAAACTTGATAGCGGTGCAAAACTTCCAAGTGACCATTATTATTTCGATGAAAACGGTCGTTTGTTGTATGAAGGTATTTTTAAAATTGGCGAAGAATTATATTACTTCGAAAACGGCAAACCTGTTGAAAAGGGTCTCTTCAAATATGAAGGTGCTTACTACTATTCAAGATACAACGGTTCCATAATTGTTGGTGCTAAGCACTATGCTAGCAAGATTGATGCAAGTTCTGAACTTGGCGTCGGTCATTACGAATTCGGTGCAGACGGCAAAATGCTTAATGGCATTGTCGATAAGAACGGCACACTTTACTATTATGAAAACGGTAATCCTAAGGAAAAATTCCTTTTCAAATATGAAGGTGCTTACTACTATTCAAGATACAACGGTGCATTGGTTGTAGATGGCAAGTATTATGCTTACAAGGTTGATGCAAGCTCTGATTTGCCTGTTGGCCACTATGAATTTGGTGCAGACGGTAAAATGCTTAACGGTATTGTAGATAAGAACGGCACACTTTACTATTATGAAAACGGTAATCCTAAGGAAAGATTCTTGTTTGAGTATGAAGGTGCTTATTACTATTCAAGATACAACGGTGCATTGGTTGTAGATGGCAAGTATTATGCTTACAAGGTTGACCCCAGTTGCAATTTGCCTGTTGGTCACTATGAATTCGGTGCAGACGGTAAGATGCTTCAGGGTATCGTTGAAAAAGATGGTGTACTCTATTTCTATGAAAATGGTAATCCCGTTGAGAAGGGTCTTTTCGAGTACGAAGGCAATTACTATTACACAAGATACAACGGTGCATTGGTTGTAGGCGGTAAGTATTATGCTTACAAAGTTGACCCTAGTTGCGATTTGCCTGTTGGCCATTATGAATTTGATGCAGACGGTAAGATGCTTGACGGCATTATTGAAAAGAACGGTGCGAAGTATTATTACGAAAACGGTCAGGCGGTAGAAAAAGGCTTGTTCATGGTAGATGGTTATTATTACTACGCAAGATACGACGGTAAGATTATTACTAATCAGACATATTATGTTTGGAAGAGTAATGACTTACTATTCGCAAAGAACTACATCTTTAATGAATTGGGTCAAATTATCGGTTAATAGTAAGCAAAGCCCCCTTTAAAAGGGGGCTTTGATACCATTTGGAAAATAATTGCGGGAGGTGCAAAATGTCGGGGGGCAAGGTTTTTAACAATGCAAAGTGGATAATTGTTTGTAAAATAGCGCAGTCATTGTTGCAGTTTGTTGTGGGAATGCTTTGCGCCAGATATTTAGGGCCTTCAAATTACGGTGTTATAAATTATGCGGCGTCGGTTGTGGGTTTTGTTCTCCCCATAATGCAGCTTGGACTACAATCAACCATTATACAGGAATTTGTCGAAGGTAAGGACGAAGGTAAAATATTAGGTACTTCCATTGTGATGGACTTAGTGTCAAGCTTTTTTTGTATGCTTATGGTGGCCGCCTTTGTAGCGGTGGCAAACCGCGGCGAACCCGAAACATTGATTGTTTGTGTTTTGTACAGTTTATCATTGGTGTTCCGCGCGTTAGAACTTTTACAATATTGGTTTCAGTATAAACTAAAGTCTAAATACCCTTCAATAGTAATGCTTTTGGCATACATTGTGGTATCGGCTTATCGCATTTACTTGTTGGTTACTTCTAAAAGTATATACTGGTTTGCGGTGGTTAACGCGTTGGACTATGCTATTATCGGTGTGGCTTTGTTAGCAATTTATGTAAAACTTGGCGCACCAAAACTGAGCTTTTCTTTTTCGCTGGTGGGCAAACTGTTTGAGAGAAGTAAGTTTTACATATTGTCTGCAATGATGGTGACATTGTTTCATAACACCGACCATATAATGCTTAAATTAATGTCGGGCGATGCGGCAAACGGTTATTATACCGCTGCAATTACATGTGCGGCAGTGTTTCAATTTGTTTATGTTGCTATTGTTGATTCAATGCGCCCTGTAATACTTAAATATAAAAAAGAAAATCAGGCAGAATATGAAAAAAACATATCCCGCCTTTACTGTATAATTACATATATGGCACTTTTTCAAGGTGTCGGCTTTACACTTTTCGCTAAACTTATTGTGTGGGTTTTGTACGGTGCGGATTATATGTCGGCAGTTAATGTGTTGCAGGTGCTTGTTTGGTATATCGGTTTTTCGTATATGGGCTCTGTCCGTAATATATGGATACTTGCCGAAGGCAAACACAAAATGCTATGGAAGATAAATTTAGCCGGTGCTTTGGCAAATGTTTTGCTGAATTCGGTGCTGATACCGATTTGCGGTGCTGTAGGTGCGGCGATAGCATCACTTGTTACACAGTTTTTCACAAACTTTGTTCTGGGCTTTATTATTAAACCTATTCGAGAAAACAACCGTTTGTTGCTTAACGGTTTAAATCCCAAATTACTATATTCCTTGATTAAGGACTACAAAAACATAAGAAAGGGGTAAATATATGAAACAGATTCCTGAAATAGATTTTGTTGTCACTTGGGTTGATGATACTGATCCTTTATGGCTTGCAAAAAAAGCCGAATATGATATTAAAAAAGATGAAACCATAAACAGTGCGGCAAGATACCGCGATTGGGAAACCTTGAAATATTGGTTTCGCGGTGTGGAAAAATTTGCCCCTTGGGTAAGGAATGTTTATTTTGTTACTGATAATCAAAAACCCGATTGGCTTAATATCGACAACCCAAAGCTAAAGTGGGTGAAGCATACCGACTATATACCAAGTGAGTATTTGCCCACCTTTAATTCTCAACCGATAGAACTTAATCTTCACAGAATTAAGGGGTTATCTGACAGATTTGTTTATTTCAATGATGATGTTTTTCTAATTAACAAAACTAAGCCCGAAGATTTTTTCAAAAATGGGCTTCCGTGTGATTTGCCGCGCTTGGGCGTGCTTTATCCTACCGATACTTTTTCACAGATGATGTTTAACGATATTAAATTGTTGAATAAACATTTTTCTCTTAAAAAAAGTATTAAGGAAAATCCCAAAAAATGGGTTAAGCATCAACCGCCGGGCGGTATTTTCAAGTTATTTTTATACGGTCGACGGGATTTGATACCCAACAGTATTAACCCGCATATTCACACATCCTTTTTAAAGAAAACCTTTGAAGAAGTTTGGAATACTGAATTTGACTTGCTCAACAGCGTTTCACATAACCGCTTCAGAACAAGGGATGATATTATCCAATATGTAATACGCGATTGGCAACTTCTTAAAGGCGAATTTGAGCCCAAAAAACCTATCGGTAAGGCGTTTATGACATCGTCAATGGCACACAATAATGAACTTTTGAAGTTTTTGAAAAATAGAAAAGGCAAGGTTATTTGCATTAACGATACCGAAAAAGAAACTAATTTTGAAGAACACAAAAAGGTAATCATCGCAGAATTTGAAAAAATCTTTCCTGAAAAATCAAGTTTTGAAATATAAATTGGTGAACGGCATGAAACTAAAATATGATAAGTTGATATGCGGTTTGTTGATATCGGGTACGGTTTTAATAATTTTGTTTATACTTGCCAATTCTTTTTTAGATTTTTCAAAATCGCATAAATTGAGCGGTTTTGTTATGAAAATTCTTTTTCAAAACGCAACCGATACGGGCGGTGTCGTTGATGATTTTTGGCTTCGCAAAGCAGCGCACCTTGTCGAGTATGGCTTGTTGGGTGTTGCGGTTGGCGGGGTTATTGCCTTTTTCAAGCGTTATTCAAATAAATATATCTTGGGTGGCTCTTTGTTTGGAATTTTAATGCTTGCGGTTATTGATGAATTTATTCAAGGCTTTGGTGGTCGCAACAGCTCGGTCTGGGATGTGATGCTTGATTTTAGCGGCGCGGTTATAGGTCTTGGGTTAACGGTTTTTACAATATGGTTTGTAAACCATATAAAAAAGAAGAAAGAATAAAAGCCTTTGCTTTACGCAAAGGCTTTTTGATTTATTTTTTCCTTATAAATTAACCCAAACAACCAACTTAATGCACCGAGAATGGAGAAAACATAAGGATGTTTTGTGGCAAGTGTAATGAAGTATCTGAATTTGAAAAAGCCATACCATCTGAACCCGCCTTGAATGTCAAACAAATATCTTATAAATGTGTATGTTGAAAATGCAGTATAATAAAGCATTCCTGCAGTAAGGATTAAAATAACTATAAGTACAAAAATTCTTATGATTTTTGCCGCCAAATTGTCAAATGGTTTCAAGGGAGTAAATACCCCAACAATATGCATTGCATAAAACCCGCAGATAAAGAATGTTAAAGGAAAAAGCGAAAATTTTAAAATATTTACAGGTGGCGGCAAAAGATAAAGATTATCATATTGTTCGAGAACTTCATTAAGTATTAAACCGGAAATAAGTAAAACGATAAGAAAAATGCCTATTCCAATTGCCCAACTTCGATTGCGTTTTTGGTGTTGTTCTATGGGTAGTCCATAAATAACTGTATTTGCATCAACCTTAAAAAGTTCGGCAATTTTTATTATTGTATCTATATCGGGGTTTGATTTTCCCGTTTCATAGTTCGATATGGTTTGTCTTGTTACAAAAAGAGCTTCTGCAAGTTCTTCTTGGGTCATATTATTTTTCTGGCGTATTTGTTTTATGTTTTTGCTTATGTTTGCCATTATCTTCACCTCACTTAAATTTTAGCACGAAAAACCCTAGTTTGTAAAGCAAAGAAGATTTGCATTGCGGTATATTCTTCATAAAGTATAATAAATTTTTGTGTCTTTTTGGTATGAGTGTTGACAAGGTGGTTTTGCAGGGGTATAATTCGGTTAGAAAGTGGGGGCTTTTATGACTCAACAAGAAATTTTAATCAAATCAACCCTTGACGGCAGTATGCAACCATCCGTGTTTTATAAGTCACAGTCAAGTGAAAAACGACCGTTACTTGTTGGACTTCATACTTGGAGCTTTAATCGGTTTAATCAAATTGACAATATGTTACCGTTGGCTGAAAAATATGACTTTAATTTGCTCTTGCCTGAATTCCGCGGGAATAACACAACGGGCAATAAAAATTGTACCTTTGCCTGCGGCTCTGATTATGCAAAGCAAGACATAAAAGATGCAATTGATTATGTTATCAACAACGAAAATGTTGATAAGGATAATGTATTTCTTTTGGGGCTTAGCGGCGGTGGTCATATGGCGCTTTTAATGGCGGGAATGTGCCCTGAATATTTTAAGGCAATCGGTGCTTATGTGCCCATAACCGACCTTAAAAAATGGGCGGATTACAGTCAGACATACCGCCCGCATGTTTTGGCGTGCTGTAGTGACAGTGAAACAGAAATGCAAAAGCGATCGCCAATAAGTTATATTGATACCATTGCAAAAGCAAACTTGAAAATTTTCCACGGAAAACGCGACGGGGTTGTACCCGTTATGCAGAGCATAAGCTTTTATAACGCGTTAATGGAAAAATATCCAAATGCTAAGGTTTATCTCGATGTTTTTGATGGCGCACACGAAATTGATATGAAGACCGCCGAATACTGGATAATCTCGCAGTATAAAAAGAATCAAATAACCCAAGTTACAGGGTGAAGGGAAGGGCTAAAATGTCAAAAAGAATTTTATTTCAAGGCGATTCAATAACCGACTGCGGTCGCGACCGCAACAATTTTTACGCTATGGGCGGCGGATATCCAAACCTTGTTAAGGCAGAACTTGGAATGGACTATCCTAATGAATTTGAATTTATAAACCGTGGTATAAGCGGTGATAGAATAGTTGATGTCTATGCACGTATTAAGCGGGATTTTATAAATTTAAAACCTGATTATGCAAGTCTTTTAATCGGTGTTAATGACACTTGGCATGAAGTGAATATTGAAAACGGTGTTGATACTGAAAAGTTTGAAAAGATTTATTCAATGCTTTTGGATGAAATATTTGCGGCATTGCCAAATTTGAAGCTTTTCTTAATTTCACCATATGTGCTTGAAGGCAGCGGTACTTGTAGCACAGAAGAAAAACCGAATAAATGGGAAGTTTTTAAAGCCGATGTTGCAGAGAAGGCAGAAGTTGTAAAAAAACTTGCGAAAAAATACAATTTACCGATTGTTGAACTTCAGCCTGAATTTGATAAGGCCTGCAATTTGGCGCAGAATGATTATTGGGCTTATGACGGCGTTCATCCAACGGCCTGCGGTCACGAGCTTATTAAACGGGCGTGGATAAAAATGTTTAATGAAATAAAGTGATTTTATGCGTGAAATTTTAATGATTATAATGGAAGTTTTGGGGACAATAGCGTTTTCGGTTTCGGGAACGCTTGTTGCAGTGCGCTGCGGGCTTGACTTATTCGGTGTGTTAACTGTCGGTACGATAACCGCGGTTGGCGGCGGAATAATGCGTGATGTTATGATAGGCAAAATCCCGCCGACTGTTTTCACAAAACCCGAAATTTTAATTTTAGCCCTTTTGACAAGTCTTGTGGTTTTTATTGTAGCTTTTATAAATTCAAAACGAATAAAAGACCTTCATCACAAGATTGATGGTATTAATATCTTTTTTGATGCAGTGGGACTTGCTGCTTTTTCGGTAACGGGTGTAGAAGTTACCTGCGCGGCAGGATATGCAGATAATATCGCGTTGCCAATAGTACTCGGTGTTATTACCGGTGTAGGTGGCGGCGTTTTGCGTGATGTTTTGGTTAATGAAAAACCATATATTCTTATTAAGCACATATACGCGGTTGCTTCTCTTGTTGGCAGCATTGTGTATTTTATTATCGGTATTCATTTCGAGCATGAGCTTATCGGAACGATTGTTTCGGTTTTGCTTACTGTTACCATCAGAATGTTGGCGGCAAAATTCCGTTGGAATTTACCCAAGGTTATGTAAAAGTAAGTTTCCTTTTCGCTTTAAATCGCTAAAATGCCACAATAGATAGTGGTTTGTGCATAAAAAACAAATAGTAATTGTGGTTTAAATGCATAAATTGTCGAAAATGGTGAGTTTTTGTATTGACTTTTTTAAAATTTGGCTTTATAATTAATTTAACAAATTTTTAAGGGAGGTTATCTCATGAATAAGACTACATTTGCAATTCTTACTCTTCTCTTCAATGCACTTGGTGTACCTTGCTTCATTCAGGGCAATGCTAAGAGCGGTATCTTAAGAATCGTTCTTAACTTTGTTACTTGCGGCATTATCGGCTTCATCAACAGCATTATGGGTATCATTCTTGCTATTGAAATCTTCAAGATGACTGATGAAGAATTCGAAGAAAAGAAGGGCACCATCACAAAGGGTATCCCTGCTTAATAGTTATTTCTATTAAAACAATGGCCTTTCCCAAAAGGGAAAGGCTTTTTGTTTTTGTTGACAGCGTTATTTTTTGATATTATAATTAATATATAAAATATGAAAGGTGGTTTTTTTATGTTTTGCGAAAAATGCGGTAAAGAAATTATGGAAGGCGCGGTTTTCTGTGAAGAATGTGGCGCGGCTGTTAAAAAAGAGATGAATATTTTGGAAAACGAAAACAAAATTATTTTATTACTGGTTATGATTTTGGGCGGCGCTTATGGATTACATAATTTTGTTTTGGGCGAAACCAAAAAAGGTGTAGTTCGTCTTCTTGGCACTCTTCTTTGCGGTGTCGTTGGCATTATTTTGGTTTGCATTGATGCCGTTAAGATTGCAAAGGGCACTTACAAGATTGACCCCGAAGCATTCATTTAATAAAATTAGTTAAAACTGCGGTGAATAACGCCGCAGTTTTTTCCTTTTTGTTGCAAAGTAAAATATTGTGTGGTATATTTGAGATAGGTAAATTTAAATTATAAAAATTGCAAGGTGATATTATGAGCGATATTTCAAAAATTGACAAAAATTTTATTGTTGATACAAAAATTGACAAGGAAGATATTAAATTTTACAATGTGAACGAAGCGCCGTTTAAGGTTTATGGTGTTTATCATACGGGCGAAAGGTTTGTACGCTTACCTGGCGAAGTTGCCAAAAATGTAAGTCAAGGGGTTTACTCACTTCATTGGCATACTGCGGGCGGTCGTGTGCGTTTTAGAACAAACAGTCCGTATATTGCAATTCATGCAAAAATACCCGGTCCTGCTAAAATGTCACACTTTGCGCTTACGGGTTCAACAGGTTTTGACCTTTACCGTATGTTTGGCAAGGAAGAAAGATATATTGCGTCTTTTGTGCCACCGTTTGATATTAAAGACGGTTACGAAATGGTTAAAGAAGTCGGCAAGGGCGGTATGCGTGAATATACCATAAACTTCCCACTTTATAGCACACTTACCGAATTATATATTGGTCTTGCCGAAGGTGCAAGGGTTGAAGCGCCGACACCTTACCGTGATATGCCCCCGATTGTTTACTATGGCTCATCAATAACTCAAGGGGGATGCGCTTCACGCCCCGGCAGCACATATCAAGCTCATTTGACCAGAAAACTGCGTATCGACCATGTTAATCTTGGCTTTTCGGGCAGTGCTAAGGGCGAAGATGAAATGATTGATTATATTAAGGGACTTCCAATGTCTTGCTTCGTGCTTGATTATGACTATAATGCGCCCACAGCAGAACATCTCGCTGCTACGCACGAAAAAATGTTTAAAGCGGTGCGCGAAACTCATCCTGATATCCCGATTATTATGATGCCTATGCCTATTTATTACACTTGGGAAAGCGAAAAACCCCGTCAGGCAATCATAAAAGCAACTTATGATAATGCGGTAAAAGCAGGGGACAAGAATGTTTACTTCCTTACAAGCCGTGATATGATGCGATATTGTGGCAATGAAGGTACGGTTGATGGTTGCCACCCGACCGATTTGGGCTTTTATTCAATGGCAAAAGCGCTTTATAAGGTAATGAAAAATATATTCTAAATGTAAAACAACCCCACAATTATGGGGTTGTTTTCTCTTCTAAAGTATAATTTATCAGCAACTAATTTGTTTATCTGTTAAGCCACCAAATGCCTGCGGTTAAGTATCCTGCAAAGGTTACCCACATAGCATAAGGTATTTGAAGATATGCTGCAATTTTATTAATGCTATAATATTTGATTATTGTAAGAATGACAAGGAAAAGCAAAAGTAAAAGCCAGAAAAACGCAAAGCCAAACGCCCGCAAATTAAAGAAAATAATGTTCCACGAAAAGTTGACTGCAAGACTTAGGGCATAAATCAGCAAAGCAGAACGCTTTTGGTCTTTTGGTGCTTCGGAATTGTAAATCATTGCGGCGCTAATGCCCATAAGAATAAAAAGTATAGTCCATACAATAGGGAAAAGAATAGGTGGCGGTGATAGTGGTGGCATTAGAACGTCATTATTGATATCCATATTATTGCGTGTAAAAAATGCCGAAATCCCGCCAACGGCAAGGGCGGACAGTATAAAAAAAGCGTAAGATTTAATTTTTTCTTTCATATAATCACCTGATAAAAATTATATGCAGCAATATTATGTTTATGAGGTGAATTTTTTATTTGTATATAAAAATAAGTTTTGTTTGATTTCTTTGTGGTAGTGTGTTAAAGTAAATTTATAAAAAGTTTTTTATGCTTTTGTGATTGGAGAGAATATAAATGAAAAAAATTAACGGTACCTTTTTTGAGTTTTATCATCATAATCTTGCCAGCGGTGGAAACTGGAACAGTCAGTGTCGCGAATTCACAGAAGAACAATGGGAAGCAAAGGTTGACGAAATTGCCGCTTTAGGTATGAAATACATTGTGCTTATGGAAAGCTCACTTGTATACGATAAATCTGCCGAAAGTTATTTTGAAACCGATATATATCCCGCAGCGCCTATGAAGACGAAAAATCCAATATCGGCACTTATGCGTGCGGCTGATCGTAATGGCTTAAAGGTGTTTATGTCTTGCGGATTTTACGGTATTTGGTATCATACCCGTGAAAATATGACAAGCGAAGCAGTTAAAGAGCGCGCCTTTAAGGCAATGAAGCAGTTATACCAATTATACGGTGATAACAAAGCTTTTTACGGTTGGTATTTGCCCGACGAAACCGAAATCAATCCGTATTTTGACGAAGATTTTATTAAATATGTAAATGAATATGCTGAATACGGCAGAAGCTTTAATAAAGATTTGAAAATTTTAATTGCCCCCTACGGTACGCGCTTTGCGTGCACAGACGAGCATTATATTGAACAGCTTAAAAGGTTGGATTGCGATATAATCGCTTATCAGGATGAGGTGGGCGTAGAAAAATCTACAACCGAAGAAACCAGGGTTTATTTTGAGAGATTAAATAAAGCTCATAAGATAGCGGGCAAAAGCGCAATATGGGCAGATATGGAAACCTTCCAATGCGAAGGAAAGGTTTATTTCAGTAATTTGACTGCGGCGGATTCCGAACGCGTAAAAAAACAAATGGAAAGCATATCAGATTATGTTGATGAAATTATAATTTATATGTATCAGGGCACGATGAATCCGCCTGATACAAAGGCAATGTGCGGTCATCCGAGCACTGTTAACCTTTATACCGATTTATTTTTAAGCGAATAAGCAATTGTTGAAAAAGGGGTATAACTATGCCGATAAATTTTAACAGTCAAAACAATGTTATTTTTATTGAAACTAAAAACACCGTTTATGCAATGAAACTTTTGCACGATAAATTTTTGGTGCATTTGTATTATGGCGAAAAGGGAAAGTTTGATATAAACTTGCATAATAGTTGGATGGATTTTTCGCCCGATTATAATACGTGGCGTAATTTAGTTCCCGAAAACCTTATGACGGAATATGTCGGTTTTGACAGTGGCGACTGGCGTGCATCTTCTTTAAGGGTGAAAAACAAATATGGTCAAAGTAATGTGTTTTTAGATTATGTTGGCTATCGCATTTTCGACGGCCGTTTACCGCTTGGCGATTTACCCAGTGCTGATGCGGACGAGAATACTCAAACGCTTGAAATTTCTTTGATTGATAATTTGACTAATTTGTCGGTTAAACTTTATTATACGGTTTTCCCTGACAGCGATGTGATATCGCGTTATGCAGTGTATGAAAACAACGGCGAAAGCGCGCTTACAATTGAAAAATCAATGTCATTGACGGTCGATTTGGATAATTGTGATTTTGATATGATATCATTTTACGGAAATTGGGATAACGAGCGTAATTTTGAACGCTATCATATTCGTCACGGTTTGCAAAGTGTTTACAGCCGCCGCGGCATGTCAAGTCATACACTTAATCCGTTTTTTGCATTGGTATCGCCCGATTGCGACGAAAATAAGGGTCGTGCATACGGCTTTAACTTTGTTTATAGCGGTAATTTTTTGAGCGAGGTTGAAGTTGACCATTTAAATCATACCCGTGTGCAAATCGGTCTGGGTGATGAAAAATTTAGTTGGCTTTTAGAAATGGGCGAAAGTTTTATTACTCCCGAAGCGGTTATGACATATACCGAAAACGGCTACGGACAAATGAGCCGTAATTTTCATAAGTTTATAAGAAAACATATTTTACCGCCCGAACCGTTCAACTGCCGTCCCGTTGTAATTAACCCGTGGGAAGCGGTATGGTTTGACATTAATGAAAAAATGATGCTTGAATTTGCCGAAAACGCCAAGAAAACAGGTATGGATATGCTTGTTATGGATGACGGTTGGTTTGGCGAGCGCCATAATGACCGCGCAGGGCTTGGCGATTGGTTTGCAAACAAGCGCAAATTCCCTGATGGACTTAAAACGTTTGTTGACAGAGTAAAAGCGCACGGTATAAAGTTCGGTATTTGGGTTGAGCCTGAAATGGTAAATCCCGACAGCGATTTATACCGCAAACATCCCGATTGGTGTATTCACTGTGTTGACCGACCGCGTCTTTTTAGTCGCCATCAGCTCGTTCTTGATATGGGCAACGAAGATGTTATTAACTATTTGAAGGAAACCTTTTTGAAAACTTTTGACGGTGTGGCACTTGATTACTTTAAGTGGGATTGCAATCGTCCGTTGTCGCAAACAGGTTCGGCAGTGTTGCCTGCCGAAAGACAGGGCGAAGCGGCTCACCGTCATATTTTGGGTGTTTATAAACTGCAAAAGTGGTTTAAAGAAACCTATCCTAACTGTTTTTTGGAAAACTGTGCGGGTGGTGGCGGACGTTACGACCTTGGTATGATGAAGTTCAGTTCAATGATTTGGACAAGCGATAACACCATACCCCAAAAGCGAGTTAAAATTCAATATGGCTCGCTTATGGGCTATCCTGCCGCCACAATGAGCTGTCACGTGTCAAACCGCGGCGGTATTTGCGAAGATGCAAAACAGTTAAAATTCCACGGTGATGTGGCATTGGCGGGTGCAATTGGTTATGAAATGCATTTGCCAAATGCAAGTGATGAAATAAAAAAAAGCATCACCAATCAGATTAACGCTTACCGCAAATATGAAAAACTTATTTTAACGGGTGAATATTATCCTGTAATTAATCCGTTTTTGAATAATTACAGCGCGTATTACTATATGAACGAAGATAAAAGCGAGATTTTATTGTCTTTTATTCAGTTTGCGCCCGATAGCGGCAAAAAGGTTTTGGTGCCTGTTATCTACGCTGATGAAAATGCAGTTTATATTGACGAAAACGGCAAGGAATATGCCGGAAAAGAACTTATAAACGGAATGGAATTTATTTGCGATGACACCGACAATAATTCCGATGTGTTGTATTTTAAGAAGAAATAAAAAAGCCACGGTTTAACCGTGGCTTAAAATTTTTATTAAAGTTTTGAAAAACCGTGACTGTTAATAAGCGCGTCAAGCTTTTTGCCTTCCTTGCAAAGTGGGCAGTCATGTGACGGAACCGAGAAGTAATCGGGCAAATCGGCAGGATTGAAAACAGAATTAACTTTAAAGCCATCGCATTCATCCTTTGTGGAGAACATTGCCGCAATACCAACCGGAATGCCACCATAATATTTAATGGCTTCAATGGCGTTAGTAACAGTTTCGCCCGATGCAACTGAAACAGCGAGAACAAGCACATGCTTGCCTTTAATCATAGGTAAAATATTGTCGCGGAAGATAAGCTGTGAACCGTTTGCGGTTTCAGGTGTTACAATGTAAATTGTTTGGTGGGCGTTAATGTTCATAAAACTGTGCTTTGTAAGTTCGTTTGCAAGGCAGGTGCCAACAACTTCAGTACCGTCAAGGCAAAGCACGGTATCAACAATTGTGTTTAAATAGTTATAACGGCTGCAAAGCTCGCGCGCAACGGCTTTTGCTTCGGTTAAACGGGATTTTTGCGCCGCAACATCAATGTAATAGTTGCTGTGCGCGTGGGGAGATGCAAAGTGACCCTTTGCTACACGAAGATAAAGGTTATCAACATTGGTTTTAATTTTTATAATGTCATTAGATGGCATAAATTAACCTCCCATAGTTTTTATAGTTAAATTATAAACGAAAAACGGGTATTTTACAAGATTTTTTTAAAAACCTATTGCAAAAACCGGCTATATTTCTTAAAATAAGCTATATACTGTAAAATAAAACAGAGGTGTTTTTTAATGAAGGTTTCGGCAAATATAAAAATGCTTCATAATCGTATGAGTGAAGCAAAAGCGGTTGAATTTTTTGCAAAGTGCGGCTTTACTGCAGTTGATATGACTATGGAGGATATGTGGCAGGCTGACAGTCCTAAAATGCAGCCTAACTATGCTGAATATGCAAAAGAATTAAAGCGTGTGGCAGACGGTTGCGGTATTGTGTTTAATCAGTCTCACGCACCGATGCATTCGAGCTACATTGATGAAGCAAAAACTCAAAAGGTGTTTGAGCTTATAAAGCATTCTATTGAAACCGCATCAATTATGGGGGTAGAAAACATTATTGTCCATCCAAAGCAACACCTTGAATATCCCGAATTTAAGGATGAATTGAGAACACAAAATATTGAATTTTACAATAAGCTTTTGCCCCTTTGTGATGAATACAATATTAATATGTTAACTGAAAATATGTGGAGAAACAAAGGCAGCAACGCAATTGTTGACAGTGTGTGCGCACCTGCTGATGAGTTTTGCGATTATGTTGATATGATGAATCATCCCCGTTTTGGTGCCTGTCTTGATATTGGTCACACATATTTGGTGCACCGCGATATTCCCGAAATGATCAGATCGCTTGATCACAGAATTTGGGGTCTTCATGTCCATGATGTTGCAAGAGATAACGATTTGCACACAATTCCCTTTACAGGTGCAATTAACAATTGGGAAGAAATTATGGCGGCGCTTGGCAAGGTTGGCTATAAGGGTGATATTACCTTTGAAATCAAGGCGCTTAACCAAATTCCCGATGCGCTTTTGGAAGACACATTGAAATTTGTTTGCCGAATAGGTAAATATTTTGCCGATATAGTTGAAAGCAATAAATAGATTTATGACGTTAATTTTCAGTAGAATTTTAGGTTTTTTAAAAAGCAATATTGTAATGACGGTGGCGCTTTTTGCGGCGGTGGTAACTTCGGTTATAATTCCGCCCGATGACAAATATGTGGGTTATTTTGATTTTAAAACCCTTACATGTTTGTTTTGTGTGCTTGCCGTTGTTTGTGCTTTAAAAAATATAAGGTTTTTCTATATTCTTGCCCGTAAAATTGTTGAAGTGTGCGGCAATATACGAAGCTGTGTTTTAATGCTTGTGTATATAACCTTTATTGGTTCAATGCTTATTGCCAATGATATGGCACTTCTTACTTTTTTACCGCTTGGATACTATGTACTTACCGCCACAAAGCAGGAAAAGTATATGGAAGTTACCTTTATTTTGCAAAATATCGCGGCAAATTTAGGTGGTATGCTTACACCGTTCGGTAATCCGCAAAATCTTTATCTTTATTCATTTTTTGAAATTGATAATGTCGAATTTGTGGGTATAATGGCGCCCTGCTTTACGGTTGCAATAATTTTAATAACTCTTTGCTGTCTTGTTTTTATAAAGCCCGAAAAGGTGATTTTACAAAAGCAAAAGGTCAATTTGCCGCCTGTTAAAACAATTATATATTTGTTGCTTTTTGCATTTTCAATCTTAATTGTTTTTCGCGGTATACCTTATTTGACCGGACTTATCGTTATTCCGCTGTTTTTACTTTTTATGGACAGAGATGCTTTAAAAGCGGTTGACTATCCGCTTTTATTAACCTTTGTGTTTTTCTTTATCTTTGCGGGTAATATGGCGCGAATTGATGTGGTTAGAGCAGCTTTTTCTTTCCTATTATCAAAAAGCACATTGCTGTTTTCGGTGCTTTCCTGTCAGGTTATCAGTAATGTTCCGTCGGCGGTGCTGCTTTCACAGTTTACAAACAACTATGCCGATTTGCTTGTCGGTGTGAATATTGGCGGGGCGGGTACATTAATTGCATCATTGGCAAGTCTTATAACCTTCCGCGAATACGCCAAGCATAACCCATCAAAGTTTAAGCATTACATAGTTACATTTTCACTTTTTAATTTTGGCTTTTTAGCGGTGCTTACTGCTTTTGCTCTCATTTGGAACGCATTATTTTAGTTACTAATATAATATAAAGGAGAATAGCTTATGGGGCGCAGACGAAAATACCCCGACGGTCCTGCCGGCTGTTTAGGATGCTTGGGAGTGTTATTCTACTTTCCTTTTGGTGTAATTTTTGAACTTGCGAAAAAATATAAGTAAGCATTTACTTTTATTTAATTGCAAAAATAACCATTATATGTTAAAATATAAGGTACATATTTTATTTGGGGGATTTATAATTGTTTTATAATAATGTTTTGGAAGCGATGGGCAACACTCCGCTTATCAAACTTCAGAAAATTGTTCCTGCGGGCAGTGCGCAAGTTTTGGTTAAGTACGAAGGTGTGAATATCGGCGGCTCGATTAAAACCCGCACCGCGTACAGTATGATAACAGAAGCTGAAAAAGCAGGCATTATTACTAAAGATACTATTATTGTTGAGCCCACAAGCGGGAACCAAGGTATCGGTCTTTCACTTATTGGTGCGGTAAAGGGTTATAAGGTTGTTATTGTTATGCCTGACTCGGTTAGTGAAGAACGCCGCAAGTTAGTCAAAGCCTATGGTGCCGACCTTATTTTGGTTCATGATGACGGCGATATCGGTAAATGTATTGAAGAATGCCTTGCTACTGCTATCAGAATGTCTGAAGAAGACAAAAATGTGTGGGTTCCACAGCAGTTTGTAAACCCGGATAATCCTAAAATTCATCGCAATACTACCGCGGTTGAAATTATAGAGCAAGCTGAATGTAAAATTGACGGTTTTTGCTCGGGTGTTGGTACAGGCGGCACCTTGACGGGTATCGGTGAAGTGTTAAAGGAACATAACCCCGATATTAAAATTTGGGCAGTTGAGCCTGAAAATGCTGCAATTTTATCGGGCGGTAGCATTGGCACACATCTGCAAATGGGTATAGGCGACGGCATTATCCCTGAAAATTTAAACCTTAATATTTTTTCTGAAACTGCAATTGTTACCGACGATGAAGCAATTGAAACTTCAAAGCGTCTTATCCGTGAAGAAGGTATTTTGTGCGGTATTTCAAGCGGCACAAATGTTGCTGCTGCTTTAAGAATGGCGCAGCTTTTAGGCGAAGGCAAAACCGTTGTTACTGTTCTGCCTGATACAGGTGAAAGATATTTCAGTACCGAACTTTTTGAATTTTAATTTTTAAGGAGCATTTTAAATGGCGAACATTTGGCACGACATATCCCCCAAGCGTATAACCCCGGAAGAATTCGTTTGCGTTGTGGAGATTCCAAAGGGAAGCAAAAAGAAGTACGAACTTGACAAAGAAACCGGCTTCTTAATGCTCGACCGTATTTTATATACATCAACTCACTATCCCGCAAACTATGGGTTTATTCCCCGCACCTTTGGTGATGATGGTGACCCGCTGGATGTTTTGCTTTTGTGCGCGCAAACACTTGACCCATTAACTCTTGTTAAGGCATATCCTATTGGTGTTATTACAATGATTGATAATGGCCGTAATGATGAAAAGATTATTGCAATTCCTTGCAATGACCCCACATATAATCATTATACTGATATTGACCAATTGCCAAAGCATGTTTTTGACGAAATGCGCCATTTCTTTACGGTTTACAAAAATCTTGAAAACAAGGAAACTGCTGTTGATGAAGTTCAGGGCAGAGAAGAAGCTGTGAGAATTGTTAAAGAAGCAATCGACCATTATATTGAATGTTTTTGTAAATAAACAGTAAACTCCCTTGTGGTTACACAAGGGAGTTTACTGTTTTAAATCTGAGTTTATTTAGATAAGGTTAGTCATCGTCTTCATCATCTGAATATTCGCTGTCATCCCAGTTGTAGACATATTCGCCTTGTGTCCAACTGAAACCATCTTTATCAATATCTTCATATTCGCCGGAATCGTAATTAAAACACCATTTAGACATATTAACTTCCTCCTAATCTTCCAAAACATACTTAAGCATTTTGTATGCGGCGGATTTTTTGGCAACTTTTTTTATAGAAGCTTTAGCCGAAAAAGATTTCTCAACTTCGGGTATAGAACAATTACTTTTCCAAATGGGGTTGCCGTCCTTGTCGTATGTTTGGGTAAAGTCATAGATTGGGATTGAAAAATATCCGCGGCGTGCAAGTATTTCCAACTGATTAATAGCATCATCCTTGTTTGGGTTTTCAATTTCGTCACTAATCGAAAGCCAAAGTCCTTGTTTGCAGAGATAATCATAAGCAAGCTTACAAACATTTTTTCTTGCTTCGGCTTGTGATTTGCCAAATCCTCTAAAAATGGGTAAATCATTTGCGATTTTTAAAAGACAATGGTATTTGGTTTTATGAATAAGTTCATCTTCTATTGGTATATGCTGTGAAATTCCGTCGAAGGGAGTATACCAGGTGATTTGATAGTCGCGTTCATCAAAGTGATATAGCGGTATGCTATTGGTTTTGTTGTATGACCATTCTTGAATTAGCGAAATGTAATCTTCATTATCGTTGTTAGCCAATATAATTTCGGGTGCCAACATAATTTCAACTGCATTTTGCATTTTTTCCATATTCCAATTGCTATCAATTGCAATAGCACCGAGAATGGCTTCGAACAAATCTTCCTTGACAGAGTTTTCTTCGTTTAAATTCTGTAGAATATCCCCCTTGCCCATTAGTAGACAATTGCCGATGCCAAGGTCGTCAACTCGATTTGCCAAGGTTTTCTTTTGGACTAGAATCTTTTTAAATTCGGTAAGTTCTGCTTCTGAATACTTGGCAATAAAAGTGTCTTCCTTTGGAAAAGACTTTTTTTCGGCTTCATAAGACCAACTTTTCTTTAACTTGGGGTCGAATTTTTTATATAATTCTACCGAGTTACTATTTTGAGTGATTAAAAGTTTTACGGCAAATAAATCTAAAACCTTATCGCCAATAAATTCTAATATCTCATTGTTTTCTCCGCCGTTTTCCTGTGAATACGAACGTCTTGTGAATGCTTGCTGTAATAAGTTCAAATTTTTGAACTTATATCCAATTTGACTTTGAATAAATATTAAGTCGTTTTTTTTCATAATAAAAAATCCTTTCAGTAATCTACTAAAAGGCATAATAATATCCGACAAAAAACACTACCCCTGTGCACCGAGGTAGAAATTGTCGGACAACTTAGATTAAATTTTATTCTTTGTTTTCGGGTGTTTACAGGTGTTCACTTGCATAAACAAAAATAAACGCACACAAACAATGTCTGAAATTTAAAATATTACGCCCTTAAGCAATTTTATTTTAATGAATTATTTTACAAAAGTCAAGATAAACTTTAAAAAGCGTCCAATCGGACGCTTTTTCTATTTTTCAAATTTTTTCGGCCGTTCTTTAATGCGTTGCTCGTAAACATGCTTTTTGTGTTTGTTTATAATATTGTACGCAACAAGCAGCGCCAGAATACAACCGATCCACGAAATGATATAAGAAAAGTAAAGGCTGTTGAGTGAATGGAATTTCGGTATTTGGAAAATGGTGAAAATCCAAGTTAGTCTTAAACCGCAAACGGCGGAAATCGAAATAAAAAGTGTGGTAAGCGATGCGCCCATACCGCGCACGGCGCCTGTGAAAACTTCCATTATACCGCAAAGAGCGTAGGGCAGACCGATAAACATCATTCTGGTCATGCCGGTCTGAATAGCAATTTCGTTGCCGGGGACATAAAGTGATAGCAAGGGTCTTGCAAAAACATTGACCGCAATACCGCCCAAGGTACCAACGATAGCGACACAAAGCAAATTGCGGCGAAGAACTTTGGATACGCGCTTAAAGTCGCCTGCACCCATATTTTGCCCCGTGAAGTTAAGACTTGTTTGGTAAAAGGCGTTCATTGCCACATAAATAAAGCCTTCAAGGCTTGCGGCAGCTGCATTACCTGAAACGGCGGCACTACCGAAGGAGTTAACCGACGCTTGAACAATCATATTCGAAACAGAAAAAACTGAACCGTTAAGCCCTGCGGGCAAGCCTATTTTGGCAATCTTTTTAAGGATAGACCAGCGAATTTTGATTTTCTTTAAAACAAGCTTACATTCATCCTTGCGGTTCAAAAGGGTTATTATCATAAGTGTCGCAGAAAGGGTTTGAGCAGTAACGGTAGCGGTGGCAACACCGTCAACGTCCATACCGAGAAGGGTTACAAACACAATGTTAAGGCAAAGGTTGGTTGCGCCCGCAGTGATAAGATATTTCATTGGGGTTTTAGTGTCGCCCGAAGCACGCAAAATTGCTGCACCAAATTCAAACAAAAAGTTTGGCAAAGCACCTAAAAAATAAATTTTAAGGTAAAGTGTAGAAAGTGGTAAAATATCGGCAGGGGTGTTCATTATTTTGAGCAGCGGTCTACTGAAAATAAGCCCGATAACCGACATACAAAGACCAAGTATAGCCGCTAAGGGAATAGCGGTATGTACGATTTTTTGGGTTAAATCTTTATTGCCGCTACCAATAGCGTTGGCGGTACAAACTGCAACACCTGCACCACAACCTATAAAAAGGTTGGTTATAAGGTTAACCAGTGAGCCGGTCGCACCAACGGCCCCCACGCATAAATCATCACAAAAACGACCCACAACCACAAGGTCGGCGGCGTTGAACAAAAGTTGCAATATTGAACTTAGCATTATGGGCAAGGTATAGCGAATAATAGCGGGAAAAATCGGACCATCGGTCATATTAATTTTTCTAAGTGTTTTGTGTGCGGTGTTCATTTGCAAAACCCCTTTCACCTTGTTGCACTTGCAGTATAGCACTTTGAAAAATAAATGCAAGTGTTTTTTTAAAAAATAAAATAAAAATGCCCGAACCAAAAGGCTCGGGCGTATGTATGTTTTATTACATATTGGTTTCGATGTATTCAACCAGTTCGCCGATTGTGCGAATGTTTTCAATTTCGCTATCGGGGATTTCAATATCAAATTCATCTTCAATAGACATTAAAATTTCAACAACATCAAGGCTATCTGCACCCAAATCAGTTGCGATGTTGGTGTCTGCTGAAAGTTCATCTTCGTTTACATCAAGTGTATCTGCTAAAATTTGCTTAATTTTATCAATTGTCATAAAAATATGCCTCCTGAAAATTTGTCGCATAAGCGAAGTTACTATTACAAATATATTTGACAATTTGCAATTTGTCAATAGTTTTTTTATTTAATTTATATGTATAAAAACAGTTGCAAAATTATGTGTTGTAATTTATAATATATGTGTTATAATGAAAAAACTGTGTATATTTATACGAAAGGTGGGAATAGACGCCTATAAAGGCGCCTGTTTTATGGCTAAAGAAAAATTAGTAAAAGCAATCACTTCAATGGATGAAGACTTTGCAAAATGGTATACCGATGTTTGTATCAAGGCTGAGCTTATCGACTATGCTTCGGTTAAGGGTTGCATGATTATTCGCCCTTACGGTTACGCTATCTGGGAGCTTATCCAAAGTCAGATGGATGCTCGTTTTAAAGCTACCGGTCACGAAAATGTTTATATGCCTATGTTTATACCTGAAAGTTTGCTTCAGAAAGAAAAGGACCATGTTGAAGGTTTTGCTCCTGAAGTTGCTTGGGTTACTCACGGCGGCAGTGAAGAGCTTGAAGAACGCCTTTGTGTTCGTCCCACTTCTGAAACCCTTTTCTGTGACCACTTTAAAAATATAGTTCATTCATATCGTGATTTGCCCAAATTGTATAATCAGTGGTGCAGTGTTGTTCGTTGGGAAAAGACCACCCGTCCTTTCCTTCGCTCACGCGAATTTTTGTGGCAGGAAGGTCACACCCTTCATTCAACTGCTGAAGAAGCAAAGGCTGAAACCGAAAGAATGCATAAATTATATGCCGACTTTGCTGAACAGGTTTTGGCTATGCCTGTTGTTATGGGTAAGAAAACCGAAAAAGAACGCTTTGCAGGTGCTGAAGCTACATATACTATTGAAGCATTAATGCATGACGGTAAGGCACTTCAAAGCGGTACATCACACTATTTTGGCGACGGCTTCTCAAAGGCATTTGACGTTACCTTTACCGATAAAGAAAACAAAATGGTTCACCCCTTCCAAACCTCTTGGGGTACAACCACCCGTCTTATCGGTGCGGTTATTATGACCCACGGTGACGATAGCGGTCTTGTTTTACCTCCCGCAATCGCACCTATTCAGGTTGTAATTGTTCCTATCGCATCTCATAAGGAAGGCGTTATGGAAAAGGCAGGCGAGGTTTGTGAAACCCTTAAAAAGGTTTGCCGCGTTAAGCTTGACGGCAGTGAACAGTCACCCGGTTGGAAGTTTGCTGAATATGAAATGAAGGGTGTTCCTCTTCGTTTAGAGCTTGGCCCTCGCGAT